>NZ_JBPKBI010000002.1:574238-580595 GCF_051388935.1 Yinghuangia sp. YIM S10712
CCTTGGGCTGCCGCCTCACACATGTGCGGGACCAGTGCAGAAAAACGAGACCCGAGACTCAGTCGCCGAACTCGGCGAGACCGGCAACCCTCGCGGCGCCGCGCGCGGGGACGTCCACTGCCGGGGCGGTCGACGGGGACGGCGCCACCGGCCGCGGCGGAACCGCGTGCGAGGCGGTCCACGACACGTCGATGCGCGCGCAGTCGCCGCGGAGCTCGGCCATGGACTCGGCCTCGCCGCTCGGCGGAAGGTACGAGCGCGCCGACACCGGCTGAGCGGACATATCGGGACTCCTTGCCATAAGTCACTGGGGACCCTTTCAGCCTAGAGCGCGGTCCTGACCTCGGCATCGTTTACCAGCCGGTAGTTTCTCGGACACCGAGCGTTGATTCCCTGTTCGCACCGCCCGCGCGCAGCCGAACGCCCTCGCCATACGCCCAGCCCACCCCGGACCACCCCTGCTGCGCCGCGTCGCCCGCTTAACATGCGGCCGGTACCGTGAGCGGGTTCAGGTGGGCCCACACAAGGGCACGCCGCCCGCCTCACTCCTGGAGCCAGTCCGTGCGCATCGCCGTGACCGGGTCGATCGCGACCGATCACCTGATGACCTTCCCCGGCCGCTTCGCCGACCAGTTGCTCCCCGAGGAGCTGCACCGGGTCTCCCTGTCGTTCCTCGTCGACCGCCTCGACGTGCGCCGGGGCGGCTGTGCTCCGAACATCTGTTTCGGCATGGGCTGCCTCGGGCTCAACCCCATCCTCGTCGGCGCAGCCGGCGCCGACTTCACCGACTACCGCTCGTGGCTCGACCGGCACCGCGTCGACACCCACTCGGTGCACATCTCCGAGACCCACCACACCGCGCGCTTCCTCTGCACGACGGACGAGGACCACAACCAGATCGCCTCCTTCTACACCGGCGCGATGAGCGAGGCCCGCGAGATCGAGCTGCGCCCGATCGCCGAACGCGTCGGCGGCATCGACCTGGTGGTCATCGCCGCGAACGACCCCGAGGCGATGCTGCGGCACAGCGAGGAGTGCCGCGAGCGCGGCTACACGTTCGCCGCAGACCCGTCCCAGCAGCTCGCGCGCATGGGCAGGCACGACATCCGCAACCTGGTCGACGGCGCGAAGTACCTCTTCACCAACGAGTACGAAGCCGCGCTCATCGAGGAGAAAACCGGCTGGTCCGGCGAGGAGATCCTGGACCGCGCCGCGATCCGCGTCACGACCCTGGGCCCGAAGGGCGTGCGCATCGACCAGCGCGGCGAGGCCACCATCCACGTGCCCTGCGCGGAGGAGCGCCGCAAGGCCGACCCGACCGGTGTCGGCGACGGATTCCGCGCCGGCTTCCTCGCCGGACTCGCGTGGGGGCTGGACCTCGAACGCTCCGCGCAGGTCGGCTGCATGCTCGCCACACTGGTCATCGAAACCGTCGGCACGCAGGAGTACACCCTGCGCCGCGACCCGTTCCTGGCCCGCCTGGCCCAGGCCTACGGCGACGACGCCGCCGCCGAGGTGGACTCCCACCTCAAGATCTGACCCTCCCGCTCTTTCGCCCCTTCCTCCCCGGCAGCGCCGGGAACACCGGGACGCTCAGGCGCGCCGGACGAGATAGGCCACCCCGCCTGTCTCGCCCGGCCGCTCGCCCACATATTCGTGGCCGGTCATGTCGCACCACGCCGGCACGTCGAGCCGGGCCGCCTCGTCGTCCGACAGGACCGCGATCACCGCGCCGGACGCGATGTCCCCGATGTGCCGGGCGAGTTCGATGATCGGGATCGGGCAGCGACGACCGAGCGTGTCCAGGACCAGCGCGGGGGAGCCTTCGTCCGCCGCGGGCGCCTCGGGAGCCTCGGCCACCGGCGCGCCCGCCGACGCGGTACCCGTCACCGCACGCAGGTCCGCGACGATCTTCGGCAACACCGCCAGGAACCGGTCCACTTCGGCCTCCGGCGTTCCGCGGGGAAGTGACACCCGCACATTGCCCTGCGTCAACACCCCCATGGCTTCCAGGACATGACTGGGCGTCAGTGTCGACGACGTGCACGACGAGCCCGACGACACCGCGAAGCCCGCTCGGTCCAGCGCCGTCAGCAGCGCCTCGCCGTCGACATACAGGCACGAGAACGTCACCAGGTGCGGGAGCCGCGCGACCGGATCGCCGACCACCTCGACGTCCGGCACGATCTCGGGCACCCGGACCCGGATCCGGTCCACCAGCGCGGACAGGCGGAGGTTCTCCTCGTCGGACCCGGTCGCCACCGCACCCAGCGCGACCGCCGCCGCGACGACGGCCGGGACGTTGACGAAGCCCGGCACGCGCCGCGCCTCGCGTTCGTCGTACGGCAGCGGCGAGGTGTACCGCGTGCCCTTGCGCACGACCAGAACCCCGACACCCGCCGGACCACCCCATTTGTGGGCACTCGCGGCGAGCACCGACCAGCCGTCCGGCACCGCGATCCGCCCGACCGACTGCGCGGCGTCGACGACCAGCGGAATTCCCCGGGCCGCGCACAGTTCGGCGGCCTCCGCGACCGGCTGGAGCGTGCCCACTTCGTGGTTGGCGCTCTGTAGGGCGACCGCCGCGGTGTCGTCGCGCAGGTCCGCGGCGAGTGCCGCAAGATCCACACGCCCGTCGCGACCGACCACCGTACGAGTGATTTCTCCGCCGCGTGACTCGTGCAATTCGGCGGCGTGCAGCACCGCCGAATGCTCGACCGCGCTCACCACCCCGTGCGCGCCCACGCGGCGCCGGCCCGCCAGGGTGCCCAGCAACGCCAACTGCGCCGCCTGAGTCCCCGAGGTCGTGAACGACACTTCGTCCGGGCGCACGCCGAGCACCGACGCCACCGTCTCGCGGGCGGCATCCAGCAGTAGGCGGGCCCGTCTGCCGTCGTGGTACTGCCGCGCGGGATCGGCCCAGCCCTCTTCCAACGCGCTGAGGAAAGCCGAACGCGCGGCGGGATGCAGGGGTTCGGACGAGGCCGCGTCGAAGTACGCCATAACCCGACGCTAATCCGAGCACGCGCGCGCATGTACATCGGTACCGTTCACTCGATCGGACGGCTCGTCACTTTCACGTCCACCGCCACACCGGACCTCCGCGCGCGACCCGAATTCCGCTCCAGTAGGGTTGCCCCGCAGAATCATCCAAACCTGCCCGTGCGACGGACAACCAGGGGACGAAGTTCCCGGCCGGACCGCCGTTATGGGCGAGACATCGGGAAGGCGCTACGTGAGTCCCTACGGCTCCGACCGCTCGCCGCGGCGCTGGATGCGGCGCAGGGTGCCGCAGCTGCTGGCTCTGGGCCTCGTCACTGCGACCGCCACCGGCTGCTCCGTCGACTCCAAGGATCTGCCCCGACTCGGTCTGCCGAATCCGGCGACCGAGCAAGGGCACAGGGTTCTCTCGCTCTGGCAGGGATCCTGGATTGCAGCCCTCATCGTCGGCGCTGTGGTGTGGGGGCTCATCCTGTGGAGCATCGTTTTCCACAGGCGCAGCCGCACGAAGCAGGAGATCCCGCCGCAGACCCGGTACAACCTCCCCCTTGAGGTCCTGTACACGGTCATCCCCGGCATCATCATCGCGGTCTTCTTCTACTTCACCGCCCGCGACGAGACCGAGCTTCAGAAGACGACGAAGGCGTCCGACCCCGCGTTCGCGTCGGTCAACGTCATCGAGGTCGTCGGTTTCCAGTGGAACTGGGCCTTCAACTACAAGGAAGGCCCGATGAACGAGACCGGCGCGGTCTACGACATCGGAACGCCCGGCGACATTCCGACGCTCTATCTGCCGCAGAACCAGAAGGTGCAGTTCGAGCTGAACTCGCCTGACGTGATCCACTCGTTCTTCGTGCCGTCGTTCCTCTACAAGATGGACATCATCCCCGGCAAGACGAACAAGTTCGAGATCACGCCCCAGGTTCTGGGCCACTACGACGGCAAGTGCGCGGAGCTGTGTGGTGCCGACCATTCCCGCATGCTCTTCAACGTGCAGATCGTCACCCCTGCCGAGTACCAGAAGCACCTCGCGGAGCTGAAGGCGAAGGGGCAGACCGGGGCGGTCCGCAGCCAGATCAACATGCCGGTCGAGCCCGAACACGCGGTCGAGTCCGAGCACGCGGGAAGTGAAAAGTGACCATCCTCAACGAGCCACAGAGCGTGGCGGTGGGCGCGTCGGGGGTGCGTCGCAAGGCTCCCGGCAATGCCGTGGTCAAGTGGATGACCACCACCGACCACAAGACCATCGGCAGCCTGTACCTCATCACGTCGTTCGTCTTCTTCTGCATCGGCGGCCTCCTCGCGCTGTTCATGCGCGCCGAGTTGGCCCGTCCGGGCACGCAGGTGATGTCGAACGAGCAGTTCAACCAGGCGTTCACGATGCACGGCACGATCATGCTGCTGATGTTCGCGACGCCGCTGTTCGCCGGATTCACGAACTGGATCATGCCGCTGCAGATCGGCGCGCCCGACGTGGCGTTCCCGCGGCTGAACATGTTCGCGTACTGGCTCTACCTGTTCGGCTCGATCATCGCGGTCGCCGGGTTCCTCACCCCGCAGGGCGCGGCCGACTTCGGCTGGTTCGCGTACGCCCCGCTGTCGGATTCGGTGCGCTCGCCCGGCATCGGCGCCGACATGTGGATCATGGGTCTGGCGATGTCCGGCTTCGGCACGATCCTCGGTGCGGTCAACTTCATCACGACCATCATCGCGATGCGCGCGCCCGGCTTGACGATGTTCCGGATGTCGATCTTCTGCTGGAACGTCCTGCTGACCTCGATCCTGGTCCTCATGGCGTTCCCGGTTCTGGCCGCCGCGCTGTTCGCGCTGGAGGCGGACCGGAAGTTCGGTACCCACATCTTCGATCCGGCCAACGGCGGGCCGATCCTGTGGCAGCACCTGTTCTGGTTCTTTGGGCACCCTGAGGTGTACATCATCGCGCTGCCATTCTTCGGCATCGTGTCGGAGATCATCCCGGTGTTCGCCCGCAAGCCGATGTTCGGCTACAAGGGCCTGATCGGCGCGACGATCGCGATTGCTGGTCTGTCGGTCACGGTGTGGGCGCACCACATGTTCGTGACGGGGTCGGTGCTGCTGCCGTTCTTCTCGTTCATGACGTTCCTCATCGCGGTGCCGACCGGCGTGAAGTTCTTCAACTGGATCGGCACGATGTGGCGCGGCTCGCTGTCCTTCGAGACACCGATGCTGTGGACCATCGGCTTCCTGGTGACCTTCGTGTTCGGTGGTCTGACCGGCGTCATCCTGGCGTCGCCGCCGCTGGACTTCCACGTGTCCGACACGTACTTCGTCGTCGCGCACTTCCACTACGTCGTCTTCGGCACCGTCGTCTTCGCGATGTTCGCCGGATTCCACTTCTGGTGGCCCAAGTTCACCGGCAAGATGCTCGACGAACGCCTCGGGAAGATCACCTTCTGGACGCTGTTCGTCGGCTTCCACACCACCTTCCTCGTCCAGCACTGGCTGGGCGCCGAGGGCATGCCGCGCCGCTACGCCGACTACCTCGCCTCCGACGGCTACACCGCACTCAACATGGTGTCGACCATCGGTTCGTTCGTGCTCGGTATGTCGATCCTGCCGTTCATGTACAACGTGTGGAAGACGCACAAGTACGGCAAGAAGATCACGGTCGACGACCCGTGGGGCTACGGCCGTTCGCTCGAATGGGCGACCTCGTGCCCGCCGCCGCGGCACAACTTCACCTCGATGCCGCGTATTCGGTCCGAATCGCCGGCGTTCGACCTCCACCACCCCGAAATCGCCGCCCTGGACTACCTGGGCGACGACCGGCAGGCCGTCACGGCGGGCAAGGAGAGTGAGCGGTGAAGTTCATCGGCGCGCTCATGACGCTGGTTGCGATCTTCCTCCTCCCGGTCACCATCATCTACTGGGTGCTGTCGGAGGATCCGACCGGAACCACGGCCCTGGCCCTGGCATTCGGTCTGTCGATCATGATCGGCTACTACCTCTGGTTCACCGCGCGGCGCAGCGAGCTGCTCCCGCAGGACAACGAAGAGGGCGACATCGCCGACGATGCCGGCGACCTGGGCTTCTTCAGCCCGCACAGCTGGGCGCCGCTGACTCTGGCGGTGGGCGGCTCGCTGATGTTCCTCGGCATCATCTTCGGCTGGTGGATCTGCTACTTCGCCGCGCCGATCGTCGGCATCGGCCTGTTCGCCTGGGTCTTCGAGTACTACCGAGGCGAGAACCAGAACCAGTGACTCCGTGAAGGAGCCACCGCGGTTCACCGCACGGCACCGGGGGGGGGGGGGGGGGGGGGGGGGGGGGGGGGGGGGGGGGGGGGGGGGGGGGGGGGGGGGGGGGGGGGGGGGGGGGGGG
>NZ_JBPKBI010000002.1:580705-582181 GCF_051388935.1 Yinghuangia sp. YIM S10712
TATCGGGACGAAGCCGGGACGAATTCTCAATCCACGTCCCGGAGTTGTCACCGTTGTGTGACTGTCTCCGAATCTTGGAACCCCGGGGCGCTGGGGGGACGTCAAATGCAGCGCATAGGGCTCGCAGCCAGGTCTGCGGAAGCGACATAGGGAGGGATCGCGTGCCCCGTTTCACAGGAGCGACGCGTACGGGGGCCGCCAGGCTGGCCGCAGGTCTGCTGGTCGTACCCCTGTTCTTGACGGCATGTTCGTCGGGGGGCGACAGCAAGCCGGAGGGCACGCCGAGCGGCGGCATATCCGCCGACGCCGGAGGGGGAGGCGGCAAGAACAAGCCGCCCGCGGCACCCGCCGCACTGGCCGTCACCCCGGCGGACGGCGCGAAGTCGGTCGAGACCGACGGCGTGCTCGCGGTCAACGCGACCAGCGGCAAGGTCACTTCGGTCGTCGTCACCGACGACAAGGGCAAGACCGTCGAGGGGACGACGTCGCCCGACGGTGCGAAGTGGACGCCGAAGACGCCGCTGGCCAACGGCGCGAAGTACACGGTGGCTGCGAAGGCCGCCAACGCGGACGGCGCCGAGGTCACCGCGAACAGCAGTTTCACCACCATTGCCGCGACGAAGACGTTCGACTACTCCTTCAGGCCCGACGAGACCGACGGCGACACCCTGGGCGTGGGCGGCGTCATCTCGATCAAGTTCGACAAGCCCATCAAGGACAAGGCCGCGATCGAGCGCAATCTCAGCGTCGTGTCCGAACCCGCCACCGAAGGCTCGTGGAGCTGGCTCAAGGACCACGACGGCAACGACCGCGTGGACTACCGGCCCAAGGAGTACTGGAAGCCCGGCACCAAGGTGACGTGGGCGGCGAACCTGGCCGGCGCGAAGTCGGGCGACGGAACCTACGGCGAGAAGAACCGCGGCGGCACGTTCACCGTCCGGGACTCGATCGTGGCGACCGCCGACCTGGCGACCAAGCACATGACGATCGCCAAGAACGGCCAGGTCATCCACAACCTGCCGATCTCTGCGGGCGGTCCGTCGTACCCCACCTGGACCGGTGTCATGGTCGTGATGGACAAGGTGGACGGCATCCGCATGAACTCCGAGACCGTGGGCCTCGCCAACGCGTACGACATCGACAACGTCCGGTACGCCGTGCACCTGTCCGCGTCCGGCACGTACTCGCACGCCGCACCCTGGAACGAGGGCAAGTTCGGCAAGATGAACGACAGCCACGGCTGCATCGGCCTGAGCACCGCCAACGCCAAGATCTTCTTCGACCTGGTCAACTCCGGTGACGTCGTCGAGGTGATCAACGGCACCGAGAAGAAGCTCGCGCCGGGCAACGGCTTCGGCGACTGGAACATCGACTGGGAGACCTGGCGCAAGGGCAGCGCGCTGGCCGGCGCCGCGTAGTACGCGTCAAATCGCGAGCAGACCGAGGTACCCGTCGGGGGGGGTCTCTTCGGAGACG
>NZ_JBPKBI010000002.1:582346-639787 GCF_051388935.1 Yinghuangia sp. YIM S10712
CGCGTTCGAGGCCGGACATCCCCCGAAAGGGCGTATCGCCCGGCCGGATACCGGCAATTCGGGTGAGACTGGGGCAAGTGCTGCCGTCCGACGCAGGACCCGAAGCAGGAGGTGCCAGGTGCACGGCATGACGCACACCCTCGGCCGCCGACGGACACGGTGCTCCATAGCCCTGACCGCGGCGGCGACGCTGGCCCTCGGCGGCTGCTCCCTGGGCGGGAGCGACAGCGGACCGCCGCCCGACAAGCCCACCGTCAGCACCGCGAGGTTCACACTCACCCCGCAGGACGGCAGCGAGGGCGTCGCACCCGAGACGGTCGTCAGCGTCGGCGCCGGCGGCGGTCATCTCACCGAGGTGGTGCTCACGGCGGCGGACGGCTCGGTCGTCCCCGGGGCGATGAGCGCCGGAGGCGCCTCGTGGCACAGTACGCGGCCTCTCGGGTACGGCGCCGCGTACACGGTTCGCGCCACCGCGGTCGACGAGCACGGCCTGACCGGCACCCGGACGTCGACCTTCACCACCTCCACTCCGAAATCGCTGATCGGGGTGAAGAGCATCACCCCGGAGACAGGCGCGACCGTCGGCGTCGGCATGCCGATCAGCATCGAATTCGACCACGAGATCAAGGATCCGAAGATCCGCGCCGCCGTCGAGGAGCGCCTGGTCGTCGCGACGTCGATCCCGGTCGAGGGCGCCTGGGGCTGGATCGACGACACGACCGTCCGTTTCCGTCCCAAGGAGTACTGGCCCGCGGGCACCAAGGTCTCCGTCTCCGGCGACCTTCAGGGGCTGCCCATGGGCGACGACGGCGTCTACGGCGCGGACGGCCAGGGCGCCGACTTCGCGATCGGCCCCGCGGTCATCACGACCGTCGACGCCGCCGCCCACCAGATGATGGTCACGCGTGACGGCGAGGTGTTGCGCACGGTTCCGGTGACCACCGGCAAGCCCGGTTTCACCACCCGCTCCGGTACGAAGGTGATCCTCGGCAAGGAGCAGCACGTCGTCATGGACGGCACCACGGTCGGGATCGCGGAGGGCAGTTCGGAGGCGTACCGCCTCGACGTCTACTGGGCCGCACGGGTGACGTGGAGCGGTGAGTACCTGCACGCGGCCCCGTGGTCGGTGGCGTCCCAGGGCGTCGCGAACGTCAGCCACGGCTGCGTCGGCATGAGCACCGAGGACGCCCGCTGGTACTTCGGCGTCGTCAACATCGGCGACGTCGTCAACGTCGTCAACACCGGCAGCGACAAGGTGATGGAGACGACCGGCAACGGCTACGGCGAATGGAACCTGCCGTTCGAACGCTGGCTGGAGAGCAGCGCGGCCGGCGCGACGGTCACAGGCGCTCCCACGACCGTCTGAGGCTCCGGAAGGCCGACGGGGGCAGCCGGAAGCCTCCTAAGCCGGCGACGCGGCCCTCCAAGAGGGCTCCGCCGGCCCTCCCGGCCCCCTCCCGGCCTCCCGGTCCGTCGGGGTCTGCTGCTGTCCTCACCGGGCACGGCGGTGCACCCGTCTTGGTCCCTGTGCCCGTCGGGGTCTGCGACTGCCCTCACCGGGCGCGGCGTTGCCCCTGGCTCGGTTCCCAGCGCCGCCGGGGCACGACCAAGTGATCCGCGGATCCGCAGGAACACCGCCCTGGGGAACGCCGAGGCCCCACCGGAATGCCGGTGGGGCCTCGGTCCGCTGATGTGGCGTCAGCAGTCGTTCGTGAATCGGTGCAGGGGATCAGTGGTGGCCGTGGCCGCTGGTGATCTCCTTGTACTCCTCCGCGGTGGGCTTCTCGATCTTCTCGTCGAAGTACCAGCGCGACAGCCGCACCCGCAGCTTCTCGCCGGCTCCCACCTTGCGCGCGACACCGTTCTCGTCGACCGCGGGCGGCAGTTCGGCCGGCTGCGGCTGCTCGTGCTGCGTCAGGAAGTGCAGGCGCTCGGCGTCGAGGGGCTCGTGCACCTCGATGAACTCGCCGTGCGGCAGCTTCTTGATGATGCCCGTCTCGCGGCCGTGCAGGACCTTGTCGCGGTCCCGGCGCTGGAGCGCCATCGCGATCCGGCGGGCCACCACGAAGGCGATCACCGGGGCCACGAAGAACAGGATCCGGAACGTCCACGTGATCGCGTTGATCGACAGGTGGAAGTGGGTCGCGATGACGTCGTTGCCGCCACCGAGCCACAGCACCAGGTACATCGCGATCCACGCCGCGCCCAGGCCGGTGCGGACCGGGACGTTGCGCGGGCGGTCGAGCAGGTGGTGCTCGCGCTTGTCACCGGTGACCCACGCCTCCAGCCACGGGTAGGCGGCGATGAACGTGAACATCACGCCCGGGACCACCAGTGACGGGATCAGGACGTTCCAACTGACGGTGTGGCCCCACAGGTTGGTCTCCCAGTTCGGCATGAGCCGCAGGGAGCCCTCCAGGAAGCCGATATACCAGTCGGGTTGCGAACCGGCCGTGATCTGCCCCGGGTTGTAGGGGCCGTACGACCAGATCGGGTTGATCTGGACCAGGCCGCCCAGCAGCGCGGTGATGCCGAAGACGATGAAGAAGAAGCCGCCCGCCTTGGCGGTGTAGACCGGCAGCAGCGGCAGGCCCACGACGTTCTTCTCGGTCTTCCCGGCGCCCGGGAACTGCGTGTGCTTGTGGTAGAAGACCAGGATCAGGTGGACGGTCAGGAGGCCGACCATGATCGCCGGGACCAGCAGCACGTGGATGGTGAACAGCCGCGGCACGATGTCGTGGCCGGGGAACTCACCGCCGAACAGGAAGAACTGCAGGTACGTGCCGACCAGCGGGATCGCCAGGACCACGCCTTCCGCGATGCGCAGACCCGTACCGGACAGCAGGTCGTCCGGCAGCGAGTAGCCGGTGAAGCCGTTCACCATCGCGAGCACCAGCAGGAGGAACCCGAACAGCCAGTTCATCTCGCGGGGCTTGCGGAACGCACCGGTGAAGAAGATGCGGAACATGTGGACGAACAGCGACGCCACGAAGATCAGCGCGGCCCAGTGGTGGATCTGACGGATCGCCAGGCCACCGCGGATGTCGAAGCTGATGTCCAGGGTCGACGCGTACGCCTCGGACATGTGGATGCCCTGCAGCGGCACGTACGAGCCGTCGTAGACGACCTCGGTCATGCTCGGCTTGAAGAACAGCGTCAGCCAGACGCCGGTCAGCAGGATGATGATGAAGCTGTAGAGCGCGACTTCGCCGAGCATGAACGACCAGTGGTCCGGAAAGACCTTGCGGAGGTTCTTCTTGGCCGCGCCGTAGAAGCCCAGCCGCTCGTCGAAGTAGTCCGCCGTCTTGGTCGCGGCGTTGTCGGGAACCGGACCCGTCGGCGCGTTCGCGCCGTGCGTCGTAGCCATCAGCCACGCTCCCAGAAGCTCGGGCCGACGGGTTCCGCGAAGTCGCCGACGGCTTCGAGGTAGCCCTCGTTGTTGACGGCGATCCTCAACTGCGGCAGCGAGCGCGCGGCCGGTCCGAAGACCACGGCGCCGTCGTCGGCCAGGTCGAACGTCGACTGGTGGCACGGGCACAGCAGGTGGTGCGTCTGCTGTTCGTACAGACCGATCGGGCAGCCGACGTGGGTGCAGATCTTCGAGTACGCGACGATGCCTTCGTACGACCAGTCCAACTGCTTGGCGGACTTGATCTCGTCCGGCTCCAGGCGGATCAGGAGGATGGCGGCCTTGCCCATCTCCGCGAGGTAGTCGTGGTTCTCGACGTCGAGACCCTCCGGCTTCGCCATGGTCAGCGAGCCCTTGGTGATGTCCGCGGGACGCAGCGGCTTGCCGGTGTTCTCGTTGATGATCAGCGTGTTGCCGTTGTTGATGCCGTTCCGCGCGTTCTCACCCCAGAAGGTGTGGCGCAGCTTGGTGCCCGGCAGCGGACCGAGGTCGCGCAGCAGCACGACACCGGAGAGCGGCACGAGCGCCATCGCGCCGATCATCGTGCGGCGGATCAGCGGACGACGGCCGATGCCCGAGTCCGAGGCGCCCTGCTGGAACTCGCGGATGGCGGCCTCGCGGTCCGCCGGGTCCGACTTGAGTTCGTGGCGCTCCTGGACGATCTCCTCGTCCGTCATCAGCGTGCGCGCCCAGTGGATCGCGCCGGCGCCGATGCAGAAGAGGGCGACACCGAGGGTGAGGCCCAGCGCCATGTTCAGGGCGCCGATCTTCCCGAAGAAGAAGATGTCGACCGTGTCGTACTTGTCGATGCCGACGTACGACGCGATGAACGCGACCGTGGCCAGCATCGAGATCACGAACAGCAGCGACACCTGGCGTTCGGCACGCTTCGCGGCCTTCTCGTCGATGTCGGTTCGACGCGGTTCGTGCTCCGGCAGACCCGGGTCGGCGAACGGGTCGAGCGCCCCGGCCGGGCCGTGTGGCTCCGGCAGCTTCTCTTCTGACATTTCGTCGTGGCTACTCACTTGGTCCTGGCCTTGGGGGTACGGGCGGCGATCCAGATGGCGGCGGCGATCAGGAAGCCGAGCCCGAAGATCCACACGAACAGACCCTCGGACACCGGGCCGAGGCGTCCCAGACCGAGACCACCCGGGTTCGGCTCGTCTTGCGTGGTGTTCTCGATGAAAGTGACGATGTTCTTCTTCTGCTCCGGCGGGATGACCGTGTCCGGGAAGGACGGCATGTTCTGCGGGCCGGTCAGCATCGCCTCGTAGATGTGCTTCGGGTCGACGTCGGTCAGCGCCGGGGCGTACCGGCCGTCGGGAAGCGCACCGCCTTCACCCGCGAAGTTGTGGCACTGCGAGCAGTTGGTGCGGAAGAGCTCGCCGCCTTCCTGAAGGTCGCCGTCGAGGCGGTACTCCTCCTCGCGCGGCACGGCCGGCCCCGGGCCCAGCGACGCGATGAACGCGCCGAGCTGGTCCGACTGCGCCTGCGTGTAGACGGGCGGCTTGGCCGGTGCCTGCGGGCCCTGCTGCTGCATCGGCATACGGCCGGTCATGACCTGGAAGTCGACCGCGGCGGCGCCCACGCCCACGAGGGACGGGCCGTCGCTGGTGCCTTGGCCGTTGAGGCCATGGCAGCTCGAACAGCCGCTCAGGAACAGCTTCTTGCCCTCTTCAACAGCAGAAAGGGAGGACGGCGCGTTCTCGGCCTGCGCCGACTTGGCGGGCGCGAACGCGGCGTACAGCCCCCCGGTCGCCGCGAGCGCGAAGAGTAGGACGACAAACGCCGCCAGGGGGTGGCGTCGTCGTGCGGAGAGCTTCTTCACCAAAAACCTCGGTTGGTTTCGTCGGTTTGTCGAGTGGGACCAGAGGCCGCGTCTACTTGATGAGGTAGATCGTGGCGAACAGCCCGATCCACACCACGTCGACGAAGTGCCAGTAGTACGAGACGACGATCGCGCTGGTGGCCTGCTCATGCGTGAACCGCTTGGCCGCGTACGTCCGTCCGAGGACGAACAGGAAGGCGATGAGGCCGCCCGTGACGTGCAGGCCGTGGAAGCCGGTGGTCAGGTAGAAGACCGAGCCGTAGGCCGACGACGAAAGCGTCAGGTTCTCCTTGACCAGTTCGGTGTACTCCATCACCTGCCCGCCGATGAAGATCGCGCCCATCACGAACGTCACGATGAACCACATGCGCAGCTTCTTGACGTCGCCGCGTTCCGCCGCGAAGACGCCGAGCTGGCAGGTCAGCGAGGAGAGCACCAGGATGGTGGTGTTCACCGAGGAGAACGGGATGTTGAGCATCTCCGTCCCCAGTTCCCACACCTCGGGGCCCTGGACCGACCGGATCGTGAAGTACATCGCGAAGAGCGCCGCGAAGAACATCAGCTCCGACGCCAACCAGACGATCGTGCCGATGCTGACCAGGTTGGGGGGGTCGATCGCCCCGTGGGGCGCATGCCCGGCTTCTACTGCAGTTGCTGTCGCCACGGCGGCCATTATTGCGGTCGCCGGATGAGCCCGCGCTTCGGGGGGCGTCCTTCCGAGAACGTGTCTGAGGCTCGGACGTGTTCCCCCGGCTTCCGGAATCGGCGGAAGATCAACGGAACACGCCTAGTCAGTGCTTGTTCGGGGCTTGTTCGTTGCTTGTTCCCCGGTTGTCCCGCGCAGAGCCCGCATTCCTTTTGCCGCGGGGATTCGATTCCGACAACGGTTCTCGAACGAGTGATTCCGGAACTCGTTCGCGCGCCCGGCGGCTCGTACGACGAGCCCCCGCGCGCGCCAGGCCCCGGCGGACCGTCCCCGGCCGATGCGGGGGTACGGTCGCCGCATGGCCGAGGGACGCAGGAAGCGGTGGTTCCGGCGCGGGCGCGGCGAGCCCGAGCCGCCGCTCGTCGACGACGGGACGCTCGTGGTGGTCGGCGAGAGCTTCGACCCCGCGCGCGCCGACTCCGCGGTGCTCGCCGACCTCGCCGGCGCCGGGGTGGTCGTGGAAGGGCGGCAGTTGATGCTGCGTCACGTTCTGCGCTTGCCCGACGACGCCGCGGTCGCCGAGGCCGCGCGGCTGCTCGCACCGGACGGATGGGTCCTCTCGCCCGGTCCGGGCGGGGTGACGCACGCGGACCGCGCGCAGCGGGTGGACGCCCTCGAACTCGCCCGTGAACGCACCCGCATGGCCGGTCTCGCCCAGCGCCTGGGCGGGGACGCCGAGGGCTGGCGGCTGCTCGGGCGCCCGTGACGGGACGTCCCGCCGGAGAAGGCGGAGCCCGTTCTCGGTGCGCGTCCGCGCGGTCACAAGCCGATCAAGAGCTTGGAGCGGGTGAATCAAGAGGAGTAGCATCCGGCGTGTTGTAACGCGGATCACATCCGGCTTGACGACCAGGGCAGGTGGCAATGGCGCACAGCGGCGACACCATGACCGTCCTCGTGTACAGCGATGACCGCAACACCCGTCAGAAGGTCATGCTCGCGCTCGGACGGCGGCCCGCAGCGGACGCGCCGCGCGTCGACTACTTCGAGTGCGCCACCCCGGCGGCCGTCATCGCGAAGATGGACAAGGGCGGCGTCGACCTGGTGATCCTCGACGGCGAGGCGGTGCCCGCCGGCGGAATGGGGATCTGCCGCCAACTCAAGGACGAGATCTACCGCTGCCCTCCCGTGCTCGTGCTGGTCGGCCGTCCGCAGGATGCGTGGCTCGCGACCTGGTGTCGGGCCGACGCGGTGGTCTCGCACCCGCTCGACCCCGTCACGCTCGCGGCCTCGGCGGCGGATCTGCTGCGGCAGCGGGCGGCTGCGCGCACGCCTGTCTCCTGAGGCTTCCACCGTCTCCCGTCCGGGCGGATGCGGGGGCGCCCATACCGCGGACGGGCGACGGGCCCCGGCCCCGGCGCGACTACGCTTGGCCCCCGATCGATCGGACACGTCAGCGGGAGCGGACCATGGGCGCCTCGGCCTCGGCAACGGTGAGCGGCACCAACCCCGGGCAGGCCCGTTCCTGGCCGGACGTCCTGACCGCGCTCATGCGCGGCGACGACCTCGACGCGGCGGCCACCGCGTGGGCGATGGACCGGATCATGGACGGCGAGGCCACCCCGGTGCAGATCGCGGCGTTCGTCGTCGCGCTGCGGGCCAAGGGCGAGACCGTCGACGAGATCACCGGCCTGGTCGAGGCGATGTACCGGCACGCGGTGACCATCGAGGTGCCGGGCCCGATCGTCGACATCGTCGGAACCGGGGGGGACCGCGCGCGCACCGTCAACATCTCCACGATGTCGGCGATCGTCGTCGCGGGCACCGGGGCGACCGTGGTCAAGCACGGCAACCGCGCCGCGTCGTCGGCGAGCGGTGCGGCGGATGTGCTCGAAGCGCTCGGCGTGTCGCTGGACCTGACGCCGGAGCAGGTGGTGCGTACGGCGGTCGAGGCGGGTGTGACGCTGTGCTTCGCCACGCGCTTCCACCCCGCGCTGCGGCATGCCGCGCAGGCCCGGGGCGAGTTGGGGGTGCAGACGACCTTCAACATCCTGGGCCCGCTGACGAACCCGGCACGTGCGCCGTACTCCGCGATCGGTGTCGCGGACGCCCGCATGGCGCCGCTGATGGCCGGGGTGTTGGCGCGTCGCGGTGTGTCGGCGCTGGTGTTCCGCGGTGACGACGGGCTCGACGAGCTGACCATCACCACGACGTCCAAGGTGTGGGTCGTGCGCGACGGCGATGTCCGCGAAGACCGCGTCGATCCCCGGGACTTCGGGGTCGAGCTGGTTCCGATCGAGGCCCTGCGCGGGGGCGACGCGGCGTTCAACGCGGATGTCGCGCGGCGGCTGCTCGCCGGCGAGCGCGGGCCGGTACGGGACGCCGTGCTGCTCAACTCGGCTGCGGCCCTCGTCGCGCTGGGACCGGGCGAGGGGCCGTTGGCCGGGCAACTCGCGGCGGGGATCGAGCGGGCGGCCGACGCGATCGACTCCGGCAAGGCGCAGGCGGTGCTGGAGCGGTGGGTCGAGACGACGCGGTCTTTCGGCTGAGTCGCGTCCGTCGGGACGACTGAGACTGCCGCCCGAGGCCGGGCAACCGGCTTGCGGCCGACCGGAGTTGCGAGGTCTGGGCGGTTCGGGGGCCGCTTGGCGATACCGGCTTGGCCGTCGGCCGATGATGCGGTAATAATTCCCTCCAGGTCACGAGTGACAGCGATGCGGCCCCGGCCTGCTGTCCGGCAACCCTCCTCCGCGGTGGGGTGCCCCGGGTGATGACCAGGCCGGACACAACAGTGCTCCGGCAAGCGCGGACCTCTGCGACGCCACGGCACCGGGGTCCCCGGCCCTGGAGAGTCGCCATGACGGCTACCGCTTTTGTTGTCAATTCGTCTGTTTCATCCGACTTTTCCGGCGGGAATTGGGACCTCGTACCGCCGCTTGCCGTCGTCGGCCGTGACGTGCGCGTTCCCCTGGTCACCGGCGGCGACATCGAGTACGCCGCACTCGACTACGCGGCCAGTGCCCCGTGCCTCCAGCGGGTTTGGGACGACGTCGCGGCGTACCTGCCCTACTACGGCAGCGTCCACCGCGGGGCGGGGTACCTGTCGCAACTGTCCACCGATCTATACGAATCCAGCCGCGCGACGGTCGCCGCGCATGTCGGGGCCCGCCCCGACGACCTGGTGGTGTTCACACGCGGCACCACGGATTCACTCAACCTGCTGGCCTCCGCACTTCCGCACGGGACACGGGTGTTCGTCTTCGAGACCGAGCACCACGCGGCACTGCTGCCGTGGCGGCGCCGCAGCGGTGTCACCCATCTGCCGGCTCCGGCGAGCCCCGCCGAAGCCGTCTCGGTTCTCGATGCCGCCTTGGCCGCGGACGGTGGCGACGGACCGCGCCTGGTGTGTGTGACCGGCGCGTCCAACGTCACGGGCGAACTGTTCCCGGTCGCCGAACTCGCCGCCGTCGCACACCGGTACGGCGCGCGCATCGTGCTCGACGCGGCGCAACTCGCCCCGCATCAGCCGGTGTCGATCACCGAACTCGACGTGGACTGGGTGGTGTTCTCCGGGCACAAGCTCTACGCGCCTTTCGGCGCGGGGGTGTTGGCGGGGCGCTCCGACTGGCTCGCGCAGGCCGAGCCGTATCTCGCAGGCGGGGGCGCGAGCAAGGCGGTCACCGCGGACTCGGTGGAGTGGAACGACGGTTCGGCGCGCCACGAGGCCGGGTCACCGAACGTGATCGGGGCGTACGCCATCGCATCGGCGTTCCGGGCGCTCGCGGAGGTGGGCTTCGAAGCTCTGGCGGCGCGGGAGGAGGCGTTGTCGGCTCGCCTGCGTGCCGGGCTGGCCGGGATTCCCCAGGTGCGCACGCTGGAGTTGTTCGGCCCGGAATCGGCGCGGGTTTCCGTCGTGTCGTTCGTCGTCGACGGCTGGAACAGCTCGCGGTTCGCGGCCGCGTTGTCGGCGGAGTACGGGATCGGGGTGCGCGACGGTCTCTTCTGCGCGCACCCGCTGGTCCGCCGGCTGCTCGGCGCGCGTACCGACGCCCCCGCCGAGTGCGGCGCCCCCGACGCACCGACGGGGGAGCAGAACCTCAACGCGATCCGGGTGAGTTTCGGGGCGGGGACTCCCGAGGAGCACATCGACCGCTTCCTCGGCGCGGTGCGCGAGCTCGTGCGGGGTGGTGCCCGGTGGACCTACCGCACCGACGGCGGGCGCTGCGTGCCCGATGCGGACCCGCGCGGTCCGGTGGCGGCGGCGGGTGTGCGATGAGCCGGGTGACCGCGCGAAACCTCTTGCCGCACGGGCGCGTTCGTACCGTCGGCCGAGCGTGCGCGGATCAGAAGGCGTCGTCGAGGCCGATCGCGAACGCGGCTTCGAGATCGTGCCGGGAGTAGGTGCGGAACGCGATGTGCGTCTCGGTGTGGAGTACCCCGGGCACCTTGTTGAGGCGTCCGGGGATGACTTCCGCGAGTTCGTCGTGCTCGCGGACCCGGACCATCGCGACCAGGTCGAATTCGCCGGTCACGGAGTACACCTCGCTCACGGCGTCGATCGCGGTGATCGCCTCGGCGATCTCCGGAATACGGTCGACGGCGGCCTTTACGTGCACGATCGCGGTGATCACAGCGGCTGTCTCTCCTCGGGCCGGGCGGGGCTTACGAGACTATCGGGCCGACCGAGTCGATCAGCCGTTCGGCCCGGGGGATGTTCCTGTGGCCGTGCCCACGGGGCCGGGATCGCTCGGGTGTGCGGTGCAGCGGAGCAACCCGGACAGGTCGTGCACACCGGCACGGCGCAGGCGCGCGATGAGCGCGCGCAGGATATGAGCCGTGGCACGGGCGTCGGCGGTGGCCCGGTGCGCGGACGGCGCGGGGGAGTCGAACAACTGCGCGAGGGTGGGGAGTTTGTAGTTGGCCACCTCACCGCGCGACACCAGGGTGCGGGCGAGCTCCAGTGTGTCGACGACGACCAGGTGCGGCCAGGGTTCACCGCAGGATGCGCAGGCCGCGCGCAGGAAGCCGATGTCGAACGGCGCGTTGTGGGCGACCAGTACGGCGTCCCGCGCGAACTCGTGGAAGGCGGGCAGCACATCGCGAAGCGGTGGTGCGTGCATCACCATCGCGTCCGATATGCCGGTGAGCGTCGTGATGAAGGCCGGCACCGGCACGCCGGGTGTGACCAGCGTCGCGAACTCGCCCAGTACGTCGCCGCCGCGCAGCCGCACGGCGGCAATCTCGGTGATCCGGTCGCGCTCCGCGTCGAGGCCGGTCGTCTCCAAGTCGACGACCACGAATATCTGGTGGTCCAACGGTATGCCGCGGTTCCGCCCGGCGGACGCGTTTCGCACCGCGTGCGTCGGTTCGGTACTGTCCGGCGCGGGGCCGTCCGACCATGGCGGAGCCACGTCGTACGAACCTGGTCGCGGCACGGGCACGGGCGCTGGTGGTCCGGACGCGTGGCTGCTCATGCCGCGAACGGTACGGATCCGCCCTGACACGGACGCGGACGCCCTCCCGGCAGGTCGCCCGGCGGCGGCGCGGGATGATGGTGGGCGGTCCGCCACAGACCCCGGGGAAGCCCCCGGACACTCCAGGGCGCAATTGGCCCCGTAACGACCGAAAGAGGAACGTCCATGTCGGTCCCAGCCCCCACCGGTGCGACGCGGTGGCGCTGCTCGCTGTGCGGCAACCTGACGCGGTTCGACGTGACCCGGACCACCCGGGCGGTGGAGTTCGTCCACCTCGACCTCGCGGGTGAGCCCCGGGTCGACGAGCGCGAGGTGCTGGAGGACACGATCGAGTCGGTGCGCTGCCGCTGGTGCAACGCCACCGACTCGGTGCAGTTGGTTCCGCGCCCCGGCGCGGAGAACGACGGGCCGATCGCGGACTGACGCCGACGGGGCGGCCCGTCGGTACCGCCGAGACGGCGTCTTCCCCGGTCAGCGGGCCGATCCCGGCGGCGTTGGCCGGACAGAGCACGCGATGACACACAGACTCGCCGGACCCGCGCCGCACACCCGAGCGGCGCGGGTCGGGTGTTTCGGCTGTCCGGCGGCGGGTCCGCCGACGATCCGGGCCGCGCCGCTTCGGACGGCCGTACGACGCCGGGCCGCCGCGTTCGAACAACCCGTCGAACAGGCGGTGTTTCGGCGTGGTGTGGCACTTTGGGGTGGCGGGAGCCGTACCCGACACGGCACTCTTGCGGGCCGGACCCCCTTCCGGGGCGTGACCGTTGCGCCGTTTGTGCATCGGTTCCGCATCGGCTCGGGGAGGCGTGTCCACCCATTCGGGCGGGCAGGCCATGATCAGGAGCAACCGAACCGGCCCGGCGAGGGGAGACCGGGCGCAGACCAACCGGAGGACCAGTGGGAGAGTCGGACACACGAGCGGAGACAGGGCACCGCGCCCACGACTCCGTCACGTCCGCCCCCGGGTCCGGAATCGCCTGGACGCCCGCGCCCGGCAGGCACGAGGCCGTGTGGCGTTCCCCCGGTGAGTCCGCCGATGCCGCTGCGGGCGCTTCGGGCACACGGTCGGGCGATGCGGGAGTGGCGCGCGACGGTGAGTCCTTGGGCCGCACCGCGGAACAGCGCACATCGGGGCCGTCGCACGCCGCCGAAGTATCCGATGGTGCCGAGGCGTCGGGCGGCGACGTGTCCGGTGCCGAGCGGAACGGTGCCGGGGCCGGGTCCGCCGGCGACGCCTCGACCGACGACGCCCCGGACCCCGGTGGCAACGAGTCGTCCGGCGAGCGGTCGGATGACACCGAAGCCTCCGCTCCCTCAGGCAACGACCACGACGAGCCGGAAGCGCCGCGCGGTCCCTTGCCGGACGGTGTGCGCCAGCGCGTCATCGCGCTGGCGGCCGACGGCCTCGGGGCCATGACGCCCGATGAGATCCCGGTCCCGTTGCGGCAGTTCGCACGGTTCACACCGTCACGCCGGGCCAAGCTCGCGGCGACACCGCTGGCCGGCGCACTGGAGAACGATCCGGTGTTCCGGCAGCGCATAGCGGAGCGGTTGCGCCGCGGGCTGCCTGATCTGGCCGCCGCGTTGGAGGCCGGGCGCCCGCCCGCCGCCGCGGATCCGCTGGATGTGGCCGCCGCGGCCTATCTGCTGCGGCCGCGCGGTTGGACGGAACTGCTGGACATCGCGGGACAGGCCGCCGAGAAGGCGGCCCAGGACCGGGCGGGGGCGGAGGCCGCCGCGGTGGTCGACCGCCTGGAGGCCGAATTGGGCGCGTTGCGCGCCTCGGCTCGGGCGGAGCAGGAGAGGCTGCGCGCCGACCTCGACCAGGCGCGCAAGGAGGCCGAGCAGTTGCGGCGCCAGGTGCGCGGCCTCCAGGGCGGCGCGAAGCACGCCGAGAAGGAGGCCAAGCGCGCGCAAGCGGAGTTGGCGGCCGTGCGGTCCGAGGCCCAGGCGGCGATCGCGGCGGCGGACAAGGAGGCACGGCGGTTGCGCAGTCGCGTCTCGGAGGCCGAGTCGGCGTTGGAGGCGAGCCGCCGGGCCGCGCGTGAGGGCCGCAGCATGGAGGACACCCGCGTACGCCTGCTGCTCGACACCGTGTTGGAGGCCGCACAGGGCCTGCGCAGGGAACTCGCGCTGCCGCCGGTCGGCATGCGGCCCGCCGACACCGTCGACGCGGTGGCGCCCGAGGGGGCGAGCCCGAAGGACATCGCCAAACGCGCGCTTGAGGGCGACGACCCCGCGGTGCTCGACCAGTTGCTGAGTCTGCCGCAGGCGCACCTGGTCATCGACGGCTACAACGTCACCAAGACGGGTTATCCGTCACTCGCGCTCTCGGAGCAACGTGTGCGGTTGCTCGGCGGGCTCGCGGTGATCGCGGCGCAGACCGGGTGTGAGATCACGTGCGTTTTCGACGGCGCGCAATTGGACGCACCGGTGTTGCTTGCCCCGCCGCGCGGGGTGCGGGTCCGTTTCAGCAAGGCGGGGGAGACCGCGGACGAGTTGATCCGCCGCCTGGTGCGCGCGGAGCCTCTGGGGCGCCCGGTCATCGTCGTCTCCTCCGACCGCGAGGTGGCGGACGGCGTGCGCCGAGCGGGCGCGCGTCCGGTGCCGTCGACCATGTTGCTGCGGCGGCTCGCCCGAGGGTGACCGCGCGTCGGGTGTGCACGGGCGACCGTGTGTCGGCACGTCCCCATCTGGTCGTGAGTGGCCCACATGTGACGTTGTGTCAGTGCCCGTACCTACCGTGTTTTCCGTTGGCGGTGCCCCACCGGAACGCAACGGAAGGGATGGGCGACCATGCGGGTCTGCTGCCGTACGTGCCGTGCCCTGGGTCCGGCGTGTGCTGAATGTGTCGTTCCATCGATTCTCGATGGAAAATCGGACTTTTCATCTCAATCAAGTGAACGGGGTGAAATCGCTCGGGCCTGTCGGCACGCGCCGGTCGAAGTGGGGTATCCCACAAGTCGCCGATCCGTCACCGATAAGGGTGATTTGCCCGGAGCGCGCAAAATGGGAGCCGGCGGATGCTTCGAGCTTGCGCCCGCGACGGTCGAGCGCATCACGATGCTTGCTGAAGTTGATCTTTGCGCGCCTTTGCGCTATGACCCTGACCTGCGCGAAGGCCCTCCCGAACCGCCTGCGGTCGATCCACCGGCCGACAATGCCGGCCCGGGGGAACCGCGTAGGAAACCGCCGAGAAAGTATGAACAAATGGCTGCACTGTGAAGTGAAGCCCTTCATCTCGATCGGCGATTTTTGTGTTTCCCTCGTAAAACTTTTCGGATTGATTTGAACGGATCAAGGCCGGGTCACTAATGTCTCCGGCTGGGTGCCTGCGAAGTCGACCGTCCATCCGGGACGGTGGCGGGCCCCACCGCCGAGTCCGGGGAAGTCGACGTGAGGACCGATCCGGAACCGGGGAACCAACTCCCCCCGGGGTGAATCGGCACGGGTTTCCCGTGCCGTAGGGCATCTTCCGGCCCGAACCCGTCAGCTCACCCGGTAGGCGGCCGTGAGGGAAGAAGGAGTTCGCCTTCGTGGCGTCCCACCGACGGCCCAAGAAGCCGAGCAAGGCACGCGTCGGCGTGCTCACCGCCGCCGCGGCCACCGCAGTCGCCCTGTCCTCGGGCACGAGCCAGGCCGACCCCGCCCAGACCAAAGACCAGGTCAAGGCGCAGATCAAGACGCTGAACCACGAGGCGGAGATCGCCACCGAGGAGTTCAACGGCTTCCAGGAGAAGACCGAGAAGCTCCAGGCCCAGGTGGAGCAGGTCCAAGAGCGGATCGTCAAGGAGCAGTCGGACCTCATCGCTCTCCAGAGCACCATGGGCCAGTTCGTCAGCGCGCAGTACCGCAGCGCGGGCCTCGCCCCGTCCCTTCAGCTCATGCTGTCCGAGGAGCCGGACGACTACCTGGCCAAGGTGTCGGCCCTCGACCAGATGAACGCTCAGCAGGCCGAGGCGCTCAAGCAGCTCCAGACCAAGAAGCGGATCCTCGACCAGGAGCGCGCCGAGGCATCGCAGACGCTCGGCGATCTGGAGGAGACCCGAAAGAACCTCACCGCCAAGAAGGCGGAGATCGAGGCGAAGCTCCAGAAGGCGCAAGCCCTTCTGAACACCCTCACGGCGGCCGAGCGCGAAGCGCTGCTGGCGGAGGAAGGCCACGGCGAGGAGGAAGAGAAGGCGTCGCGCGACGAAGAGCGCACCACGCCGTCGCCCACCGCGTCCCCCTCCTCGTCGCCGACGAAGACTCCGACGAGCAAGCCGACGACTGCGACCTCCACGACCACGACGCCGTCGACCACGGTCCCGGTCAGCGGGCGTGCGGGAGCCGCCGTGGCCGCCGCCGCCGCTCAGCTCGGCAAGCCCTACGTCTACGGCGCGACCGGGCCCAGCTCGTTCGACTGCTCGGGGCTCACCGGCTACGCGTGGAAGCAGGCCGGCGTCGCGCTGCCGCGTACCTCGCAGGGCCAGGCCGGTGCGGGGCGCAGCGTCCCGGTCAGCCAGATCCAGCCCGGCGACCTGGTCATCTACTACAGCGGCATGTCGCACGTGGGGATCTACGCCGGCAACGGCCAGATCATCCACGCACCGCGCACCGGCAGCACCGTGCGGTACGCGCCGCTCAACTCGATGCCCGTCGTCAAGGTCGTGCGCGTCTCCTGACGTCCCGCGCCGCAGCCCGGGGCTTCCCCCGGGCGGCACGCTCGGCAGGTGCCCTGACGTGCTGTCTCGTACGATCGCTGGGTGGACGACCGGAGCCTGAGCGAGCGACGGATCCCGCGGTGGCTCGTGGTTCTCGTGGTCTTCACCGCCACGGTGGCACTCGGGCTCACCCTGGGAGTCCTCGGCCTGGGCTCGTCCGACCAGCGCCGCGCCGGACCGTCCGTGCCGACCGCGCCGCCGACTGCCGACCCGCGCGCGGGAACGGACGGCCGACCCGCGGACGCGGCACAGCAGACGAAGGACCAGGCGGAGATCACCAGCCTGCTCGACCGGCGGGCCGCCGCCTTCCGGGACCGCGACCGGGCGGCTTTCCTCGCGACGATCGACCCGCGCGCGCCTGCGTTCCGCGATGCGCAGGGGGCGGCGTTCGACAACGCCGCCCACGTGCCGTTCGCCTCGTGGGAGTACGACATCGTCGAGGCCGGCGCGTTCGCGCTCACCGATGCCCGCCGCACGGAGCTGGGCGGCACCGCGACGGCCACCGCACACGTGGATCTGGTCTACCGCATCGCCGATTTCGACGCCGCGCCGGTCCGCAGCGCGCAGTACTTGACCTTCGTGGCCCGCGACGGCGCGTGGTATCTCGCGGCCGACGGCGACGGCGCCCCAGGCGGCCTGCACGGCAGTGTCCAGGCCTGGGACCTCGGCCCCGTCCACGTGCTCCGCACCGATATCGGCATCGTCCTGGGCATCGGCGGCCAGGCGGCGGAACTGCCCTCGTACCAAAAGGACATCGAGACCGCCGTCGTCGACGTCGGGGAGGTCTGGGGCGGCGAGTGGCCGGGCAAGACGGTCGTCGTGGTCCCGGCCGACCAGGCGCAGATGGCCCGGCTGCTGGGCGCGGAGCCGCAGCAGTACGCGCGGATCGCCGCCGTCACCACCGGCGAACGCGGCGCGTCCGCCGAGGGCGCCGCCGCCGACCGGGTGATCGTCAACCCCGACGCCTTCCGCGAACTCGGTGCCGTGGAAAGGCGGGTTGTGATGACCCACGAGATCACCCACGTCGCAAGCCGCGCGTTCACCCGCAACTGGACGCCCACATGGCTGTCCGAGGGCTTCGCGGACTACGTCGGGTATCTCGACTCGGGGCAGAGCGTCCGCAGCGCGGCCCCGGAACTGCGCCGCGACATCCTCGACGGCAAAGTGCCGCAATCGCTGCCCGCCGACGAGCAGTTCACCACGACGCACGAGGCCCTGCCGCAGGCGTACGAGATGGGCTGGCTCGCGTGCCGGCTCATCGCCGAGCGCTGGGGTGAGGCCAAGCTCGTGGAGTTCTACCGGGCGGTGGGGGGCCCGCCCGCGAACGGCAGCGGTCCGCCGGACCAACAGGCCCGCCTCGCCGAGGCGTTCAACGGTGTCCTGGGCACCACGCCGGACGACTTCACGCGCGCGTGGGTCGCGTACATCACCGCGCAGGTCCAATAGGCCGGGGGCGCGGCATACGCTGTATCCCGGGGAGGGGAAACCGACCGATGGCCGGTCAGAAAGTGCTCGTCATATGCCTCGGCGTCACCGCGGCCGTGCTGCTGGTGGCGCTCGTGGTCACCACCCCGTGGCGGCCGCTGCCCGACATCCCGGGTGGTTCGGTCGCACCCGACGCGGCACGCGACTTCAGCACCGCCGAGATCGCGCGCGGACGTGCGCTCGCCGAGCAGTCCCGACCGCCGGTCTACCTGTCGATGGCGCTGTCGCTCGCCGTGTCGCTCCTGCTCGGCCTCACTCCGGTGGGCGCGCGTCTGGTCACCGCCGTCGCGCGGCCGCTCGGCGGCGGCTGGGTCTGGCAGGTCCTGCTCGGCGGCCTGGTCCTCCTGCTGATCGGCCGGGCGGTCGCCCTGCCGTTCGACGCGCGCCTTGAGGTCGTCCGCCGCCGGCACGGGCTGTCGGTGCAGACGTGGGGCGGCTGGTGGCTCGACGCCGCCAAGGGCTTCGCGATGTCGTCCGGGCTGGTACTCGCCGTGCTGGTCGCCCTGTTCGCGCTGGTACGCCACTGGCCGCGCGCCGGCTGGCCCATCGCGGCGGGCATCGGCGCGCTGCTCGTCGTCGTGCTGTCGTTCCTCTACCCGCTCGTGGTGGAACCCGCGTTCAACAAGTTCCACTCGATGCCGGAAGGGCCGCTGCGCACATCCCTGCTCGAACTCGCCGAGAAGGACGGCGTCCCCGTCGACGACGTGCTCGTCGCGGACGCCTCCCGGCGCACCACCGCCCTCAACGCGTACGTCTCAGGGTTCGGCTCGACCCGCCGTATCGTCGTCTATGACACGACGGTGAAATCGGCGTCACAGCGCGAGATCGAGCTGATCACCGCGCACGAGCTCGGCCACGCCAAGCGCAACGACGTGCTGCACGGCACCCTCATCGGCGCCGCCGGCATGGCCACGGGCATCTGCGTGGTCGGGCTGCTGATGTCCTGGCGGCCCCTGCTGCGCCGCGCCTCGGCCGATGGTGCCGGCGACCCCCGCGCCCTCGCGCTGCTGCTCGCCGTGGCCGCGGTGGTGACGACCGTCTCGGGCCCGGCGCAGATGCTGGTCAGCCGTCGGCTGGAGGCGAGGGCCGACGTCCACGCCCTCGACCTCACCCGCGACCCCGAGGGCTTCGCCGCGATGCAGCGCCGCCTCGCGCTCACCAACCGTGCGAACCTCACCCCGAACCCTGTGCTTCACGCGCTGTTCGCGTCGCATCCGGCAGCGGCCCAGCGGATCGCGCTGGCACGGGACTGGGCGAAACTGAACGGGGTGCCGGAGCCCGCTGATCTGCGGCCTTGACCGGCTCCTGCCGGGTCGCCTGCCACAGGCGCGCCGCCGACCAGAAGGCGGCTGCCACCAGGAGCGCGTTGCGCAGCAACAGCACCATGATCGCGTCCGGATCGCCGGCCATCAGCGGGCCGAACCAGATCGGGAACTCCCACGTGGTGAGCGGTGTCGCGAGCAGGATCAGCACCGCGATCGGGCGCTGCGTGGTGTCGCGGCGGGTCAGGCACACCGCGGCGAGGCCGATCAGCCACACCATGTACTGCGGGCTGAGCACCCGACTGGTCACGACGAACAACAGCACGGCGGTCAGCGCGGCGTCGTACGGCGTCGACTCCGTCCAGTGCCGTGCCTTGACCCGCCAGAGCAACAGCCACGCCATGCTCAGCGCGCTCGCGGTGAGGCTGAGGCGAGAGACGATCGAGACGTGCGGGCCGAGGAACTCGATCGAACCGTAGTTGAACCGCGCCTCACCCGACCACCCGTGGTGGCGGGCGATGTGGAAGGGCATGGCGAACACCGATTCGATTTCGATGCCGCGGCTGCCCTGTGCGTCCAGGAAGTCGAACGCGTGCGGCATCACGGCGGCGAAGCCCAGCACGACCGTGCCGGCGCCCAGCACCGCGTACAGCACCGGTTCGGCCGTTCGACGCCGTGGCATGCCGATGAGCAGGAGGAGCGGCCACACCTTGACCGCCGTGGCGATGCCGGCAACGAAGCCGCCGGTCCGCGGGCGCGACGCGAGCAGCATCAGTGCCGCGACCGCCAGCGCGGTGACGAACATGTCGTACCGCGACAGGATCATCGGGCCCAGCAGCGGCACCGCGAGCACCCACAGCCCCGCGCCGAGCGGTGATCGGCCGCGCAGCAGGAACACGAGCGCGACCGCGTCCGCGACCAGCATCAACACGAAGAAGGCGTGGGTGTACGACAGCGGCGTGATCAGCCCCGGCAGCAGCAGCACACCCGCCGCACCCGGCGGGTACTGCCACATGGTGCTGTCGGCGGGGAAGGTGCCCGAGCGCAACACCTCGTACCACGGCTGGTAGATGCCCGGGACGTCGCTCGTCACTATCGGATACGGGTTGTACAGGACTCCGAGAGTCGTCAACAGCAGCCAGGTGCGCGACGCCACCCAAGCGGCGGCGATGATCCAGCGTGTCTCGCGGCTCATGGTCTCCTCGTCGCGGGCGGGCGGGCGTCGTGCGCGTCACCGTACCGTCTGGGATCATCGGGAGCCGATGAACGACCCCAGGCACACTCTCTCGAACACTCCGCCGAACGCCGAGGAGCACGACGCCGCGACGCGCGCTGCCGAGGATCGCGCGCCGACCGTGCGAACCCTCATCGTCACCAACGACTTTCCGCCGCGCCCGGGCGGCATCCAGTCGTTCGTGCACGCGATGGCGTCGCGGCTGCCGCAGGACAGCGTGGTCGTCTACACATCGTCGTGGAAGGACAACCGCGAAGTCCGCGCGTTCGACCGCGCGCAACCGTTCCCGGTGATCCGCGACGCGACCAAGATGATGGTTCCGTACCCGTGGATCACCCGCCGCGCGCGGGACATCGCCCGAGGCGAGGGCTGCGACGCCGTCTGGTTCGGCGCCGCGGCGCCACTGGGCCTGATGGGCGATCAGCTCCGCGAAGCGGGCGTCTCGCGCCTGGTCGCGACCACACACGGACACGAGGCCGGGTGGGCGCAACTGCCCGTCTCCCGGAGGCTGTTGCGTCGGATCGGTGACAGCGTCGACACGGTCACCTACCTGGGCGAGTACACGCGGTCCCGCATCGCGCCGGTGCTGCGGCCTGACGCGGCCGCGCGCATGGTGCAGTTGCCGCCCGGCGTCGACGAGAAGGTGTTCCGGCCGGGCGTCGGCGGAGCCGAGGTACGCGAGCGACTCGGCCTCACCGGTCGCCCGGTCATGGTGTGCGTTTCCCGCCTGGTCCCGCGCAAGGGACAGGACACCCTGGTCAGGGCACTGCCGCTCATCCTGCGCGAACAGCCGGACGCGGTTTTGCTCATCGTCGGCGGCGGCCCCTATCGGGCCGACCTGGAGAAGCTGGTCGACGAGGTCGGCGTACGGCGCTCGGTCGTGTTCACCGGCCCGGTGCCGTGGGCCGAACTCCCCGCCCACCACGAGGCCGGCGACGTGTTCGCGATGCCGTGCCGTACGCGGCGCGGCGGGCTCGACGTGGAAGGACTCGGCATCGTCTACCTGGAGGCGTCGGCCGTCGGCCGTCCGGTCGTCGCGGGCGACTCGGGCGGCGCCCCGGACGCCGTCATCGACGGCGAGACCGGGTACGTCGTCGACGGCACCGCCCCCGCCCAAGTCGCCGCGCGGGTCGGCGAACTGCTGGGCGATCCGGCCAAGGCCGCGGCGATGGGCGAGCGGGGTCGCCGCTGGGTCGCCGAGGCCTGGCGCTGGGACCTGCTCGCCGACCGCCTGCGGGCGCTGCTCGGCTACCGGTAGGGCGCCGGAGCGGTCTGGCGACGAGCACACGCAACCGGCGTTTCGCCGCCTGCGGCAACGCCGGCTTGTCACGTCGTCGGACGCTTTCGCCGCCACAGGCAGGCCGCGCACGCCGGAGCCGGGAGCATGCGCCCGACCGTACGCGGCCTTGCCCCTCCCCGAAGGGCTCACGCCGCGTAGATGTTCTCCACGTCCGCCGCGAAGTCCTTCATGACCAGGTTGCGCTTGAGCTTCATCGACGGCGTCAGGTGGCCGCTTTCCTCGGTGAAGTTGATCGCCAGGATGCGGAACTTCTTGACGCCTTCCGCGCGCGAGACCGCCTTGTTGCCCTCGTCGACCGCCTCCTGCACGGCGGCGATCAGGTCGGGGTCGTCCACGAGGTCCGCGACGGTGGCATCTGCCGGTTTGCCGTGCGTCTCCTTCCAGTGCGGGAAGGTCTCCGGGTCGATCGTCACCAGCGCCGCCACGAACGGCCGCGCGTCGCCCACCACCATGCACTCGCTGATCAGCGAGTGCGCGCGGATGCGGTCCTCGATCACCGCCGGGGCGACGTTCTTGCCGCCGGCGGTCACCAGGATCTCCTTCTTGCGCCCGGTCACCGTGAGGTATCCGGCGTCGTCGAGCTTGCCGAGGTCCCCGGTGCGGAACCAACCGTCCTCGAACGCCTCTTCGGTCGCGGCGTCGTTGTGCCAGTAGCCGGGGAAGATGTTGATGCCCTTGAGCAGGATCTCGCCGTCGTCGGCGATTCGTACCGCGGAGTCGGGGATCGGGCGGCCCACCGTGCCGATGCGTACCGCGCTCGGCGGGTTGAGCGTGGTCGCCGCGGTGGACTCCGTCAGGCCGTAGCCCTCCAGGACGGTCAGGCCGACGCCGCGGTAGAAGTGCCCCAGCCGGGTCCCCAGCGGCGCGCCGCCGGACACCGAGAACCTGCACTGGCCGCCGAGCGCGGCACGGAGCTTGCCGTACACGAGCTTGTCGAACAACGCGTGCTTGAGGCGGAGTCCGAGGCCGGGGCCGCCCTTGTCCAGGGCCTCGCTGTAGGAGATCGCGGTGGCCGCCGCCGCGTGGAAGATCTTGCCCTTGCCCTCGGCCTCCGCCTTCGCGGTCGCGGTGTTGTAGACCTTCTCGAAAACGCGCGGCACGGCCAGCACGAAGGTCGGCTTGAACTCCGCGAGCTCGCCGGAAAGCTCCTTGATGTCCGGGCAGTGCCCGGTGCGTACGCGGGCCGCCATGCAGATCACGTGCAGTTCGCGCCCGAGCACATGGGCCAGGGGCAGGAACAACAGGCACGAGGGGTTCGGGACGCTGAACAGCTCGTCCAACTGTTCGATCAGGTTGGTCGCGGCACCGTGGAAGTTGCGGTGCGTCAGCACGCAGCCCTTGGGCTGGCCGGTCGTGCCCGACGTGTAGATCAGCGTCGCCGTGCTGTCCCCGGTCAGGCCCGCGCAGCGCTTGTCGACCTCCGCGTCCTCGACGTCGGCGCCGGCCTCGGCGAGCGCGGCCTCGACCGTCGGCCCGTCGCCCTCGTCCATGCGCCACACGTGGGCCAGCTCGGGCACGTTGCCGCGCAGCCCCGCCACCATCGCCTCGTGTTCGGCCGACTCGACAACGCACGCCTTGGCGCCCGAGTCGGTGAGGATCCACTCCACCTGCTCGGCGGACGACGTCTCATAGATCGGCACGCCCACGGCACCGGCGTGCCAGATGGCGAAGTCGAGCAGGCACCACTCGTACCGCGTGCGCGCCATCAGGGCGACCCGGTCGCCGGGGCCGATGCCCGAGGCGATCAGGCCCTTGGCGGCGGTGTAGACCTGCTCCTTGAACAGGGCCGATGTGACGTCGGTCCACCGGTCGCCGACCTTGCGGGACAGGACGGGAGTGTCCGGGAAGTCGACCGCGTTCCTCCTGATGATGTCGGTCAGGTTGCCTTCGGCGGGAACCTCGGCCACGGCCGGGACGCTGAACTCGCGCACGGTCTGCTCCTTGTTGGCGGGTGCCAGTGGTCGGCCAGACGTTACTGGCAAGTAAGGTCGGAGAGACAGGGGCTTCGGAGATCCTGTGCCCTGCGTCACCCCGGCTGCCGTTTCGTTTCGTCATGCCCTGTGTCCGAGGGTAAGCGAATACCCTCACCACATGCGGGTCCATGTGGTGAGTGATGTACACGGCGAGGCGGCGGCACTCGCCCGGGCGGGTGACGGCGCCGACGCCCTCGTCTGTCTGGGCGACCTCATCCTCTTCATCGACTACCACGACCTGACACAGGGGATCTTCCCGGAACTCTTCGGCCGCGACAACGCCGTGGAACTGGTCGCACTGCGCACCGCGAAACGCTTCGACGAAGCCCGAGCCTTCTCGCGCGCGCTGTGGGCGTCGTTGGAGACGGACCCGCAGCAGGCCATCGAGACGGCCGTGCGCAAGCAGTACACCGACCTGTTCGCGGCATTCCCCGACCGCACCTACCTGACGTACGGCAACGTCGACATCCCCGCGCTGTGGCCGGAGTACACGCGCGACGGCATCACGGTGCTGGACGGCGCCACGGCGGTGATAGGCGGGCTGACCTTCGGATTCGTCGGCGGCGGGCTCAAGACGCCGATGCACACGCCGTACGAGATCTCCGACGAGGAGTACGCGGCCAAGGTCGCCGGGCTCGGCGCGGTGGACGTGCTGTGCTGCCACATCCCGCCGGCCGTTCCCGAACTGACGTACGACGTCGTGGCGCGGCGCTTCGAGCGCGGCAGCGAGGCGGTGCTGGAGGCGATCCGGGCCACCCAACCGCGATACGCGCTGTTCGGCCACGTCCACCAGCCGCTCGCCCGGCGCATGCGCATCGGCCGCACCGAGTGCGTCAACGTCGGCCACTTCCAGGCCACCGGCCGGCCGTACGTGCTGACCTGGTAGCCGGGCGGTCGGCGCCACACCGGGGGCCCGGCGCGATAGCCTTCGCACGGAACCGCAGCGTCCCGGCCCGGGGCGGCGGCAGGACAAGGCTTCCGGAGGGCTGCTGACGATGGCGGAACGGACCAGATCGAGCATCACGATCGACGCCACGCCGACCGAGGTCATGGCCGTCATCGCGGGTTTCGCCGAGTACCCGGACTGGACCGGCGAGGTCAAAGAGGCCGAAGTCCTGGAGAAGGACCAGCAGATCGGCCGCGGCACCCGCGTCCGCTTCGTCCTGGACGCGGGTGCGATCAAGGACGAACACACCCTGGCCTACACCTGGGACGGCGACCGCGAGGTCCGCTGGACGCTGGTGTCCAGCCAGATGCTCAAGTCCCTCGACGGGTCCTACACCCTGCGCGGTGTCGCCGACGGCACCGAGGTCACGTACGAACTCCGCGTCGACGTCAAGATCCCCATGCTCGGGATGATCAAGCGCAAGGCCGAGAAGGTCATCATCGACCGCGCGCTCTCCGGTCTGAAGAAGCGCGTCGAGCAGCGTCCCGGCACCGCGAAGACCGGCTGAACGCCGGGCACTTCGGGGGCATCGGATGATCGTCGGGGGGAAGCGCGCCGTGACACGCGTTCTGCTGGTCACCGGAACAGGAGGCGCCGGCCGCACGACCGTGGCCGCAGCGACCGCCGCGGCCTCGGCCAGGGCGGGCACGCGGACCCTGCTGCTCGGGGCCGACGGCACCGCCGACGCCGAAACCGTTCTCGGCGCCGCACTGGGCTCCGAACCGGTCGAGATCGCACCGCGGTTGCACGCGGCGCGCGTCGTGGTGCGCGACGAGCTGGAGCGCGAAGTCCTCCGCATGCAGGAGCAATTCGGCGGTTTCCTGGCGATGGCCGGGATCGACCCGCTGGACCCCGAGGAGATCACCCCGGTCCCGGGCGCGGCCGACGCGCTGACGCTGCGCGTGCTCGCCCGCCACCTCGGACCGACCGCCGCCCCCGCGCGCTGGGACCTCGTGGTCGTCGACCTGCCCACCGTCGACCGGGCGGTCCTGACACTCGCGCTCCCCGAATCGCTCGCCCGCTACCTCGACCGACTCCTCCCCGTCGAACGGCAGGCCGCCCGCGCGCTCAGCCCGGTCCTCGCCGCCTTCGCCGGCGTGCCGATGCCCGACGAACAGCTGTTCGAGACGGCACGCGTGGGCATCGCCGAACTCGACGCGATCCGCGCGATGTTGGACGCACCCACCACGACCGTGCGGCTGGTCACCAAAGCCGGTGCGGTCGCCGCAACCGCCGACCGCCGCGCAGCGAGCGCACTCGCCCTCCACGGCCGCCGTGTCGACGACGTCGTCGTCAACAGCGCGCTGTCCATCGGCGGCTCGGCACACCTGCCCGAGAAGCGCGCCGAGGACCTGCGGAGACTCTTCCCGGAAGCTGACGTCGTCGTCCTGGAACCCGCCGCGGAGGAACCCATCGGCACCGAGGCACTGGTCGCCTTCGGCGCCGGACTGCCGCCGGTCACCGCGCCCGGTGTCGGCGAGCCGGTCGCGCCGGACACCCACGCCGCCGCGTTCGACATCGAGTCCGACGGGGACCGCCTCGTCCTGGTCGTGCCGCTGCCCGGTGCCGACCGCGGCGAGCTGGACCTGCTGCGGCGCGGCGACGACCTGATCGTGACGGTGGGGGCGCACCGCCGCCTGCTCCCCCTTCCGTCCGCGCTGCGCCGCTGCGTGATCGAGGGCGCGGGCCTGCGCGCCGGCGCGCTGCGCGTCCGCTTCGTCCCGGACCCGGCCGTGTGGATGCGGTCCTAGCGCTCCGACGCGACCGCTTTTGCCGGAGACACGCCGCGCAAGTCGCCTGCACAGGTCGCCTCGACGGTGCGCCACGCGCGACAATGCGGCGGATGAACCCTTCGAGGAAGACGACGGACGGATCCGACGACCCCTGGGCGGGCGCGGTGGATCCCGTCTCCGGCCCCTACGCGGACGGCGGCGGCGGGCCGGGGCCGGGGTCGCCTGCGGACGAGGAGAAACCCCACGACGACGGCGACGGCGAGAACCCGGCCGACGCGCCGGCCGATTCCGCACCCGCCTCCCCGGCGGACCGTCTTGCCGAGGAGGCCCGCAGGCTCGCCGAAGTCCTCGCCGAGCAGTTCGACGACGTACGCCACGAGGTCCGCGACAAGGTGGTCGAACCGCTGATGCGGCGGCACCCCGATGTCGCCGCGCATCTCGGCGCCGCGGGAACCGAACTGCTTTCCGCCTACCGCGCGTTCGTCTCCGCCCGGGAGCGCCGCTGGGCTTCCCGGTCGGCTCCGGCGGAGCGCGTGGCCCTCGATCACGACGACGAGCCGGACGAGGCCGACCAGCCGCACGAGCCGCACGAGCCGGAGGGACCTGCCGGGTCCGAGGGAACCGGCGAAGCACCCGGCGAGTCCGCCGACCGCCGCGATGACGACTCCGTCTGACCGGCCGGGCGCACACGTACCGACACACCACCCGAATCCGAAACACCGAGGACGACACACGACATGGGACTGACGATCGGCGTCGACATCGGCGGCACCAAGATCCTCTCGGGCGTCGTGGACGCCTCGGGGACGGTCCTGGAACAGGTCAGAGTTCCGACACCGACCGATCCGGACGCGGTCGCGGACGCGATCTGCGACGCCGTACGCCTGCTGTCCCGGGACCGCGACGTCGACGCCGTCGGATTGGGCGCGGCCGGGTTCATCGCCGCGGACCGCGCGACCGTCTTGTTCTCGGCCAACGTCCCGGCCTGGGTGAACGAGCCGCTGCGCGACCGCATCCAGGAAGCGGTCGGTCTGCCGGTGGTGGTCGAGAACGACGCCAACGCGGCGGCGTGGGCGGAGTACCGGTTCGGCGCGGGCGCCGGCCACGACGACGTCGTCTGCCTGACCGTCGGCACCGGAATCGGCGGGGCCATAGTCCAGGCCGGCCATCTGGTGCGCGGCCGCCACGGTATTGCCGGCGAGCCCGGCCACATGCGGGTTGTGCCCGACGGCCTCAAGTGCGGATGCGGCAACTACGGCTGCTGGGAGCAGTACGCGAGCGGCAGCGCACTGACGCGCTTCGCCCGCGAGCGTGCCGCCGGGGAACCCCAGGCCGCCGAAAAGCTTCTCGCGCTCGGCGACGGCACCCCCGAAGGGGTCCGCGGCCCGCACATCACCCAGGCGGCCCGCCTCGGCGACCCCGTGGCGACGGCCGCGTTCCGTGAGGTCGGCGAATGGCTCGGCCAGGGCATGGCCGACCTCGCCGCGATGCTGGACCCGGGCGCGTTCGTCCTCGGCGGCGGGGTGTCGGACGCGGGGGAGTTGCTGCTGGGCCCTGCGCTGGCCGCCTACCACCGCATCCTCACCCGGGGCCACCGCCCGGCCGCGGCCGTGGTCGTCGCGACCCTCGGTCCGGAGGCAGGGCTCGTCGGCGCGGCGGATCTCGCCCGGGTGTGACGCAGGCCGCCGACGGGCGACGGAGGCGCGACGGAGGCGATGCCACATCCGCCATGCGGTGAGACCGAAGGACGCCGGCCTCGCCCACCCGCGCGACGACCGCGCGGAGCGGGCGCGGTGGAACGCTGCCGGGCGGGCTGGTCCCGGCATCCCCACCCGGATCGTCCGCACGGCGGACCGGGGCCACCCACCCGCGCGACGACCGGGCGGAGCGGGCGCGGCATCACATGCGTGGGCAGCGCCGTGGTGCCCAGCGCGATCACTCACCGGACCGCAGTCGGCCCCCGGCGCCGGGGACGTGAGCCGATCGAAACGGCCTGCCGGGAATCGCGGCCTACGCGATCTCGGCGGCCGCGTCGGTCCGGCCCCGGCCACCGGCCCGGCCCCCGGTCCCGGCCCCCGGCCCGGGCCGTCAGCGGTCGAGGCGGAGAGCCACGGGCCATCGGCCGGTTCCCGCAGCGCCACGCGAGGCGGCGGTCAGACCACCGCGCCGTCGTCCGGGTCGTCCTCGTCGTGGTCGCGGCGCAGGCGCGACACCAGGGCGATGAACCCGCCGCCGCACGCGGCGATGGCGGCGAAGGTCGTCCATTCGCCGATCGGTCGGCCGAGCAGGACCGCGCCGAGCAGGAAGAGCGGACCGCCGAGCATCGCGGCCCACGCGATCTTGGTGGCCGCGTCGGTCTTCGGCAGCGGCGGGGGAGGCGGCGGGACGAAGTGCTCGTCCGGGTCCTCGTCGAGCTCGTCGGGCTCCTCGTCGCGCGGGTGGTCGTCGGCGGGGGACCAGTCGCGCGGCCCCGGCGTCGTGATGCCGACGCGGAACGAGCCGTCGCCGGGCCGGGTCACGTTGCCGCTCTTGCGCCCGCCCGCCGCGGTCGGGCCACCGCCCGGATCGACGTCCTCCGCGACCGGCCAGCGCGGCACAGGGTCGGCGACCTCGGTGTCGAAGCCCGCGACGATCTGCGCCCACAACTCGTCCTCGTCGGGCGCGGCCGTGCCCGCGGCCGTCCCGGGCGGCGCGCCCGAGGCGTCACCGTCCGCGACGGTCGAGGCCCTCGCCTCCGCCCCCTCGCGCCCGGCCGCGTCGTCGCCTTCCGCCGTGCCGGACCCCTCGGCGTCCGCCTTCTCCTCGGCCGCCGCCCAGGCCTCGCGGCGGGTGCGCAACAGGCCGCGGGCGCGCGACGTCGCCGCGGCGTCCACCCAGAGCCGGAGCAGGTCGGGCTCGTGGTCGAGCGGCGTCAGATAAGCCGCCACGCCCGCGGCACGCAGCGTGTCGAGCATGTCGTCCGCGTACTCGGGGTCGAGGTCGGTCAGGGGCTTGTACGACTCCGCGTCGAGCCCGTTGCCACGTCCTGGCACTCTCAGTCCTTCGCGTCGTCCTTGCCGTCTTCCTGACGACCCAACGTGGTCAGACGGCGGACGAATTCCAGGCTTCCGGTGAAGACACGGTCCGCGTCGTTGTCCAGTGTGGCCACGTGGTAGCTGTCGGACAGCAGTTCGGCGGTCACGTCCGTCGACGATATCCGTGCCAACACCGTCTCGGAGTTGGCAGGCGCAACCACGTGGTCCCGGAACGAGCGGAACAGCAGCACCGGCTGCGTCACCTGCGGAAGGTCGGCCTGGACGAGCTGCCACAGCTTGGTGAGCGAGTGCAGCGGCTTCAGCGGCATGCGCGCATACGCCAGCTCGGCCGCGCCCTCCTTGCGGATGTCCGAGCCGATGCCCGGCATCGACGGCACCAGGTGCTTCAGGACGGGGAGGGCCTTCAGACGCGGGTCGTCGCCGTGTACCGACGGGTTCACGAGCACCAGCCCCGCGACTTCGTCGCCGCGCTGCTCGGCGAGGCGCAGCGCGAGGGTTCCGCCCATCGAAAGGCCGCCGACGAAGACCTGCTCACACCGCGTGCGGAGGTTGTCGAAGGCGCGCTCGACACCCGCGTACCAGTCCTGCCAAGTCGTGAGCTGCATGTCCTGCCAGCGCGTACCGTGGCCCGGCAGCAGCGGAAGGGACACCGACAACCCCGCGGCGGCCAAGTGCTCGGCCCAGGGCCGCAGCGACTGCGGGGTGCCGGTGAAGCCGTGGGTCAGAAGAAAACCGATCGGGCCTCCGTCGCGGTGGTACGGCTCGGCACCAGGCAGGATCGACACCGGCGGCTCCTCTCACTTCTCGTGGTGAGTCCACAGGGCTCGCAAGGCTGCGTGCGACATGTGTGGCTTGGTGGTGGCTGTGGGTGAACGGTGTGGCTGCGGGTGGCTGCGCGGACTCGTCGAGTCGATTGTGCCGGTTGCCCGACGTGCGCGACGGCGCTCGCTGGGTCGGCGGACCGTCGGCGAACGCCTCGCCCCAACCAGCGCGCCCGCCCGGCCTGCCCAGGGGCATGCTCCCACGGGTTCGCGGACCCCGTACAGCGGCGTACGCCCGGCCAGGCGACCCATACGAGGCCATGCCTTAAGGTTCGAGTCGGTTCCCGAGGAGGTCAGGGTTGTTGTTCTACCGGCTGATGAAAGCCATCGTCGCCCCCTTGTTGCGGTTGTTCTTCCGCCCCGAGGTCGAGGGCCGTGAGAACATCCCCCAGCACGGCCCGGCGATCCTGGCGAGCAACCACTTGTCCTTCTCGGACTCCTTCTTCCTGCCCGCGATGCTCAGCCGGCGGGTCACGTTCCTGGCCAAGATGGACTACTTCACCGGCCGCGGAGTCAAAGGGCGGCTCACCGCGGCGTTTTTCCGCGGCGTCGGCCAACTGCCCGTGGACCGCACCGGCGGCACCGCGAGCGAAGCCGCCCTCCAGGCCGGCCTCAAGGTGCTCCGCCAGGACCAACTGCTCGGCATCTACCCGGAGGGCACGCGCTCGCCGGACGGGCGCCTCTACCGCGGCAAGACCGGCATCGCACGCATGGCGCTGGAGTCGGGCGCACCCGTTCTGCCCGTCGTCATGATCGACACCGAGAAGATCCAGCCGCCCGGAAAGATCGTCCCGAAGATCATGCGCGTCGGCATCAAGATCGGCGAACCCCTCGACTTCTCACGCTACGAGGGCATGGAGGACGACCGCTTCATCCTGCGCTCGGTCACCGACGAGATCATGTACGCGCTGATGGAGCTGTCCGGCCAGGAGTACGTCGACGTCTACGCCGCAGACGCCAAGAAGGCCATCGCCGAAGCCCGCAAGCAGGCCGCCGCCGCGGAGAAGGCCGCAAAGGAGAAGCGCGCCGCCGAGGCCGCGTCGAACGACCGGCAGGCCGACGACGCCGGCGACACCGGGCCACTGGCCGACAAGCCCCCGGCCGACGACGACAAGACCGACCCGGGCAACGACTCGCCGGGCCCCGCGCGCACCTGACGCGTCCGACCCGAACCGGTTTCGGACACCACCCGAGCGCGGCGGAGACCGCCTCCTCGCGCGCCGCCGCGGACCGTCGGCCGTCCGGGCGCCGAGGCCACTGCCTGTCGGCGCCGCCGCGCCCTACCATCGTCGCGCGGGGCGGGAATCGCTCGCGGGGGAGCCGCGTGCAGGCGTGGCCGTGCGTACCTGACCGGGGAGGAACCGATGTCGGTCGAACAGCCTTTGTGGCGTGCCCTGGCCGTGTTCCGGCTGCTCGCTCTCGGCTACGCCATCGCGCAGTTCATGGGGGTGTCGGACGAATACCGGTATCCCCTGGGCGGCTGGGCGGTCATGGGGTTGCTGACGGTGTGGACGGCGTTCACGATGTACGCCTTCGAGAAGCCCGAGTTGCGCAGATGGCCGATTTTCGCCGTTGATCTGGCGATGGCGGTCGGTTCGGTGATCGCCACGCGGTGGCTCGACGATCCGGAGCGGGTCGCCGACGGGGCGCTGACGCTTCCCACGGTCTGGTCGTCCGCGCCCGTGTTGGCCTGGGCGATCATGGGCGGCTGGCTGACCGGCGCGATCGCGGCCCTGGTCACCGGTGCGGCCAACATCGTCGAACGCGGCGACATAGCGCAGAGCAACCTGCACAACATCGTCCTGATGATGCTCGCCGGGACGGTGATCGGGTATGTCGTCGAGCTCGCCCGCGCGAGTGAGCGCGCCCTCTCCCGCGCGCTCCAGTTGGAGGCGGCCACGCGCGAGCGCGAAAGACTCGCGCGGGACATCCACGACAGCGTGCTGCAGGTCCTCGCCCTCGTACAGCGGCGGGGTGCCGAGATCGGCGGCGAGGCCGCCGATCTCGGACGCCTTGCCGGGGAGCAGGAAGTCGCCCTGCGCCAACTGGTCTCCGACGCCCCCGTCGACCTGGAGACCGCGGACCTGCCCGGATCGGGGGAGGGCGGCGACCCGGCGCGCCAGGACGTCCGTACGCTCCTCGGGCGCCTGGCCGGCGCGCAGGTCAGCGTCGCCTCGCCGGGAACACCGGTGCTCCTGCCGACCGCCGTCGCACGCGAACTCGTCGCCGCCGCCTCGGCCGCGCTGGACAACGTCCGGCGCCACGCGGGCGAGGACGCACGGGCGTGGATCCTGCTGGAGGACGAGCCCGACGAGATCATCGTCAGCATCCGCGACGACGGCCCCGGAATCGCCCCCGGACGCCTCGAAGAGGCGCGTGCCGCAGGGCGCTTGGGAGTCTCGCAGTCGATCGAGGGCCGTCTGCGCGACGTCGGCGGGACCGCCGAGTTGATCTCGGTCCCCGGGCAGGGCACCGAGGTGGAACTCCGGCTCCCACGCTCGGCCGTGGACGCGGTCGGCGTCCGCCGCTGAGCCGAACGCCGCACCCGGGGCACAATGCCGCCGCGTCCGGTCGGCACCGCGTCTCACGCCCCGGGCGGGACGGCAGGTGGCTCCGGTAGGTTCGGAAAGCCGTGCCGGGGGCGCGCCCTGACGAAGAATCAGACGAGGTGGCCAGTGATGTCCGAGTCCGCTGCGACGAGTCCGCCGATCCGGGTGCTCGTCGTCGACGACCACCCCATGTGGCGCGACTCGGTCGCCCGGGACCTCGCCGAGGCCGGGTACGACGTGGTCGCCACCGCCGGCGACGGCCCCGAGGCGATCCGCCGCGCACGGGCGACGTCGCCGAACGTCGTCGTCCTCGACCTCAACCTGCCCAAACTCAGCGGCGACGAGGTGGCCCGGGAACTGGTCAAGAACGACCCGGCGGTCCGCATCCTCGTCCTGTCCGCGAGCGGCGAGCAGGAAGACGTCCTGGAAGCCGTCAAGGCGGGCGCCACCGGGTACCTCGTCAAATCGGCCAGCGCCGCCGAACTGCTCGACGCGGTCGCCCGCACGGCGAAAGGCGACGCCGTGTTCACCCCCGGCCTCGCCGGCCTCGTCCTCGGCGAATTCCGCCGCATCGCCACCGCCCCGGCCCCCACGGGTTCGCGCGACCCGTCCGCGCCCCGGCTGACGGACCGCGAGACGGAGGTCCTGCGCCTGGTCGCGAAGGGGCTGTCGTACAAGCAGATCGCCGAGCGCCTGGTGCTGTCGCACCGGACGGTGCAGAACCACGTGCAGAACACCCTCAACAAGCTGCAACTGCACAACCGCGTCGAACTGGTCCGCTACGCGATCGAGCGGGGCCTCGACGACTAGGGAGTGCCGCGCACTCGGTCTTCCTCGACCGAAGGAACGAGCGGTGAACGCCTAGATCGCCCAGCCCTTGGCTTTCTCGACCGCCAGCCGCCACCGGCCGTAGCCGTGCTCGTCGCGCTCGCCAGGTTCGAAGCGGGAGTCCAACTGCCACGTGGCGGCCAGTTGTTCGGTGCTCGTCCAGATCCCGGTGCCGAGGCCTGCCAGGAACGCCGCGCCCAGTGCGGTGGTTTCGCTGACGGTCGGGCGCTCCACGGCGACGCCGAGCTGGTCGGCCTGCATGCGGCACAGCAGGGTGTTCTCCGAGGCGCCGCCGTCGACTTTCAAAGTGCGCAGGTCGAGAGACGCGTCCGAGGCCATGACGTCGACGACGTCGCGCACTTCGTACGCGATTGCCTCCAAAGTCGCGCGGACCAGATGGGCCCGCGTCGTGCCGCGCGTGATGCCGAGGATCGTTCCGCGCGCGGTCGGGTCCCAGTCGGGCGCGCCGAGCCCGGTGAGGGCGGGGACGAACACCACGCCGCCCGAGTCCGGCACCGTGCGCGCGAGCGCCTCGGTCTCGGCCGCCGCGCCGATGATCCCCAGGCCGTCGCGCAGCCACTGCACCGCGGCACCCGTCACGAAGATCGCGCCTTCGAGCGCGTAGGTGAGCGATCCGTCGGGTGCCTTCCACGCCACCGTGGTCAGCAGCCCCGACGAGGAACGCACCGGCTCGGCACCGGTGTTGATCAGCACGAACGAACCGGTCCCGTACGTGCACTTCACGTCGCCGGGGGCATGGCACGCCTGCCCGAACAGCGCCGCCTGCTGGTCGCCCGCGATGCCGGCGATCGGCAGATCGAGGCCGAGGAACACGCCGGGATCGGTGTGCGCGATCTCGCCGTACGACGGCACCACCTGCGGCAGCGCCTCCTCGGGCACACCGAACAACGTGCACAGTTCCGGTGACCACGACCCGCGCACGATGTCGAACAGCAGCGTCCGGGAGGCGTTCGACGCGTCCGTGACGTGGCTGCGGCCGGCTGTCATGCGCGCGACGAGGTAGGAGTCGACGGTGCCGACCGCGACGTGTCCGGCCTCGACCTCGCGCCACGCGTCCTTGTCGTGTTCGGCCAGCCACGCCAGCTTCGTGGCGGTGAAGTACGGATCGAGGCGCAGGCCCGTCAGCTCCGCGACGCGTGGCTCGTGCCCGGCCTCGGCCAGCCGCGCGCAGATCGCGGCGGACCGGCGGTCCTGCCAGACGATCGCGCGGCGCGGCGCCGTCAGTGTGCGACGGTTCCACAGCACTGCCGTCTCGCGCTGGTTGGTGATGCCGACCGCCGTCGGCCGCTCGCTGCTCCCGGCAAGCGCCTCGCGGCACGCCTGAAGCGCGGCCTGCCAGATCTCCTCGGGCTGGTGTTCGACCAGGCCGGGCGCGGGGAAGTGCTGCTGGAACTCCTGGTAGCCGCGCGACAGAACGCGTCCGTCGCCGGCGACGAGGAGAACGGTCACCCCGGTGGTCCCGGCATCGATCGCAAGCACACCCATGCGACGAAACTCTAGATGTTCACCACTCGTTCGTGGTCCCCCGAACGGGTTGTCGGTGACGATGGAAGGAGGGTCGGATCGTTATAGCGTGGACGGGTCGCGCACGGGCCACAAGGTCGCCTGCGCGGTCACCCGTCCTCGGATGGCGAAGGGAAGTTCGATGCGTGTCGGAGTCCTGACCGGTGGGGGCGACTGCCCCGGTCTCAACGCGGTGATCCGGGCGGTGGTCCGCAAGGGCGTCACGGAGTACGGGTACGACTTCCTCGGCTTCCGCGACGGATGGCGCGGTCCGCTGGAGGCGGACACCCAGGCACTCGACATCCAGGCGGTACGCGGGATCCTGCCGCGTGGCGGGACCATCCTGGGCTCGTCGCGCACCAACCCGATGAAGATCGACGGCGGCGTGGAGCGGATCCGCGAGAACCTCGCGAAGCTCGAAGTCGACGCGCTGGTGGCCATCGGCGGCGAGGACACGCTCGGCGTCGCCACGCGTCTGCACGAGCACGGCGTGCAGGTCGTCGGCGTCCCGAAGACGATCGACAACGACCTGGGCGCGACGGACTACACGTTCGGGTTCGACACCGCGGTCAACATCGCCACCGAGGCGATCGACCGGCTGCACACCACCGCGGAGTCGCACCGCCGAGTGCTGATCGTCGAGGTCATGGGCCGCCACGCGGGCTGGATCGCGATCCATTCGGGGATGGCCGGCGGCGCCAACGTGATCCTCATCCCCGAGCAGCAGTTCGACATCGAGCAGGTGTGCGGCTGGGTCGAGAGCCGCTTCCGCACCAACTACGCCCCGATCGTGGTGGTCGCCGAAGGCGCCATTCCGCAGGAGGGGCAGATGGTCACGAAGGACCAGACGCTGGACGCCTTCGGCCACGTGAAGCTCAGCGGGATCGGCGACTGGCTCGCCGCCGAGATCGAGCGCCGCACGGGCCACGAGGCCCGCACGACCGTGCTCGGCCACGTGCAGCGCGGCGGTACGCCCACCGCGTTCGACCGGTGGCTCGCGACCCGGTTCGGCTTCCACGCGATCGACGCCGTGCACGAGGGCAAGTGGGGGCGCATGGTCGCCCTGCGCGGCACGGACGTCGTCACCGTGCCCCTCGAAGAGGCGACCCGCGAGCTCAAGACGGTTCCCCCGGCCCTCTACCAGGAGGCCAAGGTCCTCTTCGGCTGACGCGCGGACGGGCTGCCCCCGGTCGCCGTCGCCGAACACCGGCGGGCTCCCGTGGGGGAGCCCGCTCGTGTGCCCGGTCACAAGGCCGTGAGGGTTTCGCGGAGAATCGCCGCGCCGTTCCTCGTCAGGACGGATTCGGGGTGGAACTGCAGGCCGGCGATCCGCAGCGTCCGGCTGCGCATGGCGTGGACGTGGGACGAGTCCGGGTCGGCGCTGAACTCCAGGCCGTGACGCGGGTGTTCGGCAGCCAGAGCGGCGAAGGTGTTGTAGAAGCCGACGCGTTCGACGCGGCCGAACAGGTCGATCTCGACCTGCTTGCCCTGGTACGGCGTGTCCTTGCGGACCAGGTCCAACCCCAGCTCCGCGGCGATGAGTTGGTGGCCGAGGCAGACACCGAGCAGCGGCCTTCCCGCGTCGAGTCGGCGGCGCACCGCGGCACCCATCGTGCGGATTTTGCGGTCCGGGACGTGGCGCGGGTCGCCAGGCCCCGGGCCGACGAGGAGCAGGTCGGCCTCGGTGACCGCGCGTGCGGTGAGTCCGTCGTACGGCCGCACGGTGACGCGGAGACCCAGCGTGCGCAGGAGGTGGGCGAGCATCGCGGTGAACGTGTCCTCGCCGTCCACCACAAGGATCTGCCGGCCCGCCAATTCCGGCGCGAGCACGGCGTCGTGTTCACGGGCGGTCATCCAGAACGGGGACAGCGCGGCGTTCCTGGACGCCAGCAGCGACGCGACCTCCGGGTCGTCGGAGAGCCGGACGCGGGTGCCGGCCGAGCCGGCGTGCGCAGGCTCCGGCACCGCCCCGAGCGCCGAGAGCACACCCGCGGCCTTCGCATGTGTCTCGGCGACCTCGCTCGCGGGGTCGGAGTGCCGCACCAGTGTCGCGCCCGCCGGTACGCGCAGGGTGCCGTCGGGGGTGATGTACGCGGTGCGGATCAGGATCGGCGCATCGAGTGTGCGGTGTCCTTCGGCGTCGCGGCCGATGAGGGCGAGCACGCCCGAGTAGTAGCCGCGTCCCGTCGGCTCGTGCCGGCGGATCACCCGGCACGCGTTCGCCAGCGGCGAGCCGGTCACGGTCGGTGCGAACATCGTGCCGCGCAGGATGGCGCGGACGTCGAGGGAGCTTCGGCCTCGCAGCACGTACTCGGTGTGCGCGAGGTGGCCCATCTCCTTCAGATACGGCCCGAGCACCCGCCCGCCCAGGTCGCACACCTCGCTCATCATCTTCAGTTCCTCGTCGACGACCATGAACAGCTCGTCGACCTCCTTGCCGTCGCGCAGGAACGCCAGCAGGCCGTCGCGGTCGGGGCCGGCCGCGGGATAGCGGTACGTGCCGCTGATCGGATTCATGACCACGTCGCCGCCGATCGCGCTCACATGCCGCTCCGGGCTCGCGCCGACCAGCGTCAGGTCGCCGGTGTGGATCAGGTACGTCCAGTACGCGCCCGATTCGCGCGTCAGAAGTCGTCGCAACAGCGTGCCTGCGGTCGCGGGCGAGTAGTCGGCCAGTTTGTCGCGGTAGTCGCGGCGTACGACGAAGTTCGCCCCCTGCCCGCGGCCGATCTCGTCGGTGATCACGCGCTTGACGATCGTCGCGTACGTCTCGTCGTCGACGTCGAAGCCCCCGCCCACGAGCCGCACCGGGGTGTCGGGCAGCGCGGCGAGGACGTCGTCGTAGGCGAGCGACACCTGCGAGGTGACGCGCAGGCACAACAGGGGCGTGCCGTCGTCGTCCGCCTCGAATCCGCGCTCGCGGATCTGCCGGAACGGAACGAGGGCGAGGACGTCATGGCGTGCGGCGCCGGTCGCGGGGGCCTCGGGCAGCGGGATCGCGTCGAGCGTCGGCACCTCGACGACCTCGCCGAAGAGAAGATCCAGCGTCTGTGCGCCCTCGCGGCGGATCAGTGCGAAAGGCGGCGGTGCGGCGTCGAGCGACGAGGTGAACAACGGAGCGAGAACGGCGGCCGGGTCGGAGGTCTCGGAGGTCTCGGAGGTCACGGTCGGGAGTCCCATCGGGGTCGGGGACGCACCGCCCGAGCGGGCCGCCCCCTCCGCGCCTTGCCTCCCGACGCGAAACGGCCGCCCATCGGGCGGCCGTCGGATCGTCGGTCTTTGTCAGGTCTCAAAGATCGCGAAGCAGTGTGGCCGCCGCGGAGCGGGGCCACCACCAGGAGTGCGGGAAACCTGAGTGTGCGATCACGCGGGACACTGTAGCCGTTTCCGACCGCCGTATGTCGGCCGGGCAGTGTCGAAACGGTCGAGTCCACTTTGGCTTTCGAGGGTGTCCGCGATGTGATTCGTGTCGCGTGGCCACGCCTCCCACCGGCTCGGCGTTCCGCCGGGGAAGGCCCTGACCTCTCAGGTTCCGGCGGGCGCCGGGGAGCGGTCCGTCTCGCTGTTCGGTCAGCCCGCCAAACCCCTTGCGACAGCGTTTAACCTTGGGGCGTGACAGAGAACGACACGCACACCTGGCGATCCCTCCCGGCGGCGCAGCAGCCCGAGTGGCCGGACTCCGAGGCCCTGCGCACCGCGCTCGCGGACCTCGCGTCCTATCCGCCGCTCGTGTTCGCCGGTGAGTGCGACCAGCTCAGGGGCCGTTTGGCCTCGGTGGCCGCGGGCGAGGCGTTCCTGCTCCAGGGCGGAGACTGCGCCGAGACGTTCACCGGCAACACCGCCGACGCGATCCGCAACAAGCTCAAGACCCTGCTCCAGATGGCCGTGGTGCTGACGTACGCCGCGTCGGTCCCGGTCGTCAAGGTCGGCCGGATGGCGGGGCAGTACTCCAAGCCGCGTTCGCAGCCCGTGGAGACGCGCGACGGGGTGACGCTGCCGACGTACCGCGGCGACGCGGTCAACGACCTGGCGTTCACTCCCGAGGCGCGCATCCCCGACCCCGAGCGGCTCAAGCGGATGTACCACGCGTCGTCCGCGACGCTCAATCTGGTGCGCGCCTTCACCACCGGCGGCTACGCCGACCTGAGGCAGGTCCACGCCTGGAACCAGGACTTCGTGGCGCTGTCGCCCTCGGGCGAGCGGTACGAGCGGCTGGCCTCGGAGATCGACGGCGCGCTGCGGTTCATGCACGCGTGCGGCGTCGACCCCGAGGAGTTCCGCACGGTCGAGTTCTTCGCCTCGCACGAGGCGCTGATCCTCGACTACGAGTCGGCGCTGACGCGGGTCGACTCGCGCACCGGCGAGTTGTACGACGTGTCCGGGCACATGGTCTGGATCGGCGAGCGCACCCGGCAACTGGACGGCGCACACGTCGAGTTCGCCTCGCGCATCCGCAACCCGATCGGTGTCAAGCTCGGCCCGACCACCACGCCCGAGGACGCCCTCGCACTGGTCGACAAGCTCGACCCGAAGCGCGAGCCGGGCCGCCTGACGTTCATCATCCGCATGGGCGCCGGCAAGGTGCGCGACGCGCTGCCGAGCCTCGTGGAGAAGGTGACGGCCTCGGGCGCGCAGGTCGCGTGGGTCTGCGACCCGATGCACGGCAACACGTTCGAGGCATCCAGCGGGCACAAGACCCGGCGCTTCGACGACGTCCTCGACGAGGTCAAGGGCTTCTTCGAGGTGCACCGCGCGCTCGGCACCCACCCCGGCGGCATCCACGTGGAGCTGACCGGCGACGACGTGACCGAGTGCGTCGGCGGCGGCGACGAGATCTTCGTCGACGATCTGCACCAGCGCTACGAGACGGCGTGCGACCCGCGGCTCAACCGCAGCCAGTCGCTCGACCTGGCTTTCCTGGTCGCGGAGATGTACCGGGGCCACTGACCCGCACGGTTTGTCCCGCAGGGGCGTGCACCTTCGCGTGTACGCCCCTGCGTTGCGTTCGGATGGCACTCTGGGACGGTGATTGATCTCCGCAGCGACACCGTCACCCGGCCGACTCCCGCCATGCGCGCCGCGATGGCTGACGCGGAGGTCGGCGACGACGTGTACGGCGAGGACCCGACGGTCCGGGCCCTGGAGGACCGCGTCGCGCATCTCTTCGGCGGGCACCACGCCGGGTTGTTCGTGCCGACCGGGGTGATGGCGAACCAGGTCGCGTTACGCCTGTCGGTCGGGCCGGGCGAGGAGTTGGTGTCCGACGCCGACGCGCACATCGTCGCGCACGAGGGCGGCGCCGCGGCGTGGCACGGCGGGATCCAGACACGGACGACGCTCAGCCCGCGCGGCCTGCTCGACCCGACCGACGTCGCGCGCCTGCTGCGTACCGGCGGCGAGTTCACCGTCGGCACGCGCGCGGTCGCCGTCGAGCAGACGCACAATCGCGGTGGCGGCTCGGTGTATCCGTTGGAACGCCTCACCGCCATCCGCGAGTTGACGACCGCCGCCGACGTCGCACTGCACTGCGACGGGGCCCGGATCTGGAACGCGCACATCGCCACCGAGACGCCGTTGGCGGCGTACGGCGCGCTGTTCGACACATTGTCGGTGTGTCTGTCGAAAGGCCTCGGCGCGCCGGCCGGTTCGGTGGTCCTCGTGCCGCGCGACCGGTGGGCCGAGGCGCGCCGGATGCGCCACCGCATGGGCGGCGCGATGCGTCAGGCCGGCATCCTCGCAGCGGGCGGACTGTACGCCCTGGACCACCACATCGAGCGCCTGGCCGACGACCACGCGAACGCCCGCCTGATCGCCGACCGGTTGGCGGAGTCCGAGCTGGACGTCACCGCCCCGGAGACCAATCTCGTCCTCGTCCTGCTGCCGGAACCGGGGCCGAACGCGGCCGAGGTCGCGGCGCGTTGCGAGGCCGGGGGTGTGCTGGTGTCGGCTTTCGGCCCACGTCTGCTGCGGATTGTCACGCATCTGGACGTGGACGCCGCATCCTGCGCGAACGCCGCCGCTGTGATCGCCGCCGCCGTGTGACGTGCTGTGACCGCCGATGACCGGAACGTGGTCCGACGGGACCGTATGGCCTGGTCTGACGCGGTGTGACGCGGCTCAGGCGGCCGGTGCGGAGTCGCCCTTGTCCGTGTTCGTCAGGATGGTCAGCGGCGCCGGGAGGCGCTGCGTGGTGGCGAGCGAGGGGGGCGTGAGGTCGCCGAAGACGGGGGCGGCGGGCTCTGCGGCGGCATCGCGGTCCGCGCGGCAGACGCGGCCGCAGCGCTTCGTGCAGCCGTTGCAGGCGCGTGTGTCGTCGCGGGGGATCATCGCCGAGATCGTCTTGACGCAGCGACCGCAGTCGGTGCCGGCGCGGCACGCGGCGGCGATTTCGCGCACGCTGCGGGCGCCGCTTTCTATCTGAGCACCGACCTGGGTGTCGGTCACACCGAAACAGATGCACACGTACACGAAAGGCCCCCCAGGGCTGAGGTCACTTAGGTAAGGTTAACCTCACCCCTGGGGGGAAGTGAAGAGAGGCCTGCGTCACGTGGCCGGGAAGGCTTCCTCGGAGGCCGGAAGGTCCAGTATCAGCCCGGCATGGGTGAATGCGCAGCCTTTGTCGGGTGTGATCTCCGACGCGATCACTCCTCGGGCAGCGAGAAGAGTTCCGCGATGTACAGCGGCTCGCCGAGCTTCTGGAGCAGGTCGAGCTGCGTCTCCAGGTGGTCGACGTGCTTTTCCTCGTCCTGAAGGATGTCCTCGAAGATGTTCGCCGAGGTCGCGTCGCCCTTCTCGCGCATGATGAGGATTCCGCTGCGCAGGCGCTCGACGGCCTCCATTTCGACGGCGAGGTCGGCCCGGAACATCTCCTCGATGGTCTGGCCGATGCGCAGCGCGTTCAGCCGCTGGTAATTCGGCAGGCCCTCCAGGAAAAGGATCCGGTCGGTGAGCTTTTCGGCGTGCTTCATCTCGTCGAAGGACTCGTGGCGGGTCCAGTGCGCGAGCTTGGTGTAGCCCCGGTGCTCCTGCAGCTTGGCGTGCAGGAAGTACTGGTTGATGGCGGTGAGCTCGGCGGTGAGCTGCTCGTTGAGCAGTTCGAGGATCTGCGGGTCGCCGTGCATCTTGATGCACCTTCCAAAGGAGTGGGTGGCGGGATCCGTGAGACACGAGAGTGGGGTGTGACCACGGTTATGCGAATGCTGTCACTTCCTGTCGCGTAAATTCCACGAAGGGAAGGCTTGCCTTTCTTGGGTATTGAAAGTGGATTTCTGATAAAAGTCGTACCGCCATAAGGACGACGACCGGGGATCCAAGGCCGTTCGGTGGGCCGTCCGGGGGCCGGTCGTGGTCCGCCCCGTCGGTCTGGGACGATGGGGATATGGGTCACACCGGGACGGGTCAGGGGGGACGCGATTCGGCGCCGGGCACGGCCGCGGCGGCCGGGCCCGGGCGGGGGGACACCCGACTGCCGCCGGGCCAGCGCCTGCAACGCGGGTGGCCGGTGCTGCATTACGGGCCCGTACCCCGTTTTCGGCCCGACACGTGGGATTTCCGGGTGTTCGGCGCCACCGCGTCGGGTGACAAGCACGCGTGGAACCACGCGGAGTTCTCCGCGCTGCCGCGTACGACCGTGGTCGCCGACTTCCACTGCGTCACCAAGTTCAGCATGCTGAACAACGAGTGGGGCGGGGTCGGAGCGGAGACCATCCTCGATCTCGCGCCGCCCGCGCCGGAAGTCACCCATGTGATGGTGTGGGCGGAGTACGGCTTCAGCTCGAACCTGCGGATCTCGGACTTCGCCACCGAGCGGACCATCTTCGCGACCCACCACAACGGCGAGCCGCTGACCGCCGAACACGGCTTCCCCGTCCGGCTGATCGTGCCGCACCTGTACGCGTGGAAGGGCCCCAAGTGGGTCCGCGGAATCGAGTACATGGTCGCCGACAAGCGCGGGTTCTGGGAGGAACGCGGCTACCACAACATCGGCGACCCCTGGCGGGAGCAGCGCTACTCGTACCAGGAGCAGGAGGGCGAGGGCCCGCAGCTGTGACCCGCTCTGCCGTCCGGACGGATCCTTGCGGATTCCGGACGGCAGCGGCGGTGCACTGCACAGCGCAGGTCAGCCGGGTGCCGGTCGGCTCAGAACACGTTGATCGTGACCGTGGAACCCCGCGGCGCCATGTTGTTGCCGCCCGGGCTCATGCTCGTCACGTTCTTCGGACCGAGCGGGAAGACGGTGTTGACGCTGACCTTGAAGCCCGCGGCCTCCAGCGTCCGCCGTGCGTCGCCTTCGCTCATGCCGTCGACCTTCGGCACCAGCACCAGGTCGGGTCCCTTGGACATCGCCACGGTCACCGACCCACCGGGGTACTGCGTTCCCGTCGCGGGGGTCTGCGCGGCGACCCTGCCGGCCGGGACGTCGTTGGAGAAGACCGGCGTCGGGTCGACGACCAACTGGAGGCCGTTCCCCGTCACCGCCTCGCGCGCCTCCGCCTCGGTCAGGCCCACCACGCTCGGCACCGCGACCGGCGTGCCGCGGCTGACCACCAGGTCGACCGCCGTGTCGCGCGGCAGCATCGTGCCGACCGCCGGGTTGGAGCCGATCACCTGGCCGACCGGCATCCCGCTGTCCTGCTGCGTGACGTCGCCGACCGCCAGACCCGCCGCCTGCAACGCCTGCTTGGCCTGTTCGACGGGCTGCCCGGCGAGCGTCGGCACCGCGAGCCGCTCGGGACCCAGGGACACCGTCATCGTCACCACTGAGCCCTTGTCGAGGCTGTTGCCCGGCATCGGGTCGGTCGCGATGACCTGGTCGCGCGGGATGGTCTCGCTGTAGGTGCTCTTGACGGTCACCTCGAACCCGTCGTCCAGCAGGCGTTTTTCGGCTTCGCTCGCCGCGACCTGGATCACCGCCGGGACCTTGACCGTGGTCTCGGAGCCCATCTGCCACGCGACGATGCCGATGGTCGCGGCGACGACGAGCACGACAAGGAGCGCGATCACTCCCAGTGACGGGCCGCGTCGGCGGACGACGGCCTCGGCAGCGTAGACGCCGTCGGGGTCGTCCGCGTCCTGCCCGGGGTACGCCTGCTCGTCCAGCACCGATTCGGTGCTCAGCCCCAACGGACCGATCTCCAGGGGGGCTTCCACCTGACGGGTGAGGTTGCCCGAGTCCTCGGGCAGCCCGGGGTAGCCGCCTGCGGCCGCGTACTCCGGGTACTCCTCGTACGCCGGTGCGGGCGGCGGGAGTACGCGGTCGGACGCGCCGAAGTCCAGCTCCTCCTCGGACATTTCCTGCTGCCGGGTGCGGCGGACCAGGGCCAGCAGTTCCTCGGCGTCCGCGGGACGGCGCCCCGGGTCGCGGGCGGTGGCCGCGGCGACCAGCGCGTCCAGCGGGGCGGGCAGCCCCGGGACGGCGCGAGACGGCGGCGGGACGTCCTCGTGGACGTGCTTGTAGATGATCTCGACGGCCGAGCGTGCCGGATAGGGCTGACGGCCTGTCAACATCTCGTAGAGCATTATCCCGGCCGCGTACACGTCCGAGGTCGGCGACGCGGTGCCGCGTTCGATCTGCTCGGGGGACAGGTAGGCGACGGTGCCGACCAGCACCTTGCCGGTGGCCGCCGATGCCGCGGTCGCGGTCGCGCGGGCCAGCCCGAAGTCGGCGACCTTGATGCCGCCGTCGTCGGAGATGAGGACGTTCTCGGGCTTGACGTCCCGGTGCACGAATCCCGCGCGGTGCGCGGCACCGAGTGCGGCCAGCGTCGGTTCGAGGACGCCGAAGGCCTCACGCGGCGTCAGCGTGCCGAGATCCTGGAGGAGTTCGCGGAGCGTGCGGCCCTCGACGTACTCCATCGCGAGGAACGCCACGTCGCCGTCGTGCCCTTGGTCGAACACCGCCACGACGTTGGGGTGGGAAAGCCGGGCCGCCGCCTTCGCCTCACGGATGAAGCGGTCGGTGAAGGAGGCGTCGGCGGCCAGCGCCGGGTGCATCACCTTGACCGCGACCGTGCGGTCCAGACGGGAGTCCAGTGCCCGGTAAACGGTGGCCATGCCGCCCGCCGCGATCCGGGATTGCACCCGGTACCGCCCGTCGAGCACACTCCCGACGAGGGGGTCGTCCATACTCATGTCCACGCCCTGGATTTTACGGTCACCCTGCCTGGGACGAGCCACGCGACCAATCGGTTCCGGCGACCGATCGGGGCCGAGCGGTGCTTTCCCGCTGGCCAGAAGGGTGGCCTCGGTTCAGAACGCCGGTATTTCCGCGAGCCCGTCGGTCGGCGACGACGCCTCCGCATAGTGCCGTCGAGGGATGCGCCCGGCGCGGAACGCGAGTCGGCCTCCGTCGACCGCGTGCCGCATGGCCGCCGCCATGAGCGCCGGTTCCTGGGCCCGGGTCACGGCCGACGCCAGCATGACCGCCTCGCAGCCCAGTTCCATCGCGAGCGCGGCGTCCGAAGCGGTGCCGAGGCCCGCGTCCAGGATCACCGGCACGCCCGCCTGCTCGGTGATGAGCCGGATGTTGTGGGGGTTGCGGATGCCGAGCCCCGAGCCGATCGGCGAACCCAGCGGCATGACCGCCGCGCAGCCCACCTGCTCCAGGCGGCGCGCGACCACCGGGTCGTCGTTGGTGTACGCCAGCACGGTGAAACCGTCGTCGACCAACCTTTCGGCGGCGTCCAGGAGTTCGACGGTGTCGGGCAGCAACGTGCGCTCGTCCGCCACCACTTCGACCTTGACCCAGTCGGTCTCCAGCGCCTCGCGGGCCAGACGCGCCGTCAGAACCGCCTCGCCGGACGTGTAGCAGCCGGCGGTGTTCGGCAGCGGGCGGATGCCGAGGCGGCGCAACAGGTCCAGCACCGAACCCGACGTCTTCGGATTCAGCCGGCGCATCGCGACCGTCGTCATTTCGGTCCCGGACGCGACGAGCGCCGCCTCGAGGATGTCCAGACTGGGTGCGCCGCCGGTACCGGTGATCAGGCGCGAGGAGAAGATCTCGCCGCCGAGTTCGAATTTGTCGTCCGCCGGACCGGAAACGGTCGCGGACACTGTCTCCCGTGTCTGCCGGGTGGTCACGTGGTCATCCTCCCTGGACGGCGGTGAGCACTTCGACGCGGTCTCCGCCGTGCAGCACGGTGAACGGCCACGCGCTGCGCGGCACGACGTGCTCGTTGACCGCGACGGCGACGCCCTTGGTCGCACTCGTCATCGTCGCGACCAGCGCCGCGACGGTGGTGCCGGGAGCGAGCGGGCGCGGCTCGCCGTTGACGGAGACGGACTCCATCGGCTGTACGGTCATGCGCAGGACACCTCCTGAAGCGGTCGACCCCCGGACGCGTCACCCAACGCGAAGCGCAACGGACCCCAGGGACGCACGACGTCGGGCACGGTTCCGTCCGTGAGCAGCTCGGCCACGGCCTCCGCGGTGACCGGAGTCAGCAGGATGCCGTGCCGGTAGTGGCCCGTGGCGGCGATCAGGCCCGGCAGTGCGGTCGCGCCGATGACGGGGGCATTGTCGGGGCTTCCGGGGCGCAGGCCCGCGTGCGTCTCCACGAGCGGCAGTTCGGTGATGCCGGGAACCAACTCATGGGCATCACGCAGGAGTTCATAGACGCCACCGGCGGTGACGACGGTGTCGTCCAGCTCGTGTTCGGTCGCGCCGATCACCAACTCGCCGTCCGCGCGCGGCACGAGGTACATGCTGCCGCCCTTGACGACACCGCGGACATTGCGCGAGAGGAAGGGCGCGTACGCCTCCGGCACCCGCAACCGCAGGATCTCCCCCTTCACCGGCCGTATCGCCGGGACCACCCCGGGCGGCAGGCCGGGCAACCGGTTCGTCTCACACCCGGCGGCCAACACCACCTGTGCGGCGGTGAGCGCGGTGCCGTCGTCGAGGCGTACGCCGGTCGCGCGTTCCGCGTCGGTCACCAGCTCCGCGACCCTGCGGCGCACGACGGCGACCCCGGCCCGCTCGCACGCGGCCAGCAGCGCGACGACGAGGCGGCGGTTGTCGATCTGGTGGTCGGCCTCGACGTGCAGGCCGCCCGACACCGCGGGGGACAGCATTGGTTCGAGGCGGCGGCATTCGCGGCTGGTCAGCCACGTCGAGGCGAGTCCCAGGCGCTCCTGAAAGGCGTGCAGTTCCTTGAGTACCGCGCGGTCGTCGGCGTCCAGCGCGACGGCGAGGGTTCCGCACGCGCGGTAGCCGGAGGGCAGCCCGGAGGCTTCCTCCAGTTCGGCGGCGAACGCGGCGTAGCGGTCCGCGGAGTCCATGTTGAGGCGCAGCAGCGCCTCTTCGCCGTATTGGAGTTCGGAGACGGGCGTGAGCATGCCCGCGGCGGCGTGCGAGGCGCCGCGGCCGGGGGCGGGGTCGACGACGGTGACGGACAACCCGCGCACCGCGGCGCGCCACGCGATCGCGAGGCCGATGACGCCGCCGCCGATGACGAGCGCGTCGGCCGGGGGGCTTGTGGAAGCCATGGTTGCTGGACACTCCCTTACGCCGGCATGACCCGGATCAGGTTCGGACGGTCGGGAGCTGCCAGCTCCCCTCTCAGCCCGGTCCCACCGGGCTCCCGCGAGGTTTCAACCCTACCCCGGTCGCTTCCGGCGCCGGCGGGGACGGCCTAGGGTTCCGGGCCATGGAAAACGTGCTTGTCGTGGGTGCCGGCATGGCCGGGCTGCAGACAGTCTTGGGGCTGCGCGAACTCGGGTACGCCGGCCGTGTCGCGTTGCTCGGCGCCGAGCGGCACCGGCCGTACGACCGGCCGCCGCTGTCGAAGGACGTGTTGTCCGGCAAGACCGACGACACCACCTTCGACGCCGACTGGGCGGCTCTGGACGTGGAACTGCTGCTCGGGCGCCCGGCGACCGGGCTACGGCTGCGCGACAGGGCCGAGGGCGGCTTCGTGGACACCGACGCCGGCCCGGTCGAATTCGACCGGCTCGTCATCGCCACCGGCTCGCGCGCGATCAACCTGCCCGCTGCGGGCGACGTCCACGGCGTGCACGTCCTGCGGACGATCGACGACGCACGCGCGTTGCGCACGGCGCTCGTGCCGGGCGCACACGTCGTGATCGTGGGCGCCGGATGGATCGGCGCCGAGGTCGCGACCGCCGCGACTGCCGCGGGCTGCCACACCACCGTCGTCGAGGCGCTGTCGGCACCGCTCGCCGGCGCGCTGCCCGCCGAGATCGGTGCGCGGTTCACGCCGTGGTACGCCGAGGCCGGCGTCGAACTGCTGCTCGGCGCACGCGTCGACCGCATCGAACCCGGCGCGGTGCACCTGGCCGATGGAGCCAGGCTTCCGGCGGACGCCATAGTCGTGGGCATCGGGGTCCGGCCGGACACCGCGTGGCTGGCCGGCTCGGGCGTCCACCTCGACGGACGGGGCGCCGTCGTCGTCGACGGCCGCCTGCGCACCTCCGCGCCGGGCGTGTACGCCGTGGGCGACTGCACGGTCTTCGAATCCGCGCGCTACGCCACGCGCCTGCACGTCGAGCACTGGGACAACGCGCTCCAGGCGCCCCGCGCGCTCGCGGCACACCTGCTGGGCGAAGACGCGGCGTACGACCCGGTGCCGTACTTCTGGTCCGAGCAGTTCGGCCGCATGGTGCAGTACGTCGGCCACCACCCGGCCGGCGACGACGTGGTGATGCGCCACGGCCCCGAGGGCACGTGGACGGCCGGCTGGTTCGCGGGCGACGCCCTGGTGGCGTTGCTGACCGTCGCCCGGCCGCGCGACCTCGCCCAAGGGCGCAGACTCGTCCAGACCGGGGCCGCGGTCGACAAGGCGAAGTTCGCCGACGCCGGCGTGCCGATGAAGAGCACCGTCCGCTGATCCGGCCGGGTGCGGGCGTGTCGGCGGGGCTCGCGCCGACCGCCAGGGTCGGCCCGTTCTCCTATCCTGGAACGCGTGAGCGAGACCGATACCACCATCGAAAAGCTTGTCGACGAGTGGCTGACCCTCCCCGAGATCGCCGAGATGTTCGGCGTCGAGGTGACCCGGGTGCGCCAGCTCCTCAAGGACCGCCAACTCCTGGCGGTTCGCCGCGGCGAGAACCGCAGCCTCCAGGTGCCCGCAGCGTTCGTCCAGAACAACGCCACGGTGAAGGGGCTGTCCGGAACGATCACAGTCCTGTCCGATTCCGGCTTTTCGGACGACGAGATGTTGGAGTGGTTTTTCACCGAGGACGACTCGCTGCCCGGCACGCCGATCGAGGCGCTGCGCGGCAACCGCAAGACCGAGGTCCGCCGCCGCGCTCAGGCGCTCGCCGTATGACGAACCAGCAAAAGTTGTCATCGGCGCGGCTGTACCTGTGCACGGACGCCCGCGAGAAGCAGGGCGACCTGCCGGAGTTCCTGGACGCCGTCCTCGCGGCCGGCGTCGACATCGTCCAGTTGCGGCAGAAGGGCCTGGAGGCCCGGCAGGAGCTGGAATTCCTGGCGGTCTTCGCCGACGCGGCCCGTCGGCACGGGCGTCTGCTCGCGGTCAACGACCGCGCCGACGTCGCGTTCGCGGCGGGCGCGGACATCCTGCATCTCGGCCAGGACGATTTGCCGGTGCCGTACGCCCGCAAGATCATCGGGGCGGACGCGCTCGTCGGCCGGTCCACCCACGCCGAGGCGGAGGTGGACGCCGCCATCGATGAGCCGGGGGCCGACTACTTCTGCACCGGTCCGGTGTGGCCCACGCCGACCAAGCCCGGCCGCCCGGCTCCCGGGCTCGACCTCGTCCGGTACACCGCGGCACGGAGCCCCGAGCGGCCCTGGTTCGCGATCGGCGGGATCGACCTGGGCAACCTGGACCAGGTCGTCGAGGCGGGGGCCCGCCGCGTCGTCGTCGTGCGTGCGATCACCGAGGCCGACGACCCGGCCGCGGCGACCGCGGAGTTCGTGCGCCGCCTGACGCTCTGACGTCAGGGCGTCAGCGGTCGCCGATCATGGGCCGGTGCCCCCTTCGGGAAGCGGGGGCGCCGGCCCGGCCATCTCACGAGCCGACCCGGAACGCACCCGCCCCAGGCTCGATCGACTGCTGTCCTCCGACGAAGCGAATCGTCCGAAACCTACGAAAAAGCCGCCGTCCGAGTGGTTGCCGACGTGATTGCCGCGCCCTGTGTGCCGGGCGGTTCGGCACAACGGCCGCCGAGTCGCCACACTGCGGGGCATGCAAAACTCCGCCGAGCGCCGCCGGGCCGGCGCCTTCTACGACAGCGTGTTACTCGCACCCACCGCCGCGCACAGGGATCCGGGCGTCCCGGGGCCGCGTCCCGTCGACGCGGCGGCCACCGGGCCGGACGGCCGCACACCCATGGCCGACCCCAAGGACGTGTCCGACGACCCGGGCGACGCCATAGCGGCGCCCGCCTGGCCGCCCCGAAGACACGGACATTCCTAGACCGCCGCACCGGTGGCCGGGGCCGACCACCCGCGCCGGCCACCGGGCCGACCCGCCGCGCGGCCGGCGGCGTCGAAGAGCCCCGTGTACGTCCGATCAGACCTTGCGCACGGTCGCCGCGTCGACCAGCCCGCGCAGCACCGTCCGCGCGTCGGCGGCGACCGGCGCGGCGTCGAGAGCCGCGAGGGCGCGCGCGGTCAGTGCTCCAATCATTGCCTCGACCTCGGCGAGTGCCCCGGTCTGCTCGATGACGCCGCGCAGGTCCTTGACCCCCGCGTCGTCGAGCGCGGGGTCGCCGACCAACTCGTCGAGCATGCGAGCCTGCGCGGGCGAGCTGCGTTCGGAGGCGAGCGCCAGAAGGACCGTGCGCTTGCCCTCCCGCAGGTCGTCCCCGGCCGGCTTGCCCGTCTCGGCGGGGTCGCCGAAGACGCCGAGGACGTCGTCCCGCAACTGGAACGCCTCGCCGAGGGGCAGACCGTACGCCGAATAGGCGGCCAGCAGTTCGTCACCGCCGCCGGCGAGTGCCGCGCCGACGTGCAGCGGGCGCTCGATCGTGTACTTCGCCGACTTGAAGCGGATCACCCGGCGCGACCTGGCCACCGAGCCGCCGCCCATGGCCTGTTCGAGGACGTCCAGGTACTGCCCGGCCATCACCTCGGTGCGCATCACATCGAACAACGGCTTGGCCGCCGCCAGCGCGGCAGGCGCCACGCCGCTGCCCGAGAACATCTCGTCCGACCAGGTCAGGCACAGGTCGCCCAGCAGCAGCGCGGCCGCGGCCCCGAAGCCCGTCTCGCTGCCGCGCCACGCCTCCGCGGCGTGCAGCGCCTCGAAGCGCTTGTGCACGGCGGGCTTGCCGCGCCGCGTGTCGCTGCTGTCCATCAGGTCGTCGTGGATGAGGGCGCTGGCCTGGAGGAGTTCGAGCGACGTCGCGGCCCGGATGGCCGCCTCGCCGGCCTCGCCCTGGTCGACGCCGCCCGCGCCGCGCCAGCCCCAGTAGCAAAAACCCGGACGCAGGCGCTTGCCGCCGTCCAGCAGGAAGTCGCGCAGCGCGGCGGTCACCGGCACCATGCCGTCGCCGACCTCGGCGAGCACTGCGCCCTGGCGGTCCATGAACGCGGTCAGCGCGGCGTTGACCCGGTCGCGCAGGCCGTCCCGGTCGAGAGGGTGCACAGCGCCGGGCGCGGGGGGCTGGGAGGAGGTCACGGGTCGTCTTCCGTAGAGAAACGGGCCTCAGCAGAGTAACCGGGCACGCGCGCGAGCGACGACGGCGGGCGTGCCCGGGCGAGTGCGGGAGGAAGGAACGACCGGTCGGTTTTCACGACCGCCGGACAGGGCTTCGGCGTCTCGCGCTCCGGACATCGCCTGCCCGCCGCGGCCCCTGCGAATAACATGCCCTCATGTCTGTAGAAGTCGCCTCGCCCCGAAACGGTCGCGCCATCGCCATTCGCGATCTCCTCGCGAGCGGCAAGCGGACGTTCTCCTTCGAGTTCTTCCCGCCCAAGACCGACGCGGGCGAGCGCCACTTGTGGGACGCGCTGCGCCGCGTCGAAGCGCTCGGCCCGTCGTTCGTGTCGGTGACGTACGGCGCCGGCGGCTCCAGCCGCGACCGCACGGTCGACATCACCGAGCGCATCGCCACCGAGACGACCCTCACCCCCGTGGGCCACTTCACCGCGGTCGGCCACTCGATCAGCGAACTGCGCAACATCATCGGGCAGTACGCCGACGCCGGAGTGCGCAATGTGCTCGCGCTGCGCGGCGACCCGCCCGGCAACCCGCAGGGCGAGTGGGTGGCGCACCCGCAAGGCTTCACGTACGCGGAGGAACTGGTCCGGCTGCTCAAGGAGTCCGGCGACTTCTGCGTCGGCGTCGCGGCGTTCCCCGAGATGCACCCGCGGTCGACGAACTGGGACGACGACATCCGATACTTCGTCCGCAAATGCCGCGCGGGCGCCGACTACGCGATCACCCAGATGTTCTTCCACGTCGAGGACTACCTGCGGCTGCGCGACCGCGTCGCGGCGGCCGGCTGCGACGTGCCGATCATCCCGGAGATCATGCCGGTGACCAACGTCGGCCAGATCGAACGCTTCGCACAACTCAGCAACGCCGACTTCCCCGCACATCTCGCCGACCGGGTGCGCGCGGTCGCCGACGACCCGGCCGCGGTCCAGGAGATCGGCGTCGAATACGGCACCGCGATGGGCGAGCGCCTCCTCGCCGAGGGCGCGCCCGGCCTGCACTTCATCACCCTGAACCGCTCGACGGCGACCCTGCGCATCTACGAAAACCTCGGCCTGCGCGACCGCGAGGACTGACCTCCTCCGGCTTTCCGCGCGCCATGAGCCCGGTTTGCGCCCGGTTTGCGTGATGTTCGAACGCTGTGGAACGGCCCCGTACCCGGTTAGGGTGAGTGGCCGTCATCCGTTCGAAGGAAGGGCGCGCCGGTGCAGGTTGGCATGCTCCTGCTCTATGTCCTGTTCGTCCCGGTCGGGTTGTGGCTGGTCACCGAGGCGATGTGGCAGCACGGTGCGCCGTTCCGGTACCGCGTTCTGGCCCTGGCCGGATTCCTCGGCGTGGTCGCGGGCGTGGCGCTCGGCAGCGGGGTCGTCTCCGGAGCGGGCGGACTCGTCTTCGTGATCGGGCAGTTGCTCGTGACCCGCTACGTGCGCAGCGGCTACTACCACGGCTGGACCGTGCGTTTCGGTCGCAAGCGCGCCCGTCGCGCCCGGCACAGTCGGCCGACCGAGACGGCCGTGGAAGAGCCCGGGTACGACGAGTACGCGTACGCCGACCACATCGGGCAGCAAGACGCGTTCGGCGGCGCTCCCGTAGTCGACGACGCCTTTGCCGGCTACGACGCCGACCAGCAGAGCGGATTCGGCCAGGAGATCCCCGAAGCGCCGTCGTACGCACCGGCGTACGCCCCGGGCGGCGTTGGCTACGACCCCACGCCGCCCGAGGGCTTCCCCGCCCACGACCCGGCCTACGGCGGCGGGTACGCCACCACGCCCGCCGCGGGGTACGGGCAGGGGGTCGACGGCGGATACGACGCGGGCTACGCGATGCCGTACGACCACAACGCGGCGCCCAACTCCGGCGCCTACGAGACAGTCGCCTTCGAAATGCCTGGGCAGCAGTCGGAGTTCGGAGCTCAGCCGCGGCCGATGAGCTCCGAGGTCAACGCCGCGCCCATCCCGATGCCGACGAGCCCGCCGCCCGGGTGGGCCGCCGCGCCGACCGCGTACAACCCGGACACCGGAGAGCGGTTGGGCTGACCGCCGCCGATCGGCGACGCGGCGACCGCACCGCCCGGTACCCCGGTCGCGTGTTCCGTGTCGGCAGGCGTCCGCGCCTCGTACCAGCGCAGCCGGTCTGCGACCGGGAGTCCGCGAACCGCCATCAGTTCCATGACCGTTCGCGCGAATGCCGCGCACCGGCTCGGGGCGGACCAGTCGATGCGGCCGTGTGCGGGCACGCGTACTTGCACGGTCCACGCCTCGTCGCCCTCGGGGGCGTTGCCGCCGGGGGCCAGCACACACAAGGTCGGGTCGGCGGGAGGGCGCGCGTCGCGGGCTGCGAACAACACCTCGGCCTCGGCCGCCGGGTCGTCGGGGAACAGGTATGTCCGGCGAGGTTGTTCGGGAGTGGTGCCGCGCAGAGCCAGATGCAGTTCGAACACTCCCGGCGCGGTGGGCGGCGTGCGCGGCGGGGCACCCCACACCACGGCGTCCGCGTCGATTCGGCCGCCGTCCGCGAGGACGACACCCCCGGCACGGGACCCCGACTCGAACACCTCGGCGACCTCGGTGCCCAGTCGGAACTGCACCTTCCGGTCCAGGCACCGGGCGTGCAGCGCCTCGGCGATCCGGTGCAGCCCGCCGCGCACCGCCCACACGCCGAACGTTTGTTCAAGGTAGGGCAGCACCGCCGAGGTCGCGGGTGCCGTGCGCGGATCGAGGCCCGCGTCGAGGGCGAACCGTTCGGCGTACGCCCGCAACCGAGGATCGCGCACCTGCGATCGCACGAGGGAACGAAACCTGCGCCACGGCACGGTCGTTCGCATGTCCCGCAGGCCGCCGGCCGCCCGGCGGGGCCGGTCCGGCTCGGCGGCGACCTCGAAGAACCCGGTGCGGAGCACACCCCACATGGCCGCGCCGCGGTCGAGGAAACCGTTCCACTGCGCGCCCGCGCCCGCGCCGAAAGCCGCGTCGAACGCGCCTGCCGCGCCGGCGCGCGTCGCGTTGGGGACATCGACGACTGTCCGGCCTCGATCGAACGAACACCGCGCGGCCGGGTCGACACCGACCAACTCGACGCACTCCTCAAGCGCCGCGCCGGTCTTCAGGAACAGGTCGCGATAGACGGCCGGGAGAGTCAGCACCGACGCACCCGACGTGAACGTGAAGCCGTCACGCGTGAACGACGTGAGCATGCCGCCGACACGGTCGGAGCGTTCACACACGGTCACGTCGTGCCGCTTGACCGCGAGCCGGGCCGCGACCGCGAGTCCGCTCACACCTGCACCGACGACGACGATTCGAGCCACGTCGCAGGAGCGTACGCCACGCCCGAGGCGCCTTCGGCCGCGCGGGATGCCACACCTCGGGCGGCCGTGCCGTCTCCCCGGCACGCAAGCTCGTGGCACGAGGCCTGGGGAGCCCCCAGACCGGCGCCCACCGCGCACCGACCGATGTGCGGGGAGGCCGCTCTCGCCCATGCGTTCGAGGCCGAGCGGTCCTACCTGCTCAAGGCGGCGTATGTGGAGCACCGGCTCGGCCGCGGAGGCGGAGGACCGCGTCCAGAAGGCGTGGTTGCGCCTCCGACGGCTCGCCGACCCCGGCGAGATCCGCGACCTGCGCGCCTGGCTCACCACGACCGTGGGCCGACTCGCCCTCGACGCGCTGCGCAGCGCCCGCGCCCGCCGCGAGCGGTACGTCGGGACGTGGCTGCCCGAGCCGCTGATCGGCCGGGTGGCGGCTTCGGACCCGGCCGAGCGCGTCACGCTCGACGAGTCGGTGAGCTTGGTACTGCTGATCGTTCGGGAACACCTGTCGTCGGTCCAGCGCCCGGCTTTCCCGCTGCACGACGTCTTCGGACTGTCGTTCGACAAGGTGGTCGGCGTCGTCGGCCGTAACCCCGCAGGTCCCGCAGCTTGCCTCGCGCGCGCACGCGTGCCGTGACGATGCGCTGCCGACGTCCCGCCTCCTCGACCGCTCAGGCTGCGGCCTCGCCACCCCGGCGGGGCGCGGCCAGCGTGCGGACGAGGGCGCGGATGTCGTTGGTGGTGATCGCGTCCACACCGGCCGCGGCGACGGCGGCCATGCGGCGCGGGTGGTCGACCGTCCACGTGCTGACCTTCATGCCTCTGCGCTGGACGGAACGCACGTTGCGCCGGGTCAGCCAGATGTGCCGGCGGTTGAGATAGTCCGGGCGTACGCGGCGCACGAGATCGATGTCCGGCAGCAGCGGCGACTTCCAGCTCATCGCGATGCGCACGTGCGCCGCCCCCGCCCGGATGTCCGCCAGCGCGCGCGGATCGCCGGTGAAGACAACACGGTCGTGGCATTCGAGTGCACGGACCACCCGCGCCGCCGCCTGCCCCTCGGCGGGCCCGGAAACGTCGATCATGAGCGTGGCCCGCCGCTCGACCACCAGGTCAAGCGCCTCGTGCAGGGTCGGAATGCGGCACTCGCCATCCCCGACCAGATGCTCAAGCTCCGCGTGCGCCACCGAGGCGATCCTGCGGTCTACCCCCCACAGCCTGGTGAGCGTGTGGTCGTGCAGCAGAACCGGGACGCCGTCCCGCGTCAGCTTGACGTCGACCTCGACCCAGTCCGCCCCCGCGGCCACCGCCGACTCGACCGAAGCCAGCGTGTTCTCCCGGACCCGCAGGGGATCTCCTCGATGCGCGATCTTCACGACCATCGGGTCACCCGTCCTTCCCTTGCCACACGGCGCCGCCCCCCCCGCATCGACTGTACGTCGGCCCGCGAACCGGCCGTCCCCGCGGTTGGTCGCGCAACGGACCGACGCGACGGCCTCGGTGGTCGTGTCGCACGAAGGCCCGTTGCGGGTGCCGCGCAGCCTGGACATGGCGGCGACCAGCCGCGTGACCTGTCCGGGGTTCCGGTTGCGGCAGGGCGATCCGGTCACCCCGCGGACGGACGCCGCAGAATTCCGTCCCAGCGCAGCCAGCCGCTCGACTCCCCGGTCGCCGGGTCGACGTCGTCGGCGGTCAGCGGTACGACCGGCTCGAAGTCGGCCAGCAGCGACCGGATCTCGCTTTCGCCGAAGAAGTGCGCGTACAACCCTGGTGAGTCCGGATCGTCGCTCAGATACCGGAGGGTGACCGAACCGTCGTCATGACGGCCGACAACCTCGTGCGGTCGGCTCGCCCGCGCCCCTGCCGCGGCAACGCGTACGCAGAACAGCCCCCCGGGCACGACCCGTTCCAGCGCCGCCCGAATATGCGCGTGTGCGAACTCCCGTGTGCCGTGGTGGAAGACGTTGAGCCCGACGACCACCGGAAAGCTCTGCCCGGCCGGCAACGCGTCCAACGTGCCGTGCACGAGCCGGTCGGCCCGCTCCGGCGCCCGCGCGCGAATCGCATCGAGCCCGACCGCGGAGACGTCCACGCCGACCAGATCGAGCCCCCCGGCCACCAACGGAAAGTAGTTCCGCCCCGTGCCCGGCCCGATGTACAGCCCAGGCCCCGGCAGAAGGCCGCAGTCACGGGCGGCGCCAAGGATGTCGTCCACAAAATCATCCGGCGGAAGCCCGTCGAGCCGACCCTCGACATACTCCCCGTCCCAAAACTCCCCGACCAGCGCCACCTGCCGCCCCGCCTCGCCGCCACCCGCACGCCCGGAACCCACGCAACCCCTTCCACCGACAAACCCGACTCCGAACGCCTACCACAGGCCCCCGACACCGCACCCACCAAACCCGTCCACCGGCGCCAAAGACCACCCCAACCAGCGCCCTGCCCAGCGCCCCGAGCACCGCCCGCCTCCAGACCTCCTCCAACACACGCTGAAAAACCCGCGGTTCAGCGGAGCAGCGAACGCGCGCATGGCAGCGGATCCGGACAGGTGGGAGGCCATGGGCCCGATGCTGCCCAACACACACTGAACAACACGCGGTTCAAAATGCGACAAGGTCAGACAAGTCGGGCTTTTCGAATCCACAGGCGGCAACGGCCAGGAAGCCGAGAAGCGAAGCGAAGTCGCAGGCCAGAGAGGGGTTTTCGGGCCCCCGAGCCCCAAACAGGCTCGGGGGCCGAGA
>NZ_JBPKBI010000002.1:639908-640557 GCF_051388935.1 Yinghuangia sp. YIM S10712
CCCCCGAGACCGCCCCCCGGTCTCGGGCCCCGCCTTCCCGTGCCCGCTCCCCACGGCTGCACGGGCCCACCCCCCAGTGGGTCTTCGATGTGTTTGACTCGCGGGCCCCGTGGAGGGTTGTGCGGTTCGGATTTTTTTCTGGAATTTCTGTGGGGGTGGAGGTGGGGCGCTCTCGGGTGGGGGTGCAAAACGTTATGAATGTGAATCTTCCGGGCGGATGAGCGGAGTCGTACTCAGGGCTGGGTGGCCGTGGGGGCGCAGCTACTCGGGTCGGCTTCTGAGTATTTCTACGGATACCCGGTGCCGGCCGGGGCGGCAGAGTGTTCCGGGACGGGGGCCGCAAGGCTCGCGGGACGCGGTTCGGTGCCGGGGGGCGAAGAGCCGTGAAACGCGGGAAGCGCGGGCACTGGGGGGCCGGGGGATACGGGGAAACGGGTGGCCCGGGTCGACGCTCACGGGGGAGTGCCGAGCCGGGCCACCGGGGGGAGCGCGTGCGGCATGTGGCACGTGGGACTGCATCGGCACCGCCGGCACGGGGCGGCGGTTCGGGTGCCGTCGGCGCCATCGTCACGGGGGCGATGGTGACGAGGAAGCGGGGGGGGGGGGGGGGGGGGGGGGGGGGGGGGGGGGGGGGGGGGGGGGGGGGGGG
>NZ_JBPKBI010000002.1:640654-713016 GCF_051388935.1 Yinghuangia sp. YIM S10712
CCCGCTTGTCCGTTGTGGACTTACCTGCCGACTCGATGCACAGGCGAATCTGCGCTCAAAGCAGCGACTGCAGGGCGTCCTCGGTGCGGGCGACGACGGCGTGGCCTTGGTCGGTGGTGACGATCGGGCGCTGGATGAGGGCGGGGTTCTCCGCGAGCGCGGTGATCCATCGTTCGCGGTCATCGGCCGTCTTGCCCCAGGCCGCCATGCCGAGGTCCTTGGCGGGCTGGTCGCCGGTACGGGTGATCTCCCACGGCTCCATGCCCAGCAGGCCGAGCAGGTCGCGGATCTCGTCGGCGCTCGGCGAGTCTTCGAGGTAGCGCCGCACGGTGTACTCGACGCCCGCCTCGTCGAGGAACGCGACGGCCGTACGGCTCTTCGAACAACGCGGGTTGTGCCAGATCTCCATGGGGGCAGCTTAAGCAGTCTTCCGCTGCCCTCGGAGCGCGGGCGCAGGTGGGGGCGCGGTGCCGTGGCGGTGTCAGTGCCTCCTGCGACCGTGGAAACAAGGCGACTCCGTATTCGAACAGAGATCGAAAACACCAGGAGCACGGCAAGAGTGGCGACTCGCTCCTTATGACGTTGACGCCACCGATGTCGCAGGGTTTACTGGCATCAATGTTCGAACTTGAGTTCGATCAACGGGGGGGTCGACCGAAGGCTCGGGTTCGTCCGGCGGAAAACCGCGCCCGGTCGGAGGTGCGAGGGGAAGCGCATCTCCGACCGGGGCGCCGCAAGAAGGAGAGACCATGGCACGTCGTCACATCGATCCGGTGGAGGTAGCGCGCAGCGGAGGGGAGCCGGCGCGGTTCCTGTGGCACGACAAGCTCTACGTCGTCCGGGACATCCTCGACCACTGGGTGGAGAACGAAGAGTGGTGGCACGCCGCCGGCCGGCCCGCCCAGAGCGGTCGGACCGGCCTGATGCACGGGCCCGACGGCAGTGCCGAGGCGCGCCGAGTCGCCCCCGGCATCGGGCCGGGTGTCTCCGACGGAACCCCGTCCGGCACCGCCCTGCTCGCCGCCGAACGCGAGGTGTGGCGCGTCGAGGCGGCGGCCGGCCGCAGCGCACCGCTCGGCGTGTTCGAACTGAGGCTCGATGCACACGGCTCCTGGACTCTCGCCCGGTCCCTGGACTGAGGGCGGTGATGACCATGACCGCAGAATCCGCCATCGAACCGCCTCCCGGGAACACCCCGGGAAGCACCGCCGGATACGACCGCAGCCGTGACACCCACTCCCGGGGCCCGGCGGTCCCGGGCGGCCGAGAGGTTCCGCGGCAGCCCGCGCCCCGCGCCCCCGTGCGCTGGACGACGGCGCCACCCGGCGCACTCGACCTCCTCGCGCACGCCCGCCGCACCCTCGCGGAGTCCGCCGAGGCGACCGCCCCCAACGAGCGGTACGCCGCCGCGCACCTCGCGGCGTTGCGCACGGCCGCCGCGGTCCTGGCCGCGCGCGCCAGGCCCGAGGAGGAGAAGCCCGGCCGTCGCCGTCCGCCGCGCAGCGCGTGGCACCTGCTGCCTCAAGTCGCTCCCGAACTCACCGAGTGGGCCGGGTATTTCGCGAGCGGCGCGAGCAAGCGCGCGCGTGCCGAGGCGGGGTTGCCGAATGCCGCCACCGCCCGTGAGGCAGACGATCTGATGCGCGACGTCGAGGTGTTCATGCGCCTCGTCGTCCGCCTGCTCGGCCTGCCGCCGTTGACCGTGGTTCCGCAACAGACCGACTGACACCGACTGACAGGCGTCTCCGACAGACACCGGGGAGGGCAGGAGCCACCGCAGTCGACGGCGCGGCCGTGCGGGCCGAAGGGAGGCGCCCCCGCGCTTCGGCCCCCACCGGCAACGCCACAGCAGTATCAGAGCACCACCGAACGACCGGCCGCGTCGCGCCACCGCGACCGGCCCTCGACCCATCGAGCACCCCATGACCCCTCCGTTCACCCACCTGCACGTCGCCTCGGGGTATTCGATGCGGTACGGCGTGTCCCATCCGCACACCCTCGTCGAGCGTGCCGCCGAGGAGGGGATGGACGCCCTTGCCCTCACCGATCGTGACGGTGTCTACGGCGCCGTCGCCTTCGTCAAGGCCTGCACCAAGGCCGGGGTCCGCCCGATCCTCGGCGCCGACCTGGCCCTCACCTCCGACGAGCCCGGCGGCGGAAGCGGCACGCGTACCGCCGGCCGCCGCAGCACAGACGCGTCCCGAAAAACTCCCGCCCGCGGCGGTGCGTTCGTCGACCCGCGCCATCCCCGCGTCACCGTGCTCGCCCGCGGACGCAGCGGCTGGGCGGCCCTGTGCCGCCTCATCAGCGACGCCCATAGCCGGGGCCGCGAGACACGGGAGCGCGACGCTGGGCCGCGCCCCGTCCCTGCCTGCACGCGCGCGTCGCTCGCCGAACACGCGGCCCGCGGTGACCTGGTGGTCCTCCTCGGCCCGGATTCCGACGTCGGCCGTGCCGTCGCCGACCGCAGTGCGACCCGTGCCGCGCACCTGCTGCGCGCGTACCGCGCCGCGCTGCCGCCCGAGGCGCTGTACGTCGAGCTCGTCAGCCACCTCGGGCAGCCCGACGGCCCGCTGTCGACCGCCCGCGCCGCGCGCATGCTCGCCCTCGCCGACGACTGCGGGGTCCCGGCCGTCCTCACCAACGCCGTCCGGTACGCCGACCGCGGTGACGCGCCCGTCGCCGACGTGCTCGACGCCGTACGCCGCCTCGTGCCGCTCGGACACCGCCACCTCGACCGGGTGGGCAGCGAGGGATACCTCAAACCGTCGCTCGACATGGTCCGGATCGCCGCCGAGATCGCCCTCGCCGCCGACCGCGGAACCGCTCGCGCGCTGCTCGCCCGCACCCGCGCGCTCGCCGAATCGCTTGTCCTGGACCCCCGCGAAGACCTCGGCATCGGACGCGTTTTCTACCCGGAGCCCGAGATTGTCGGAGTGCCCGCCGACAAGGCCGCCGCCGAGCTGCGCGCCCGCTGCGAAGCCGGTCTCGGCCTGCGCGGCATCGCGCCGACCACGGAGGTCCTGAGCCGCCTCGACGACGAGCTCGCCCTGATCGGACGGCTCGGACTGCCCTCGTACTTCCTGACCGTCGCGGGCGTCGTCGACCTGATCCGCGAGATGGGCGTGCGCTGCGCGGCCCGCGGTTCGGGTGCGGGCAGCCTGGTCAACCACCTGATCGGCATCTCCGGCGTGGATCCGATGCGGTACGGCCTGATCATGGAGCGCTTCGTCTCCGACCGCCGCTCCGCTCTGCCGGACATCGACGTCGACGTCGAGTCGGCCCGCCGCACCGACGTGTACGAGCGCATTTTGGAGAAGTTCGGCACCGAACGCTGCGCGATGGTGTCGATGACCGAGACGTACCGCGCCCGGCACGCGATCCGCGACGTCGGTGCCGCCCTCGGCCTGCCGCCCGGCGAAATCGACGCGGTGGCCAAGGCGTTCCCGCACATCCGCGCCCGCGACGTCCGGGCCGCCCTGCGCGACCTGCCCGAACTGCGCGCGTCCGGCATCACCGAGGCCGGCTTCGGCACCCTGCTCACTCTCGCCGAACGACTCGACCGGCTGCCGCGGCACCTTGCCCTGCACCCGTGCGGAGTCCTGCTGTCCGACACCAGCCTGCTGGACCGCACTCCGGTCGAGGCCAGCGCCCAGGACTTCCCGATGAGCCAGTTCGGCAAGGACGACGTCGAGGACCTCGGCCTGCTCAAGCTGGACGTGCTTGGCGTGCGCATGCAGTCCGCGATGGCCCACGCGCTCGACGAGATCGAACGCACCGGAGGCGGACGCGTCGACCTGGACGCCGTGCCGTTCGACGACCCCGCGACCTTCGACCTCATCCGGTCGACGCGCACCCTCGGCTGCTTCCAGATCGAGTCGCCCGGACAGCGGGAACTGGTCGGCAAGTTCGCCCCGGAGACCTTCGAAGACCTCATCGTCGACATCTCGCTGTTCCGCCCCGGTCCGGTCAAGAGCGACATGGTCACGCCGTTCCTCAACGCCCGCCAGGGCTGGGCCGCGCCCGACGTGATCCACCGGGACCTGTGGCCCGCGCTCGCCGAGACCGAGGGTGTCGTGGTCTTCCACGAGCAGGTGATCCGCATCATCGCGACGATGACGGGCTGCGACTTCGCCCGTGCCGACGTGGCCCGGCGCGCGTTGGGCTCGGTCGACGGCCAGACCGCGATCCGCGACTGGTTCTGCGTCGAGGCGGACGCACGCGGGTACGACCGCGCGACGGTCGAACGCGTATGGGAAGTCCTCAAGGCCTTCGCGTCGTTCGGGTTCTGCAAGGCGCACGCGGCGGCGTTCGCGGTGCCGACGTACCAGTCCGCATGGCTCAAGGCGCACCACACCGCGGCGTTCACCGCCGGCGTGCTGACACACGACCCGGGGATGTATCCCAAGCGCCTGATCCTCGACGACGCACGGCAGTTCGGGGTCCCGGTGCTCGGCGTCGACGTCAACGTCTCGGACCCGGTCTACCGCGTAGAAGACGTCGACGGCCGGCCGGGTATCCGCATCGCGCTCGCCGAGGTCAAGGGCATCAGCGAGAAAGAGGTCGAACGCATCGTCGAGGCACGGCCGTTCACCTCCCTCGCCGACTTCTGGCACCGCACCGGCGTGTCCCACCCGGTGGTCGAACGCCTCATCCTGGTCGGCGCGTTCGACTCCGTGCACGGCACCGGCGGCGGTGCCGGCGCCCTCACCCGCCGCGACCTCCTCCTGCAACTGACCGACCTGGACCGCTACGGCCGCGAAGTCGCCCCCGCCAAAGGCCGGAACGCCTCACGGGCGACCACCCAGCTCGCCTTCGGCCTCGCCGACAACGAGGCCCCGACGGTCACCGGCCTGCCCGAGATGACCTCCGCCGAACGCGTCCGCGCCGAGCTGGAGATCCTCGGCATGGACGCGGACCGCCATGTCATCGGCTTCTACGACGACTTCCTCGACGCGATCGGCGTCACCCGCGCCCGCGACCTGCTGCGCTGCCGGGCCCGCAGCGAACTCCTCGTCGCCGGCGTCAAAGTGGCCACCCAGACCCCGCCGGTGCGCTCCGGCCGCCGCGTCGTCTTCCTCACTCTCGACGACGCCACCGGCCCGATCGACGCGACCTTCTTCGAGGACGCGCAAGGCCCTTACGCCACAACGCTGTTCCACTCCTGGCTCCTGGTCGTCCGCGGCGTGCTGCGGCGCACCGGCCCGCGCGGAGTCTCCCTGCGCGCGACCGGCTGCTGGGAGCTGGGCGCCCTCCACGAGGCCTGGCGCGAAGGCGGCACCGACGCCGTGCACGCCCTCATGGCCTCCGGCGCACCCGGACAGGTCACCGAGGAAGCCGTGGAAGGCGCCGCCGCCAGCCGCTCCACACGACCGGTGGTGCACAGGGTCCTGGTGCACGCGAGCGGGTTCAAGGTCTCCCCGTACGCGGACCTCCGCCCGCCCGGCACACCCGCCAAGGACGCGCCCCGCAAGTTGTGGCACAGCAGTCCCGGGAGCTCGGGATGACCGCGATCAGGACGCAGGCGGGATACGGCGGTCCCGGTCCGTTCGCGGCGGTTGCGTCGGGGCGCCGCCGACAGCGGTCGTCCCGTTCCGTCAGCGGGCGAAAGAGCCCGGGCACGGCACTAGGCTGGGACGCCCGGCACACGACAGGAGGCCCACCTTGTCCGACCAGATGCGGCGCCGCAGCTCGATGCGTACCGCCGTGGTGTGGCAGGTGCTCCGCGACGCGCTGGACCGGCGGGTCGCGGCCGAAGGGCGAAGCGTGCTCGACGTGTTGGACACCGGCGGCGGCACCGGCAACTTCGCCGTCCCGATCGCCCGCCTCGGACACCGCGTCACCGTCGTCGACCCCAGCCCCGACGCGCTGGCCGCATTGGAGCGGCGGGCTGCCGAGGCAGGGGTCACCGACCGGGTCACGGCCCGCCAGGGCGACACCCAAAGCCTTTTCGACGTCGTCGCCCGCGACGCCGCGGACATCGTGCTGTGCCACGGCGTTCTGGAGCTCGTCGACGAGCCGGACGACGCGCTGGGCACCGTCGCCGGCGCGCTGCGCGACGGCGGGACCCTCAGCCTGCTCGCCGCCAACCGCACCGGAGCGGTGCTGGCCCGCGCGCTCGCCGGGCACTTCGCGCAGGCCGCCGCCGCCCTCGCCGACCCCGGCGCGCTGCCGCGCAGGTTCACCGTCGACGAACTCACCGCGCTGCTCGTCAAGGCCGGCCTGCGCCCCGGCCCGGTGCACGCGGTGCGCGTCTTCGCCGACCTGGTCCCCGGCGTGCTCGTGGACGACCCCGCGTCGTTCGACGCCCTCCTCGACCTGGAGAAGGCCGCGGCCGAACTCCCCGAATACCGTTCGCTGGCCACCCAGATCCACCTGCTCGCCGACAAGTGACGGGCGCAGCGGCCCGACCGGCCGCGCGCGCCCGCGTCACCCCGATCCGCAGGACCCCGCAACACCCTCCTCGCGGGAGGTGCCGTCATGAGCACATCCGCCGCGATCCCCACCGTGATGCACGTCGACATGGACGCCTTCTACGCGTCCGTCGAGATCCGCCGCCGCCCCGAGCTCGCCGGTCGTCCCGTCGTGGTCGGTGCGCTGGGCGCGCGCGGTGTGGTGCTGTCGGCGACGTACGACGTCCGCGCGCAGGGTGTGCACGCGGGCCAGCCGGTCGGCCGGGCCCGCAGGCTCTGCCCGGACGCCGTCTACCTGCCACCCGACCACGACGAGTACGCCCGCGTCTCCGCCGGTGTGATGGAGATGTTGCGCTCGGTCACCCCGACCGTCGAACCGCTGTCCCTGGACGAGGCGTTCCTCGACCTCGGCGGATCGCTGCGGCGCCTGGGCGGCGACCCGGTCGCGGTCGGTGAGACGATCCGCGCCCGCGTCGCCGACGAGCAGGGCATCACCTGCTCGATCGGGATCGCGGGCACCAAGTTCGTCGCCAAGCTCGCCGGAGCAACCGTCAAACCGGACGGTTTGCGCGTGGTCCGCGACGACGAGGCAGTCGCGTTCCTGCACCCGCTGTCGGTCGGGCGGCTGTGGGGGGTCGGGGAGCGGACCGAGGCGGTGCTGACGCGTTTGGGGCTGCACACCGTGGGTGATATCGCCCACACCCCTGTGGCCACCCTGTGCCGTGCGCTGGGCGATGCGGCGGGCCGCCGCCTGCACGCCCTCGCGTGGGGGCACGACGACCGCCCGGTGATCCCGTCCGAGCCGGAGCGCAGCATGGGGTCGGAGGAGACCTTCCCCGCCGACGTCGACGACCCCGAGGTGGTACGCCGCGCGCTGCTGCGCCTCGCCTCCCGCACCGGAGCCCGTCTGCGGGCCGCGGGCCTCGCCGGCCGAACCGTCACGATCAAGGTGCGCTTTTCCGACTTCACCACGCTGACCAGGTCGAAAACCCTCCGCGAGGCGACCGATGTCGGCCGGGAGATCTACGCGACCGCGTGCGCGCTGCACGCCGGCCTGGGACTCGAACGCGCCCGGCTGCGCCTTGTCGGCGTGCGCGTGGAACACCTCGTCGAAGGCGACCGCCCCCGGCAGTTGGCACTCGGGGAGCGGCCCGAAGGCTGGGCCGAGGTCGAACGCGCCGCCGACGCGGTACACGACCGTTTCGGAGGCCGCGCGCTCGCCCCCGCCAGCCTGCTCGGCCCCCGCCCGCCGCCGGACCGCAGGCGGGGGCCGGGAACCCGTACGTGATCCCAGGCGTCAGCCCTGTGGGAGGGAGCGAAGCCGCATATCATTCGGGGAATGCGGTCGGCGTCAGCGCGTCGGCCGCCGCACTCCTCCCGTCCGTCGCGCGTCTTGTCACGGCCTGCCGGTGACATGACCGCGCCGAAGGCAGGGAATGCATGGGGAAGGTGGGGAACCCGTCGTCGACGGAGAACCACTCGCGGCCAGGAGTCGACAAGGCGGCAGATCTCGCCGGGTCGTCTTTCGCGGGTGGCTTTCACGATGGCGATTAGCTGCCTATCCTGAAAGGGCCGCACCGGTCGCCTCGCGGCCGACGAAGGAGGACGCCGTGCCGCTCTCAGAGCACGAGCAGCGCTTGCTCGAGCAGATGGAGCGAGCGCTGTACGCCGAAGACCCCAAGTTCGCGACAGCGCTCGAAGGCGCCGGCATGCGTTCGCATACCCGGCGTCGGACGGGCTGGGCGATCGCCGGATTCGTCGTCGGCCTCGTTCTGCTCATGACCGGCGTCATGCTGCAGGCCGTCTGGATCAGCGTCGCAGGCTTCCTGCTGATGCTGACCGGAGCCGTGCTGGTCGTCACCGGCTGGCGCCGCTCCCCGGGACAGGCGGGGGCAGAAGGCGGTCAGCCCCGCGGCGGGCGAGCACAGCGCCAGCGCCGCACGAAGATGATGACGCGGATCGAAGACCGTTGGAAGCGCCGCCGCGACGAGCAAGCCTGACGCCGACACAGACGCAACCCCGGACCGGTGACCGCACCTGCGGACGCCGGTCCGACGTCTGAGTGCGGGCAGGGGAGTTGCCGGACTCGGCGGCACTCAGTTGGTTCTGGTGTTGTCCAAGTGGTGGCCGAGGTAGCCGATGTGGATGCGGCCGGTGTTGCCCGCCGCGTCATCGTGGAAGTGCATGCGCGGCGCCGGGTTCCCGATGCCGCGCAGTTTGATGTGGGCCTCCATGAACACGGCTTGTTCCGGAGCGACTTCGGGCGGCACCGGGAACGTGCGGGCCTTGCGGAACTTCGCGCGTCCGGCGACCGCGTCCGACTCCTTCATGGCGAACTTCTTCGGCGACAAGGCGTGCGCGCCGTGCGGCGGATTGCGGCACCAGTCGTGGAAGCCGCCGCGGAAGGTGTTGGCGGAACGCGCGGCGGCGTACGCGTTCAGGGCCCGCAAGGCGTCCCAGGCCGCGCCGGCCCAGACGCGGATGTGCCCCGGCTCGCCCTTGTCGAGCGTCGCGGCACCGGAGTCGAGGGTGTCCGGCAGGCTCACGTGTGGCAGTTCGACGCGGGCCCGCAGCAGGACGTCGGCCAGGCAGTCGGGAACCCAGACGTCGTACGCGGCATCCGCGTCGGTGGCGGCCTCGGTGTCGACGCACGAATCGGCGAGCAGCCCGTCGAGGCGGCGGATGCGGTCCTCGGCCCGGCGGGACTCCTTCGCCAAGTCCTCGTATTGGAGGACCAGAAGGTCGTAGTCGTCGCGCAGCCGGTCCAACTCCGAGGTGAGCGCCTCGGTTTCGGCATCGCGTTCCTGAGGGGCGCCGAACCGCTCGAAACACTGCTCGAACCGGTCGGCCAGGCGCCGGAGTTCCCCCACGAGCTCGGCGACGGACCGGTGCGCGTCGACGACTTCCGACAACCGGCCGACGACGAGCCTGGCCACCTCCTCGGCCCACGCCGCGGGCGGAACCGCCGCCGACGCCTCGGGGGCGGCAGGGGAGGCGGCCGCTTCGGGAGTCGCCGCCGACGCCGGCGGGTCCGGGGCCCCCACGCCGGCGTCGGCATGTGCGGGCGCGATCGACACCCTTGGCACGCCGTTCGCGGGAGTTTTGCCGTGAACCGCGTTGTTCACCGCGGACTTTTCGTCGCCGACCGCTTTCGGGCCGACGGCGTTGCCGGAGGTCGGAGCAGCCGGAATCGGGGCGGGAACCGGAACGCGCACGGGACGCGGGCGGATCATGGTCGGTCGCACGCTGACGTCGCGCCAGTCGACGCCCTGGTCGAGGACCTGCGGGACCAGGCGCAGGCCGCGGCGCACATCGAGCGGGAGAGGCCGGCGTACGGCGTCGGCCGTCACGCCGGTGACGACCACCTCCAGCGCCCGCGCGCCGGATTCCCGCAAGGCCGCTCCGCTGCGGACCGGGTGCCGATGCGGGTAGTCCTCGGCGCGCGGATCGAGTTCGGCCAGGTACGTGCGCAACGCGCCGCCGTAGACGGCGAACCCGTCGCCCAGTGCGTCGTTCATCCGGTTCTGCGCGGTCTTGTCGCACAGTCGGGCGACCAGCGCCGTTCCCGCCGTGCGCCGCGCGAGATCCACCGCGTGCCGGGCCGGCAGCGCGGGCTCGCGCTCGTCGACGCTCAACACGATCACCGGGACCCGGCGCCGCGGGTCCAGTAGGTGGGCGAGCAGCTCGCCGACCTGCTCGGCGTCGACGTCCACCGGCGAGGTCTCCAGGGGAATGACCCCGTCGAACGCCCGCTCGGCGTCGAGGAGTCCGGAGACGACCTCGACCGCGCGGCCCACCTCGCCCCGGGCGGGATCGGTGCCTTCGGTGGTCGGGGCGTCGACGGCCACCACGGCCCACGCCGTCGCCGCCGCCGACGCGGGCCCCCAGATCGCCGTCAACCGGGCGTGTTCCCCCGCGTCCGTGACGGTGTAGCGCCCGCAGGACGGCCCGTCGTGCAACACCACGCGGGCCTCGCGGCACTGCGCCTCCAAGAGCGCGGCACCGTCGTCCGCCACCTCCCACACAGACGCGACGCTGCGCCGGAGCGCACGCCCCAGGTGTTCGGCCGAACCCTGCAACACGGCCTGGTAGACGCGGCCCACGGCTCATCCCCCCCGATGTGAGGCTGGCGTTTCCGCCTTCACGGTCACCGTACGGGGATCCGGCGTCTGCGGTCGGTGACTTTGCCAATCACGACGGGTACCGGCGGCGCCCTGCCGAAAACGGACAGGGCGCCGGCGATCGGTACGAAGCTGCCCGGGACCGCGGGGAACCTACCCCTGGCCCGGCGCGGTCGTCGGCTCGCGGCCGCTGCGCAGCTTCTCCAGCGGCCCGGTCTCCGGCCGCCGGAAAGCGGACGCGGGGAGCACCGCTGCTCGGAAGCGCGTTCCGCCGCTGACCGACGCGAGCAGCGCGGCCCGTACGACGCGCACGTCCTCGGCCAGGCCGATCGTGCGCTGCGGGGCCTCGGGTGCGTACATCACCTGCTCGGCCGCGAGCGCGACGCGCGGCAGAGCCTCGCGGGCCGCAGCCGCATGAGCGTCTTGTTGCGCGTCTCCGGCCGGGGCCGCGTTCACGGTGTCGAGCAGACGCGCCGTCAACTGCCGGGGCGTCTCCGATTCCTGGGCGCGGATGCCCACGTCGCGGGCGGTGTCCAGGACCTCCTGCCAGGCCCCGAGCACCGCGTCGCCGGGGTCCCGGCCGCCGCTGTCCACCGCGAAGTCCCGGCTCAGTGCCGCGAGCCTGCGCCGTCGCACGCGCTGCCGCACCAACATGGGCCCGGCCAGTACCAGGGCCGCCAGGGCCGTGACGCCGACGCCGATCAGCACGCCCGACAGCCACGAGTCGCCGCCGCCGCCACCGGCCGCCGCGGCCTCCGACGGTGTCGGCGACACGCACGCCTCGCCGGCGCACGCCTGCGACTGCGCGGGCGTCGGCGCCGCGGAGGACTCGGTCGGTGCCGCGGTCGGCGCCTGGCTCGTCACGACCGGCATCGGCACGGTCTCGGTGTAGCCCGGGCTCGTGCCGCGCGCCGGCGTCGGCTCGAACCGGACCCATCCGGTGCCCACGAAGTACAACTCCGGCCACGCGTGCGCGTCGTGGCTGCCGACCTGGTACGTGTTGTTCCCGATCGGCTCACCCGGCACGAACCCGACTGCGACACGGCTCGGGATGCCGACCATGCGGGCCATGACCGCCATCGCGGACGCGAACTGCTCGCAGTAGCCGGTCTTGTGCTGCATGAAGTCTTCGAGCGCGGACGCCCCGTTGCCCTTCGGCACCTTCGTGTCGTAGGTGAACTCGCTGGAGGTGAACCAGTTCTGGAGCATCACCGCCTTGTCGAACATGCTCCCGGCACCGGCGGTCTTCTCGTCGACGATCGGCTGGAACGCCTCCCGCAGCGACTGCGGAACGTAGCGGTAGCCGTCCATGTCCGGCGCCACGGCGTTCGCGGCCCGCAACTGCTCGTCGGTGGGGTTGATGTCCAGGCTCTCCACGGTGTAGTCGAGCCCTGACACGGTCTGGCCGTCGTCGCCGAGCACGAGGCGGCCTTCGTGCGAGTAACGCCAGTTGCCCGGGACCGAGACCCTGGACGCGGCGTACGGCAGCGGCAGCGAGCCCTGCCGGTAGTTCTTCTCCACCGAGACGGTCGTGTTGACGACCTCCCTGCGGATATCGGAGGTGAGCCCCTGCGGCGTCGGCAGCGGCCGGGAGACCTCGGTGAGCGCCTGCTCCGACGGCTGCCACGAGTTCCCGTCGAAGTTGTCGAGCGCGGCGATGCGCAGATACATCCCCATCGGGTCGTCCGCGTCGGTCACGTAGGTCAGCAGGTCGACGTTCTCCGGCCGGTTGAGCTCGTTCTGCAGATTCACGACGGGGTTGATCGTCGTGATGCGGTCCGAGCCGCCCGACGTGTCGTCGTCCACGAGCCGGTTCGCGGTCATCGGTATGACCGCCGGAATCGCGACCGCGACCGCGAGCGTGGCCAGGCCGATGCGTCCGCCGCCGCGCCCCCACGGACGCGGGCGGGGCCCGTTCGCACCGGGCGGGGCCAGCGGACGCCCCCAGCGCAGCAGGCGCTCGCGGCCCTCGGCGAGCAACAGGGTGATGTACGCCAGGCCGGACAGCAGGAACACCGTCCATCCCAGACCCGACTCCGCGAGCGCCGCGGGGACGCTGTAGAGCGCGAGCAGCGGCAGACCCGCGGGCGCCGCCTGCGCGTACGTCACCGCGATCACGTCCACCATGACCGCGACCCCGGCCACGACCGTGACCAGGATCGCGCCGATGCCGTCGGTCGAGGGCACCGGCGGCGCGAAGTTCTGGACGTCGTTGCCGCCGGCATCGAGAAGGTCGCCGTACGCGCGGATCGCATCCGGTGTCGGAATCGGCCCCGCCACGTCGGGCACCAGCACCAGGAGCAGGTACGGCACCAGCACGACAAGCTGGATCGGCCCGATCAACGGGCGCGGCACGGACAGCCGGCGCACCAGCTCGCCCGTCACCGCGACCACCGCGACGGCACCCAGCGCCTGGGCGATCCATGCGCCCTGCTTCACCAGGGGCAGCAGCGAGGAAGCCGTCAGCGACGTCGCGATCGCGGCGGCGACGGCCATGCGCAGTCGGCCCGTCATCTCCAGAACTCCGATCCGGTGGTCGCCCCGCCGAGTGAGACGGCGTGCGGCGACGCGTCCGCCGAACGACCCGCTCCGCGCCACAGCTCGGGCAGCCGCGTCGTCGCCGAGGCGGACAGCACGCGCCAGCCGGCCTGCCGCAGCAGACCGACCGCCGTGTCGTGCGCCAGCACCCCCGGCACCCGCGCGGAGTCCCACGCCGTGGTGTCCAGGACGACCGCCAGCCCCCGGCCCGACGCGCTGCGCGAACGCGCCAGCCGGCGGGTGTCCTCCTCGGTCAGGTTGGCCAGCACCGCCACCGCCATGCCCTCCCGGCCAGGCTGACGCAGCGTCATCTCGGCTCCGTCGAGCGACTCGACCGTCCCGGTTTCCACCACCGCCAGGGCGTCCAGCAGGAACGTCTCGGTCTCGGCGGGCGCCACACGCAGGCCTTCGGGCGTGCCGGCGAGCTGCGTGCCGTCCGCCGCGATCAGGTGGGTGGTGTAGCCGCGCCGGCACAGGTGTACACCGATCGAGGCCGCGGTCGACACCGCCCACTCGAACGACGACGACGGACCCTCGCCGCGATGCGCGCTCGGCCGTGTGTCCAGCAGCAGCGTCGCCTGGTTCTGCCAGGACTGCTCCTCGCGGCGCACCATCAGCTCGCCGCGGCGCGCGGTCGAACGCCAGTGCACCCGGCGTACGTCGTCGCCGTGCCGGTATTCGCGCGGCACCACGTCTTCCTCGCCCGCCGAGGCCAGGCTGCGCGAATTGCCGTCGCCGTAACCGGTCCACTCCCCGCCCAGGTCGACCGCCGGCAGCCGTTGCACGACCGGCGTCACCACGAGCAGATCGCGCGCCGCGAACGACCGGGTCAGCTCGCACATCCCGAACGGGTCGGCCAGCCGCAGCCGCAGCGGGCCCACCGTGAACTTGCCGCGCAGGTCGGACCGTACGCGGTAGGCGACCTGCCGGTGCCCGTGCGGCTCGATGCGGTCCAGCACGAAACGCGGCCGCGAGCCCAATACGTACGGCACGTGGTCTTCGAGCATCAGCAGCCCGGTCGGGATGCGCGAGACGTTGTCGACGCGCAGCCGAACCTGGGCCTCGGCCCCGGCCGCCACCCGGCCCGGCTCCAGCAGCCTGGTGCTGGTGACCAGATGGCGGGTGCGGGCGACGACCAGGACCGCCACGAGCGGCATCGCCGCGAGGAGGAAACCCACCCGCAGGAGGTCGCGCTGCCCCAGCACGACGGCGCACACCGCCGCGGCGATGCCCGCCGCGAGGAAGGAGCGTCCCCGGGTGGTCAGTCCGGACAGTGCGGTGCGCATGTCAGCGTGCCGGTCCGTGGCCGTTGCCGTGGAACCGGCTGCCCGGGCCGGTGCCGTACGGGCCGCCGTGTGCTCCGGGGTAGGCCTGCGGGTGCTGTGGCTGGTGCTGGGCCGCCTGACCCGAGTACGCCCCCATCGTCGGCCCGTAGGCGGCCGCCGGCTGCTGCGAGGGTCGCGGCGGGGGGCCCGAGGAAGGGTTCTGCGCGCCGGGCACCGGGACACTGCGCAGAATCTCCAGCACCACCTGCTCGACCGACCGCCGCGACATCTGCGCCTCCGCGGTCGGCAGCAGCCGGTGCGCGAGCACCGGGACCGCGAGCGCCTGCATGTCGTCGGGCAGCACGTAGGTGCGGTTGTCGAGCGCCGCCGCTGCCTTCGCCGCGCGGACCAGGTGCAGCGTCGCGCGCGGCGACGCACCCAGCCGCAGATCCGGCGAGCGCCGCGTCGCGTTGACCAGGTCGACGGCGTACCGGGCGACGCCCGGCGAGACGTGCACCTCGCGGACCGCCTCGATCAGCTTGACGATGTCGCGGGCGTCGGCCACCGGGTCGAGGGCGTCCAGCGGCGAACCCGCGCCGTGCACCCCGAGCATCTCCAACTCGGCCTCGGGCGACGGGTAGCCCATCGACACGCGGACCATGAACCGGTCGCGCTGCGCCTCGGGCAGCGGATACGTGCCCTCCATCTCGACGGGGTTCTGCGTGGCGATCACCATGAACGGCGTCTGGAGCTCGTACGTCGTCCCGTCGACGGTGACCTGGTGTTCGGCCATGCTCTCCAGCAGCGCCGACTGAGTCTTGGGTGACGCGCGGTTGATCTCGTCGCCGACGACGATGTTGGCGAAGATCGCGCCCGGCTTGAACTCGAACTCGCGCCGCTCCTGGTCGTACACACTCACACCGGTGATGTCCGAAGGCAGCAGGTCCGGTGTGAACTGGACCCGGCGGACCGAACAGTCGACCGAACGGGCCAGCGACTTGGCGAGCATCGTCTTGCCGACGCCCGGAACGTCCTCGACCAGCAGGTGGCCTTCCGCGAGCAGCACGGTCAGCGCCAGCCTCACCACTTCGGGCTTGCCTTCGATCACGCTCTCCATGGCCCCGCGGATGCGCGCGGCGGTCGCCGCGAGCTCCCCCCGGCCGGCCTGATCGTTGAACGTCGACACCCGTGCCCTCCCTGCCCATGACGCCCCGAAGGTAAGACGGGGCCACAAGGCCGATTGTCACAGGTGATCGGCCGTCAGTGTCACCCACGCGAGTGATCGTTTTCGGCCGCCGACCAACTGTGGGACCGGGCCTCGGGGCTTAGGAGTCGGATCCGGTGCCGTTCGGTTGCAGATTCGATCACACATTCGGGCCTTCGGCGTGTCCCCGCCGGTGGCGGGCCGGCATCGGGCGGACACCGCGTTCGGCGCATGTGCCCCCGCGTCCGCGAAACGCACGCGTGAACATCCCGCGAGGGCTTGGTGGAGGCGGGGGCGCGCGGCGCGGCGCCGTACGCCCTCCACTCTGCGCCACCTGCTCCCACCTGGGCTTTTGTTGCCAGTGGGGGGCGTGTGACAGGCCCGAAGAGGGTTGACCGTGGGGTTTGGTGGAGTAGAGTGGCGGGAAATGGGGCGAGGACATCAGCTCTGAACGACGCGGAGGTGCCCGTGTTCCTGGGCACCTACGAGCCCCGCTTGGACGAGAAGGGTCGGCTGATCCTTCCCGCGAAGTTCCGTGACGAATTGGCGGAGGGCCTAGTGATCACCAAGGGGCAGGAACGCTGCCTCTATGTGTGGCCGCTCGGCGAGTTCGTCCGGATCACCGAGCAACTGCGTGCCGCCCCGCCGACCTCCAAGGCCCACCGGGACTACATGCGGGTGCTCTTCGCGGGCGCCTCCGACGAGGTGCCGGACAAACAGGGCCGCGTCCTGGTCCCGACGTCGCTGCGCGCGTACGCCGGGCTCGGCCGCGACTGCGTGGTCATCGGAGCCGGCGCCCGGGTCGAGATCTGGGACGCCGCGGCGTGGCGGGTCTACCTGGAGGACCGGGAAGCCTCGTTCGCCGAGCTGTCCGAGGAGGTGCTGTCCTGACGGACGTGCCGTGAGGTCTCCACCCGCTCCGAGCCTTTCTGGCGCTCCTTCCCCGGTGCCAGACGGTCACTTCCCCAGACGAGCGGGCGGGGACCCGGCGGCACGTACGTCCGGACCCCGTCGCGGCCCGGCGTCCGTGGCAGTCTTGGCCATCGAGCCAACCCCGGACACCCCATGCCGCGGGACGCGGCAACCGGTCGCGCACACGACCGCCGCCGCGCCCGGCGGCAGCACCGAAAGGGTCGACATGACCGCGACGGCGGCCCAGCCCCCCGCAGCATCCGGCGACGCCGTGCCACACGCGCATGTCCCGGTCCTCCTCGACCGCTGCCTCGACCTGCTCGCCCCGGCCCTCGCCGACCGCCCCGGCGCGGTCGTCGTCGACGCGACCCTCGGCATGGGCGGGCACAGCGAAGCGCTGCTCCGCCGGTTCCCCCGGACGCGCCTGATCGGCCTCGACCGCGACCCCGAGGCACTCGCCCGCTCGACGCGCCGCCTGGCTCCCTTCGGCGACCGCTTCACCTTGGTCCACGCGGTCTACGACGAACTCCCCTCGGTGCTCGCGCGCCTCGACATCCCCCGCATCGACGGCATCCTCTTCGACCTCGGCGTCTCGTCGCTCCAGCTCGACGAGGCCGACCGCGGCTTCGCCTACGCCCGGGACGCGCCGCTCGACATGCGCATGGATCCGACCCGCGGCGTCACCGCCGCCGAGATCCTCAACACGTATCCGGCCGCGGATCTGGCCAGGATCCTCCGCGACTACGGCGAGGAGCGCTTCGCCCGCAGGATCGCCGACACGATCGTGCGCGAACGCGCCCGTGAGCCGTTCAGCGACAGCGCCCGCCTGGTCGACCTGGTCCGCAGCGCCATCCCCGCGGCGACCCGCCGCACCGGCGGCAACCCGGCCAAGCGCACCTTCCAGGCGCTGCGCATCGAGGTCAACGAGGAACTGGCGGTCCTGGAGCGCGCGTTGCCGGCCGCTCTCGCGGCTCTCGCCGTCGGCGGCCGGATCGTGGTGCTGTCGTACCACTCTCTCGAAGACCGCATGACCAAGCGTGCCCTGGCCGTCGGTGCGGCATCGAAGGCACCGCCGGACCTCCCGGTCGTGCCGGACGAGCTCCAGCCGACGTTCAAGCTCCTGACCCGCGCGTCGGAGGGCGCGACCGAGGCGGAGACCGCCGCGAACCCGCGTGCCGCGTCCGCGCGTCTGCGCGCGGCCGAGCGCGTACGGGAGGACTCTTGAGCGGCGGCAAAGCGGGCGGCACCTCCGGGCGTCCCGGGCGCGCGCCCACCAGGGCGCCCGCCTCGCGCACCCCGTTCGTGCTGCTGATGGTGCTGCTGTTGGGCGGTGGGCTCCTCGGCCTCCTTCTGCTCAACACAGCGCTGAACCAAGGTTCGTTCGACCAGTCGCGGCTCAAGAAGGAGAACGCGCAACTGAGCGATGAAGAGCAGGCCTTGCGACAGCAGCTCGAAGCCGTGTCGGCGCCGGGGGAGCTGGCCCGCAGGGCGGAGGAACTGGGCATGGTGCCGGGCACCAACCCGGCCTTCATCGACCCCGTGACCGGCCAGGTCCACGGCTCCGCGAAACCGGCGGCGCCGAAACCGACGCCGACCCCCACGCCGACACCGGTGGTGGGCCTGCCCGTCCCGGTCCCGGTCGCCCCAGCGCCTTCCGCGACCGGTCCGGGCGCCCCACCGGCACCGACCCTGACGACCGCACCGACCACCACGCCGCCGGCGCCGACCGCGGCCTTCGGACCGGCGCCGCGCTGAGCTGGCTGATCTGAGGGAGCGCCGGCTTGACCACGCCAGGATCCGGAAACGACGGCCGACGGGACGCACGACGTCCGGACGGCGAGGAAGACCACCGGCCCCGTGCCCGGGGCGGGGCCGGTGAGCCTCCCGCCGACGAGAAGGACACGCGCCCCCCGCACCGGAGTCAGGACGCGCAACGCCGCGCGTCCGACGGCCGCCGAACGGGAGAGGACCGAGGCCGTCCCGACGCGGACGCGCTGGGACGCGGAAGACGTTGGTGGCCCGTTCGCAACGGACAGCCCGCGGATCGCCCACGCACCGCCCCCGACACCGCGCCCGGCAGGGTACGCCCGGAAGGCGGTCCCGACCCTGCGGACGACCACCGCGTCCGAAGGGCGGTGCCGCGCTCCGACCGGCGGGAAGCGGCCCAGGGCCAGGCCGGCCGCCCCCAGCCGGGTGGGCGCGAGCGGGCGGCACGCCCTGCGGGTGGGCCACCCGAGCAGACAGGCGGCCCCGAACGCCCGCAGACGGGTGCTCCGAACCGAGACCAGCGCTCCGGGCGGCGTTCCGGTGACGGTGTCTCGGCCGATTCGTCCGGCGGTTCGGTCCGTCCGGTGCGGCGTCCTCAGGCGGATGCTCCGAACCGAGACCAGCGCTCCGCACCGCGTGGTGGCTTCGCGCGCCCCGCGCAGCGTCCGCAGACTGATGCTCCGAATGGAGAGCAGCGATCCGCGCGGCGCGACGGCGACGGCGCTTCCGCTCGGTCGGCAGGAGGTTCTCCGCGTCGGGCGCAGGGGCCGCAGGCTGATGCTCCCCATGGAGAGCAGCGCTCTGCGCCGCGTGGCGGCAAGGGGGCTCCCGCACGGTCGCGCGGCGGCTTCGCGCGCCCCGTGCCCCGCCCTCAGACGGATGCGCCGAACCGAGAGCGCCGCTCCGTACGACCCGGTCCCGGCGAGACGCAGGCGCCCCGTCGCCCGCGGTGGCCCGTACGGCACGGCATCGACGACAACTCCGCCGCGTCGCCGCGTGGACGCCGGATCGCGCGGGACGCGGCCGGCGGCGCGCGTCTGGTCGCGCGCCCGGCACGGCCTCCCGCCCCCGGGCGCGGTCACTCCGTCTCGGCGCGTGCGGACCGGCGCGTGACCCGCCCCGCCGTACCACCTCGCGAGGTGCGGCGGGGACCCGTCCGCGTCCGCACCCTGCGCCTCGGCGACCCGAAGCGGCGCCTGCGCTACGGGATGATCGGACTCGCGGTGGTGCTCACCTTGTTCGTCGGCCGGATAGTGCAACTCCAGGCCCTCGACGCCTCCGCCTACGCCGCCGACGCCAACAGCCTCCGCATGCAGACCGTGCGGCTGCCCGCCGACCGCGGCACGATCGTCGACGCCAACGGGGTCACGCTGGCGGCGTCGGTCGACGCCTACGACATCACCGCCGACCCCACCCAGGTTCAGGAGCACGATCCGACCGCCACCGCCGCCGCCCTCGCGGCCGTCATCGGGGCGGACGCCGGACGGATCGAGGAGCTGCTGCGTACCCCGAAGTCGCGCTATGTGGTGATCGCCGAGCAGGTCGAGCCTGCCGTGTGGGAAGAGGTGAAGGCGGCGCGGAAACAGCTTTCCGACCAGCAACGCGACGACCTCGTGGGCATTTACGCGCGCCCGCACAGCAAACGCGTCTATCCGGCCGGATCGGTCGCGGCGAACCTCGTGGGTTTCGTCAATGCCGAGGACAAAGGCGCCGGCGGACTCGAACTCGCGCTCGACGCACAACTGTCGGGCACCGACGGCAAGGTGACCTACGAGAACTCCCTGGGCCGCCAAGTCCCCACGGGCGGCGAAAAAGGCCAGGAAGCCGTCCCGGGTGACACCGTGCAACTGACGATCGACCGCAACATCCAGTGGTACGCCGAGCGATTGATCAGCGCGAAAGTCGCGGAAGCGGCCGCGGAAAGCGGCACCATCGTCGTGCAGGACGTCAAGAGCGGCGAAATCCTCGCGATGGCCACCACCCCGGGCTTCGACCCGAACCGGATCGCCGGTGCCAACCCCGACAACATGGGCAACCGCGCGCTGCAGGAGGCGTACGAACCGGGCAGCACCAGCAAGGTCATGACGATGGCCGCGGTCATCGAGGAGGGCCAGGCCACTCCCGAGACCCAGGTGATCGTGCCGGGCGCACTCCCGCGCGCGGACCGGGTGTTCCACGACGACGTCGACCACGGCACGTGGTATCTCACGCTCAACGGCGTCCTCGCCAAGTCGAGCAATATCGGCACCATTCTCGCGGCCGAGAAACTGGGCCCGACCCAAGAAGCCGCAAACGCGAAACTCGACGAATATCTCCGCAAGTTCGGAATCGGCTCGACCAGCGGCATCGGTTTCCCCGGCGAGACGCCCGGCCTGCTTCCGCCGTCCCAGAAATGGGACGGTGCCCAGCAGTACACGATTCCGTTCGGACAGGGGCTGGCGGTCAACTCCCTCCAGGCGACGAGCGTTTTCCAGACCATCGCGAACGGCGGCGTGCGGGTCAGCCCGTCCCTGGTCAAGAGCACCACCGGGCCGGACGGCAAGGCCACGCCGTCCCCCGCGCCCGCGCGTACCGAAGTGGTGAGCCCGCAGACCGCCCGGGCTGTCGCCGACATGATGGAATCCGTCGTCGACGCCGACGAAGGCACCGGCAACAAGGCCCAGATCCCCGGCTACCGGGTCGCAGGCAAGACCGGAACGGCCAACCGGGTGGACCCCAACACGGGCCTCTACAACGGCTACACCTCCTCATTCATCGGTTTCGCCCCCGCGGACAACCCGCAGATCGTGGTGTCGGTGACCATCCAGGCACCCACCAACGGCAAGTGGGGCGGCACCTTGTGCGCGCCGGTGTTCAAGGACGTCATGAGCTTCGCGCTCCAGACGCGCAAAGTGCCGCCGACCGGAACGAAGTCGCCCGAAATCCCGGTGGAGTGGAAGCCGTGACGGTCCGCCGCGACGCCACCGGGCCCGCGCCGACCGTGCGTCGGGCACCCCGAAAAGCAGGTAGCCTCACGGCCGTGTCCGATCGTGTTCCGCGGCGTCCCACCCGTGTGCCCCCTCGTCCGCTGTCCGGCCTGTACGCGCTGCTCGGCCTCGCCGAACCGGCACCCGACACCGCTTCGGACACCGCCCTCACCGGCGTGACCCACGACTCGCGGGCGGTACGCCCAGGCGACCTGTACGCCGCACTGCCCGGCTCCCGGGCGCACGGCGCCGACTTCGCGGCCCAGGCCGCCGCCCTAGGCGCCGCCGCGGTGCTGACCGACCCGGCGGGCGCCGAACGGGCGCGTGCCACCGGTCTGCCCGCGGTCGTCGTCCCCGATCCGCGCGGACGGCTCGGCGAAGTCGCCGCGTGGGTCTACGGTCGGCCCGGCGACGGGCTCCTGCTGTTCGGCGCCACCGGCACCAACGGCAAGACCACGACCGCATATCTGCTCGACGGCGGTCTGCGCGCGGCCGGGCACGTGACCGGCCTGGTCGGCACGGTCGAGACCCGGGTCGGCGAGCTGGTCGAGGCGAGCGCGATGACCACGCCCGAGGCGACCGACCTGCAGGCGTTGTTCGCCGCGATGGCCGAACACGGCGTCACCGCGGCGTCGATGGAGGTCTCCAGCCACGCGCTCGCGCTCGGCCGCGTGGACGGCACGGTGTTCGACGTCGCGCTGTTCACCAATCTGACCCAGGATCACCTGGACTTCCACGGTTCGATGGAGGAGTACTTCCGGGCCAAGGCCGACCTGTTCACGCCCCGCCGTGCACGTGCGGGCGTGGCCGACGTCGACGACTCCTCCGGCGCCCGCATCGCCGAGACCGCGACGATTCCCGTCACGACCGTCTCGCCGTCGGGCACCCGGCCTGCGGACTGGCGCGTCGAGGACACCGAACTGGGACCGCACGGAAGCCGTTTCCGCCTCATCGGACCGGACGGCGCCAAGGTCGACGCGTCGGTGCGACTGCCCGGGCCGTTCAACGTCGCCAACGCGGCCCTGGCGATCGTCGCGCAGGTCGTCGCCGGGATTCCGCTCGACATCGCGGCGGCCGGCGTCGCGGGTGTCGCGGGTGTGCCGGGCCGCATGGAACACGTCGACGAGGGCGCCCCGTTCACCACCGTCGTCGACTTCGCACACACCCCCGACGCCGTCGAGACCGCGCTGCACGCGCTGCGCGAGGTGACCGAGCACCGGCTGTTCGTGGTCCTCGGCTGCGGCGGGGACCGGGACCGCACCAAGCGCCCGCTGATGGGTGCGGCAGCCGTGCGCCTCGCCGACGTCGCCGTGCTGACCAGCGACAACCCGCGTTCGGAAGACCCCCGCGCGATTCTGGACGAGATGCTCGCCGGCGCCCGCGAAGTGCCCGAGCCGCACGGCGAACTCGTCGTCGAACCCGACCGGGCCGCCGCGATCGCGTGGGCGGTGAACCACGCCGCCCCCGGCGACGTCGTGGTGGTGGCGGGCAAGGGCCACGAGCAAGGGCAGAAGATCGGCGACGAGGTACGGCCGTTCGACGACCGGGTCGAGGTACGCGCCGCGCTCCGCCGCCGTTTCGGCGCCGGCACCCCCGCGGACAGCAGTCCGGACAGCACCGCCGGCGCCATCCCCGGGGCACCTGAACCAGCAGCCGGGAGCGGTGGGAAGATCAACCCCGCCGCCCCCACCACCGAACCTGCGGCGCACGCCGCCGCGGGCGACCGCGCCGTGCCGCCGTCCGAGGAGACCCAACAGTGATTGTCACGACTCTCGCCGACGCCGCCCAGGCCGTCGGCGGGCGGCTTGCCGGGGGCGCCGACCCCGAGACGCGGATCACCGCCGAGGTGGTCGTCGACTCCCGCAAGGTGACCCCGGGCGCGTTGTTCGCCGCAGTCGCGGGCGAGCGCGCCGACGGGCACGACTTCGCCGAGGCCGCGGTGCGCGACGGCGCTGTCGCCGTGCTGGCGACGCGCGAGACCGGCACCCCCGCGATCGTCGTGGACGACGTCGTCGCCGCGCTCGGCCGGCTCGCCCGCGCGGTGGCCGACCGCCTTCCGGACACCGCCGTCGTCGGCATCACCGGTTCGTCCGGCAAGACCAGCACAAAGGACCTGATCGCGCAGGTGCTCGCGCACGCCGGCACCACGATCGCGCCGCCCGGCTCCTTCAACAACGAGATCGGCCTGCCGCTCACCGTCCTGTCCGCCGAACTGACGACCCGTCACCTCGTGTTGGAGATGGGCGCGCGTGGTGTCGGCCACATCGCGTACCTGTGCGACGTCGCACCGCCGCGCATCGGTGTCGTGCTCAACGTCGGCACCGCGCACCTGGGGGAGTTCGGCGACCGCGCGACCATCGCCAAGGCCAAGGGTGAACTCGTCGAGTCGCTGCCGCCCACCGGCCTCGCGGTGCTCAACGCCGACGACCCGCTCGTTCGCGCGATGGCCGAACGCACCCGCGCCCGCGTGGTGTTCGTCGGCGAGAGCGCAAGTGCGGACATCCGGGCCGAAGACGTACGCCTCGACGACCAGGGCCGCGCGTCCTTCACCCTCCGCACACCGGAGGGCGATGCGGCCGTGATCTTGCGCCTGTACGGTGAGCACCACGTGGCCAACGCACTCGCCTGCGCGGCGGTGGCACGCGAGGTGGGCATGGGCGTCGACACGATCGCCGCCGCGCTCGGCGAGGCCGCATCCGCATCGCCATGGCGCATGGAAGTGACCGAACGCGCCGACGGCGTCACGGTCGTGAACGACGCGTACAACGCCAACCCCGACTCGATGCGCGCCGCACTCAAGGCACTCGCGGCGATGGCACACGGCCGTCGCACGTGGGCGGTGCTCGGCGAGATGCGCGAACTCGGGGACGCCTCGATGGCCGAGCACGACGCGATCGGCCGCCTCGTGGTGCGGCTGAACATCGGCCGCCTCGTGGCGGTAGGGGGCAGGGAGGCCGCGTGGATGGACATTGCGGCGAAGAACGAGGGTTCTTGGGGTGAGGAGTCGGTGTTGGTACCCGACACGCAGGCGGCCGTCGACCTGCTGCGGTCCGAGCTTCGCGCGGGCGACATCGTGCTGGTGAAGGCATCGCGGGGGGCGGCCTTGGAGCGGGTGGCACTCGCCCTGCTCGATGACGCACGGCCCGGCGACGACGCGGTGGGCGCCGGGGAGGTGCGTCGGTGAGGGCGGTTCTGCTCTCCGGGGCAATCGCCCTGGTGCTGTCGCTCATCGGCACACCGCTCGCGATCCGGATCCTGGTAAAGCGCGGCTACGGCCAGCTCATCCGGGACGACGGACCGCAAGGCCACCACAGCAAGCGGGGCACGCCGACCATGGGCGGCGCGGTCATCATCCTCGCCGCACTGATCGGGTACGCGGGCGCCAAGGCGATCACGCTGGAGCGCCCCAGCGCCTCCGCGATACTTGTGCTCTACCTGATGGCCGGCCTCGGACTCGTCGGATTCGTCGACGACTTCATCAAAATCGTCAAGCAGCGCAGCCTCGGCCTACGCGCCAAGGCCAAGCTCGCCGGCCAGTCGTTCGTCGGTATCTCCTTCGCCATCCTGGCGCTGCAATTCGAGAACGACCGCGGATTCAGCCCGGCGTCCACGCACCTCTCCTTCGTCACGGACACCGCGCTCGACCTGACGCCCGTGGTGTTCGTGATCTGGGCGTACATCCTCATCGCCGGGCACTCCAACGGGGTCAACCTCACCGACGGCCTCGACGGTCTGGCGACCGGCGCCTCGGTGATCGTGTTCGGCGCGTACACCTTCATCGGTGTGTGGCAGCACGGCCAGAGCTGCGCTTTCGACGCCTCCGCGAGCGCGGCCTGCTACGACGTCCGCGACCCGCTGGATCTCGCGATCGTGGCCGCCGCGATGATGGGCTCCTGCTTCGGCTTCCTGTGGTGGAACACCTCGCCCGCCAAGATCTTCATGGGCGACACCGGTTCGCTCGCCCTCGGCGGCGCCCTCGCGGGTCTCGCCATCTGCACCCAGACCGAACTGTTGTCCGCTCTGATCGGCGGCCTCTTCCTGATCATCTCGCTCTCGGTGATCATCCAGGTCGGCTTCTTCAAGATGACCGGCAAGCGTGTCTTCCGCATGGCGCCGCTGCAACACCACTTCGAGCTGAAAGGCTGGCCCGAAGTGCTCATCGTGGTGCGCTTCTGGATCATCGCCGGCCTGTGCGTGATCCTCGCCATAGGTATCTTCTACGCGGGCTGGGTGACCGCCAAGTGACCTTGAACCTGGACGACTTCCACCATCTCGACGCGCCGTGGAGCGAGCTGTCGGCGTGCGTCGTCGGCACCGGCATCTCGGGCTCGGCCGTGGTGCGCGCGCTGCGCGAGAAGAACGCGCGGGTCGTCGTGGTCGACGCCGCCGACGACGACAGGGCACGCACCCGCGCGACCGAGCTCGAAGCGCTCGGCGCGAGCGTGCGCCTGGGCGACGACGCGACCCTCCCCGACGGCGTCGACGTCGTGGTCACCTCGCCGGGCATGCGCCCCACCGCGCCGCTGTTCGCCGCCGCGGACGCCGCCGGTGTCCCGGTCTGGGGCGACGTGGAACTCGCGTGGCGGCTGCGTCCGCGCGAAGGCGCAGCCCCCTGGCTGGCCATCACCGGCACCAACGGCAAGACCACGACGGTACGCATGCTCGCGAGCATGCTCACCGCCGCCGGGCTGCGCGCCGAGGCGGTCGGCAACGTCGGGACGCCCGTGCTCGACGCGGTCCTCGCCCGCGACCTCGACGGCAACCAGGCCTACGATGTGCTCGCCCTCGAACTGTCCAGCTTCCAGCTCCACTGGCTGACCCCGTGGACGGAGGGCTCCAACGCCCCGCGCATGCGTGCCGCGGCGGTCCTCAACATCGCCCCCGACCACCTCGACTGGCACGGCTCCCCGGAGGCGTACGCCGCCGCCAAAGGCCGCATCTTCGCGGGAGCGGAGGTCGCGTGCGTCTACAACAGCGCCGACCCCGCGACCGAGAAGCTGGTCCGCGAGGCCGACGTCACCGAGGGCTGCCGCGCGGTCGGATTCGGCCTCGGCACCCCAGCCCCGGGCAACTTCGGCGTCGTCGAAGACCTCCTGGTCGACCGGGCGTTCGTCGCCGACACGCGCAACGAGGCCGCCGAACTCGCCGCACTGGCCGACGTGGTGCCCGCCGCACCGCACAACGTCGCCAACGCGCTCGCCGCCGCCGCGCTCGCCCGCGCCCACGGCGTCCCCCCCGAGGCCGTCCGCCAAGGCCTGAGGACCTTCCGCCCCGACGCCCACCGCATCGCGCACGTCGCCACCGTCGACGACGTCGCGTACATCGACGACTCCAAGGCCACCAACGGCCATGCCGCGGCCGCGTCGCTGCGCGCCTACCCGTCGATCGTGTGGGTGGCCGGCGGGCTGGCCAAGGGCGCGTCGTTCGACGAACTGGTCGCCGAGGCGCGCGACCGGTTGCGCGCCGTCGTGCTGCTCGGCGCCGACCGGGCTGTGATCCGCGAGGCGCTGGAGCGACACGCACCCGATGTCCCGGTGTCCGAGGTCGCCGCCACCGACACTGGGGCGATGGATCTCGTGGTGCGCACAGCGGCGGAACTGGCCCGTCCAGGGGACACGGTGCTCCTCGCCCCGGCCTGCGCCTCGATGGACATGTTCCTCAACTACGGCGCGCGCGGCGACGCGTTCGCCGAGGCGGTGCACAGGCTCCCCGGCAACGTCTCCTGACGAGGCGTCACCATGCCGGGGGCGACACGAGAGGCGGCCAAGCAGGCCAAGCCTGCGCCGAAATCCGCCGGGCGGTGGGGCAGGGCGCGTGGCGCCACGGTGCCCCCCGCCCGCCGCGGCGGCAAGCCCCACCCGGCCCGCGCCCGCCTGAACGACGTCAAACGGGCTTTCAACCGCCCGCTGACCGCCTACTACCTCCTGCTGGGCGCGGGACTGCTGCTGTCCGTCCTGGGCCTGGTCATGGTCCTGTCCGCCTCGCAGATCTTCTCCCGCGTGACGTACGGCGACTTCAGTGCCGTCTTCGTCAAACAGGCCGTCGCGATCGGCATCGGGCTGCCGCTGATGTTCATCGGTGCCCGGCTTCCGGTGCGCGTCTACCGGATGCTGGCGTACCCGCTGCTGCTCGGCTCCGTCGCGGCCCTGTGTCTGGTGCTCGTGCCGGGGATAGGGATGGAGGTCAACGGCAACCGCAACTGGATCGCCCTGGGGGGCGTGTTCCAGATCCAGCCGTCGGAATTCGCCAAGCTCGGCCTCGTGCTGTGGGGCGCCGACCTGCTGACCCGCAAACAGCGCCTGCTCGGCCAGTGGCGCCACCTGTTCATCCCGCTCTTCCCCGGCGCCCTGCTCGTGCTCGGGCTGGTGATGATGGGCGGCGACATGGGCACCGCGATGGTCATCACCGCCGTGGTGCTGGCACTGCTGTGGGTCGCGGGGGCGCCCGGCCGCCTGTTCGTCCTCGCCCTGTCCGCGGCCGCGGTCCTCGCGACCGTCTTCATCCTGCTGAAACCGCACCGCGCGGCCCGCTTCGGTTCTTTTCTCGATCCGTTTTCCGACCCGCAGGGCGAGACCCTGCAAGCCGCTCACGGCATCTATGCGCTCTCCACCGGCGGATTCTTCGGCAGCGGAATCGGGACCAGCTATGAGAAATGGGGCACTCTGCCGGAGGCCCACACGGACTTCATCTTCGCCGTCATCGGCGAGGAATTGGGGCTGGTGGGGACGCTGTCGGTACTCAGCCTCTTCGCGGCTCTAGGCTATGCGGGTATCCGCGTCGCCGGTCGTACGAAGGACCCCTTCGTACGCTTGGCCGCGGGGGGCGCCACCGCGTGGATCACGGCCCAGGCCACGATCAACATAGGTGCGGTGCTCGGCCTGCTGCCGATCGCCGGTGTGCCCCTGCCGTTGGTGTCCTACGGAGGCTCCGCCTTGCTTCCGACCATGTTCGCCGTAGGCATGCTGCTCTCGTTCGCCCGTACCGAACCGGGAGCACAGAAGCAGCTTGCGGCACAGGGCCGAGGGGCGGTCCGCCGTGCGTTCGCGCGGATCCTGCCGCGCAGGGAGCGGTGAATCAGGTGCATGTCGTCCTCGCCGGTGGTGGAACCGCCGGGCACATCGAGCCGGCTCTCGCCCTCGCGGATGCGTTGCGGCGGGAGAACCCCGATGTGGGCATCACCGCGCTGGGCACGTCCAAGGGCCTGGAGACGAAACTCGTCCCGGCCCGCGGCTACGAGCTCGCGCTGATCCCGGCCGTCCCGCTGCCGCGCAAGCCCACCCCCGAGCTCATGACCGTGCCCGGGCGCCTGCGCGGCACGATCCGCGAGGCGGCTGCGGTCCTGGAGCGCACCCAGGCGTCGGTGCTGGTCGGCTTCGGCGGGTACGTGGCCCTGCCGGGCTATCTCGCAGCGAAGCGCCAGGGCATCCCGATCGTCGTCCACGAGGCCAACGCCCGTCCCGGGCTGGCCAACAAGATCGGGGCGCGCTACACCCACTTCGTCGCGGTCAGCACCCCCGACAGCAAGCTGCGGCACGCCCGCTACATCGGCATCCCGCTGCGGCGTGCGATCGCCACACTCGACCGCGACGCCGAGCGGGACAAGGCCCGTGAGGCGTTCGGGCTCGACCCCATGCGCCCGACGCTGCTGGTGTTCGGCGGATCGCAGGGCGCCCGGCGCCTGAACGAGACGCTGGCCGCCACCGCCGAGAGCCTGCTGTCGGCCGGCGTCCAGGTGCTGCACGCGGCGGGGCCCAACAACGAGTTGACGATCACACCGCCGCCCGGCGCGCCGCCGTACGTCGTCGTGCCGTACCTGGAGAGGATGGACCTCGCGTATGCCGCGGCCGACATGGTGTTGTGCCGTGCCGGCGCGATGACCTGCGCCGAGTTGTCGGCGGTCGGGCTCCCCGCCGCCTACGTCCCGCTGCCGATCGGCAACGGCGAACAACGGTTGAACGCCCAGCCGGTGGTCAAGGCCGGCGGCGGCCTGCTCGTCGACGACGCCGACCTCACACCGGAGTGGATCACCGCCAACGTCCTGCCGGTGCTCACCGACGCCCGACGGCTGTACGAAATGGGCAGGGCGGCAGCCGAGTTCGGCCGCCGCGACGCCGACGAGACGTTGGTGCGGATGGTGCACGAGGCCATCGCGGCGGCGCGCACCTGACACCGGACCGAGGAGACGCGGGGCACGTGAGGGACCGTCAGGCCACTACGGAACGCCCGGCGAGGCGGCGGGCGGCCGCACCGCGGAGCCCGGCGAAGCCGTCCGGGCTCGCGAAGCCCGGAACGGCGACGTCCGGCAAGGCGGCGTTGCGGCGGCCGGCTCGCCCGGCCGCCGGGAAGCCGCGCCGCAGCTGGACCAACCTGGGTCCCCTCGTCGTCGCCGTCGTGCTGGTGCTCATCGCCGGTGCGTGGGCCACCGTCACGTACTCGCCGCTCCTGGACGCCCGTTCGGTCTCCGTGCGCGGCACCCAGGTGCTGACCGCCGCGCAGGTCAACGACGTTGCCAAGGTGCCCGTCGGCACTCCGCTCGCCCGCGTCGACCTCGGTGCGATCGAGCAACGCGTGGCGGCGATCCCGAGGGTCGCGTCGGTGACCGTCTCCCGCGACTGGCCGCACACTGTCAGGATTCAGGTGACGGAGCGTCAAGTGGCCATTGTCATCCCGGACTCCGGACGCTTCGTCGAGGTCGACAAAACCGGCGTACGGTTCGGTACCGTGGACGCGGCGCCCCAAGGGGTGCCGGTGGTCACGGCGGATCCCGCCACCGTCTCAAGCCAGACGCTGGCCGGGGTCGTCGAGGTCATCGGAACCCTGCCGGCCGCCGTCGCCCCAAGGGTCCGCGACATCACCGCGCGCACCCGGGACGACATCGTCCTGACCCTTGACGACGGGGTTGTGGTGATGTGGGGCGGAGCGGAGAACTCTCCGCGCAAGGCCGAGGTGCTCATGGCACTGATGAAGCTCGACGCGAAGGTGTACGACGTCAGCGTCCCCGAGGCGCCGGCGACCCGGAACGCCCCGCTGTGAGCCGAACCGGTGTCCGTGCGATAAAAACACCACGGCAAAAAGTAAGAGGGACCGCTCGGCGTGTTCGTTGAACCAGGTCCGCCGGGGACCTAGTGTCCTGCGTAGCCCCAGGTTGACGCGGTTTCGGATAAACGCAGGCCTAACTCTATACCTGAGGGTGAGGGTTCGGGGGCTCCTCGCGAGCCGAGTCCCGGGACTTCCCCCTTGTCGGCAATGTCGGCACGACCAGCTCGTGGCGACCGGAACTCGAGGCGAGAGGCCTTCGGCGTGGCAGCACCCCAGAACTACCTCGCAGTCATCAAAGTCGTGGGCATCGGCGGCGGCGGTGTCAACGCCATCAACCGCATGATCGAGGTCGGTCTCAAGGGCGTCGAGTTCATCGCGATCAACACCGATGCGCAGGCGCTGCTCATGAGCGACGCCGACGTCAAGCTCGACGTCGGCCGCGAACTCACGCGCGGCCTCGGCGCCGGGGCCAATCCCGATGTCGGCCGCAAGGCCGCGGAGGACCACCGCGAGGAGATCGAAGAGGTCCTCAAGGGGGCCGACATGGTCTTCGTGACGGCCGGCGAGGGCGGCGGCACGGGCACCGGCGGCGCGCCCGTGGTCGCCAACATCGCCCGCAACCTCGGCGCCCTGACGATCGGCGTGGTCACCCGCCCCTTCACCTTCGAGGGCCGCCGCCGTGCCAACCAGGCGGAGGACGGCATCGCCGCACTGCGCGAAGAGGTCGACACCCTCATCGTCATCCCCAACGACAGGCTGCTGTCCATCTCCGACCGCCAGGTCAGCGTGCTGGACGCGTTCCGCTCCGCGGACCAGGTGCTCCTCTCCGGTGTCCAGGGCATCACCGACCTGATCACCACCCCCGGCCTGATCAACCTCGACTTCGCCGATGTGAAGTCCGTGATGTCCGAGGCCGGTTCGGCGCTTATGGGCATCGGATCGGCGCGCGGCGACGACCGCGCGGTGGCGGCGGCCGAGATGGCGATCTCCAGCCCGCTGCTCGAAGCGTCGATCGACGGCGCGCGCGGCGTGCTGCTGTCGATCTCCGGCGGCTCGGACCTGGGCCTGTTCGAGATCAACGAGGCCGCGCAACTCGTCAGCGAGGCCGCGCACCCGGAGGCCAACATCATTTTCGGTGCGGTCATCGACGACGCGCTCGGCGACGAGGTCCGAGTGACCGTCATCGCGGCCGGTTTCGACGGCGGACAACCGCCGTCCAAGAGCGAGTTGGGCAAGGTCCGGGCCCCCGAGCCGCAGCCGCGTCCCGAGCCGCAGCGCCCCTCGGCGCCCGGCGGCCAGAGCGTCCTCGGCCCGGTCGACAGCCCGTCCGCCCAGTACCCGCCCGCGCCGCGCGCCCCGCTGGTGCCGGAGCCGGTGCGCGAGGACATCGACCTGGATGTCCCGCCGTTCATGAAGTAAGAGGAATCACCGGGCCACCTCCTGAGACCGGGAGGTGGCCCGTGGCGTGTCCGGACCGCTTCCGGTCTTCGGCGGCGAGTGTGCCACCGCCCGCGAGCCGCCGTCTTCCGGGCTGACGGTACGTCACAAGTCGGCGGCAGGCCGACCACAGGCGTCGTCCCGAAGCAACGGCTAAGGCGTACGAGCCGGTTCGTCGTCGGAGAGTCGGCGACAGCGGGAAGCGAGGCTGATGTCCCGGCCGTTTCCGGTGCCCTCGCCACCGCGAAGGCCCGCTCGCTCCCGCCGCCGACAGCGGGGCGGGCGCGGCCCGCTGCCCCGCGATCCGGTCCGATCGACCAGACTGGCCCCGCCTGTCCCACGTCACACATCCCCTGCCGGGAGCCCCCGTGTTCAGCTTGCGTTCCGAAGAGAGCGGCGTCCACTTCGCGTTCACCGATCGGTGGGGAGGCGTCGGCGCCGCACCGTACGACGAGTTGAACCTCGGCGGCCACGTCGGCGACGATCCGCGCATCGTGCGCGACAACCGCTCCCGCACCGCGGCGGCGCTCGGTATCGATGCCGGCCGCGTGGTGTGGATGAACCAGGTGCACGGCCGCGACGTGGTGACCGTCGACGGCCCGTGGACCGGGCCGGTGCCCGAAGCCGACGCCGTGGTGAGCCGAACGCCGGCTCTGGCGTTGGCCGTTCTGGTCGCAGACTGCACGCCGGCGCTTTTCGCCGATCCGGTCGCCGGGGTCGTCGCCGCGGCACACGCGGGACGCCCCGGACTCTTCGCGGGGGTGATCCCGGCCACGATCGAGGCGATGGCCGAACTCGGGGCGCGGCCCGAACGCATCATCGCGAAGACCGGCCCCGCGGTGTGCGGGCCATGCTACGAAGTGCCCGACGCGATGTGCGACGAAGTCGCGGCGCGTGTGCCCCAGGCCCGCGCGCGCACGCCGGAAGGGACCGCGGCGCTCGACATCGTGGCGGGCGTGTGGGCCCAACTCGCCGACGCAGGTGTGCCCGTCGGTGAGAAATCGCACATCTGCACGCGCGAGTCACCGGACCACTTCTCGTACCGGCGCGACGGGAAGACCGGTCGGATCGCTGGGTATGTCTGGCTTGCCGAGACCCCGAAGGCGTCGGGCGCCGGGGACTTCGAGACGATGGGCACATGAGTTCGAGATCCAGCGGCGCGCCCGACGAACAGGCGCTCGGTCCCCGCGGCGAGGAGCTTGCGGACAACCTGCGCACGGTGCGCCGACGCATCGAGGCGGCGTGTGACGCCGCCGGCCGTCCACACGACGCGGTGCGGCTGATCGTCGTCACGAAGACATACCCGGCTTCGGACGTACGGCTGTTGGCCCGGCTCGGGGTTCGGGAGGTCGGGGAGAACCGCGACCAGGAGGCCGCGCCCAAGGCCGAAGCCTGCGCCGACCTCGGACTGACGTGGCATTACATCGGACAATTGCAGACCAACAAGGCGCGATCCGTGGCCGCGTACGCGGATGTCGTGCAATCCGTCGACCGGCCGCGCCTGGTCGCCGCACTCGACGCGGGCGCGGCCCGCCACGAACGAGGGCTCACCTGTCTGATCCAGGTCAGCCTGGACGGAGCACCGGGCCGCGGTGGCGCGTTGCCGGCGGACGTACCCGAACTCGCCGACGCCATCGCCGAGTCTCCGCACCTGACACTCGGCGGCGTCATGACCGTCGCCCCGCTCGCCGTCGAAGCGGCCCGCGCGTTCGCCGAATTGGCGGAAATCGGAACCCGCCTGCGCGGAACGCATCCTGCTGCAACCATGGTTTCGGCGGGTATGAGCAACGACCTTGAGCAGGCCGTCGAGGCCGGGGCGACACATGTACGCATCGGTACGGCGGTGCTCGGCGCGAGGCGCCTGCTCCGGTAGCGTCGCCGTGAAGTGGATCGCTCAACCCACGGTGACCCACAGCCGATCCACCATGGAGGACCTGCGACTATGGCCGGCGCGATGCGCAAGATGGCGGTCTACCTCGGCCTCGTGGAGGACGATGTCTACGAGTACGACGACTACGATGAGGACGACATCGGCCAGGACGGCCGTGCCGACCGGAACTCCGAACCGCCAAGGCAGGAGCGCCGGGAAGAGCGGCGTGAGGAACCCCGTGAACGCCGCGACGAGATCCCCCGATCCGTGCCCGCCCTGCACGTCGAGCGCGGCCTCGACGAGCATCGGGCAACAGTGTCGACCATCCCCGACCGCCGCCCCGAGAGCAGTGCACCGGTGACCGTACACAAAGTCGTCAGCGAGCGTGAGCCCTACCGCATCACGACGCTGCACCCCCGTACCTACAACGAAGCCCGTACGATCGGTGAGCACTTCCGTGAAGGGACACCGGTCATCATGAACCTGACGGAGATGGAAGACACCGACGCAAAGCGACTTGTCGACTTTGCAGCGGGGCTGGTCTTCGGTCTCCATGGCAGCATCGAGCGGGTGACCCAGAAAGTCTTCCTGCTGTCGCCTGCTAACGTCGACGTGACAGCAGAGGACAAGGCCCGCATCGCAGAAGGCGGGTTCTTCAACCAGAGCTGAAGACTGGTTGGTGTCAGAGGGGTGCGAGAACTGAGGAGAGGAACCGGATCTTCCGGGAACGCGTATGAGGGGGCAGAGGCATGAGCGTCGCGGGCGAGGTTCTCACCATCGTCCTGTACTGCTTTCTGTTCCTGCTGATCTTCCGCTTGGTGATGGACTACGTGTTTCAGTTCGCGAAGTCCTACGAACCCCGAGGGGTCATGGTCGTCATTTTGGAAGCGACCTACTCCGTCACGGATCCACCGCTCAAGCTGCTGCGCAGGTTCATCCCTCCCCTGCGCCTCGGGGGCGTAGCGCTCGACCTGTCCTTTTTCGTACTGATCATCATCGTCTACATCCTGATCGCCGTGGTGGGCGGGTTGTAAGCGGTACGGTCTGTCCGGATGCCGACGATCACGTTGAGGTGAAGAAATGCCGTTGACCCCCGAGGACGTGCGTAACAAGCAGTTCACGACCGTCCGTCTCCGCGAGGGCTATGACGAGGACGAGGTCGATGCGTTCCTCGACGAGGTCGAGGCGGAACTGACCCGCTTGTTGCGTGAGAACGAAGACCTGCGGGCCAAACTCGCCGCCGCGACGCGCGCTGCCGCGCAGAGCCAGCAGCAGGCCCAACAACGAAAGGAGCGTGAACGCACCGACGCTCCTGGTCCGGCTGCCATATCAGGGCCGAGTCCGGTGCCGCCGCCACAACAGGGGGGCCAGATGGGCGGCCCCCCGCAGATGCACGGCGGCCCGCAACAGCAGCAGCAACACCCCATGCAGGGCCAGCCACAGCTTGGCCCCGGCGGTCAGCCGCAGCTCGGTCCTGGCGGTCAGCCGCAGTTGGGCCCCGGCGGTCAGCCGCAGTTGGGGCCTGGCGGGATGCAGGGTCAGCCGCAGCTCGGTCCGGCCGGAATGCCGGGTCAGCAGCACCAGTTGCAGGGCGGGCAGTTCCCCGGCCAGCAGCAGATGCAGCAGCACCAGCTCCCCCCCGGCGGCCAACTCCAGCCGCAGCAGCACCCGATGCAGCAGCAGGGCCAGCTCGGCGGCCCGCCGCAGCTCGGTGGCGGCCAGATGGGCGGCCCCGGTGGCGGCCCCGGCGGCGACAGTGCCGCGCGTGTGCTCGCGCTCGCGCAGCAGACCGCGGACCAGGCGATCGCCGAAGCCCGTTCCGAAGCCAACAAGATCGTGGGCGAGGCGCGTACGCGTGCCGAGGGCATGGAGCGCGACGCGCGTTCCAAGGCCGACGCCCTGGAGCGGGACGCGCAGGAGAAGCACCGCGTCGCGATGGGCTCGCTGGAAAGCGCCCGTGCCACCCTCGAACGCAAGGTCGACGACCTGCGCGCCTTCGAGCGGGAGTACCGCACGCGCCTGAAGTCGTACCTCGACAGCCAGTTGCGTCAACTGGAGTCGCAGGCCGACGACTCGCTCGCCCCGCCGCGTACTCCGGCCACCGCGTCGCTGCCGCCCGCGATGTCTTCGTCTCCGGTGCCTTCGTCGATGAGTCCGGCCATGACGCCGTCCATCGGCCAGCAGATGGCGCCCGCGATGAGCCAGCCGATGACCCAGCAGATGGCTCCGGTCCGGCCGCAGGCTCCGCAGCCGCAGCCCATGCAACAGGCCTCGCCGATGCGGGGATTCCTCATCGATGAGGACGGCGACAACTGACCTCGCGTCAGGTGTCCATGTAGCACACACGTTTCGAGGCCCGCCCCGGGGAAGGGGACGGGCCTCGAAACGTTTTGCCTACCGTGCCGGCCAACTCCCGTGCACCACATCCTGCTTCGCATGTCAGGCCGGGCACGTGGTCACCGCACCGCGGCGGAGTGACGTGCGCGATCGGCTTGCCGTCGCGTGACACGGGAGAGTGAGGCTGCGAGGAGCGGACGTGTTCAGGGGGCCGCACCGCGGGTTGTGGGTGCGAGGCGGCGGTCCTTCTCGACGCGGGCCGCGTGCGTGTTGCGCGCGGCGGTCGAGGTGGACCCAGGCTTCGAGGAGCGGACGTGTTCGGCGGCCGACCGTGGGTCGCGGTCGGCCGCCGAAGGGCCGGGTGTTCCGGTCAGGCGACCTTGCGGAGCCAGAAGCGCAGGCCGAGGCCTTCGTCCTGGTGCAAGGGCAGTTCCTCGTCCTCGGGGGCGCCCTCGGTGAACTGGAGGGCGAGGACTTCCTCGGCGATCTGCGGGCCGTGGGCGAGCAGCGCGGACTGCGTGTGCTCGCTCTCGTCCGCGCTCCACCACACGGCGATGCGGTCGGCGACGTCGAAGCCCGAGTTCTTGCGCGCCTCCTGGATCAGGCGGATCGCTTCGCGGGCGGTGCCGGCCAGGCGCAGTTCGTCGGTCAGGTGCAGGTCCAGGGCGACGGTCGCGCCGGACTCGGCGGCCACCGCCCAGCCCTCGCGCGGGCTTTCGGTGATGATCACCTCGTCGGAGGAGACCTCGACCGGTGTTCCGTCCAGGTCGACCGTCGCGGTGCCCGTCGCCTTGAGGGCAGCCGCGAGTGCGGCGGCGTCGGCGGCGGCGATGGCGCCCGCGACCTTGGGGGTGTCCTTCGCGAAACGCCTGCCCAGGGCCCGGAAGTTGCCCTTGGCGCTGAACTCGACCAGGTCGCCGCCGGCCTCGGAGAGCGAGGCGAGGGACACGACGTTGAGCTCCTCGGCGATCTGCGCGCGAAGCTCTTCCGACAGGGACTCCCAGCCCTGCGCGCCGACCAGCGCGCGGCCGAGCGGCTGACGGATCTTGACCCCGGAGTCGGCCCGCGTGGCCCGGCCGAGTTCGACCAGGCGGCGCACCAGCAGCATCTGGGACGACAGTTCGCGGTCGACGAGCGCGGTGTCGGGAACCGGCCACGACGCGAGGTGGACCGAGTCCGGCGCGTCGGGGGTGACCGGGCGCACGATGTCCTGCCACACGCGCTCGGTGATGAACGGCACCAGCGGGGCCATGAGCCGCGTAACCGTTTCGAGGGCCGTGTGCAGGGTCGCGAGCGCGGCGGCGTCGCCGTTCCAGAAGCGTCGCCGGGAGCGGCGGACATACCAGTTCGACAGGTCGTCGACGAACGCGGACAGCGCCTTGCCCGCGCGCTGTGTGTCGAACGCCTCCAATGCGGCGTCGACGTCGGCGACGAGCTGGTTGAGCTCGGACAGCAGCCACTTGTCCAGCAGCGGCCGGTCGGCCGGGGCGGGGTCGTCGACGGACGGTGTCCAGCCGGACGTGCGCGCGTACAGCGCCTGGAAGCTGACGCTGTTCCAGTAGGTGAGCAGCGTCTTGCGCACGACCTCCTGGATCGTGCCGTGCCCGACCCGGCGCGCCGCCCACGGGGAACCGCCGGCTGCCATGAACCACCGCACCGCGTCGGCGCCGTGCTGGTCCATCAGCGGGATCGGCTGGAGGATGTTGCCCAGGTGCTTGGACATCTTGCGGCCGTCCTCGGCGAGGATGTGGCCCAGGCAGACCACGTTCTCGTACGAGGAGCGGTCGAAGACCAGCGTGCCGACCGCCATGAGGGTGTAGAACCAGCCGCGCGTCTGGTCGATCGCCTCGCTGATGAACTGTGCCGGGTACGCCTGTTCGAAGATCTCGCGGTTGCGGTACGGGTAGCCCCACTGCGCGAACGGCATCGCCCCCGAGTCGTACCAGGCGTCGATGACCTCCGGCACGCGCGTGGTCGGGGCGCTGCACGCGGAGTCGCCGTGTTTGACCGGGCACGAGAAGACGATGTCGTCGATGTACGGCCGGTGCGGGTCGAGCCCGGACAGGTCGCGGCCGGTCAGTTCGGACAGCTCGGCCAGCGACCCGATGCAGGTCAGGTGGCCCTCGGGGCAACGCCAGATGGGCAACGGAGTGCCCCAGTAGCGGTTGCGGGAGAGTGCCCAGTCGATGTTGTTGTTCAGCCAGTCGCCGTAGCGGCCGTGCTTGACGGTGTCGGGGTACCAGTTGGTGTGTTCGTTCTCGCGCAGCAGCGCGTCCTTGACCGCGGTCGTGCGGATGTACCACGACGGCTGCGCGTAGTAGATGAGGGCGGTGTGGCAGCGCCAGCAGTGCGGGTAGGTGTGCTCGTACTCAAGGTGCCGGAACAGCAGCCCGCGTGCACCCAGGTCGGCGACCAGCGCCTCGTCGGCCTTCTTGAAGAACACCCCGCCGACAAGCGGCAGTTCCGGGTCGAACGTGCCGTCGGTGCGGACCGGGTTGACGACCGGCAGGTTGTACGGCCGCACCGCCGCGAGGTCTTCGGCGCCGAAGGCCGGCGCCGCGTGCACGATGCCGGTGCCGTCCTCCGTCGTGACGTAGTCGGCGAGCACGACGAAGTTCGCGTCCTCCAGCTCGACGAGGTCGAACGGGCGGCGGTAAGCCCAGCGTTCGAGCTCGCGGCCGGCGAAGCTCTCCCCGGTCGCGGACCAGCCCTCGCCGAGCGCCTTCTCCACCAGCGGCTCGGCGACGACGACCGGGCGCTCGCCGTCCTTGGCGGCCACCACATAGGTGACGTCGGGGTGCACGACCGCGGCGGTGTTGGACACGAGCGTCCACGGTGTGGTCGTCCACACCAGCAGGTCGGCCCGGTCGGCGAGCGGGCCCGACGTGAGCGGGAACCGGACATACACCGACGGGTCCACGACCGTCTCGTAGCCCTGGGCCAGTTCGTGGTCCGACAGGCCCGTGCCGCAGCGCGGACACCACGGCGCGACGCGGTAGTCCTGGACCAGCAGGCCCTTGTCGAAGATCTGCTTGAGCGACCACCACACCGACTCGACGTACTCGGGGTCCATCGTGCGGTACGCCTGCGACAGGTCGACCCAATAACCCATGCGCGTCGTCAGCGCCTCGAACGCGTCGACGTGGCGCAGCACCGACTCGCGGCACTTGGCGTTGAACTCGGCGATGCCGAAAGCCTCGATGTCCTGCTTGCCGGAGAAGCCGAGCTCTTTCTCGACCGCGAGTTCGACGGGCAGGCCGTGGCAGTCCCATCCGGCTTTGCGCCGGACGAAGTGGCCCTTCATGGTCTTGAAGCGCGGGAACACGTCCTTGAAGACGCGGGCCTCGATATGGTGCGCGCCCGGCATGCCGTTGGCGGTGGGCGGGCCTTCGTAGAAGACCCAGCGCGGTCCGTCCGCGGTGTGTTCGAGGGTGCGGTCGAAGATGCTGTTGTCCTGCCAGAACGCGAGGACTTCGTGTTCCATGGCAGGCAGATCGACCTGCGCCGGTACCGGGCGGTACATGCGTGCCTTCCTTCCGCGGGCTCGTGAATCCTGCCGGCCGAAGGGACGAGGCGAACGAACGCCCCGCGGTACCACCCTTCTTGGCCGCGCGTTCCCGTCGTCGTGCGCGGGTTGCGCGACCCTCTCGAAGTCAGCGAGCGCCGGTTCTACCCGGATCCGGCCACGTGGCGGATCCGCTCTTCCGGCGGCTCCGGGGTGATCTTCGGACCGGGCACGCCTCCGGGCTTCCACCGTCCCCGGATCGCTCAAGGCTGCGTACGGACCTACTCGTCCCCATCGACACCTTCTCGCTGCCGCGAATTCTACGGGCACGCGAGGGCTGGTCGCCTCCGGGTTTCGCGCCTGCCGCGGGCGGCGGGCCGGGCGTCGCGTGGGCCCGGCATCATGGTGGCCATGCGTCCCGCAGACCCCGCACCCGACACCGCAACCGGGCCCTCCGGTCCGCGACGCATCGCGATCCGGGTCAAGCCCGGAGCGTCACGCACCGCGGTCGGCGGAACCCACGGCGGATCGCTGGTCGTCACCGTGGCCGCCCGGGCGGTCGAGGGCAAGGCCACCGCGGCCGCGATCACCGCGCTCGCCGATGCGCTGGGTGTGCGCCGCCGACAGTTGTCGCTGGTGACGGGGGCCACGAGCCGCGACAAGGTCGTCGAACTCACCGATCCGCCGGCGAACCTCGACGCGGTGCTGGAGCGGTTGCGCGGCTGACAATGCGTGCCGTGCGGCCCTGTGGTGCTTAACGATCCGTACGTCACCAGGTAACGAAGCGGACACGCACAACTAGGGATAGTCACGCCCGGTTCTGGGCACAACCGACTTACGTTGCCGGTCGCCGGACCTGCCACAACTCCGGTTGTCGGCAGCGCGCCCTGTTTGTCCGGGGCGAGGGGTGGGCGTAAGCTTCCCGACGCTGTTTTTTTGCTTTATGTGAAATATGTCCGAAAAACCCTATGGAACGAGGGGGCCGTGACCATGGCGGAGAGCGGCAAGGCGGCCGGAGGACGGACCCGCAGCGCGACGACGGCCAGGTCCACCAAGACCGCAGGCAGCGCCGCGGCATCCGGCGGGCCGACAAGCAGGGGCACGGGGGCCCGCTCGACCGCGCGCACGAGCGCGCCGGGGACCAAGGCCAAGGCGCCGGCGCCGGCGCGGATCGCCACGGCGACCGTCATGCCACCGCCGCCCGGCGGCATCCACACGCCGTCGACCTATCCCGTACGTCCCGGCGAGGACGCCTGGACCGAGGACGAACTGCGCGAGGTCCGCGAAGGGCTGATCGACGAGGTGGCCCGCCTGAACACCGAGATCCGCTACGCCGAGCACGAGATCGCCGACATGCTGCGCGACTCCGGCGACGGGGCCGGCGACGACCAGGCCGACGCCGGGACGAAGAACTTCGAGCGTGAGCACGAGATGGCCCTGACCAACCAGACCCGTGGCATGCTGAGCCAGTCGGAGCGGGCCCTGCGCAGGCTCGCCGACGGCACATATGGCGCCTGCGAGTCGTGCGGTTCACCCATCGGGAAGGCGCGCCTCCAGGTCTTCCCGCGTGCGACCCTGTGTGTGTCCTGCAAAGAGCGCGAGGAACGCCGCTGACCCTCCGGGCCGCCCCGGCGCGACGTTCCCGGCAACGAGGAGCGGAGCGAGTCATCGGCACCGGAGCGGAACGGCGGGACGGTCATGCGCCCCTCGTCGACAAGGACGGCACCACGGACGGCGGCACCGGCGCCACCCCCGGACCCCACGACGGTTCCGGGGACGGCGCGCGCCCGGACGCGGACGCACGCGAGACAGGACCCGGCACGGGACATCAGGCCGATGCGGCGGACACGTCCGCCGCATCGGCGCACGACGGCGCCCCGGACCGGCCGCAAGCCCCCCGGAGCCGCCGCATCGCGGTGCTGCTCGGGGTGGCCGCCCTCGCGTACGTCCTCGACCTCGTCACCAAGCTCATCGTGGTCGCCAAGCTGGAGGGCGAGGCGCCGATCGACATCATCGGCGACTGGCTTCAGTTCCGCGGCACACGCAATGCGGGCGCCGCGTTCGGTATAGGCGAGGCGTACACGATCGTCTTCACCGTCATCGCGGCGACCATCATCGTGGTGATCCTGCGCCTGTCGCGGAAGCTCTACAGCCTGCCGTGGGCCGTCGCGCTCGGTCTGCTGCTCGGCGGCGCGCTCGGCAACCTGACCGACCGGGTCTTCCGCTCGCCGGGCTTCCTGCGCGGCCACGTGGTCGACTTCATCGCGCCCAAGCACTTCGCGGTGTTCAACCTCGCGGACTCCGCGATCGTGATCGGCGGCTGCCTGATCGTGCTGCTGTCGTTCCTCGGCCTCCAGCCCGACGGCACGCGCGAAGGCGACGAGGAAGCCGAGGACGACCGTACGGGAGCCGCCGACGGCAGGGGCGGGACGGGCGACGGGACGGCCTGACCCCGGCAACCGGCATACTCGACGGGTGACCTCCTCCACCAGTGCTCCCGAGATCCGTACGCTGCCCGTCCCCGACGGCCTCGAAGGCGAACGCGTCGACGCAGCGCTCGCACGCATGTTCGGGTTCTCCCGCACGCGCGCGGCCGAGCTCGCCGCGGCCGGCAAGGTGCTCCTGGACGGACGCCCGGCCGGAAAATCGGACCGCGTCGGCGCCGGCGCGTGGCTTGAGGTGGAGATGCCGGCCCCGCCCGCCCCCGTCCGGATCGTCGCCGAACCTGTTCCGGGCATGGGCATCGTCCACGACGACGAACACATCGTCGTCGTCGACAAGCCCCTCGGCGTCGCGGCGCACCCGAGCCCCGGCTGGGAGGGCACGACCGTCGTCGGCGGCCTCGCCGCAGCCGGCTACCGCGTCTCCACGTCGGGCGCGGCCGAGCGGCAGGGCGTCGTGCACCGCCTCGACGCCGGCACCAGCGGCCTCATGGTGGTGGCCAAGTCGGAGCGCGCGTACACCCTGCTCAAGCAGCAGTTCCGCGACCGCACGGTGGACAAGCGCTACCACGCCCTGGTCCAGGGGCACCTGGACCCGCTGGCCGGCACCGTCGACGCGCCGATCGACCGGCACCCGCGGCACGACTGGAAGTGGGCCGTCGTCGCCGACGGCAAGCCGAGCGTCACGCACTACGACACCGTCGAGGCCTTCCGCGCCGCGAGCCTGCTCTCGATCAAGCTGGAGACCGGCCGCACCCATCAGATCCGCGTGCACATGGCGTCCCTGCGGCACCCGTGCGTCGGCGACATGATGTACGGCGCCGACCCCACCCTCGCCAAGCGGCTCGGCGTCGCGCGGCAGTGGCTGCACGCCGTCCACCTGGGCTTCGAGCACCCCGGCAGCGGCGAGTGGGTCGAATTCGACAGCACCTACCCCGAGGATCTTGCGCGCGCGCTCGAACGCGTTTCCGACGGCCACTGACCGCAGCCGCCGCATATCCCGCCGGACGCCGGCAAGGCAACCGCGTCGCATCCGCCAAGACGTCGTATGCGCGGCATTTCCGTCTACGCCTCGCTGAGGCATCCCCTAGGCATCCCCGAACCAAGGAGTTCCGTGGCCCGCATCGTGCTGTTCCATTCGGCTTACGGACTGCGCCCCGCCGTGCACGCGGCCGCCGACCGACTGCGGCAGGCGGGCCACGAGGTGACCGTGCCCGACCTGTACGACGGGCGCGTCGTCGACACCGTCGAAGAGGGCATGGAGCTCAAGGAGGAGATCGGCGTCGACGAACTGCTGCACCGCGCGGTCGCCGCCGCCGCGCCGCTCGGCCGGGGGCTGGTCTACTCCGGCTTCTCGATGGGTTCCTCACTCGCGCAGAACCTCGCCCTCGCCGACGAGTACGCGGGCGGCCTGCTGATGTTCCACGGCACGTCCGACCTGCGCGACGACGCGCAGACCGAGGTGGCGGTGCAACTACACGTCGCCGACCCGGACCCGTTCGAGACCGAGGACTGGCTCAACGCCTGGTATCTGCGCATGATCGCCGCGGGGCCGATGTCGAGGTCTACCGCTACCGGGGCGCGGGGCACATCTACACCGACCCCGACCTGCCCGACCACGACGCCGAGGCCGCCGACCGCACCTGGGCGGCCGCGCTGGCCTTCCTCGACGAGCTCGACGATGCGGCGGGCAAGTTCGGTTCGGACATGTGACCATTTATCCGTGCTGGATTGGGATGAATTCTGGGATCTCGTCGACCTGCTCGGCGGTCGCGCGGACGACGACGCGTGCGAACGCCTGACCGAGGTGCTCGCCACCCGCTCCAAGTCGACGATCATCGGGTTCGCCGATCGGCTCGCCGAGGCGCTGTACCGCCTGGACCGCGCTGACCTGGCGTCGCTGCCGTACATCGACGTGACGGACCGCCAAGGCGTGCCGGTCCCGATGTCAGCCGACGGTTTCCTCTACGCCCGCTGCGGCGTCGTCGCCGCGGGCCGCGACGCGTATATGCACGTGCTCACCGACCCGACCGCGTTCTGTGCGTATACCGCGGCGGAGTACGACGGCGAGGCGCTGCTCTACGTCGCGGAGGACGCGTGGGAGGAGCTGACCGGGCGGCCATGGGAGCACGAAGAGCCGTTCGATTACGAGACCGGCTCCAACCCGCAGGGCTGGCCGGGGCTCGCTCCGACCTGACCGGATCGTCTCTTCGGTGCGGCTCAGGGCCTGGCCTCGGAGGCTGCCGAGGGCTTGCCGAGATCGACTTTCGGGCGCTTGGCAAGCTCGACGAAGCGCTTGGGGCCGGCGGGGGCCGGGATGTGCGCGGGCTGGCGCTGGTCGTACGCGTCGTCGCCGTCGCCGTACGCCGGGACCATCGTCGCCGGGCCGGTCGGCACGCGCGGCAGCGCGTACGGGTGCTTGCGGCGGATGTAGTCGAGCAGCTTCTCGCGGACCTCGCAGCGCAGCGTCCACACATCGTCGGCGTCGCGGGCTGTGAGGACGGCGCGCACGACGATCGTGGTCGGCGTGGTGTCGGTGACGTACAGGCTCCAGCCCTGGCCGTCCCACAGGCCGGAGTCCTTCAGGATCCGGTGCAGTTCGTCGCGCAGTTCGGCGACCGGCGTCGAGTGGTCCAGGTGCAGGAACACGGTCCCGGTCATGCGCATGTCGGTGCGCGACCAGTTCTCGAACGGGCGGCCGGTGAAGTACGAGACCGGCATCACGATGCGCCGCTGGTCCCAGGTGTTCACCACGAGGTAGGTGAGCGTGATCTCCTCGACGGTGCCCATCTCGTTGTCCACCACGACCGAGTCGCCTATGCGCACCATGTCGCTGAACGCGATCTGGAGGCCCGCGAAGAGGTTCGACAGCGTGCTCTGCGCCGCGAGGCCCGCGACGACGCCGAACAGACCCGCGGACGCCAGCAGCGACGTGCCGATGGTCTTCATGCCGGGGAACGTCATGATCATCGACGCGATCGCGACCACCGCGACCAGTGCCGAACCCACGCGCCGGATCAGGTCGATCTGGGTGCGGACGCGCCGCACCCGGCCGGCGTCCGTGGCGACCGCCGCGTACTTCTCGAACGACGTGTTCACCAGAACGTTCGCGGCGTGGATCGCGAGCCACGCGCACGCGCCGATGACGCACAGGACCAGGATGTGGCGGACCGTGTCGCTCGTGTCGGGCGGCAGGTCCGCGGCCGGCTCGCCGAGAAGCGCGAGCACGGTGGCGAGCGTCACCACACAGGACGCGCGCGAGCGCCGCAGCATCGGCCACAGCGGCCCCGAAGTGGGGCGTCTGGTCTGCACCTCGCGGGCGATCCTTGCCAGGAGCCACGTGACGACGCCGGTGAGGGCGAGGACCGCGACCAGAACGATCAGGGGGCGAAGTATCTCCCAGACGTCCACGGTTGCTGCTCTCCCTGAGACTCGATTGCATCGAACGGGTCGCCGGGATCGACCGGATCGACCGGCGGAGCAGCCACGCTAGTCACCCGTACGAGGTGACGTCCAACCGGCGATTCATCGGATCACTGGTGTTTTCCCGGCATTTCGGGTGTAGGCCGGAGAAGCCGACGGACTTCCCTTGCCCAGGTGACGCTGCGTCAGTCGTCGGTCATTGGTCGGCGTCCTCCAGCGTCGCCGGGTGGGCGGGCAGTGCGGTGGCCTCGGCGAGCCACAGCGCGACGAGGTCGCTGAAGACCTCGGCGTTGGCGTCGCCGATCCGGTCGTCGACGGTGAACAGCGCGAGCAGGTCGGCGGCGGCCGGGGCGGCGTGGTCGCACGCGGGGCACAGCACCAGGACGCGCATGCACGGCAGCGGCTCGCCGTAGCCGTTGTCCCACACGTGCGGGACGCGGGTCTCCAGGATCCCCGGTCCGTCGCAGCGGCGGCAGACCGGGGCGTCGGCCTGCACGGCCAGGTCCAGGCCGTGCAGGCGGTGCGTCTCGGCGTCGTTGTACGGGTCGTGGACGGCGTCCGCGCCGTACCACGCCTCGGGCTCGCCCGAGGGCTCCGAGGGCCCGGAATCTCGCGGGGCCAAGGGGTCGTCGCGGGTCATCGGAGTCCTCCGAGGAAATCCCCGCTTTCGGGCGGGGGAGGAATCGGATCGCCTGCGGAGCAGGGAGGGGGTAGGTGTTTCGCCATCGGCGAATCGCCCTTGAGGCACCACGGAAAGCGACGGTACAGTTGCACACTGTGGGGAGTGCTTCCGTGAAGCGGGCGTTTCGGTACCGCTTCTACCCGTCCGATGCGCAGGCCGTGGAGCTGGTGCGGACGTTCGGGTGTGTGCGGAAGGTCTACAACCTCGCGCTTGCGGCGCGTTCCCAGGCGTGGGAATCGCGGGGTGAGCGGGTGGGGTATGGGGCGACGTCCGCGATGCTGACTGGGTGGAAGCAGACTCCGGAGTTGGGGTTTTTGCGTGAGGTGTCGTGTGTGCCGTTGCAGCAGGCGCTGCGGCACCTGCAGACGGCGTTCGTGAACTTCTTCGCGAAACGGGCCCGGTTCCCGCGGTTCAAGTCCCGGCGGAAATCGCGGGCGTCGGCGGAGTACACCTCCTCCGCGTTCCGCTACCGCGACGGCCGGCTCACGCTGGCGAAGATGTCCGAGCCCCTGGACATCGTGTGGTCGCGTCCCCTGCCCGAAGGGGCGGTGCCGTCGACGGTGACCGTGTCCCGCGACAGCGCCGGGCGCTGGTTTGTGTCCCTGCTGTGCGACGACACCGTCGCACCCCTTCCCGCGTCGGCTACGGACGTGGCCGTGGGTATCGACGTGGGGATCACGTCCCTGGCGACGCTGTCCACCGGGGAGAAGGTCGCCAACCCGGGGCATGAGCGGCGCGACCGCGAACGCCTCGCCCGCGCGCAGCGGGACCTGGCCCGCAAGGCCAAGGGCTCGAACAACCGGGCCAAGGCCCGGCTCCGTGTCGCGCGTGTCCACGCCCGGATCGCCGACCGGCGACGGGACCACCTGCACAAGCTCACTACTCGGCTCGTCCATGAGAACCAAGTGGTCGTGATCGAGGACCTGTCCGTCCGCACCATGGTCAAGAACCGCTCCCTGGCGCGCGCCGTCTCGGACGCGGCGTGGGGCGACCTGCGGTCGATGCTGGAGTACAAGTGCACCTGGTATGGGCGTGAACTCGTTGTGGTCGACCGTTGGTTCCCCAGCAGCAAGCTGTGCGGGGCGTGCGGCGCGGTCGCGGCGAAGCTGCCGCTGGACGTTCGGGAGTGGACGTGCGGCTGCGGCGCGGTCCATGACCGCGACGTGAACGCGGCGCGCAACATTCTGGCCGCCGGGCTGGCGGTTGCTGCCTGTGGAGACGGTGTAAGACCTCAACGGGAGTCCTTTCTCCCAGGCGGGCGACGGTCGGTGAAGCAGGAAGGGTCCCAACCGTCGCGCTGACGCGCAGTGGCTCGGCCGCGAGGTTGAGGGGAGTTCCTCTCGTTCACGAGGGGGAGGAAGTCAAACCACCCACGAATCAGGGCCGAGCAGCACCTTGATCTCCGAGGCGAAGGCCGTGTTGTTCTCCACGGTCGGGTTGAGGCGCAACAGCGTCGTGCCGCCGAGGCGGTTCTCCATGCGCAGGCGCACTTCGGTGTCGCCGGGGTGCGCGAGGATCGTCGACTTGAGGCGCCGGACCAGGTCGGGCGTCACCCGGCGCTCGTGCACCTTGAGCACGACCGGCGGGCGGCCGCCGTGCTCGGCCGCGGAGATGTCGAGGGGGACGAGCTCTTCGCCGAAGACCGACAGGGCGCCGTCGCGCTCGTTGATGCGCCCGCGGATCGACACGGCGTTGTCCTCGATGAACTCCTGGGCGAACAACAGGTAGTTCTTCGGGAAGTACAGCACCTCGATCGACGCGTCGTGGTCCGAGAGCGTGATGATCGCCCAGGGGTTGCCGCCCTTGTTGATGCGCCGGTCGACACCGGTGATCAGGCCGGCGAGCTTGACGAAACCCTCGGTCTGGCCGGACCCGACCAGCTCCGCGATCGACATGTCGCGGTTGCGGGCGAGGATGTGCTCGGCGCCGTCCAACGGGTGGCTGGAGACGTACAGGCCCAGCATCTCCCGTTCGGTGGACAGCAGTTGCTTGCGCGACCACTCGTCGTCGGACAGCTTGAAGTCGAGGCCGACCGCGGGCTTGTCGTCGGGCTCGTCGCCGCCCGCGCCGAACAGGTCGAACTGGCCGTTGGCCTCCTGGCGTTTGAGGCCGATGACCGCGTCCACCGCGGTCTCGTGGACCGCGCACAGTGATTTGCGGGTGTGTCCGAGCGAGTCGAAGGCGCCCGCCTTGATCAGCGAGTCGATCGTGCGCTTGTTGCACACCGTGATCTCGACCTTGGACAGGAAGTCCTGGAACGAGGTGTATTTGCCCTTGGACTTGCGGGTTTTCATGAGTGATTCGACGACGTTGGCACCCACGTTGCGCACGGCGGTCAGGCCGAAGCGGATGTCGTCGCCGACGGCGGTGAACTCGACCGCCGACTCGTTGACGTCGGGGGAGAGGACCTTGATGCCCATGCGGCGCGTCTCGGAGAGGTAGACGCCCATCTTGTCCTTGTCGTCGCCGACGGAGGTCAGCAGCGCGGCCATGTACTCCGCGGGGTAGTTCGCCTTGAGATACGCGGTCCAGTAGGAGACCAGGCCGTACGCGGCCGAGTGCGACTTGTTGAACGCGTAGCCCGCGAACGGGACGAGGACGTCCCACACGGCCTGGATCGCCTCGTCCGAGTAGCCGTTCCCCCGCATACCGGCCTGGAAGGGGATGAACTCCTTGTCCAGGACCTCTTTCTTCTTCTTGCCCATCGCCCGGCGCAGCAGGTCCGCGCCGCCGAGCGTGTAGCCGGCGAGCACCCGCGCGGCGAGCTGCACCTGCTCCTGGTAGACGATCAGGCCGTAGGTGGGGCCGAGTACTTCGTTGAGCGGCTCTTCGAGCTCGGGGTGGATCGGCTCGATGGGCTGCTGGCCGTTCTTGCGCAGCGCGTAGTTGATATGGGAGTTCATGCCCATCGGGCCGGGGCGGTAGAGGGCGCTCACGGCCGAGAGGTCGGCGAACTCCGTGGGCTTCATGAGCTTCAGCAGCGCCCGCATGGGCCCGCCGTCGAGCTGGAAGACGCCGAGCGTGTCGCCGCGCGCGAGCAGTTCGTATGTCTTCGGGTCGTCCAGGGGCATGTCCTCCGTCCTGACGTCGGCGCCCCGGTTCTCCTTGATGATCTTGATGGCGTGGTCGATGATGCCCAGGTTGCGCAGACCCAGGAAGTCCATCTTGATCAGGCCCATGTCCTCGCACTGCGGGTACGAGAAGCCGGTGATGATCACGCCGTCCTTGTCGCGGCGGTGCAGCGGGATCAGGTCGAGCAGCGGCGTACGCGACAGGATGACCGCGGCGGCGTGCACGCCGGTGCCGCGGATCAGGCCCTCGATGCCCATGCCGGTGTCGACGACGCGCTTGACCTCGGGGTCGCTCTCGTAGAGCGCCCGGATCTCCATGCCCTCGTTGTAGCGCGGGTGTTCGGGGTTGAACAGGTCGGCGAGCGGGACGCCCTTGCCCATGACGTCCGGCGGCATCGCCTTGGTGATGCGGTCGCCCATCGAGAAGGGGAAGCCGAGGATGCGGGCCGCGTCCTTGACCGCCGCCTTCGCCTTGATGGTGCCGAACGTGTTGACCTGCGCGGTGTACTCCGCGCCGTATTTCTCCGACACGTAGCGGACCATCTGGTCGCGCTGGCGGTCGTCGAAGTCGATGTCGACGTCCGGCGGGCTGACGCGCTCGGGGTTCAGGAACCGTTCGAACAGCAGGCCGTGTTCGAGGGGGTCGAGCTCGGTGATGCGCGTCAGGTACGCCACCAGCGAACCCGCCGCGGAACCACGGCCGGGACCGACGGGGATGCCGTTGTCGCGGGCGTATTTGCAGATGTCCGCGACCACGAGGAAGTACGAGTCGAAGCCCAGCGGCGAGATGACCGACAGCTCCATGTCGAGCCGGTCGAGCACCTCCTGCGGCGGGTTGGCGCCGTACCGCAGGTGCAGGCCCTTCTCGCACTCCTTGCGCAGCCAGCTCGCCTGCGTCTCGCCCTCGGGCACGTCGAACTGCGGCATCTGGTCGACGTAGCCGAACACCTCGTCGTACGGCTCGATGCGCTCGGCGATCAGCAGCGTGTTGTCGCACGCGGCCGGCAACTCGCCGAACAGCGCCCGCATTTCCTCGGCCGACTTGAGGTAGTAGCCGGTGCCGTTGAACTTGAAGCGGTTCGGGTCGTCCTTGTTCTTGCCGACGCCGACACACAGCAGGTTGTCGTGCGCGTCGGCCTGGTCCTCGGTGACGTAGTGCGAGTCGTTCGTCGCCAACAGCGGGATGTCGAGCTGCTTGGCGATGCGCAGCAGGTCCTCGCGGACCGTGCGCTCGATGTCGAGGCCGTGGTCCATCAGCTCCAGGAAGTAGTTCTCCTTCCCGAAGATGTCCTGGTACGCCGACGCGGCCTTGATCGCCTCGTCGAACTGTCCCAGGCGCAGCCGCGTCTGCACTTCGCCGGACGGGCAGCCGGTCGTCGCGATGATGCCCTCGGAGTACTGCGAGATCAGCTCGCGGTCCATGCGGGGCTTCATGTAGTAGCCCTCGATGGAGGCGAGGGAGGAGAGGCGGAACAGATTGCGCAGGCCCTGCGCGTTCTGCGCCCACATCGTCATGTGCGTGTACCGGCCGCCGCCGGAGACGTCCTTGCCGCCCTCGCCCGCGGTGTCGTCGGTGTTGCGCTGGCCGGTGCCGGCCCAGAACTCCGGCTTGCGGCTGTGCCGGGTGCTGGGTGCGACGTACGCCTCGATGCCGATGATCGGCTTGACGGGGTGCTTCTTGGAGGTCTGGAAGAACTCGTAGGCGCCGAACATGTTGCCGTGGTCGGACATCGCGACCGCCGGCATTCGGAGGCGTTCCACTTCGGCGAACATCTTGCCGTTCTTCGCCGCACCGTCGAGCATCGAGTACTCGGTGTGCACGTGCAGGTGGACGAAGCTGTCAGTGGACACAAGCCCTCCGTCGCTTTTGTGATGTCGGCCGAGCACCCCACGCCGGGGCACGCCCGGCCGGAGGAAGCCCCAACTCTAGCCCGGCTTCCGTCGGGTTGCGTCCGCCGCCGGAGACACGCCGAACACCGGCCGCCGGTGCCTCCCGAGCCGGCGCGCGCGCGGGCCGACACGGCCGGAACACGGCGGCAACGGCCCTTACATCACTGCAAGTTGCGCATATCGATCTGTACGAACAGGCCCTGCGTGAACCATCGTTCACGTAGAGTGGTTTTCTCCTAGGTGACCGCGCGTCCAGGTTCGGTCACACAGACCCCGGGCCGCCGCGTCCGGGGGGAGACGGGGAGATCCATGACCAACGGTCGACAGCACACGCATCCGTCCGATCGGCAGCCCGCGCCCCAGCCGGACCTGCGGACCGAGCGACCGGATCCGCGACCGGGCAAGAACGGCTGACCGGACGCGCGGACCCGCGCCTGGGGTGCGCGGCCGTGGCACGATGGTGGGGGCCGGGGATGCGGCGGGGGAGGTGCGCCGCGCCACCCGGCGGGGGAACGGGTGCCGTTCGGCACCGCAGGGCGCGTGCGTGGGGATCGCCCGCCGACGCAACCGGTGCCGCCTGCCCCGACACCGCACGGGGATCGGGCCGGCAGTCCGGCCGGAACAGGACCTCACCGGCATCCGTCGGCACGGCCGCGCGAACCAAGGGAGGACAGCCATGGCCGGATTCCGCAGATTCGGCAAGGCCGGGCTCGCGGCGGCGAAAGGCGGCCGAAGGCTGCAACGCGCGGCCCGCGAGGCCGAGCGCCGCGACGCCGCCGGGGAGTACGCGCGGCCAGGCGCCGGCGACGCGGCCGACGTCGACACCCGGCTCACCACCGCTCAGGGCGTCCTGCTCGTGCGGTACATCGCGGGAAAACTCGTCCTCGGCCGCCTCGAAGTGCTGTTCCTCGCCAAGTACGCGCTGCTCGGCCTCGGCGTGCTCTTCCTCCTCGGCGGTGTCACCATCCCGCTCGGGGTCATCCTGCTCGTCCTGTTCGCGCTGGTCGGCATCGCGCAGCGGCTGATCTCCCGTACAGTCGGCAGGCTCGGCGGCTTCCGGCGCCTGGCCGGCGCCGAGGACGCGCTCAGGGACGCCACCACCGTCTGGTGGCCGAACCTTAGGCGCGAACTCGACCGCGTCGGGCTGCCAACCCGTCCCTGGACGCTGCTCAGGCTCGGTGCCAAGTTCACCGCGCGCAGGCTGCCCGCCGACCAGGAGCGCGCGCTGCGCGACATCCGGTGGCGCGGGGGGGTCCTGCCGCGCGACCAATGGCAGCGTGCCCGGCAGGCCCTCGCCAGGGGTGCGGCGCGGGGAGCCTCCGCCGCCACGTAGAGTTTTGGGGCACGGATTCCGTGCCCCCGACACCGACAGCGTCCGCAAAGACAAGACGACAATCCGGCGCGCCCGCGGCGGCCACCGGGCAGGAGAGGCACAGCGTGGCCATTCTCGGCGCAGCCTTCACGAAGGACGGGGACGCCGCGGCCCCGGACGCCGACGCCTCGCGCGGCACGGCGGCCGGGTGCTACCGCGTCGCCGGACTGACCAAGAAGTACCGCACCGGCAGCCGCATGGCCCCCACGACGGTGCACGCGAACACCGACATCGGCCTGGAGATCCGCCGCGGCGAGATCTTCGGCCTGCTCGGCCCCAACGGCGCCGGGAAATCCACGCTCGTGCGGCAACTGACCGGCCTGCTGCGCCCGGACGCGGGGACGATCGACCTCTTCGGCCACGACATCGTCCGCAGCCCCGACACCGCCGCGCGCCTCGTCGCCTACCTCGCCCAGGAATCCGCGGCCCTCGACGAACTGACCGTCACCCTCGCGATCGAGACCACCGCGCGGCTGCGCGCCCTCGGCGCCCGGGAGGCGCGGGCGGCCCGGCACGCCGTGGTCGACGAACTGGGCCTGTGCGAACTGGCCGGGCGTCCCCTCAAGGAACTCTCCGGCGGCGAACGCCGCCTGGCCTGCGTCGCGGCGACGCTCGTCGGCGACCGCCCGGTCCTCGTGCTCGACGAGCCCACCGTCGGGATGGACCCGGTCTCCCGCCGCGCGGTGTGGGCCGCGATCGACCGCCGCCGTGCCGACCGAGGGACCACGGTCCTGCTGGTCACCCACAACGTCATCGAGGCCGAGACGGTCCTCGACCGGGTCGCCGTCCTCGACGAGGGCCGCGTCATCGCGTGCGACACCCCCGGCGGGCTCAAGGCCGCGGCCGGCGACGAGGTACGCCTCGAACTCGTCTGGCGTGGCGACCCCCCGCTCGACGAACCGGCGGTGGCCCGGCTCGCCCGCGACGCGGTGTGCGTCGGCCGGCGGTGGACCACGCGTACCGACCCCGCGACCGCGCGCGAACTGCTTGCCGCGGTGACCTCCGGACCGGCGTTCGCGGTCCTCGACGACTTCACACTGTCGACGCCGAGCCTGGAGGACGCGTACCTCGCTCTCGGCGGTCGGCACGAAGGGCTGGTCAAGTGACGACCCACGCCCCGCCGCCCGGCCACGACACACCGATCGCCCTCGCGCCCGTCACGCCGCTGTGGCAGGGCCTCGTGGCGGTCTACCGAGCCCAACTCTCGCGCACCCGCGTCTCGCGCGTGCCGCTGCTGTTCGTCGCGGTGTTCCAGTCCGTGGGGATCATGATCCTCATGCGCGGCGTCGTCGACACCGACTCCGACAGCGCGCGCGAGGCGGTGGTGGCCGGGTCCAGCGTGCTCGTCGTGGCCTTCGTCGCACTCAATCTGCTCGCGCAGCACTTCGGCGCGCTGCGGGCCGCCAACGCGCTCGACTACTACAAGACGCTGCCGGTGCGTCCGGCCGCCGTCGTGCTCGGCATGGCCGCCGCGTACGCCTCGTTCACGCTGCCCGGCACGATCGCCACGGCCGCGGTGGGCGCCGTGATGTTCCAACTGCCGCTCGCCAACCTGTGGGCGCTGCTGCTGGTGGTGCCGCTGTCCGGGGCGGCACTGGCCGGAGTCGGGGCGGTGTGCGGCCTGCTCGCCCCCCGGCCCGAACTCGCGACGATGCTGGGGCAGATGGGCATGTCCGCGGCGCTGCTGCTGGGCGTCATCCCCGCCGACCGCATGCCCTGGCTCATCGAACTCGGGCGCGACGTGCTGCCTTCGTCGTACGGCGTCGACGCGTTCATCGCCACGTACGGGACGCCCGACTGGACCGCCTTCGGCGCGAACCTGGCCGTGTGCGCGGGGGTGGGCGTCGTCATGCTCACCCTCTCGACCTGGGCCTTCCGGCGCACAGCGCGCGGCTGACGCCTCTTGTCTTCACAGCACTCGACCACCGAGACCGGACCAGCAAAAAATGGGACGCTGACTGCTTGACTTCCTCCCCTCGTGAACGAGGGAACTTCCCTCGGCCTCGCGGCCGAGCCGCCGCGCGTCAGCGCGGCGGTCGGGACCTTTCCTGCTTCACCGACCGTCGCCCGCCCGGGAGGGACTCCCGTTGAGGTCTTACACCGTCTCCACAGGCGGACACCGCCAGCCCGGCGGCCAGGATGTTGCGCGCCGCGTTGACGTCGCGGTCGTGAACCGCGCCGCAGTCGCACGTCCACTCCCGGACGTCCAGCGGCAGCTTCGCCCTGACCGTGCCGCAGGCCCCGCACAGCTTGCTGCTGGGGAGCCATCGGTCGACCACGACGAGTTCGCGCCCGTACCAGGCGCACTTGTACTCCAGCATCGACCGCAGGTCCCGCCACGCCGCGTCCGAGACGGCGCGGGCGAGGCTGCGGTTCTTGACCATGGTGCGGACGGACAGGTCCTCGATCACGACCATTTGGTTCTCATGGACGAGCCCAGTCGACAGCTTGTGCAGGTGGTCCCGGCGCCGGTCGGCGATCCGCGCGTGGACCTTGGCGACGCGCAGCCGGGCCTTGGCCCGGTTCGCGGAGCCCTTGGTTTTGCGGGACAGTTCGCGTTGGAGGCGGGCGAGGCGTTCGCGGTCGCGCTGCTCGTGCCGGGGGTTGGCGATCTTCTCCCCGGTCGACAGGGTCGCGAGGGAGGTGATCCCTGCGTCGACGCCGACCGCCGCCCCGGCGGTCGGCGCGGGGACGGGCGTGTCGTCGCACAGCAGGGACACGAACCAGCGTCCGGCGCTGTCGCGGGACACGGTCACCGTCGACGGCACCGCACCGGCGGGCAGCGGGCGCGACCACACGATGTCCAGGGGCTCGGACATCTTCGCCAGCGTGAGCCGGCCGTCGCGGTAGCGGAACGCGGACGCGGTGTACTCCGCCGACGCCCGCGACTTTCGCCGGGACTTGAACCTCGGGAACCCGGCCCGTTTCGCGAAGAAGTTCGCGAATGCCGTCTGCAAGTGCCGCAGCGCTTGCTGCAACGGCACACACGACACCTCACGAAGGAACGCCAGTTCCTCCGTCGTCTTCCACTCGGTCAGCATCGCGGACGTGACACCGTAGCCCACCCGTTCCCGCCGCAGCTCCCACGCCTCCGAACGCGCCCGCAATGCGAGGTTGTAGACCTTGCGGACACACCCGAACGTCCGCATCAGCTCAGCGGCTTGCGTGTCGGTCGGGTAGAAGCGGTACCGAAACGCCCGCTTCACGGAAACACTCCTCACAGTAAGAAACTGTACCGTCGCTTTCCGTGTGTCCTCAAGGGCGATTCGCCCCTTGCGAAACACCTGCACCCGCCCTGCTCCGCAGGCAATCCGATTCCTCCTCCGCCGGAAGGCGGGGGCTCCTCGGAGGTTTCCCGATGACGTCGCCCTGGCAATTCGACCAGCCCCCGGCCGCCACCCCGCCGTCCGGTCCCCCCGCGGAACCGGCCTCGTGGTGGCAGGTCGCGCGCGGCGACGTCATCGCGGGCGTGATCGTGCTGGCCGTCTGCCTGGCGGTCGGCGCGGCGGCCGGGGCCGTCTGGTACGCCATCGCGCCCGAGATCCCCAAGATCATCGTCGATCACGTCGAATACCTGCGGCCCAACGCCCGGTCCGAGTCGGAGATCGCCCGCGACGGCTGGTTCGCGATCATCGGCGTCGTCGTCGGGCTCGCGCTCGCCGGGCTGGCGTTCTGGAAGGGCCGCCGCCACGGCATCGGCGTCGCGGTCGGCCTCGGCGTCGGCGGGCTGCTCGGCTCCTATCTCGCCTACAAGGTCGGCGCCGCCCTCGGCCCCGACACCTTCGGCTCCGAACTGCTGGCCCGCGACGGCCGCATCGAATTCGAGGAGCCGCTGCGCATCCAGGCCATGGGCGTCATCTACCTGTGGCCGATGGCCTCGCTTGTCCTCTTCCTCTGCCTCAACGCCGGCTTCGGCCCCCGCGACCCCGCACCCAAATCGGCCGCCTGGCCCGCGAGCAGCGCCCCGCACGGCATGCCCGTGGCCCCCGTCCCGCCGAACGACCCCGGCACCGCGGCGAGCGCCGCGCCCGTCGACCCGGACTCCGCGCACCACCACGACCGGCAGTAGCGTCGCCCGGCGGCGGAGCCTTGCCGGACGGCCTTCTCAGGCCCTGCCGATGTCCGCCGTCGTCGCGAGTGTCAGCCCCACCAGATCGGCCGGTGCGAGCTCGACTTCCAGGCCGCGTCTTCCGGCCGAGACGAACACGGTGTCATGCGCGAGCGCGCTCGCGTCGACGACCGTGGCCAGGCGCTTCTTCTGGCCCAGCGGCGAAATCCCGCCCACGACGTAGCCCGTCGCGCGTTCGGCGGCGGCCGGGTCGGCCATCGCGGCGCGTTTGCCGCCGACGGCCGCGGCGAGAGCCTTCAGGTCGAGTTTTCCTGCGACCGGGACGACGGCCACGGTCAAAGCGCCGTCGACATCTGCCAGCAGGGTCTTGAAGACGCGCTCGGCCGGCACGCCGAGCGCCGCGGCGGCTTCCTCGCCGTACGACGCGGCCCCGGGGTCGTGGTCGTACGCGTGCACCGTGAACGCGGCGCCCGCACGCGTCAGTGCGACGGTTGCGGGAGTCCCCGTACCGCCGCGTGTGGACTTGCCCTTCGCCACCTTGCCTCCCCGGCTCAGTTCGGGCCGGCCTTCTGGCGCAGAAGTTCCACCGCGGGAAGAGCGCGGATGTGCCCCAGCAGCGCGGTTTCACGCCGCAGCAGCGACAGTTCCGCGCGCAGCCGCAGCGTGGCGTCGTCCAGCACGAGCAGGTTCTGCTTGTCCGATAGATCGAGGACCATGGCGGCGGCCACCAGGTACGACAGCACCACCGGGTCGTCCGGCAGCTCCGGCAGCTCCATCGGACCGCGCCCCTGGGCGCCGACCAGCTCGCGCTGGTACTCGGTGAACGCGCGCGTCACCGCGAGGGTCAGCACCGCGGCGTCGTCGCCCTTCGGCTCCTCCAAGAACTCGACCTTGCCGACCAGATACGGCCCGCTGTCGTCGACCGACACCAGCCGGAACCGCGTGGCGCCCGTCGCGACGACGTCGTAGCGTCCGTCGGCGTGGGGCCGCATCGTCGCCACCTCGGCGGTGCACCCCAGCGGGAACACCGCGTCGATCGCCGCCACCGGCAGCTCGCCGACCTCGCGCCCGCTGCGCAACGCGACCACCCCGAAGCGGCGTTCGCCCTCCGGAAGGGCCAACAGATCCCGCACCAGACGCCGATAGCGCTCCTCGAAGATGTTCAGGGGCAGCACGAGACCCGGGTACAACACCGAGTTCAGGGGAAAAAGCGGCAGCCGGTCGGTCACGCGCCCAAGAGTAGTGCCGCCGATCGTGTGGCTTCAGCGGAGTTTGCCGCGCGACCAGTCGCGACCTAAGCCCGGTTGATGACGCGCGTCGCGCCCGCGGCGGCTGCGCCGGCGAGGATCCAGCCCAGCATCACCAGCGTGTAGGCCACCCACTGCGCCCAGCCGCCGGGATTCCACGCGGCCTCCTGGCCGAATGTGACGACCGGGAGCAGGAGGTCCACCGTGTAGAAGAACGGGTTCCAGTGGGGAGCCTCGTCCGCCTTGACCGGCGTCGGGCTGTCCACTGCGAACGCCGCGGTGCCTGCGGCGATCAGCGCAGCCAGCCAGGCCAGCGCGCGGGTCGGGCGGTAGCCGTACCCGATCGTGGCGTCCTGCACATGGCCCCAGATACGGCCGGGAAGCCGAAGTGTTTCGCGGTTGCGGCGCTGCTTGGCGAGCAGGACGGTACGGGCCTCCTCGTCCTGGCCGGACGCGCGGTACGCGGCAGCCAGTTGCTCGTACGGCTGGGGTTCGTAGTCGGGGGTCGCGTCGGCCAGCCACACGAGTCGTTGGCGCAGGTCCAGCGGACGTTCGGACCGCAGCGCCGCATAGGTCATGCCCCCGATCGTGACCCTGTCCGGACCCGTCGGCCAGGTGTCCGGCGTATCGGTCAGCGTCTCCAACCGCGCACCGCGCAGTATCACCCGGCCCCGGGAACCCGGGGCCATGTCGAGGCACAGCGTCCTCGCCGTGACGCGCCACATCAGCAGTTCCTCGTCCGGCTCGCGCAGTATCGCGGCGTAGCTGATCACCAAGGCGTCGCCGAACCGCGCGTCGCTGAAGCGGAACGATCCCGATCCGGCGGGGGAGTCGCTGAGGTGCAGGGTCTGTTCCACGACGAGCCCCGCCGCGTCCAGGGCCAGGTGCCGGAAACCGCGCGCATCCATGCCCGGCAGCGCGTCGAGCCGGGCCCGGTAGAACGTCACGCGACCGCCGACCCGCGCACTGCGGAGATTGACGACGCCGATGGAGCGGAACGGTCCGTTCGCGCTGAGGTCGCGGTTGACGACCATGCCGTCCGCGGCGATCGCCTGGCCGTCGGCCGACGGCGCCACCCGCGAGCCGTTCAGTGTCAGGTCCGTCTCGATCGCCGCGTCGCTCAGCACGATCCCGCGCTCGACCCGGCACATGGTCACCGACAACTCGCCGTCGACGCGGACGCGACGCGCCCGGACCGCCACCGTGGTGCAGCCGATCAAGCGAAACGTGCCGGTCACGGCGTCGTTGAGGAGGACACGTCCCTCGAACCGGCAGCCGCGCAGCTCCACGTACGCCTCGACGCGCGCTCCGCGCAGGTTCAGGTCGCCGACCACGCGGGCGCCGGCCAGGTCGAGTGCCGCGGTGCGCCCCGGAGCCGGCTCGGGGCCGCCGACCAGCAGCCTGGCCAGGACTTCGGCGCGGACGGTCCGCTCCGGACCCCAATCGGCGCCCTCGTCATCGTCAGGAACAGGCCCCCGATGGGACGAGGGCCCGGACGCGGCCCCGCCGAGCACACACCGCACGCCGTGCCGGTACGCGTCCCACACCTGGCGCTCCGCCGCGCTGAGATCGTCTGGAAACTGGTATTCGGCCACGTCAGTCCCCCCGCAGGCCCGGCGTTGATCAGTATTGCGCTCAACGGCACCTCATTGTGGTGGGTGTCTCAGTGCCTCGGCGGCACTACGGCCACTCGCGGGGATCGGGCATGAGCCGCGCCATGGCCCGTAGCGCGGCACGCAGGTCGGCGGCGATGTCGCATGGATCGGTGCGGTTGCACCGCGAGCAGAGGTCGCGGTGTCGGTCGATTTCGCTGCCGACGTGCTTCAAACAGACGTAATACGCGCAGCCTGGTCCGGACGCTCCACCGTGCACGCCCGCAAGGACCAGGGCCGACGTGGCACCGCACTTGATACAGCGCATCATGCCGCGACCGCCTCGAAGTCCAGGCCGTATGTCGCCAACAGAAGGGCTGTGCGCCTTTCGCGCTGCCGACGAGTTTCCTGCTCGTGTTCCCACGCGGCGTAGTAAGGGCGGACTCGGCACGGTTGCGGCGCAGGTCCGGTGGCCGGCGCGGGTGCGTGAGGTGTGGGCAAGGGCGGTTGCGGGGTCGCTGTTGCACGGTGTTTGCCATGTCCGGGCAGAAGGCGGGACAGCAAGCAGACAAGTAGGGTCCTCATGTTGGCGCTCCTTTGCAGCGTCGACCGCGCCCCGGGGCAGTTAGCGGCTGCCGCCGGGGTTTTTCGTCCTGCTATCCACTATAGCCAGCTACATACCGCCGCATGGTGCTACCCAATGCGGCAGTGCGCGATATGCCGCCTTACTTTCGGCCTATGAGTGAGATCGGGTACGTCTATATGCGCGTAGCCAATGCTGTCGAAGAAGAGATCAAGTCCGGTCGGTTGCCCCTCGGCGCGCGTTTGCCCAACGAGCGAGAGATGGGCGTGCAGCACGGGGTCGCCCCGGGAACAGCACGCCGGGCAGTTGCAGAGCTGCGTGCGCGCGGACTCGTCACCACATTGCCCAACAAGGGAACCTTCGTCGTGGCGCAACCGGCTGATGAAGCTTGACCGCACCCGCCCGTTGTGGCGCCAAATCGCAGCGGAGATCATCCGGCGGATCGAGGTCGGCACCTACCCGCCTGGAAGTCGCGTGCCGTCCACGCTGGAAATCGCCCAAGAGTTCGGCGTCGTCAATGCGACCGCGGCGAAGGCCATGCGGTATGTGCGCGAGGAAGGGTGGACGCGCGGCGAGGTCGGGTTGGGAACCTTCGTCCTGGAGCAGCCACCCGGGAGTCAGCCGAACGGGCAAACCACGTAAATGGACGGTCGACTCGGCGGCGGCCGTGTCTCACGAACCGACACGCGGGAACCCCTGCCTCGGGCCCTCCCTACACTGGTCGGGTGATCTCCCGTATCGATCTGCGCGGCCCCGCCGGTCGGGCTGTCCTGGACAGTCCCGCGGCGCTGCGCGACGTGATGCCCCGTGCCGAGTTCGATGTCGAGGCGGCCTTGGAGAAGGTCCGTCCGATTTGCGACGACGTACGCCATCGCGGGGTCGAGGCGCTCATCGAGCTGGGCGAGCGCTTCGACGGGGTGCGGCTGACCGACATCCGGGTGCCGGGCGAGGCGATTTCGCGGGCGCTCGACGAGCTGGACCCTAAGGTGCGGGCGGCGCTTGAGGAGACGATCCGCCGAGCGCGGATCGTGCACCGCGACCAGCGGCGTACGGACGTGACCACGCAGGTCGCCGACGGCGGCACGGTCACCGAGCGGTGGGTTCCGGTGGAACGCGTCGGGCTGTACGTGCCGGGTGGGCTGGCGGTGTATCCGTCGTCGGTGGTCATGAACGTCGTGCCTGCGCAGGAAGCCGGTGTCGGCTCGCTCGCGGTCGCGTCGCCGCCGCAGAAGGCCTTCGGCGGGCTGCCGCACCCGACGATTCTGGCCGCGTGCGCACTGCTCGGCGTCGACGAGGTCTACGCGGTCGGCGGCGCCCAGGCGGTTGCGATGTTCGCGTACGGCGCGGGCCCCTGTGAGCCGGTCAGCATGGTCACCGGGCCGGGCAACATCTACGTGGCGTCCGCGAAACGCCTGCTCAAGGGTCGCATCGGCATCGACTCCGAGGCCGGCCCCACCGAGATCGCGGTGCTTGCCGACGCGACTGCCGACCCCGTGCACGTCGCCGCCGACCTGATCAGCCAGGCCGAGCACGACACCCTCGCCGCTTCCGTGTTGGTCACCGACTCGGTCGAGCTGGCCGAGGCGGTCGAGGCGGAGCTGAAGGCACAGGTCGCCGCGACGAAGCACGTCAAGCGGGTCCAGGCCGCGCTCGGCGGACGCCAGTCGGGCATCGTGCTGGTCGACTCGGTGGACGACGGCCTCAAGGTGGTCGACGCGTACGCCGCCGAACACCTGGAGATCCAGACCGCCGACGCCGCCGCGGTTGCCGCCCGGGTGCGCAATGCGGGCGCAATCTTCGTCGGCCCGTGGGCGCCGGTCTCGCTCGGCGACTACTGCGCGGGCTCCAACCACGTGCTGCCCACCGGCGGTTGCGCGTGCCACAGCTCGGGTCTGTCGGTGCAGTCGTTCCTGCGCGGCATCCACGTCGTCGACTACAGCGAACGCGCGCTCGCCGAGGTCGCGCACCACGTCGTGACGCTCGCGGAGGCGGAGGATCTGCCGGGCCACGGCGCGGCGATCAAGGCGAGGTTCGGATGGGCGGTCCCCGAGTGAGCAACCCGATCGACGCGTTGCCGATCCGCGACGAGCTTCGCGGGCAATCGCCTTATGGCGCACCGCAGTTGGATGTGCCAGTCAGGCTCAACACCAACGAGAACCCGTACCCGCTGCCGGACGCCTTGGTCGCCCGCATCGCCGAGCGCGTCGCGGACGCCGCCCGGCACCTCAACCGTTACCCGGACCGGGACGCGGTCGAGTTGCGGACCAAGCTCGCCGAATACCTCACGCGGACAAGCGGGTTCGAGCTGACCACGCGTCAGGTCTGGGCCGCCAACGGCTCCAACGAGGTTCTCCAGCAACTCCTCCAGGCCTTCGGCGGCCCCGGCCGCAGCGCGCTCGGCTTCGACCCGTCGTACTCGATGCACGCGCTGATCGCGCGTGGCACCGGGACCGCGTGGATCTCCGGCACACGCCGCGACGACTACGCGATCGAACTCGACCACGCCCTCGCACAGATCGCCGAACACCGGCCGCACGTCGTCTTCCTGTGCTCGCCGAACAACCCGACCGGCACCGCACTTGAGGGCTCCGTGGTCGAGGCGGTGTACGACGCCGCCCAGACCGCTCGGCCGTCGCTGGTCGTCGTCGACGAGGCGTACGTCGAGTTCTCGCACCGCTCCTCGCTGCTCGGACTCCTCGACGGTCGTCCCAACCTCGTCGTCTCGCGCACGATGTCGAAGGCGTTCGGCGCGGCCGGACTGCGGCTGGGCTACCTCGCCGCAGACCCCGCGGTGGTGGACGCGGTGCAGTTGGTGCGGCTGCCGTACCACCTTTCGTCGGTCACCCAGGCCACCGCGCTGGCGTGCCTGGAGCACACCGACACGCTGCTCGGCTACGTCGCCGAACTCAAGCGCCAGCGCGACCGGATCGTCGCCGAGCTCACCGGAATGGGCTGCGAGGTCACCGCGTCGGACGCGAACTTCGTGCAGTTCGGGCGGTTCGCGGACACCCGCGCGGTGTGGCAGGCGCTCCTCGACCGCGGCGTGCTGGTCCGCGACAACGGCGTGCCCGGCATGCTGCGGGTCACCGCCGGTACCGAGGAGGAGAACGCCGCGTTCCTCGACGCGATGCGCGCAGTACTGAAGGAGATCACCTGATGGCCCGCACCGGCCGCGTCGAACGCGCCACCAAGGAGACGTCCGTCCTCGTCGAGGTCGACCTCGACGGCACCGGCCGCGTCGACGTCGCCACCGGCGTCGGCTTCTTCGACCACATGCTCGACCAGCTCGGCAAGCACGGTCTGTTCGACCTGACCGTCAAGACCGACGGCGACCTGCACATCGACGCGCACCACACCATCGAGGACACCTCCCTCGCCCTCGGCGCTGCGTTCCGGCAGGCGCTCGGCGACAAGGCCGGCATCCGCCGCTTCGCGAACGCCTCCGTGCCGCTCGACGAGGCGCTCGCCCAGGTCACCGTCGACCTGTCCGGCCGCCCCTACCTCGTACACAGCGAACCCGACGGCATGGCCCCGATGATCGGCCCGGAGTACGACACCACCCTGACCCGGCACATCTTCGAGTCGTTCGTCGCCCAGGCCCACATCTGCCTGCACGTCCACGTGCCGTACGGCCGCAACGCCCACCACATCGTCGAAGCCCAGTTCAAGGCCCTCGCCCGCGCCCTCTCCGACGCCTGCGCCCTCGACCCCCGCCGCGCCGGCGTCATCCCCTCCACGAAGGGCGCGCTCTAGCGATGGGCCAGACCTACCGGCACGTGTTCGTGCGCGTCGAGCCCGTCGCGCTGCCTGCGGCTGTGGAAGGTGCCGTTTCGTGAGTACCGGAACCGTTGTCCTCATCGCGTTCGGGTTGTTCCTGATCGGCGGGGTCGTCTCCTTTGTGAAGCAGGGGATGCCGAAAGGGGTCATCGTTCTGCTCGGGCTGTGCGGGGCGATGTCGTTGGCTGCCGGGTTGTTGCGGATCTAGGGGCGGGGGAGCGTTGTGAAGAAGGTCGTCATCCTCGACTACGGGTCGGGGAACCTGCGGTCGGCCGAGCGCGCCGTCGCGCGGCTCGGGGTCGAGGTCGAGGTCACCGCGGAGTACGAGAAGGCGCTGAACGCGGACGGGCTTGTCGTCCCCGGGGTCGGGGCGTTCGCGGCATGCATGGGTGGGCTCAAGTCGGTGCGCGGCGAGCGCATCATCGACCGGCGGCTCGCCGGAGGGCAGCCGGTGCTCGGGATCTGTGTGGGCATGCAGATCCTGTTCGAACGCGGTGTCGAACACGGTGTCGAGACCGCGGGCTGCGACGAGTGGCCCGGGACCGTCGAGCGCCTGAACGCGCCGGTCGTTCCGCACATGGGCTGGAACACCGTCGACGCGCCCGAGGACACCGTGCTGTTCCAGGGCCTCGGCGGCGCGCGCTTCTACTTCGTGCACTCCTACGGCGTCCAGAAATGGGAGATGCCGCCCTCCGACGTCCTCGAACCGCCGATGGTCAGTTGGACCACACACGGGACGCCGTTCGTCTCCGCCGTCGAGAACGGCTACCTGACGGCGACTCAGTTCCACCCCGAGAAGTCCGGCGACGCCGGGGCCGAGATGCTCCGCAACTGGCTGGCCACCCTCTGACACCTCAAAGGACCTTTGCGAACATGAGCGAGACCCCCGTGCGCCGCCTGGAACTGCTGCCCGCCGTCGACGTCGCCGACGGCCAGGCCGTCCGCCTCGTGCAGGGCGAGGCCGGCTCGGAGACCTCGTACGGCGACCCGCTGGCCGCCGCCCTGGCGTGGCAGAACGCGGGCGCCGAGTGGATCCACCTCGTCGACCTGGACGCCGCGTTCGGACGCGGCAGCAACCGCGACCTGCTCAGCGAGGTCGTCGGCAAGCTGGACGTCAAGGTGGAGATGTCCGGCGGCATCCGCGACGACGCCTCCCTCGAAGCGGCCCTCGCGACCGGCTGCCGCCGCGTGAACCTCGGTACCGCCGCGCTGGAGTCGCCCGACTGGGTCCGTTCGGCGATCGCCCGGCACGGCGACAAGATCGCGGTCGGCCTCGACGTGCGCGGCACCACGCTCGCCGGCCGCGGCTGGACCCGCGAAGGCGGCGAGCTGTTCGAGACGCTCGCCCGCCTGGACGCGGACGGCTGCGCGCGGTACGTCGTCACCGACGTCAAGAAGGACGGCACCCTCACCGGCCCCAACCTGCAACTGCTGCGCGACGTCTGCGCCGCGACCGACCGCCCGGTGGTCGCCAGCGGCGGGGTGTCCTCGCTCGACGACCTGCGCGCCATCGCCGAGTTGGTGCCGGTGGGTGTCGAGGGGGCCATCGTGGGCAAGGCCCTGTACGCACAGGCGTTCACCCTCGAAGAGGCCTTGGAGGCGGTGTCCCGATGACGGCGGACGGGGTGCAACGGGTTTCCTCCGGGGGCCAGTGGGAGGAAGCGTTCGGCTACTCGCGCGCGATCGCCGTCGGTGACTTCGTCTTCGTGTCCGGCTGCACCGGCTTCGTCGAGGGGGTCCTCGTCGGCGAAGGCAACCCCTTCGAGCAGGCGCAAGCCGCGTTCGGGATCGCCGAGCAGGCACTCGGGGAGCTCGGCCTGACCCGCGACGACGTCGTGCGCACCCGCATGTACATCACGCACAAGCGTGACGCGGACTCGGTGGGCCGCGCGCACAAGGAGTTCTTCGACGAGGTGCGGCCCGCCGCGACCATGGTCGTGGTGTCCGCCCTGATCGACTCGCGCATGCTCGTCGAGGTCGAGGTCGAGGCGTATCGGGGGGCGAAATGAGTCTCGCCGTACGCGTGATCCCCTGCCTCGACGTCGACGCCGGCCGCGTGGTCAAGGGCGTCAACTTCCAGAACCTGCGCGACGCGGGCGACCCCGTCGAGATGGCCCGTGTCTACGACGCCGAGGGCGCCGACGAGTTGGTGTTCCTCGACATCACCGCGTCGTCCGGCAGCCGCGAGACGACGTACGACGTGGTCCGCCGCACCGCCGAGCAGGTCTTCATCCCGCTGACCGTCGGCGGGGGAGTGCGGACCGTCGGGGACGTCGACAAGCTCCTGCGCGCGGGTGCGGACAAGGTCGGTGTCAACACCGCCGCGATCGCCCGCCCCGAGCTGATCGCCGAGATCGCCGACCGGTTCGGCAACCAGGTCCTCGTGCTGTCCGTCGACGCGCGGCGCTGCCCCGAGGGCACCTTGACCGACTCGGGCTTCGAGGTCACCACCCACGGCGGTCGCCGGGGCACCGGCATCGACGCCGTCGCGTGGGCCGCCCGCGCGGCCGAGCTCGGCGCCGGCGAGATCCTGCTCAACTCCATGGACGCCGACGGCACGAAGGACGGCTACGACCTGGAGATGACCCGCCGGGTGCGGGCCGAGGTGTCGATCCCGGTCATCGCGTCCGGCGGCGCCGGGACACTCGGCCACTTCGCCCCGGCGATCGACGCCGGCGCGGACGCGGTCCTCGCGGCGAGCGTGTTCCACTTCGGTCTGCTCCGCATCCCGCAGGTCAAGGAAGCGCTGCGCGCGGCGGGCCACCCCGTGCGCTAGTCGACGCAGACGCCAGGGTGGGGGGGGGGGGGGGGGGGGACCCCACCCCCCCCCCCCCCCCCCCCCTCCCCCTCCGGTCCCCCCCCCCCCCCCCCCCCCTCCCCCTCCGGTCCCCCCCCCCCCCCCCCCCCCTCCCCCTCCGGTCCCCCCCCCCCCCCCCCCCCCTCCCCCTCCGGTCCCCCCCCCCCCCCCCCCCCCTCCCCCTCCGGTCCCCCCCCCCCCCCCCCCCCCTCCCCCCCCCCCCCCCCCCCCACCCTGGCGTCTGAGAGTGCGTCAGGCGTCCATGTAGCCCGAGGCCAGCATGCCGATCAAGGCCAACCCGATCAGCACGCGGTAGACCGCGAAGCCGTTGATGCTGTGCTTCGAGACGAACTTCAGCAGCCACGCGACGGACGCGTACGCCACGATGAACGACGTCACCGTGCCCACGCCCAGCGCGAGCATGCTGGTGTCGCCCTCGGTCGCGTCCTTGAGCTCGTACAGGCCCGCGCCGGTCAGCGCCGGGATCGACAGGAAGAACGACATCCGCGTGGCCGCGACCCGGTCGATGCCCAGGATCAGCGCGGTCGAGATCGTCGCACCCGAGCGCGAGAACCCCGGGAACAGCAGTGCGAGGATCTGCGAGCCGCCCACGAGCATCGTGTCCTTGAGCGTCACTTCCTCCTCGCCGCGCCGGCGGCCGCGACTGCCGCCCGCGGACTCGGCGTACCACATCACGCCGCTGCCGACGATGAGCGACACCGCCACGACCCACAGCGACGCGAGCGGGCCGTGGATCAGCGACTTCATCGAGATGCCGACGATGACGATGGGGATCGTCGCGTAGATGATCCACCACGCGAACTTGTAGTCACGTTCCGTGCGTTGCGATTTGTTCACCAGACCGCGCCCCCACGCGCCGGTGATCCGCACGATGTCGGCGAAGAAGTACACCAGCACGGCCGCGATCGCGCCGACCTGGATCACCGCGGTGAACGCGACGACGGACTTGTCGTCGACGTCGATGCCGAGCAGGCCCTCGGTGATCTTCAAGTGCCCGGTGGAGGACACCGGGAGGAACTCGGTGAGCCCCTCCACCACCCCCAAGATCACCGCGTCCACGACGCCGATGCTCGAACTCACGGACGAAATCTCCTCGGGGGGTGGGCAGTTGGCCGGGCAATGCCGGCGAACACCGGTGCAGGGAGCCCGTGGATCTTCCCAGCCGCAGATGAACGCAAACCATACGCCAGGCCAACGAACGGACCCGGCCGACCGCGCCGCGCGGCAGGTTCACACCACCCGTTCGTGCCCGACCGCAGGCCGGTGCGCCGCAGTCCCCTCAGACGCCCGTCGGTGTCTCCCGCAGCCGCCGCACCGCGTCCTCGTCGCCTTCGACCGTCACGAGAGCCTGGTCCTTGCGGCCGTACACGTACAGCAGCAACTCGCCCGGCGGACCCGCGATCGCCACCACGGGCTCGCCCTTGCGCACCCGCACCGGCGCGTCGGCGGTGTCGGCCCGCCGCAGCTCGACACCCACCGGGACCTTGCGCAGCATGAGCTTCGCGCCCGTCCTGACCCGCTTCCACAGGTATTCGGTCAGCTCCGGATCCAACGCGCGCGGCGCGAAATCCGGCCGCGCCCGCCGCACGTCCTCCAGGTGCACGAAGTACTCCAGTGTGTTGGCCGCCGCGTCGACGCCCGGAATACCGAACAACGACAGGCGCGGCGGTCCGGTGCGCACCAGATGCACGAGCTGCTCGTACGGCCGGGCCGCCGCCTTCAGCCGCACCTTGTCGGTGTAGCCGGCCAGCGGCTTGAACACGATGCCGGGCGACGAATCCGGACGCCGCTCCCGAACCACCAGGTGCGCGGCCAGGTCACGGGTCGTCCAACCGGCGCAGAGTGTGGGGGCGTCCGGACCGACCTCGGCGAGCAGGTCGGCCAGCGCGGCGCGTTCCGTACGGGCGTGGGAAGCCATGCGCGCATCGTTCCCGGGCCCGCTCCCCGGGTCAAGGCGCGGCGCCGGGAATGCGCTGCCGCGCGCCGGACTTGTGGACACTTGTGAACCGGATGTGAACCGGCGACAAGTGAACCGATCCGCAAGCCGTGATCGGACCGGGCCAACCGCGGGCCGGCGTCGACGACGCCGGCCGCTGCTGTGCGCGCGTCCGCACCGGCCGGCGGTCCCGGCCGCCACGAGACCCGTATGGGAAAGAGAGACCGCGTTGACCGACCCCGCGACCGACAAAGCCGTCCTGAGACGAGGGATGCAGGTCCTCGGCGTCGCGATCCGAGAGGAGCCGCGGATCTTCGCCGCAGCCGTCGGCGCCAGCGCGCTCTACGGCGCGACCACCGTCGCCTCCGCGCTGATCCTCGGCGAGGTCACCGACCGCGTCGTGGTGCCGGCCTTCCGCGACGGCGAGACCACCACCGGCGCCCTGGCCGCCGCCTTCCTGGTCGTCCTCGGCATCGCCGTCCTCAAGGCGCTCTCCATCGTCGGCCGCCGCCTGTGGGCGGGCATCATGCAGTACCGCCTCCAGGCCACCTACCGCCGCCGCGTCACCCGGCAGTACCTGAGACTGCCGCTCGCCTGGCACCACCGCCACCCCACCGGCGCGCTGCTGTCCAACGCCAACGCCGACGTCGAGGCCGCGTGGTACCCGATCGCGCCGCTCCCGATGGCCACCGGCGTCGCGGTCATGCTCGTCCTCGCGGCCGTGTCGATGCTCGTCACCGACTGGGCGCTCGCCCTCGTCGGATTCGTCGTCTTCCCCGCGCTGTTCTTCCTCAACATCGCCTACCAGCGCCGCCAAGGACCGCTCGCGATGCGGGCCCAGGAACTCCGCGCGGACGTCAGCGCCGTCGCGCACGAGAGCTTCGACGGGGCGCTGGTCGTCAAGACCCTCGGCCGCGAGAACGAGGAGACCGCACGCTTCGAGGCCGCCTCGCGCGAACTCGCCGCGGCCAACATCGCCGTCGGCCGCGTCCGCGCCCTGTTCGACCCGCTCCTTGAGGCGCTGCCCAACCTCGGTGTGCTGCTGGTCCTTCTCGCCGGCAGCATCCGCATCTCCCACGGCGACCTCGGCGCGGGCGAACTCGTCCAGATCGCTTACCTGTTCACCCTCCTCGCGTTCCCGGTACGCGCCATCGGCTGGCTCCTCGGCGACATGCCCCGGGCGATCGTCGGCTACGACCGGGTGCGCCACGTGCTCGACGCCGAGGGCGAATCGTCGTACGGCGACGCCGTCGCCGACAAGACCGGTCCCGCCGGACTCCAGGCCCGTGCCGTGCGCTTCGGCTACCTCGACGGCACCGACGTCCTCCACGACGTCGCCTTCGATGTCGAACCCGGCCGCACCGTCGCCGTCGTCGGCCCCACCGGCTCCGGCAAGTCGACCCTCGTCTCGCTGCTGGTGCGCCTCGTGGACCCCGCGAGCGGCGCGGTCCTGCTCGACGGCGTCGACGTGCGCGACTTCCGGCACGGCGGCGTCGCGGCCTCAGCGGCACTGGTGCCGCAGCAGGCGTTCCTCTTCGACGACACGGTCCGCGACAACATCACCCTCGGCCTCGACGTCTCCGACGACGAGGTACGCGCCGCGCTCGCCACCGCACAGGCCACCGAGTTCGTCGACCGGCTGCCGCTCGGGCTCGACACGCAGGTGGGGGAGCGCGGCACCAGCCTGTCCGGCGGGCAGCGCCAGCGCATCGCCCTCGCCCGCGCGCTGGTCCGCAGGCCCAGGCTGCTGGTGATGGACGACGCGACGTCCGCGGTGGACCCGCGCGTCGAGGCGGCGATCCTGGCCGGGCTGCGGGACGGCGGGGGCGGGCCGTCGACGGTCGTGGTCGTCGCGTACCGCAAGGCCACCATCGCGCTCGCCGACGAAGTCGTGTTCATCGAGGACGGCCGCGTCACCGCGCGCGGCCCGCACGCCGACCTGGTCACCACGTCGGCGGGCTACCGGCGGCTGGTCGACGCCTACGAACGCGCCGCCCGCGACCGGGAACAGGCGGAGGCCGTGCGGGCCGCCGAGGCCGCGGACGCGGCACGCACCGGCAACGCAGCCGACGCAGACGACGCAGACGACGCAGACGAGGAGGTGCCGGCGTGACCGCCGTCGCGGAACCCGAGCCCGGCCTGGAACCCGAGGCGGTCCCCGAACCCGGTCCGGAGCCGGGTCCGCCTGCCGCCCCCGCCACGCACGCGCTCGCCGAACCCCGCGAATCCGGCTGGACGGTCCTGCGCCGCGGCCTCGCGCTGTCCCCGGAATTCAGGCAGGGCATCGCCGTCACCCTCCTGCTCGCCGCGATCGCCACGGCCGGCCGCATCGTCGTGCCGCTCACCGTGCAACTGACCATCGACAACGGCCTGCGCGGCGACGACGGCCCCGACCTCGCGCTGATCCGGTGGATGGTCGTGGTGGCCGCGCTCGCCGTCATCGTCACCGCGCTGTGTTCGTACGGCATGAATGCGCGCATCTACCACGCCAGCGAGCGTGGGCTCGCGACACTGCGTGTGCGCGCGTTCCGCCACGTGCACGACCTGTCGACGCTGCACCAGCAGACCGAACGACGCGGCTCCCTGGTCTCGCGCGTCACCGGCGACGTCGACACGATCACCCGCTTCATCCAGCAAGGCGGCCTGATGGTCGTCATCAGCGCGGGCCAACTCCTCGTCGTCACCGCGCTGATGCTGGTCTACTCGTGGCAACTCACGCTGCTGGTATGGATCTGCTTCGCCCCGCTTTTCTTCCTCCTGCGGAGCTTCCAGGCGCGCATCGCCGCGGCGGCGGACGCGGTGCGCGTCCACGCCGGGCGCATGCTCGGCGCGATCTCCGAACCCGTCGTCGGGGCCGCGGTCGTGCGGGCCCACGCGATCGAAGACCGTACGGCGGCACGGATCGACGAGGCCATCGACGGGCACCGCGTGGCCCAGACCCGCGCGCAGAAGCTCGTCGCACTGACCTTCCCGATGGGCGAGGTCGCCGTCGGAATCGCCAACGCCGTCGTCGTGGTGGTCGGCGTACTCCTCGGCGTGGACGGGCAGTTGACGCTCGGCGAACTCGTCGCGTTCCTCTTCCTGGTGACGCTGTTCGTGTCGCCCGTGCAGTACGGCGTGGAAATCCTCAACGAGGCGCAGAACGCGCTCGCCGGCTGGCGGCGCGTGCTGGAGATCCTCGACGCGGAACCGGACATCGGGGATCCCGGCGCCGCCGGCGTCGACCTGCCGCGCGGGCCGGTCGAGGTGCGGTTCGACGATGTCGGGTACGCCTACCCGGGCGGCCCCCGCGTGCTGCACGGCGTCGACGTGACCCTCGCCGCCCGCAGCCGGGTGGCGGTCGTCGGCGAAACCGGCTCCGGCAAAACGACGTTCGCGAAGCTCCTCACGCGCATCGTCGACCCCGACGACGGCCGTGTCCTGCTGGACGGCATTCCGCTCACCGACGTGCGCTTCGCCTCGCTGCGGGCACGTGTGGTGATGGTGCCTCAGGACGGCTTCCTCTTCGATGCGACCATTCGCGACAACGTGCGTTACGGCCGTCCCGACGCCGACGACGCCGCGATCCTCGGCGCGTTCGACGACCTCGGCCTCGCGGACTGGCTCGGCGGTCTGACCTGCGGCCTCGACACCCCTGTCGGCCAGCGCGGCGAGTCGCTGTCCGCCGGGGAACGGCAACTCGTCGCGCTGGCACGGGCGTACGTCGCCGACCCGGATCTTCTGGTGCTCGACGAGGCGACGTCGGCGGTCGACCCGGCGACCGAAGTGCGCATCCAACGCGCGCTCGACGGTCTGACCCGCGGCCGTACCGCCGTGTTCATCGCCCACAGGATGTCAACGGCCGAATCAGCCGACGAGATCCTGGTGTTCGACCACGGGCGCCTCGTCGAACGCGGGCCGCACCGCGAACTCGTCGCGGCGGAAGGGACATACGCGCGCCTGCACGCCTCCTGGGCCGCGCAGCAAAGGCCGAAGGCGGACTGAAGTCCCTTGTGGGGCAAGCCCGTCGGCCGGCCGGGTGCGGCCGAACGCGGCGCGGAAGCCGAAGGGTCGAGAAACGTGGGTGGGCCCGGCCGTACGGCCGGGC
>NZ_JBPKBI010000002.1:713150-764748 GCF_051388935.1 Yinghuangia sp. YIM S10712
CCCACTTCGTCGCGCACCTCTCGGGCGGCGTGTCCGGCAACCTCCGCACGCCTGAACCCTGTTGTTCCGGACTACCGCAGCGGCGCGGTCAACTGGCCCTCGGCGCTCTGGATCATGCACTGCACCTCGCGGTCGCCGTCCGCCCACGAGCCTTCCGAGGGGTAGATGAAGTCGCTTGTCAGATCCCCCGGGTTCGGCTGCCTCGCGACGATCGGTTCGATCGCCGCCTCGCACAGCTCGGCGGCCTGCCGTTGGGCTTCCGCGTCCCCCGGCCACGGACCGTCCGTCATCTCCAGGTTCGCGACGTGCTCCGCGTCGTGCGGCGACGTGCACGAGACTTTGTTGACCTCGCCCGTCCCCGGCGGGAAGACCACGCAGTCACCGGCGGACAACGGGACCCGCTCGACCGTGGTGCCGTCGTCCGTCGGATATGCGGTGGCCGTGGTCGGATTCGAGGTCGGTTTGCGCGTGGTCGGATCGGGGCTGTCGCTCGCCTCCGTCTCCGACGGCGATTCGGACGGCGACTTGGACGAGGACGACTTGGCGGAAGACGACTTGGAGGTCGACGCCGACGACGACGCGGAGGCCGTGCTGTCGCCGTCGTCGCCGCCGAGGCTCAGCACCAGCCCGATGACGATGCCCGCGACCACGAGTGCCCCGACCACGATCCAGGCGACGAGCCTGCCGCTGTTGCCCCCGGAACCTCCGGGCCCGCCCGGCTGACCCGGCGGAAACGAAGGCGGGCCACCGAAGTTGCCCGGCCCCCCGGGACCGCCGGGCCCACTCGGTCCGCCCGGGTAGCCGCCACCCGGCCCGCCGGGATAGCCGCCGTACGGGCCTCCGCTCCCGTACGGCCCACTGTCCGGGGTGTTGCCCTGGGGTGTGCCGCCGTAGCCGCTGCCGGGAGGCGGACCAGGAGGCCAGCCCGCCCCCGGGTACTGCGGAGGAGTACTCACGCGCGCACCTCGTTTCGCACTGGGCGCCGCGACCGCGCGGTGCGCCGTGTCCGTCGATGTATCTCGATTCCCTCGTCGCAGCCCCGTCTCGACGCTGCACACCCGTCACGACGTCGGAACCACCCGAAACGGTTCGCCTGGCTCGCTCGAATCGTCCGCCGTGTGCGGCGCCTTGCCGTCAGCCGAGCTTCTTGGAGATCTTGCCGTTGTCCACGTCGACCACGAAACAGGTGACCTCGCGGTTGCCGAGGTCCCAGCTTGACTCCAGCGGGTAGACGGAGTTCACCGTGTACTGCGACGGGTCCGGTTCGTCGGCGACGGCCGCCTCGAACGCGGGCGCACACTGCGTCTCGGTCTGGCGCTGGCGCTCGGCGGCGGTCGGGTACGTCGACCCGGTCAGGTCGAAGTTCTTGATCACCTGCATGTCGTGCGGCTGCGTGCAAGAGACCCGGTCGAACTGGGTGCCGTCGAGGTCGACGCACTCGCCCACGCTGAGCTCGATGTTCTCGACGGTCTGGTCGGTGGACGACCCGGTCGGCGTCCGCGTGGCCGTGGACGTCGGCGTCCGCGACGTCCGGGTGGCCGTCGGCGTCGTCGAGCGCGTGGTCTCGGTCTCGGACGGCGACGCCGTCGCCGAGGACTGCGAGCTGGTCGGCGTCGTCGACGGCGATCCGCTGCCGCTCACGTTCTTCTTGTCGTCGTCACCGCCGCCCACCAGGAACACGAGTGCGGCGATCACACCGCCGACCACCACGAGGGCGCCGACGACCGTGAGGATCAGCGGGCCGCGCCCGCCCCCGGGCGGAGGGCCGGGCGGGCCGGGGAAGCCCCCGGGGCCGCCGGGTCCACCGCCGAACCCACCTCCGTACGTCGGACCGCCGGGGTACTGCGGACCGCCCCCGGGCGGGCCGGGCGGGTACTGCGGACCGCCCGGATACTGCTGGCCGGAATAGTCCCCCGGATAACCGGGGCCGCTCTGATAGCCCGGATCGGGCTGATTTCCGTAACCGGGCGGGAAGCCCCCTTGTCCCGGCGGAGGTGGCATCGTCATGCGCAAAGCTTGCCCGATAGCATGAACTCCCCGCACGCGTGGGTGTCACCGCTTGACAACGTGTGCGAATCCATGCGGCCACGGTGACCGCGCGATGCTTCCCCGCCGGACGCCCCGTGCCGTCTGCGAGAATGCGGACATGACCGGTGCCTCACCCCCGCCCTCCCGACCTCCGCGCCCTTCGCACCTCGAACCGGCGGTCGCCGCGCTGCTGAAACGCGACGAGCAAGGGCTCTTCGCCGCCGTCGCGCAGCAGTACGACACCGGCGAAGTCCTCATGGTGGGCTGGATGGACGACGAGGCGCTGCACCGCACACTCACCACCGGCCGCTGCACCTATTGGAGCCGCAGCCGCCGCGAGTACTGGGTCAAGGGCGATACATCAGGCCACACGCAACGCGTCGTCTCGGTGGCCCTCGACTGCGATGGAGACGCAGTCCTGGTCAAGGTCGACCAGGCGGGCGCGGCCTGCCACACCGGTGACCGCACCTGCTTCGACGCACGCGAGCTCAAGGTCACGGGCCCTGCCACACACGGCTCTTGACGCTGTGTCAGGTCGGGTGGAAGCCTCACCGCCCGGCAGACCGCCGAGACATACGGTCCGGTGCGTCCCAAAACCCGGTTCGGCCGGGGCCCGTGCCGCCGGCGCCGACCGGCCGCGGTGCCCGCAGGGCCGGGACGTCTGAGGTGCCGATACTCGTGAATGTCCATTTTCCGCAGCCAAATCCACGTATGAGTGCCATCTGCGCCCCGGGAGTTGCCGCACCATGACCACCGGCACCGTCACCCCCGACCTCGACGCCTTCCGCGAACTTGCCCGAACGCTGCGAGTCATCCCCGTCACCCGGCGCTTCCTCGCGGACGGCGACACCCCGGTCGGGCTGTACCGCAAGCTCGCCGCGGAACGACCCGGGACATTCCTCCTCGAATCGGCGGAGAACGGGCGTACCTGGTCGCGTTATTCGTTCGTCGGCGTCCGCAGCGCCGCGACGCTGACCGAAGCGGCCGGGACCGCGCGGTGGCTGGGCGAGCCGCCCATCGGCGTGCCCCGCGAAGGCGACCCCCTCGAAGTCCTGCGCGCCACGGTCGAAGCGCTGCACACCCCGCACGACATCCCCGGCCTGCCCGATCTGCCGCCGCTGCACGGAGGCATGGTCGGCTACCTCGGCTACGACATCGTGCGGCGCCTCGAACGGCTCCCCGAACACGCCCGCGACGACCTGCGCGTGCCCGAGCTGATGATGCTGCTCGCGACCGACATAGCGGTCCTCGACCATGCGGACGGCACCGTGCTGTTGATCGCCAACGCGATCAACTGGAACGGCCTGGACTCCGGCGTCGACGACGCCTACCACGACGCCGTCGCCCGCCTCGACGCCATGACCGCCGACCTCGCCGCACCCGCCGACGGGAGCGCGTCGTACGTGCGCGGCGGCGTCACCCCCCAGTGGACCGGCCCGTGGGGCGGCGCCGACTACCGCAAGGCGGTGGACGCCGCGAAGGAGGAGATCCGGGCCGGCGAGGCGTTCCAGATCGTGCTCTCGCAGCGCTTCGAGACACCCACCACGGCCGGCGCGCTCGACGTCTACCGCGTGCTGCGCGCCACCAACCCCAGCCCCTACATGTACCTCTTCCGCCTGCCCGGCCCGGACGGCACCGCGAAGGGCGGCTTCGACATCGTCGGCTCCAGCCCCGAGGCCCTGGTCAAGGTCACGAGCGGACGCGCAATGCTGCATCCCATCGCGGGCACCCGGCCGCGCGGCGCCGGCCCCGAGGAAGACGCCGCGCTCGCCGACGAACTCCTGGCCGACCCCAAGGAACGCGCCGAACACCTCATGCTCGTCGACCTGGGCCGCAACGATCTGGGGCGCGTGTGCGCTCCGGGCAGCGTCGAGGTGGTCGACTTCATGTCCATCGAGCGCTACAGCCACGTCATGCACATCGTCTCGACCGTCGTCGGCGAACTCGACGCCGGACGCACCGCTCTCGACGTGCTCGCGGCCTGCTTCCCGGCGGGCACGCTGTCCGGCGCGCCCAAGCCGCGCGCGATGGAGATCATCGAAGAGTTCGAGCCGACGCGGCGCGGGCTGTACGGAGGATGCGTCGGCTACATCGACTTCGCGGGCGACCTCGACACCGCCATCGCGATCCGCACCGCACTCATCCGCGACGGCGTCGCCTACGTCCAGGCGGGCGCGGGTGTCGTCGCCGACTCGGACCCGGTCGCCGAGGACACCGAGTGCCGCAACAAAGCCGCCGCGGTGCTCCGCGCGATCGCGGCGGCCGAGACGCTGAAGCCGGCACGGTGAGCGCGGGCCGCGCCCGGGAGAACGGGGGCGCGGACGGGGGCCGCCACCGGGCACGGCACTCTTGAGGGGGCGGGGACCGGCGGGGGCTACGCGAACGAGCGACCGGAACGGAGACGGCATGGCGGACGACACGGGCGGCGCGGGCACCGCAGGCGGCACCGGCGACAAATCGGCCACACAGGGAAAGACGGAGTCGCACGAACCGCAAGACGGCCACACCGACACCGCACTCGCCGTCGCGACCGACACCGACCCGGCCGACGGCGACACTTCTCCCGCCCCCGAACCCGCCGACCGATCCGACCGATCCGCCCGATCCGCCCGCCAGACCGTACGCCGCGAGATGGGCACCGCACTGCTCCTCGTCGCGGTCGGTGCGGCGCTCGTCCTGTCGCTGGGCGGGCGCGTGTGGGCCGAAGGCACCGCACTCGTCCACGGCTCCGGTTTCGCGATCGAGGCCACCGGGTCGTCGGTCACCAAGGTGCCCGCGGCCCTCGCGGTGCTCGCTCTCGCCGGGGGTGTCGCCGCGCTCGCGACGCGGGGACGCGGGCGCATCCTCGTCGGCGCGATCCTGGCCCTCGCCGGTGCGGGGATCGCCGCCGCGGCGGCCTCAGGAGCCTCCGACCGGTCCGCCCTCGACACGCGCGCCGCGTCCAAGGCGGCCGTCGAAGGCGCGCAAGCGGTCGACGTGAGCCACACCGTGTGGCCGTGGATCACGCTGATCGGCGGCCTGCTGATCGCCGCGGGCGGCCTCGTGGTCGTCGCGCGAGGACGCAACTGGCCCGGAATGGGCAGCCGTTACGAGGCCCCGGGCGCCCGCGCCCCCCGCCGCGCCGCGACATCCGCCGACATGTGGAACGCGCTCGACCGCGGCGAGGACCCCACCCGCTGACCCGTGCGTCCGCCGGTCTCGGGCCGTACCGGACACAGCGCCCACCCCGGGTCAAGAGCACTGCGCGGCACAGGGACAATGGTCTGCGTGGGCCCGCCGCCGAAGCGGCCCGTCACCCCCTTCAAGGAGCAACGATGTCGCAAGGCGCCGGCCACGGGAACACTCCTGCCGCCTGGACCCTCACGATTCTCGCGCTGATCGGCTCGACCGTCGCGGGTGTCGCGCTGATCGCCGCCAGCCCCGTGGTCTTCTGGGCCGGCATCGCCATCTGCCTCGTCGGCTGCATCGCCGGCGGCGCGATGCGCATGGCCGGCATGGGCACGGTCCCCGCCCGCCGCTGACCCGCGCCCCGCGCCCGCCGGGCTTTCGGCAGCACGCGACGCCTCCCCGCGCGGGACCGTTCGGGCCGCGCGACGAGGCGTCGGCGCGTCAGGGCGGGGCTCGCTAGGGTGGGCACGCCGTCCGGTGTCTTCCGGACCAGGGGACCGGCACGCGGGGGTTTTCGCCACGCCGCGGCCGGGCGGGCGCGAAGGGGACGCACGCGATGACTCAGGGCTATCCGCCGCAGCAGCCCGGTGGCCCGCGGCCCTCGGAGTGGGGCGCAGGACAACAGTTCGGCAACGCCGTTCCACCGGTGGCGCCGACCACTCCCTACGGCTACCCGGGCCCCGCCCAGCCGCCCGGATTCCAGCCACCGGGCATGCCCCCGGTCACGTCGCCGCCGCCCGACAACTACCTGGTGTGGGCCATCCTGGCGACGGTCTTCTGCTGCTTCCCGGCCGGCATACCGGCGCTGGTCGCCGCGACCTCGGTCAACGAGCGGTGGCTGCGCGGCGACACCGTCGGCGCCCGGGACGCGTCGCTCCGCGCCCGCAACTGGACGATCGGCGCCGTGCTTCTCGGCGTCATCTTCTGGACCACGTGGATGGTCGGCGTCTTCGTGCTCGGCTGGAAGGACACCCTGGGCGACCTGTGAGTCGCCCGGACCCGAATCCCGTACGCGCCGTGCCGGGACGTGTTTGAAGCCCGGGCCCAGGGAGGGCACGATGAACGGCGTGACCGGCGCCCGACGTCCCCGAGCGGCAGGCCCCGACGGGCCCGCGCGGCACAGCCCGCCGCCCGGTATCCCGCCCACCGCCGCGTGGCCGCGCGTTCCGCCCGCGCCCGCCGCGCCCTCCGGCACGCTCCCGCGCCGCCTCCTCGGCCCCGCCGCGACGGCACTGGGCGCCGCCGGGGCGGCGGCGTACATCGCGCTGGTCGACCCCCACCAGCCCGGGCACTACCCCGCGTGTCCGTTTCTCGCCGTCACCGGCCTGTTCTGCCCCGGCTGCGGGGGACTGCGCTGCGCCCACGCGCTGGCGCACGGCGACATCCCGGCGGCGCTCGCGCTCAACGCGTTCGCGGTCGCGACCGTTCCGCTGATCGCGTTCATCTGGCTGCGGTGGACGCTGCGTTCGTTTCGTGGGCAGGCCCGGACCACTGTGGCCGACCCGCGGCTGATCCGCCTGCTGCCGGCCGCGATCGTGGCGTTCTCCGTTGTACGCAACCTGCCCTTCGGCGCCGCGCTCGCCCCCTGACCGGTCGCACATCAGGCCCATGACCTGCGATTTCCCGCCAATATGCAGCACGAGCACGGCAATATGCCCGTCTTGCGGACGGTTGGACAGCCGGGGAGCGGAACGCCGTATGCTGCCTGCGTCTCTTCGAGGACACGCGGGAGGCGGGGGCCTCCGGCGGGCCGATACCATCGAAGGGCCGGAACCATCGGACAACGCGGGCGCTGCCCGGACACCCGGTCCGGGCGACCCGGTCGGACCACTCCAGTCCGTCACCTGTGACGAGGGGAAGCAAAGCGTGAGTGTGCTCGACGAGATCATCGACGGTGTGAGCGCCGACCTCGCCGAGCGACAGGCCCGGGTGTCACTTGATGAAATCAAGGACATGGCCGCCGCCGCGCCCCCGGCGAAGGACGCCCTCGGTGCCCTGCGTTCCGGCGGTGTCGCCGTCATCGCCGAGGTGAAGCGGTCCAGCCCCTCCAAAGGCGCGCTCGCCGCGATCGCCGACCCCGCCGGCCTCGCCGCCGACTACGAGGCGGGCGGCGCCGCGGTCATCTCCGTGCTGACCGAGCAGCGCCGCTTCGGAGGCTCGCTCGACGACCTCGACGCCGTCCGCGCACGCGTCGACATCCCCGTCCTGCGCAAGGACTTCATCGTCACCAGCTACCAACTGTGGGAAGCGCGCGCACACGGCGCCGACCTCGCCCTCCTCATCGTCGCCGCACTCGACCAGAACGCCCTCGTGTCCCTCATCGAGCGTGCCAAGTCGATCGGCCTCGCGCCGCTCGTCGAGGTCCACGACGAAGAGGAGACCGAACGCGCGCTGGACGCCGGCGCGCAGATCATCGGCGTCAACGCGCGCAACCTCAAAACCCTTGAGGTCGACCGCTCCAACTTCGCCCGCATCGCCCCGATGATCCCCGACACCGTGGTCCGCATCGCCGAGTCCGGTGTGCGCGGCCCGCACGACCTCATCGCGTACGCCAACTCCGGCGCCGACGCGGTGCTCGTCGGCGAATCCCTCGTCACCGGCCGCGACCCGCGCAGCAGTGTCGCCGACCTCGTCGCCGCCGGCGCGCACCCCGCGCTGCGCCACGGCCGCGGCTGAGGCGCAGCGAGCGGCGACCGGGATTCGACGACATGAACTGCCGTGACCTGACAGGGCGTTTCGCCCGCGGTGCCAAACCGCGCGGCTGCCGCGCGCCCGCCCGCAGGGTGCTCGGCCGCCGGGTCCGCTTCGTCATCGGCTGCGAACCCGGCCAGGTCCCCGGGAGGCGATGGCGCCACCGCTGACACTCCGTCAGCCGTGGCCGTCCCGGTGCGGTGTCGCCCGCAACGCCGCCCGCAGTCCGACCGCAGAGTCGGCCGCGGGGCCGTTGCGGTGCCGACGCACCGGCGACAGCGTGCCGTTCGGAGGCTGCCCGTCCCGGCCGCCGCAGTCCGTCCGGCATCCCGACAACTTCGCCCCAAGGCACCCAGAGGATCGACATCGCCATGTCCAGTGAGGCAAATCCCGCATCCCAGCCGGACCCGTCCGGCCACTTCGGCGTCTTCGGCGGCCGGTTCCTGCCCGAAGCGCTCATCGCCGCCCTCGACGAACTGACCGCGGCGTACGAGAAGGCCAAGACCGACCCCGCGTTCCAAGCCGAATTCACCGGCCTTCTCACGCACTACGCGGGCCGCCCCAGCATCATCACCGAGGCCCCCCGGTTCGCCGAACACGCAGGCGGCGCCCGCGTGCTCCTCAAGCGCGAAGACCTCAACCACACCGGCTCGCACAAGATCAACAACGTGCTCGGCCAGGCGCTGCTCACCAAGCGCATGGGCAAGACCCGCGTCATCGCCGAAACCGGCGCCGGCCAACACGGCGTCGCCACCGCCACCGCGTGCGCGCTGCTCGGTCTCGAATGCGTGGTCTACATGGGTGAGGCCGACACGCAGCGGCAAGCCCTCAACGTCGCCCGCATGCGCGTACTCGGCGCCGAGGTCGTGCCCGTCACCATCGGCTCGCGCACCCTCAAGGACGCCATCAACGAAGCGCTCCGCGACTGGGTCACCAACGTCGACAACACGCACTACCTGCTGGGCACCGCCGCCGGCGCGCACCCCTTCCCCGCGATGGTCCGCGACTTCGCACGCATTGTCGGCGTCGAGGCACGGCAGCAGGTCCTCGACCTCACCGGCCGGCTCCCCGACGCCGTCACGGCGTGCGTCGGCGGCGGGTCCAACGCCATCGGCATCTTCCACGCCTTCATCCCCGACGAGGGCGTGAGGCTCTACGGCTTCGAAGCCGGAGGCGACGGCATCGAGACCGGACGGCACGCGGCGTCGATCACCGGCGGCGCGGTCGGCGTCCTGCACGGCGCCCGCACGTACCTCCTCCAGGACGAGTACGGCCAGACCCGGGAAAGCCACTCCATCTCCGCCGGCCTCGACTACCCCGCCGTCGGCCCCGAACACGCGTGGCTGCACGACACCGGTCGCGCGCAGTACCGCCCGGTCAACGACGACGCGGCCATGCAGGCCTTCCGGCTGCTGTGCCGCACCGAGGGCATCATCCCGGCCATCGAATCGGCCCACGCCCTCGCAGGCACCCTCGAAATCGGCAGGGAACTAGGCCCCGACGCCACCATCCTGGTCAGCCTCTCCGGGCGCGGCGACAAGGACATGCACACCGCCGCCCGCTACTTCGACCTGTTCGACGCCGACGTCCGCGAGGAGGACCAGCAGTGACCCGTCTTTCGGAAGTCCTCGCCGCCGCCCGCGCGGAGAACCGCGCCGCCCTCATCGGCTACCTCCCCGCGGGCTACCCGTCCGCCGACGGCTCGGCCGCCGCCGCCCGCGCGATGGTCGAGGGCGGATGCGACGTCATCGAGATCGGACTGCCGTACAGCGACCCGCAGATGGACGGCCCCGTGATCCAACGCGCCGTCGAACACGCGCTCGCCCGCGGCACCAACACCCACGACGTCATCGCCAACGCCCGCGCGGTCGCCGAGACCGGAGCCGCCGCACTGGTGATGTCGTACTGGAACCCCATCGAGCGGTACGGCGTCGACCGCTTCGCCGAGGAACTCGCCGCGGCAGGCGGAGCCGGGGTCATCACCCCCGACCTCATCCCCGACGAAGCCGCCGACTGGATCGCCGCCACCGACAAACACGGCCTCGACCGGGTCTTCCTCGTCGCCCCCTCGTCCACCGACGCGCGGCTCAGGCTCACCACCGACGCCTGCGGCGGCTTCGTCTACGCCGCCTCCACGATGGGCATCACCGGCACCCGCGCCACCGTCGGAGAACGCGCCGCCGAACTCGTCGCACGCACCCGCAAGGCCACCGACCTGCCGATCTGCGTCGGCCTCGGCGTCTCCACCCCCGCCCAGGCCGCCGAGATCGCGGCCTACGCCGACGGCGTCATCGTCGGCTCGGCCTTCGTCCGGGCCCTCCTGGACGCCGAAACCGAACAAGCCGGCATCGACGCCGTCCGGACCCTCGCCGCGGCCCTCGCCGAAGGAGTGCGTGCCGGACGCTGACCACCGAGAAATTTGGACAAACAGGTTTAGATGGCATCATGGCGGGCGGTTGCTTCCTCGCGGAAGCGACCGCCCGTCGCCGTTTGACTTCAACGAGTTACGCCGGATGCAGGAACCTCGTGCCCTCCCAAACGGTTAAGCAAGGGGGCCAGCCCCGACACGTCCCGTCCGGTTCCGTTTGGAGGTCAACCGCATATGGACTCGCACGGCACGACTCCGGCGCCGCACTCCCCGCACGGGAGGCCGCGATGAACGCCACGCTCGTCGCCGAGACCTCCCGCCGAGGAGGATCCGGCGGCCGCACCTCCGTCCGCCGCGCGCTGCCGTGGATCGGTGTCGCCGCCCGCCTGGCACTCGCCGTCGTCTGGGCGTGGGCAGGCTGGGAGAAGGCCACCAATCCCGCACAGGCCGCACAGGCCGTACGCGCGTTCGATGTGCTCCCCGAGAGCCTCGTCGAGCCCATCGGCTACGCCCTGCCGTACCTCGAACTCGGCCTCGCCGCGCTCCTCGTCATCGGCCTCGGCACCCGCATCGTCGCGGGGATCTCCGCCCTGCTCCTGGTCGTCTTCATCGCCGGTATCGCCCAGGCGTGGGCGCGGGGCCTGGCGATCGACTGCGGCTGCTTCGGCGGCGGCGGACCGATCGCCCCCGACCAGACCAAGTACCTCCAGGAGATCCTGCGCGACCTGGCCTTCATGGTCCCGGCCGTGTGGCTGCTCTTCCTGCCCCGCACCCACCTGTCCGCCGACGCCTGGCTCGCCATCGACGACCTGCCCGAGGACGACGGCGCGGACGACGAGCCGGACGACGACTGACGGGTCACGGCCCGCGGCGCCCGGCGCGGTGTCGAGCGGAAAACGCCGGGAACTCGGCCGGTCCCCCGGCCGACAAACTGACCGACGGCCCTCCCGGCCCTTCATCCGCCCGACATTTCAGGCTTCCACCCGACATCGCACCGCCCTGACCTCACACGATTCCCCTCCACCGAAGCAATCCGACCGACAGATAGACGGTGACCTGAGGACATGAGCAAGAAGAACGACGACGCGAAGCGCACCGCCCGCGAGCGCATGCAGGCGGAACGAGCCCGCCAGAAGGCGGCGGAGAAACGCAAGCGCGCGCTGATCATCGGAGGCTCGGTCGTCGCGGTCCTCGCCGTCGCCGCCACCGTCGGCATCCTCGTCGGCACCTCGGAATCCGAGAAGAACGAGTCCAGTTGGGCCACGGTGGCCGACCAGCCCCTCAAGCTCCCGGCCGGCACCACCAGCAATGTGATCCCCGTCGGCACCAACCCCAACGCGCCGGTCCTGACGATCTACGAGGACTTCCGCTGCCCGATCTGCCACCAGGTCGAAGAAACGCTCGGCCCCACGATGCAGCAGATGGCCGACGCCGGACAGATCCGGCTGGACTTCCACATTGCCTCGTTCCTCGACCGCAACCTCGGCGGCAACGGCTCAAAGTACGCCGCCAACGCCGCCGCGTGCGCCCAGGACGTCGGGAAGTTCAAGGCGTACCACGACGTGCTCTACGCCAACCAGCCCGACGAGAGCAGCGACAGGTTCGGCGACAAGTCCTACCTCCTCGAACTCGCCGACCAGGTCGAAGGCCTGCGCAGCCCCGCCTTCGACCAGTGCGTCAACGACCTGTCCTACGCACCGTGGGTGAAGGCGTCCCAGGAGGACTTCAACAACGCGAAGGTCGGCGACTCCGAGGTCACCGGCACCCCGACCCTCGCCATGAACAACCAGAAGCTGAAGTACACCGAAGGCAACCAGGTCATGAGCCCGGCAGCCTTCCGCGCCCAGATCGAGCAGATGATCGCCGCGACGCCCTGACGCAGCGACCGAGGCCGACGGGTCCGGGGCGGAAGAGGGCCGGTGCGTCCGCCCGCTTCCGCCCCGCCTCCGTTCGGCGGCTGCCCGATGCGGCAGGCGGGGCCGACGAGTCGCCCTTCGCACGTCGGCCGCACCTCGCGCGGCACCACGCCTTCCTGCCGGGCGGGGCCGCAGCGCGAAAACGGGCCCCGTCGCACGATCCGACCCGGAGCGGCTCCCCACCGGCGCGGACGGCAAGGTAGCGTCGTTCCTGCCATGGACCTCGCATACATTCCCAGCCCTTCACGCGGAGTCGTGAACCTCGGGCCGCTGCCGCTGCGCGGATACGCGCTCTGCATCATCATCGGCGTCATCGTGGCCATCTGGCTGGGAGAACGCCGCTGGATCGCCCGAGGGGGACGCCCCGGCACGGTGATGGACATCGCCGTGTGGGCCGTGCCGTTCGGCATGGTCGGCGGCCGTCTGTACCACGTGATCACCACACCCGGGCCGTACTTCGGCGAAGACGGCGACCCCATGCAGGCGTTCGCCGTCTGGAAGGGCGGGCTCGGGATCTGGGGGGCGATCCTCCTCGGCGGCGTCGGCACGTGGATCGCGTGCCGCCGGCGCGGCATCCCCCTGCCCGCGATGGCCGACGCCCTCGCCCCCGGCATCGTCCTCGCCCAGGCGATCGGACGCTGGGGCAACTGGTTCAACCAAGAGCTCTACGGCAAGGCCACCGACGTGCCCTGGGCCGTCAAGATCAACGCGGAGAACAGCCCGGACGGCGTCGCCGGCACCTACCACCCGACGTTCCTGTACGAATCGCTGTGGTGCGTCGGCGTCGCCGTGCTGGTGCTCTGGGCGGACCGCCGCTTCAAGCTCGGCCACGGCCGTGCCTTCGCGCTCTACGTCGCCGCCTACACCGTCGGCCGGTTCTGGGTCGAATACCTCCGCATCGACGAGGCTGAGCACATCCTCGGCATGCGCCTCAACAACTGGACGTCGATCCTCGTCTTCGCCGGCGCCGTCGCGTACATCTACGTCTCCACTCGCAAACACCCCGGACGCGAGGACCCGGCGGAGCTCAAGGGCACCCGGCCCTTCGAAGAGGAAAGCGAAGGCGCCGGCCGCGACGACGACGCCGACGGCGAGGCGGACGACTCCGGCCACGGCCGCGATGCCGCCGAGGAGCGGCCCGGCGACGCCACGGCGGAAACCCCCGAGGCTGACTCCGCCCGCGAGGAACGCCAAGAACGCCAAGAACGGAAAGAGTCGGACGAGCGGGAAGAAGAGCCCGCCAAGGAGCGTTCCACCGGTGGTTCCACTCGTTCCTGAGACCCGCTGCCCAGCCCTGTGACCTGCATGTTCGGTCCCAGTTCGGGCAGCCTTGCCTTGCTGGTGAGGCATCGCGCCGCGCGCTAGCGTCGAAAGGACACCGAAGCGGCACCGAACAAGAACCAGGCGTCCGGCGAAGGAGGATCCGACGTGAGCACCGCCGGGACAGGCGACACCGCGGCAGCGGCTAAGGCCTCCCCGAAAACGCGCGGATCGCACAGCACCGCCGCCGCCAAGAGCAGCGAACCCGAGATCGACCACACCCACCGCGACATCGCCGGAGGCTGGCTGCGCCCGGCGGTGTTCGGCGCCATGGACGGGCTCGTCTCCAACTCCGCGCTGATCGCCGGCGTCGCCGGCAGCAACGCGTCCGCGTCGACCATCGCGATCACCGGCCTCGCCGGCCTGGCCGGCGGCGCGTTTTCCATGGCCGCGGGGGAGTACACCTCGGTCGCGTCGCAAGGCGAACTCGCGAAGGCCGAAGTCGAAGTCGAACGACGCGAACTCGTCCGCGCCCCCGAAGCCGAAAGACGCGAGCTCGCCGAGCTGTACATCGCCCGCGGACTCGACGAGAACCTCGCCCACCAGGTCGCCGCGCAGCTCTCCCGCGACCCCGACCAAGCCCTGGAGATCCACGCCCGGGAGGAACTGGGCGTCGACCCCCACGACCTGCCGTCCCCCTGGCTCGCGGCCGGGTCCTCGTTCGCGGCCTTCGCGGTCGGGGCGATACTGCCGCTGATGCCCTACCTGCTCGGCGCGACCGCGCTGTGGCCCGCCGTCATCCTCACGCTGGTCGGCCTGTTCGCCGCGGGGGCCGCCGTGTCGCACGTCACCGCGCGCCCGTGGTGGTTCGGGGGCCTGCGCCAACTCCTCCTCGGCACCGTCGCCGGGGGGCTGACGTACCTGCTCGGCATGGCCATCGGCCAAGGCATCGGCTGACCCGCACCCATCGCAACCGTCCACGCCCGAGTGAGATCCACGAAACACCACGGTCACCGACCGCGTCCGTACACGTCACGGCCGTCTCCGGTACGCCCGGATCGGCCGTTTCGGTGAACGGGCGCCTGGGAATGAGCCATGGGCGCGGCGGCGGTGGTGATACGCGGAAACCGGACACCGAGCCCCGATTTACCCCGAGGTGTCCGGATGACGAGACAACGGTGTCTTGTGTTCCGGATGCCACAACTGATCGTGTAACCTGCACGAAATCGCAGAGGGCCAACGTCGTCCCTGTTGCGCACCAAACGCCACGACGACGACGGGAGCGCCCATGCCTCCTGCTGCATCCACCCCCCGCCAGAGCCCTCTGTTCTCGGCAGTCCCTGCAGCCCAAGGCCTCTACGACCCCCGCATGGAGCACGACGCCTGCGGTGTCGGTTTCGTCGCCACGCTCACCGGTGAGCCCAGCCACGACATCGTCCAGCAGGCCCTCACGGTGCTGCGCAACATGGAGCACCGCGGCGCCACCGGCGCCGAACCGGACACCGGCGACGGTGCGGGCATCCTCACCCAGATCCCGGACGAGTTCTTCCGCGCCGCGACCGACATCGCCCTGACCCCGGCCGGCACCTACGCCGCCGGCATGGCGTTCCTGCCCGACGACGACGTCCACGCCGGACGCGCCAAGTCGTCCATCGAGCGCATCGCCGCCGAGGAAGGCCTCAAGGTCCTCGGCTGGCGCGACGTCCCGACCACCCCCGAGCTGGTCGGCGCCACCGCCCGCGCCACCATGCCGCGGTTCGCCCAGATCTTCGTCGCCGACGCCACCGGGGAGCGCGAGGGAGTCGCCCTCGACCGCCTCGCCTTCTGCCTGCGCAAGCGCGCCGAGCGCGAGGTCGACGTCTACTTCGCCTCGCTGTCCGCGCGCACGCTCGTCTACAAGGGCATGCTGACCACCGGGCAGCTCGAGCCGTTCTTCCCCGACCTGTCCGACCGGCGCTTCACGTCCGCGATCGGCCTGGTCCACTCGCGGTTCTCCACGAACACGTTCCCGGCGTGGCCGCTCGCCCACCCGTACCGCTTCATCGCCCACAACGGCGAGATCAACACGGTCATGGGCAACCGCAACTGGATGGCCGCCCGCGAATCGATGCTCGCGACGGACCTCATCCCCGGCGACCTGTCCCGGCTGTACCCCATCTGCACCCCCGGAGCCTCCGACTCCGCCTCCTTCGACGAGGTCCTCGAACTCCTCCACCTCGGCGGACGCAGCCTGCCCCACGCGGTCCTCATGATGATCCCGGAGGCGTGGGAGAACCACACCTCCATGGACCCCGCACGCCGCGACTTCTACCGCTACCACGGCACCGTCATGGAGCCCTGGGACGGACCCGCGTGCGTCACCTTCACCGACGGCACCCGCATCGGCGCCGTCCTCGACCGCAACGGCCTGCGGCCCTCGCGCTACTGGGTCACCGACGACGGCCTCGTCGTCCTGTCCTCCGAGGTCGGCGTCCTCGACATCGACCCGGCCAAGATCGTCCGCAAGGGCCGCCTCCAGCCCGGACGCATGTTCCTCGTCGACACCGAGGACCACCGCATCGTCGAGGACGACGAGATCAAGTCCGCCCTCGCCGCCGAACACCCGTACAGCGAGTGGCTGCACGCCGGGCTCGTCAACCTCGAGGAACTGCCCGAGCGCGAGCACGTCGTCCACACGCACGCCTCCGTCACCCGCCGCCAGCAGACCTTCGGCTACACCGAGGAAGAACTCCGCGTCATCCTCGCCCCGATGGCCCGCACCGGCGGCGAACCGCTCGGCTCCATGGGCACCGACAGCCCCATCGCCGCGCTCTCCGACAAGCCGCGCCTGCTCTTCGACTACTTCGTGCAGCTCTTCGCGCAGGTCACCAACCCGCCGCTGGACGCCATCCGCGAAGAACTCGTCACCTCGCTCGGCACCTTCGTCGGCCCCCAGACCAACCTGCTCGACCCCACCCCGGCCGCGTGCCGCAACGTGGTCCTGCCCTTCCCGGTGCTGGACAACGACGAGCTCGCCAAGCTCATCCACATCAACGCCGACGGCGACATGCCCGGCCTCAAGGCCGCCACCATCTCCGGGCTCTACCCCGTCGACGGCGGCGGCGAAGGCCTGCGCCGCCGCATCGAGGAGATCCGCACCGAGGCGACCACCGCCATAGCGAACGGCGCGCGCATCATCGTGCTGTCCGACCGGCACTCCGACGCCGAGCACGCGCCGATCCCCTCGCTGCTGCTCACCAGCGCGGTCCACCACCACCTCATCCGGACCAAGACCCGCACCCAGGTCGGCCTCATCATCGAGGCCGGCGACGTGCGCGAGGTCCACCACGTCGCGCTGCTCATCGGCTACGGCGCCGCCGCGGTCAACCCGTACCTGGCCATGGAATCCGTCGAGGACCTCGTCCGCGAAGGCGTCTTCCTGCAGAACCTCGACCCCGACAAGGCCATCAAGAACCTCATCAAGGCGCTCGGCAAGGGCGTCCTGAAGGTCATGTCCAAGATGGGCATCTCCACGGTCTCCTCCTACCGGGGCGCCCAGGTCTTCGAAGCCGTCGGCCTCGCCGACAGCGTCGTCGCCGAATACTTCACCGGCACGACCAGCAAGCTCGGCGGCATCGACCTCGACGTCATCGCCCGCGAGGTCGCCGAACGCCACGCCAAGGCCTACCCGCCCAGCGGCATCGCCCCCTCGCACCGCCGGCTTGAAATCGGCGGCGAATACCAGTGGCGCCGCGAAGGCGAACCCCACCTGTTCGACCCCGAGACCGTCTTCCGGCTCCAGCACTCCACGCGCGAGCGCCGGTACGACATCTTCAAGAAGTACACCGCGCGCGTCGACGAGCAGTCCGAGCGCCTGATGACCCTGCGCGGCCTGTTCAAGTTCAACGACACCGGGCGCACCCCCGTCCCCATCGACGAGGTCGAGCCCGTCAGCGCCATCGTCAAGCGCTTCTCCACCGGCGCCATGTCGTACGGCTCCATCTCCATGGAGGCGCACGAAACCCTCGCCATCGCGATGAACCGCCTCGGCGGCAAGTCCAACACCGGCGAAGGCGGCGAAGACCCCGAGCGCCTGTACGACCCCGCCCGCCGCTCGTCGATCAAGCAGGTCGCGTCCGGCCGCTTCGGCGTCACCTCCGAATACCTCGTCAACGCCGACGACATCCAGATCAAGATGGCCCAGGGCGCCAAGCCCGGCGAAGGCGGCCAGCTCCCCGGCCACAAGGTCTACCCCTGGGTCGCCAAGACCCGGCACTCGACCCCCGGCGTCGGCCTCATCTCGCCGCCCCCGCACCACGACATCTACTCCATCGAAGACCTCGCGCAGCTCATCCACGACCTCAAGAACGCCAACCCCGCCGCGCGCATCCACGTCAAGCTCGTCGCCGAAGTCGGCGTCGGCACCGTCGCGGCCGGCGTCAGCAAGGCGCACGCCGACGTCGTGCTCATCTCCGGCCACGACGGCGGCACCGGTGCCTCCCCGCTGACCTCGCTCAAGCACGCCGGCGGGCCCTGGGAGCTCGGCCTCGCCGAAACCCAGCAGACCCTGCTGCTCAACGGCCTGCGCGACCGCATCGTCGTGCAGACCGACGGCCAGCTCAAGACCGGCCGCGACGTCATCATCGCCGCGCTCCTCGGCGCCGAGGAATACGGCTTCGCCACCGCACCCCTCGTCGTGTCCGGCTGCGTCATGATGCGCGTCTGCCACCTCGACACCTGCCCGGTCGGCGTCGCCACCCAGAACCCCGAGCTCCGCTCCCGGTTCACCGGCAAGGCCGAATACGTCGTCAACTTCTTCGAGTTCATCGCCGAAGAGGTCCGCGAACACCTCGCCGCCCTGGGCTTCCGCAGCCTCGACGAGGCCATCGGCCACGCCGAACTCCTCGACACGACCGCCGCCGTCGACCACTGGAAGGCCGCGGGCCTCGACCTCGCGCCGCTCTTCCACGTGCCCGAACTCCCCGAAGGCGCCGCCCGCGTCTGCACCACCGTCCAGGACCACGGCCTCACCAAGGCACTCGACAACCAGCTCATCGAACTGGCCGCCGACGCCCTGGAGAAGGCCGAACCCGTCCGCATCCAACTGCCGGTGCAGAACATCAACCGCACCGTCGGCACGATGCTCGGCCACGAGGTCACCAAGCGGTACCGCGGCGCCGGACTCCCCGACGACACCATCGACATCACGCTCACCGGATCCGCCGGACAGTCCTTCGGCGCCTTCGTCCCCCGCGGCGTCACGCTGCGCCTCGAAGGCGACGGCAACGACTACGTCGGCAAGGGCCTCTCCGGCGGACGCATCATCGTCCGCCCCGCCCGCGAGGCGACCTTCGCCGCCGAGGACAACGTCATCGCCGGCAACACCATCGCCTACGGCGCCACCGGCGGCGAAATACTGATCCGAGGCCGCGTCGGCGAACGCTTCTGCGTCCGCAACTCCGGCGCCACCGTCGTCGCCGAAGGCGTCGGCGACCACGGCTGCGAATACATGACCGGCGGACGCGCCGTCGTCCTCGGCCCCACCGGACGCAACTTCGCCGCCGGCATGTCGGGCGGCGTCGCCTACCTCCTCGACATCGACCGGGACAGCGTCAACACCGAACTCGCCGACATCGAGGAACCCAGCGCCACCGACCTCGCGGAGCTGCACGACGTTGTGCGGCGCCACCACGAGGAGACCGGCTCCACCGTCGCCGAACAACTCCTCGCCGACTGGGACACAGCGTCCCGGCGCTTCGGCAAGATCATGCCGAGGGACTACAAAGCAGTGCTCGCCGCCAAGGACGCCGCCGAGCAGGCCGGACTCACCGAGTCCGAGACCGTCCAGAAGATGATGGAGGCGGCACATGGCTGACCCGAAGGGCTTCCTCACCACACCCCAGCAGCACGGCAAGCGCCGCCCCGTCGACGTGCGCATCCGCGACTGGAAAGAGGTGTACGAAGAGCGCACCCTGCTGCCCATCATCACCAAGCAGGCCGGGCGCTGCATGGACTGCGGCATCCCCTTCTGCCACAACGGCTGCCCGCTCGGAAACCTCATCCCCGAGTGGAACGACCTCGTGTGGCGCGAAGACTGGCAGGGCGCCGCCGAACGCCTCCACGCCACCAACAACTTCCCCGAATTCACCGGACGCCTCTGCCCGGCCCCGTGTGAATCGGCGTGCGTGCTCGGCATCAACCAGCCCGCCGTCACCATCAAGAACGTCGAGGTGTCGATCATCGACCGGGCCTGGGACGACGGCAACGTCGCACCCCAGCCCCCCGAGCGCCTGACCGGCAAGACCGTCGCCGTCATCGGCTCCGGCCCCGCCGGCCTCGCCGCCGCACAGCAACTCACCCGCGCCGGCCACACCGTCGCCGTCTACGAACGCGCCGACCGCATCGGAGGCCTCCTCCGCTACGGCATCCCCGAGTTCAAGATGGAGAAGCGCCACATCAACCGCCGCATCGAGCAGATGCGCGCGGAAGGCACCAAGTTCTACACCGGCATGCAGATCGGCACCGACGTCGACGCCGCCAAGCTGCGCCGCCGCTACGACGCCGTCATCATCGCCGCCGGCGCCACCGCATGGCGCGAACTCCCGGTGCCCGGCCGCGAACTCGGCGGCATCCACCAGGCCATGGAGTACCTCCCGTACGCCAACAAGGTCCAGGAAGGCGACCTCGTCACCTCCCCGATCGACGTCGCCGGCAAGCACGTCGTCATCATCGGCGGCGGCGACACCGGCGCGGACTGCCTCGGCACCGCACACCGCCAAGGCGCCGCCTCGGTCACGCAGTTGGAGATCATGCCGCGGCCGTCCGACGAGCGCCCCGCCTCTCAGCCCTGGCCGACCTTCCCGATGATCTACCGCGTCGCCAGCGCCCACGAAGAAGGCGGCGAACGCGTCTACTCCGTCAACACCCAGGAGTTCATCGGCGGCGAGGACGGCCGGGTCAAGGCCCTCAGGCTCGTCGAGGTCACCATGGTCGACGGCCGGTTCCAACCCGTCGAAGGCACCGAACGCGAAATCCCCGCCGACTACGTGTTCCTCGCCATGGGCTTCACCGGCACCGACCGTTCCAACGGCCTCATCGAACAACTCGGCCTCGACACGGACGACCGCGGCAACATCGCCCGCAACGGCGCCTACGCCACCAACGTCGACGGCGTCTACGTCGCCGGCGACGCCGGACGCGGCCAGTCGCTCATCGTCTGGGCCATCGCCGAAGGCCGCTCCTGCGCCGCCGAAGTCGACCAATGGCTCACCGGCAGCACCAACCTGCCGCGCCCCATCAAGCCCACCGACCGCCAACTCCTCGTCTGACACGCACACCGGGTTCACCCCGGATTCGCCCGAACGTTCCGCGTCGGACAGAACCATCCAGGGCCCCCGCGTCGTTACATACGGTGCGGGGGCCCCGCACGTTCGGTGTCCCCGCTCGGTCGACAAGACGTCGATCGACCCAAAGCGGCAAACCGGACGCCGCCCCACCCGTTACCTTCCGGTAGGAACTAGGGTTGACCACATGCGTCGAGCCAAAATTGTCTGCACTCTGGGCCCAGCCACCAACAGCTACGAGCAAATCCGCACGCTCGTGGACGCAGGCATGGACGTAGCCCGCTTCAACCTCAGCCACGGCACATACGCCGAGCACGAAGAGCGCTATCACCGCGTCCGCAAGGCATCTGACGAATCCGGCCGCAGCGTCGGCATCCTCATGGACCTCCAAGGTCCCAAGATCCGCCTCGGCAACTTCGCGGAAGGCCCCGTCCTCCTCGAACGCGGCGACGAATTCACCATCACCACCGAAGAAGTCCCCGGCGACCGCCACGAAGTCTCCACCACCTACAAGGGACTCCAGGGCGATGTCGGCAAAGGCGAGCGCATCCTCGTCGACGACGGCCGCGTCACCCTCGAAGTCACCGACGTCGAAGGCCCCCGCGTCCACACCATGGTCATCGAAGGCGGCATGGTCTCCGACCACAAGGGCCTCAACCTGCCCGGCGTCGCCGTCAGCGTCCCCGCCTTGTCCGACAAGGACATCGAAGACCTCCGCTGGGCCCTGCGCATGCGCTGCGACATGGTCGCCCTCTCGTTCGTCCGCAGCGCCCAGGACGCCGCCGACGTCCACCGCATCATGGACGAAGTCGGCTACCGCGTCCCGGTCATCGCCAAGATCGAGAAGCCCCAGGCGGTCGCCAACCTGGAGGAAATCGTCGAGGCCTTCGACGGCATCATGGTCGCCCGCGGCGACCTCGGCGTCGAAATGCCCCTCGAACAAGTCCCCCTCGTCCAAAAGCGCTGCATCACCCTCGCCCGGGCCAACGCCAAGCCGGTCATCGTCGCCACCCAGATGCTCGACTCGATGATCAACGCCTCGCGCCCCACCCGCGCCGAGGCCTCCGACGTCGCCAACGCGGTCCTCGACGGCACCGACGCCGTGATGCTCTCCGGCGAGACCTCGGTCGGGAAGTACCCCATCGAGACCGTCAAGACGATGGCCCGCATCATCACCGCCGCCGAGGAATCCTCGGCCCTCCAGGAGGAGTTGCGCTCCCTCCCGGACCCGCGCACGCAAGGCGGCGTCATCGCCGCCGCAGCCGCCGAGATCGGCGAACGCCTCGGCGCCAAGTATCTCGTCGCCTTCACCCAGAGCGGCGACACCGCCCGCCGCCTGTCCCGCTACCGCCCGATGATCCCGACGCTCGCCTTCACCCCCGAGCAGTCGGTCCGCAGCCAACTCTCGTTGACCTGGGGCGTCGAGACCTTCCTCGGCGAACTGTGCGAGCACACCGACGAGATGGTGCAGCAAGTCGACGCCGCACTCCTCAACATCGGCCGCTGCAAGCCCGGCGACGTCGTCATCATCACCGCCGGCTCGCCCCCGGGAGTCCCCGGCTCGACCAACATGATCCGTGTGCACCACATAGGAGAAATGGTCGGCCGGTAGGCGGTAGCCGCTTACGCCCGACGTGGAGATCCATCAAGGCGACGGCCTCCTTGCGGGCGACGGAGATGTTCTTGCGGTTGGCCACCTTCCACGCGACGCCGACCATGTCGAGGGCCCAGGTGAACAGGCCTTTGATGTCGGTGGACTCGTTGCTGAACATGTAGCGCGGGTATTCGTAGCGCTTGGGCTGCCCTGCGACGGTCCTGACAGTCCAGTTGGTGATGCGGCAGCCGTCGGAGTGGATGAGGCCACGGATGAACGGCCAAGGGTGAGCCTCGACCATCTCGCGCTGCCAGGAAGCAAGTTGCACGATTCGCAGATGCTTCATGCCTTTTCCATGCTGAGGGAAGAGGCAGGGCCAGTGCTGCGAGTACCGCTTGACCTCGGTACAACCAGGCTGCGGGACCAGGTTCGACGTTGAGCCCGGCAGGACCCGATCGATCGCCGTTTGTGCTGCAAGGATGAGGCCAGGCCATTTGTTGTCGCAGTAGATGGACAGGCTGCAGCATCTGCGGTGGTGGGCGATGTGGCCGTCCCCGAGGTAGAGCCCGAGCAAGTAGGCATATGCCACTTGGTCGACATCGAGCTGTAGACACCGGAAGCATTGAGCCTGTCGGCGTCCCGGCAGTTCATTACGGCGTGCGCGATCGTTGTGGCGCCAGTGTGCGATTGTGCCTGCCGGGATACCCAGTGCGCTTGCGACTTCCGAATTGCGTTGCCCGGCGCGCAGCATGGCGATGGCACGGTAACGGACTTCTGGTGGATGAGGAGCGAACATGTGACCGACTCTGACGCCCCTGCGGATCACGCGAAAGAAAAACCAAGCACAAAACACTCGAATGAGTGTTCGTGCTCAAGTTTTCACTGATCGTGTGGCGGTGCCGGAAGCGGGACTCGAACCCGCAAGCCCTTTCGGGCAGTGGTGTTTGAGACCACCGCGTTTGCCTGATTTCGCCATTCCGGCCTATATATCGGGACTTGGGAATAATGTCCGTTTTGCCCTTTATTGTGTGCGTCGGTCGCCCTCAGCGCGCTCTACGATACCGCCTCTCGGTACCCTTCTGCCTGCAGGTATCGCCCGAACCTAGGAGAGCCGTGACGTCAGCCGCCAAGCCGCCGGAGCAGTCCGCCGGCGACTCCGGTATCCGCGTGGTCATCGCCGAGGATGAGGCGCTGATCCGGCTGGATCTCAAGGAGATGCTGGAGGAGGAGGGTTACCGCGTCGTCGGGGAGGCCGGGGACGGGGAGGCCGCCGTGCGTTTGGTCGAGGAGTTGCGGCCGAGTCTGGTGATCCTCGATGTCAAAATGCCCGTTCTCGACGGTATCTCGGCCGCGGAGCGGATCGCCGGGGCGCGGCTTGCCCCGGTGTTGATGCTGACGGCGTTCTCGCAGCGCGAGCTTGTGGAGCGTGCGCGGGACGCGGGGGCGATGGCGTATTTGGTCAAGCCGTTCACGAAGGGTGATTTGGTGCCGGCCATCGAGATGGCGGTGTCGCGGTTCACCGAGCTTGCCGCGTTGGAGCGTGAGGTCGTCGATCTGACGCAGCGTCTGGAGACCCGGAAGCTGGTGGATCGGGCCAAGTCGGTGCTTCAGGAGCGGTATGGGTTGTCCGAGCCGGAGGCTTTCCGGTGGATCCAGAAGACGTCGATGGACCGTCGGCTGTCGATGCGGGCGGTCGCGGAGGTTGTGGTTTCGGGGGGTGAAGTCGCGGAGTAGCGGGTTTCCGTCTCCGTTTTCGCGCGTCGATCCTTGATGACCGCCCTGGCTTTGCGGAGTCCGGGCGGTTTTTGTTTGTTCGGGTGGGTTTTGTTTTCGAAGGGTGGGCTGTGCTGAACAGGCACGTGCTGAATTTGGCGCTGGTCGCGGGATTGTCCGCGCTTTTTCTGGGCGGTTGTGGTTCCGGGGGCGATTCCGGCGGAGGTGGCGGCGCCAAGACGTACACGATTGGTTTCCAGGCGGGCTTGTCCGGTGGCAACGGGCAGTTCGGAATCAACGAGGCGAACGGTGTCGAGCTGGCGGTCGAGAAGTTCAACAGTTCTCCGGAAGCTCCGTTCCAGGTGAGGTTGGTCAAGTCGGATGACGGCGGGTCGGAGGCGCAGGCGCCGGCTGCCGCGCAGAGGTTGATCGGCGACGGTGACGTCGTGGCGGTGATCGGTCCGGCGTTTTCGGACACGGCGAGGGCGTCCGGGCAGTTGTACGCGGCGGCGAAGTTGGCGGCGGTGTCGCCGTCGGCGACGAGCCCGGGGTTGACGGATCCGGGGAATGGTTTCGCGTCGTTGTTGCGGGGGGTGCCGGGTGATGTCGCGCAGGGTTCGGGGATCGCGTCGTATTTGAGGGAGTTGGGGCTGAGGAAGGTCCTCGTGGTGGATGACGGGACCGAGTACGGCGTGGGGTTGGGGGATGTCGTGCGGCATGAGTCGGGCAGGGCCGGGGTGCAGGTGGTGAGCGAGTCGGTGCCGAAGGGGACACCGGATTACGGACCCGCGGCGGCCAGGGTGAGGGATTCCGGTGCGGAAGGGCTGGTGTATGCCGGTTATTACCGGGATGCCGCGCTGCTCGCGAGGGAGTTGAAGGAGGCGGGTGTCGCGATACCGGTGATTGCGGGTGACGGCACCAAAGATGCGAGGTTCGTGGAGTCGGCGGGGGACGCGGCGGAGAATTGGTTTGTCGCGTGCCCGTGCGCGGACGCGGGTGCCGAGCCGTCGATGAAGGAGTTCAGCGCGGATTACCGGGCCAAGTTCAAGATGGACCCGGGGGCGTATTCCGCGGAGGCGTACGACGTGGCGAACATGGTCGTGGAGGAAATCGGGAAGCTCGATGCGGCGGGTTCCGAGGTGACCCGTGAGGCGGTGCTCGGGAGTCTGCGGAAGGCGACGTACCGCGGCTTGACGAGGACTTTCGCCTTCGACGAGAAGGGCGATTTCGTGGGGGAGGACGTGTACCTGTATCAGGTGACGGCCGGGCGGATCGCCTATCTCGGCAGGGTCGACGAACTGGTCAGCCGCTGACTGTGTTCGGCCGGATCATGCAGGTGAGCCGGGCGGTGCAGACGCGTTTGCCGGCTTCGTCGGTGATGGCGATGTCCCAGGTCGCGAGGGTACGGCCGAGGTGTACGGGTGTCGCGGTTCCGGTGACGAGGCCGCTGGTGGCCGAGCGGTGGTGGGTGGCGTTGATCTCGATGCCGACGGTGACGGCGTCCGGGCCTGCGTGGATGGAGGAGCCGATCGAGCCGAGGGTTTCGGCGAGGACGCAGGAGGCGCCGCCGTGGAGGAGGCCGTAGGGCTGGGTGTTGCCGTCGACGGGCATGGTGGCGACGACGCGGTCGGCGGTCGCCTCGTGGACGACGATGCCCATGGTGCCGCCGAGGGTGGCGCGGGCGGTGTCGGCGCCGAAGATGCCGGTGAGCTCGTCGACGGGCAGGGGGAACTCGAACTTGCGGACGGTCGTCACGGCGTGGTTCCTCCGTCGCTTGGGGTGTGGGCTTGCCTGCCGGGGGCGGCTCCGCCGCGGCTGCCGCGTGGGTGCGCGGGAAAGGGTGCGCGGGAAGGGTGCGTGGGAAAGACGTGGCCGGGTGTGTCGGCGTCCCAGCCTAGGATCTGTGTGTGGCTTCCTCTGACGCACCCCAGCCTTCCGTACCTTCCGGCGCGATGACCTCCGGCGCGCGTCCGCGCTTGTTGTTGCTCGACGGGCATTCCTTGGCGTATCGCGCGTTCTACGCGCTCAAGGAGGCCACGATGTCGACGGCGACGGGGCAGCCGACGCAGGCGGTGTTCGGTTTCACGTCGATGCTGGCGAATGTGCTGCGTGACGAGGCCCCGACGCATGTCGGTGTGGCTTTCGACGTCTCGCGGCAGTCGTTCCGTACGGAGCGGTTCGCGGAGTACAAGGCGAACCGCTCGGAGACGCCGGAGGAGTTCCGGGGCCAGGTCGAGCTGATCGTGGATGTGCTGCACGCGATGGGCATCCGGACGATGCGGGTCGAGGGCTTCGAGGCGGACGACGTCATCGCGACGGTGACGACGCGGGCGGCGGAGGAGGGCTTCGAGGTCTTGATCCTCACCGGCGACCGTGACGCCTTGCAGTTGGTGTCGCCGGATGTGACGGTGCTGTATCCGATGCTGGGGGTCAGCAAGCTGCACCGGTTCACACCGGAGGCGGTGGAGGAGAAGTACCAGCTCACGCCGCAGCAGTATCCGGATTTCGCGGCGCTGCGCGGTGACCCGTCGGATAACCTGCCGGGCATTCCGGGGGTCGGGGAGAAGACGGCGGCGAAGTGGATCCGCGAGTTCGGGTCGTTCCACGAGCTGGTGGAGCGGGCCGACGAGGTCAAGGGCAAGGCGGGGCAGAATTTCCGCGATCACCTTGAGTCGGTGCGGCGAAACCGTGAGTTGACGGAGCTGGTGCGGGACGTCCCGCTGGATGTCGCGCCGGCGGATTTGGCGCGGAAGGCGTTCGACCGTCCGGCGCTGGAACAGGTGATGGACACGCTGGAGTTCCGTGCCGCGAACTTCCGCGACCGCATCTTCGCGGTGGACCCGGCGGCTGCCGCGGGGGACGGCGCGGACGTCCTGGTGGTGGAGGACGGTTTCGTGCTGGAGACGTCGGTGCTGGGCACCGGCGAGGTGGCGGCGTGGCTGGCCGAGCATGCGTCGGGGGACGGGCGTACGGGCTTGGCGGTGGAGGGCACGTCGGGGCGGGGCACGGGCACGGTCACGGGGCTGGCGCTGGCGGCTGCGGACGGCACGGCGGCTTTCATCGACCCGTTGGCGCTTGACGAGGCGGACGACGGGGCGCTCGCCGCGTGGCTTGCGGATCCGGCGCGGACGAAGGCCGTGCATGACGCGAAGGGCCCGATGCTGGCGTTCAAGGCGCACGGCTGGGATCTCGCCGGCCTGACGTCGGACACCGCGTTGGGCGCGTATCTGGTGCTGCCGGGGCAGCGGTCGTTCGCCCTGGAGACGTTGACGCAGCGGTTCCTGCACCGGGAGTTGAAGGTCGACGAGGTCGCCGCAGGCGGGCAGTTGGCGTTCGACATGTCCGGTGAGGAGGAGGCGGAGGCGGCGCGCGGCGAGGCGTTGATGCTGGCCGCGCGAGCGGTTGTGGATCTTGCCGCCGCGTTGGACGAGGAGTTGGACAAGCGCGGGGCGTTGGGTCTGCTGCGCGACATGGAGCTGCCGTTGATGGCGGTGCTGGCGCGGATGGAGCAGGTGGGGATCGCTGCGGACCGCGAGTACCTGGACAAGCTGGAGGCGCAGTTCGGAGCTGCGGTCAAGCAGGCGACGGAGCTCGCGCACGAGGCGGTGGGCCGGGAGTTCAACCTCGGGTCGCCGAAGCAGTTGCAGGAGATCTTGTTCGGCGAGATGGACCTGCCGAAGACGAAGAAGATCAAGACGGGTTACACGACCGACGCGGACGCTTTGACGTGGCTGGCGACGCAGCCGGGGATTCCGGTGCCGGCGCAGGATCTGCTGGCCGCGTTGTTGCGGCATCGGGATCAGACGAAGCTTCGGGTGACGGTCGAGGGCCTGGTCAAGACGATTGCCGACGACGGGCGGATCCATACGACGTTCCAGCAGACGGTGGCCGCGACCGGGCGGCTGTCGTCGAAGGACCCGAATCTGCAGAACATCCCGATCCGCACCGAGGAAGGCCGGTTGATTCGGCGGTCGTTCGTGGTCGGTGAGGGTTTCGAGGGGTTGCTGACGGCCGACTACAGCCAGATCGAGCTGCGCATCATGGCGCATCTGTCCGGTGACGAGGCGTTGATCGAGGCGTTCACGTCCGGTGAGGATCTGCACAACACGGTCGCGTCGGCGGTTTTCGCGGTGCCGACGGACCGCGTGGACGCGGAGATGCGCCGCAAGATCAAGGCGATGTCGTACGGGCTGGCGTACGGGCTTTCGGCGTTCGGGTTGTCGCAGCAGCTCGACATCACGCCGGAGGAGGCCCGAAAGCTGATGGCGACGTACTTCGAGCGGTTCGGCGGGGTGCGTGACTATCTGCGTGCGGTGGTCGACGAGGCGCGGCAGACCGGCTACACCGAGACGGTGTTCGGGCGCCGCCGGTATCTGCCGGATCTGACGAGCGACAACCGGCAGCGCCGGGAGATGGCGGAGCGGATGGCCTTGAACGCGCCGATCCAGGGGTCGGCGGCGGACATCGTCAAGGTCGCGATGCTGGCGGTCGACGCGGGTCTGCGGGAGGGCGGGTTCGCGTCCCGGGTGCTGCTTCAGGTGCACGACGAGTTGGTGTTGGAGGTCGCGCCGGGGGAGCGTGTGCCGGTCGAGGAGTTGGTGCGGAGCGCGATGGCCGGCGCGTACCCGCTGCGGGCGCCGTTGGACGTGTCGGTGGGCTTCGGTGCGACGTGGGAGGACGCGGGCCACTGACGCCGCGTCAGGGCACGTTCGACTTGGTGGAGTTCGTGGCCTGGAACCATGGTCGCGCCGGAAGTTCACCGAACATTCCGGTGGCGTTTCGGCGTGACGGTGTGCTGCCGTCTCGTCGCCCCTGTCGACTTGGCTGTGTCGTGCCCACCGCGTCCGGCCCGGCCTGCTGTCCGCCGTCTGCCTGTGCGTTTTGCCGGAACTGCCCTGGCGTGGCGGGGGAATCGGCGCCGGGCCGGCGTGAGACGGGGCGAAGGGCTGGAGTGGTGAAGGAACCTGACGTAGGTTCAGTTCCGCTTGCCGTTGCCCGGGCCGGGTACGAGGCGGTCCCGGCCGCGCCGGGGGCGGCAGGCCGACATACAGCCGGTGCAAAGGGGGCGGTTCGTGGGCGAGGCCGAGCGGGGGCCGGGTCCGCGGGATCCGGAACGGCCGCAGCCGTCAGCGGTTTCGGGCAGCGGGGACGCGGACACGCCGCGACCTGACGAGGCCGCGGCGCAGGACGAGGGGAAGTCGGCCGCCGCGCCGGTTGCCGTGGCGGTCGCTGTGGCCGCCAGACCGGACGCCGCCGCGAAGGAGGCTCCGGCCGGTGGGGACTCGGCCGACGAGATCGACGAGTGGATCACGTCGCTGGGTTCCCGCCCGCCCGAGATGGCCGCCCGTGAAGAGGCCGCGGTGGGCGGTACGCCGTCCGAGTCCGCGAAGCGTCCGTGGCGGCGCCGGATCATCAACCCGTGGGTCGGGGCGGCGGCCGTGGTCGCGTTGCTCCTGGTCGCGGCTGCCTCGGTGGAGAACCTGTTCACGATGGTGACCACCAAGCGAGTCGACGTCTCCGACGTGCCGAAGATGTCCGACCCGGAGCCCGATCCGGAAGACGGCCCGGTGAACGGCGGTTCGCCGGTCGACCTCGCGCTGCCGCCCGCCGTTCCGCTCGCCGCGCCGGTGGAGACCACGGCGTCTCCGACACCGGGGGCGCCGCTTGCGCCGCCGCCCGCGGCGCCGGTCACCGTGCCGTCGGCGGGGACGCCCGCGGTGGTGGCGATGGGCTCGAACGGGATTCCGCGGATCGTGCTGCTGGCGTACCAGATGGCCGCGGTGACCACCGCCAAGGCCGACCCGGACTGCCGGCTGCCGTGGCAACTCCTCGCCGGTATCGGGCGCGTCGAGTCGGGGCACGCCAACGGCGGGCAGGTCGACGTCGCCGGTACCGCGGTGACGCCGATCCTGGGCCCGCGGCTCGACGGCAGCCGCAACACGATGGCCATCCGCGACACCGACCAGGGTGCGCTCGACTACGACCGTGAGTACGACCGCGCGGTGGGCCCGATGCAGTTCATCCCGACATCGTGGCGGGCGTACGCGCTCGACGGCAGCAACGACCGGAAGGCCGATCCACAGAACGTCTTCGACGCGGCGCTCACCGCCGCACGCTACTTGTGTGCGGGTGACCGCGACCTGGGTACGCCGGCGGGCCTGGACCGGGCCATCTACAGCTACAACCGGTCGGCCGCGTACGTGAATTCGGTCAAGGCGTGGATGGTGTTCTACCAGGCGGGGGTCCGCCCGATCGCGGCCAGCCTGCCGCCGGTCGCCGCACCGCCGCCCGCTCCGCCGGCGCCCGCGCCGACCACGGCGGCACCGCCCCCGCCCCCGCCTCCCGCGACCACCACACCGCCTACGTCGCCGCCGGCGACGACCGCGTCACCGTCTCCGACCAAGCCGACGGACAACGTGTCGACGCCCCCGCCTTCCGGCACCAAGACGTCCCCGACGAACACGAAACCGACCGGGGAGTCGTCGGCGTCGGCCGGTTGAGCAGCGGAGAAGCGGGGGGCGGTTGTCATATCCCTGATGCAACATGATCTCGAACCGGTGGGGGGCCTGGTTACCCCGGCGACAACGAGCCCCAGCCCGAGTAAACCTCCGCATAGACACAGAAACTGACTACACGTCAGCCGCGCTACAAGCGCCCCGCCACGAACCAATCAAGAACAGGTTCTCATCTGAGCCCCGCCTTGCTACGGTGCCGTCCCCGGAGCACAAAGGAGGGTTCGTGATGCGTGCCTTCGCCGCGGTCGTCGTCGGCCTGGTGCTGGCGATGGGCGTCGCCTACGCGGTGGCCGCGCTCGCGGTGCCCGAGCCCGGCAAGGTCACCAAGCCGCTCGAAGTGACTCCCGATGCGACGTAGGGCCGCTCTCGTTCTGCTGGCGTCGGCGGCGTTCTGCGTGGCGCTCGCGCCGCTGTTCCGCGAGTTCGTGTTCCCCCGCCTCGTCGCGAACACCCTTGCCGGTGAGGACGCGTACCGGGTGACGGTCTCGCAGGCCGACAACGCGACCGTCGTCGGCGACCCGAACGGCCCGGGCAAGGGCAAGGCCACGATCGTCCGGACCGTGCGGCCCGACGCGGGAGCCGGCGACGACGGCACCGTCGTCTGGGACATCAGCCTCACGGTGACCGACAGCGCGGGCACGGTCGTCACCCGGATCCCCGAGCGCTACGCCTTCGACGCGGTCACCCAGAACCCCGACGACTGCTGCGCCGAAAGCGTCGACGGCAAGCCGGCCGCGCATGTCGGAGTCCGCTACAAGTGGCCGTACTTCGTGCAGAAGCGCGGCTACAACTACTTCGACCCGCAGACCGGCACCGCGGCGACGATCCACTACAAAGGCACCGAGACCCTGGACGGCCTCACGGTCTACCGTTTCGAGCACGAGGTGCCGTGGACCAGGGCGGGCATCCCGCGCCTTCCCGGCGGCGTCAACCCGGCCGAGATCGAAGCCGCCGGAATGGAGCGCTGGTTCACCGGCACCCGCAGCATCCTCGTCGAGCCGGTCACCGGCCTGCCTGTGTACGCAGAGGAACGCCGCACGGAGGAACTGCGCACCCCGAACCCCGACGACCCGGCCAACCCGGGCAGATTCGTGCTGTTCGACGGCCACGTCAAGATGACGGCCGAGTCGTCGGACGAGCTCGTCGCGGACGCCAGGGAGCAGAAGTCGTGGCTGCTCCTGGTCCACGACCGGCTTCCGCTGGGCCTGGTGGTCGCCGGGGTGCTGCTCTTCCTGACGGCGCTGCTGACCGAGTACTTGGGCCGCCGCAAGGCGGGCGACGCCGACGGCGGCATACGGGACCCCGCCGCCGAGGCGGACCCGTCACCCGACCAAGTTCCCGCTGCCGAAGTCGATTTCGACCCGGCCGAACCGGCGCACGACGACACGCTCACGCTGTCCGCCGCCACCCGCGCCGACGACGGCTGATGCCGGGGGCCGCCGGTCAGTCCCGGTCGCACACGAAGATCGCGGTCCCCGGGATCCTCCGCCCCCGGGTCGGGCTCCACCCGCCCCAGACCTGGACCAGGTGTTCGGGCCACTCCGGTTCGACGAGGTCGACCAGCCGGAACCCCGCCCCCGCGACCTCGCGGACGCGCATCCCGAGGGTCCTGTGGTGCTCGACGTATGTGACGTCGCCGGCCGCGTCCTCCTCGACGTACGGCGTGGTGTCGAAGTACGAGTGTGTCGCGGTCAGCCCGTTTTCGCCCGGGTCGTCGGGAAATGCCCAGCGAATTGGATGGGTCAGGGAGAACACCCACCTCCCGCCCGGTTTGAGGACGCGGTGCACCTCGCGCATGATGCCGGCGCCGTCGGGGCTGAACGGCAGCGCGCCGTACGCCGAGAACGCCAGGTCGAAAGAGCCGTCGCGGAACGGCAGCGCCGCGGCGTCCGCCTGGACGGTCGGCACCGCGGTGCCGTGCGCGCCGTCGATGCGCCGAGAGTGCTGCAACTGCCGGAACGACAGGTCGAGCGCGACCGGGAAGGCCCCGCGTTCGAGCAGGCTGCGCGAGGACTGTGCGGCACCCGCGCCCACCTCCAGTACACGCTTTCCGGCGACCTCGCCGAGAAGGCGGGCGTCTTGTTCGTCGAGCCCCTCCGGGCCCCACACGAAGCGCGTGTCGCCGAGGAAGTCGCCGTGCTCGGCCTGGTAGTCGTCGGCGTTGGCGTCCCACCACGAGCGCCCGGCCCGCACGCTCTCCGCGGCACCGACCGCACGGCGACCGACGCCGCCCGCGCTCACGTCGGCCGACGCGCCGGGCCCGGTCTGGTGCATATGAATTGCCTCACGTGCTGTTGTTCCGGATCGGTGTACGTTATCGTGCCGCCCGTGCGGGATTGGTTGCGGCGGGCGCCGCACCGCCGTAGGGGCGCGTCATGGCCGCCCACCCGCCCGTTGCCTCGCGCGTTGACCGCGCTCTGACGGCCCCGTATGCTGCAAGTTGCGCCGCGGGCCTGCGTGAACTCAGACGGAGCAGGTCGCGCTCACCTTTGTCGTTCGGTTCGGTCAATCCCCTTGGCTGTCGGTCCGACAGGGCGAAACCGGGTCCTGGAGCGTGGTATTACCGACGACTTCTGTCCGTACCGGAGCCCTTTCCCACATGACGAGCAGCACCGAGGCCACTCGAACCACCCCGCAGGTGGCGGTCAACGACATCGGTTCCGAGGAAGCTTTCCTCGCGGCGATCGATGAGACGATCAAGTACTTCAACGACGGCGACATCGTGGATGGCGTGATCGTCAAGGTCGACCGGGACGAGGTCCTGCTCGACATCGGTTACAAGACCGAAGGCGTCATCCCGTCCCGCGAGCTGTCCATCAAGCACGACGTGGACCCGCACGAGGTTGTCGCGGTCGGCGACAACATCGAGGCCCTTGTTCTCCAGAAGGAGGACAAGGAAGGCCGCCTGATCCTCTCGAAGAAGCGCGCGCAGTACGAGCGGGCTTGGGGCACGATCGAGAAGATCAAGGAAGAGGACGGCATCGTCACCGGTACCGTCATCGAGGTCGTCAAGGGTGGTCTCATCCTCGACATCGGCCTCCGCGGCTTCCTCCCCGCGTCGCTTGTCGAGATGCGCCGCGTCCGCGACCTCCAGCCGTACGTCGGCAAGGAGCTCGAAGCCAAGATCATCGAGCTGGACAAGAACCGCAACAACGTGGTCCTGTCCCGCCGCGCGTGGCTTGAGCAGACCCAGTCCGAGGTCCGCCAGACGTTCCTCACGACCCTGCAGAAGGGTCAGGTCCGCACGGGCGTCGTCTCCTCGATCGTCAACTTCGGTGCGTTCGTCGACCTCGGCGGCGTCGACGGTCTGGTGCACGTCTCCGAGCTGTCCTGGAAGCACATCGACCACCCGTCCGAGGTTGTCGAGGTCGGCCAGGAGGTCACAGTCGAGGTCCTGGACGTCGACATGGACCGCGAGCGCGTCTCCCTGTCGCTGAAGGCGACCCAGGAAGACCCGTGGCAGCAGTTCGCCCGCACCCACCAGATCGGCCAGGTCGTCCCGGGCAAGGTCACCAAGCTGGTGCCGTTCGGCGCGTTCGTGCGGGTCGACGAGGGCATCGAGGGCCTGGTCCACATCTCCGAGCTGGCCGAGCGCCACGTCGAGATCCCGGAGCAGGTCGTCCAGGTCGGCGACGAGATCTTCGTCAAGGTCATCGACATCGACCTGGAGCGCCGCCGCATCAGCCTGTCGCTCAAGCAGGCCAACGAGGCCTTCGGCGCGGACCCGAACGAAGCCGAGTTCGACCCGACGCTGTACGGCATGGCCGCGACGTACGACGACGCGGGCAACTACATCTACCCCGAGGGCTTCGACCCGGAGACCAACGACTGGCTCGAGGGCTACGACAAGCAGCGCGAGGAGTGGGAGCGGCAGTACGCCGAGGCCCAGCAGCGCTTCGAGTCGCACCAGCAGCAGGTCGTCAAGGCCCGCGAGGCCGAGGCCGAGGCGGCGGCCGAGTCCGGCAACGCCGGCGGCGGCTCCTACTCGTCGGCCCCGGCCGAGCCCCAGTCCACCGGTGGCGGCGCCCTAGCCTCCGACGAGGCTCTCGCCGCTCTTCGCGAGAAGCTCGCCGGCGGCCAGAGCTGACCCCTGGCACCAAGCAACACCCCGGAAGGCCCCGCCCACGGCGGGGCCTTCCCCATTCCCGACGCAAACCCCCGGTCCGCGCCCCCGCAGCGGCTCTTCGCCCAACCCGCACCCATCTGCCCTCGCACCCACAGCGGCGAGTCCACGCGCTCACGCTCCTGCGCTCCTGCGCTCCTGCGCTCCCGCTCCCGCGCTCCCGCTCCCGCGCCGTGGCTCTCGCAGCGACGCCTCTCGCTCGGTCGTGCCCATCTGCCCTCGCGTCCGCAGGGGCGCGTCCACGTCCTCGCGGCTGGTCGCCCTCGTTGACTCCGGCTGCCTCGCCTGGCGACAGCCGGCGGGTTGTCCGCTTCGGCGGTTCACCGCCCGCATGGTGATCTCCGGCAGGTTGAGTCAGCCCGCACAGAGCGTGTCGGCTGCCTGCCGCTTTGTCGCGCCTGCGTTTGTCGCCGGCCGGTCGGGCGGCACCTCCGCTGACCCCCGCCTTTCGACTTCCGCCGCGGAAGTGCCGTGCGGCGATTAGGGTGCCTCGGGGTGGGTGACGGCCGGAGGGGGGCTCTGCGGCGTGTATGTGGCTTCGAGTCGAGGCCGGGATGCGGGGCTGGGCAACGCGGTCGGGGGGAGTACGCGCGGGCGGGGCGTGGTCACGGCCAATGTGGTCGCGCTCGGGGTGGTGAGCCTGGTCACCGACATATCGTCGGAGATGGTCACCGCGGTCATGCCGGTGTACCTCGTGACGGGGCTCGGCCTGTCGATCCTGTACTTCGGGTTTCTCGACGGCCTGTACTCCGGCGTCACGGTCGCCCTGCGGCTGGCCGGAGGCCACGTCGCCGACCGGTTCTCGGCACGCAAGAAGGTCGCCGCGGCCGGATACGGACTCTCCGCGGTCAGCAGGCTGGGCCTTCCGCTGGTGGGGGCGTCGGTGCCGGGCATCGGGACGATGCTCGCGGTCGACCGCGCCGGGAAAGGCCTGCGGACCGCCCCTCGTGACGCGTTGATCTCGTTGTCGAGCACGCCCGAGGCCCAGGGCCGGGCGTTCGGCGTGCACCGCGCGCTCGACACTGCCGGGGCGTTCACCGGTCCGCTGATCGCGTTCCTGATCCTGTCGGCGGTCGCGACGGCGTACGACGCGGTTTTCGTGGTGAGTTTCTGTGTCGGCATGGTCGGCCTGCTCGTCCTACTGCTGTTCGTACGCGACCGGCCCGGTTCGCCGGACAAGGCGCGTGCGGCGCCGTGGCGTGCGGGCGTGCGGTTGCTCGCCGACGCGCCCTTCCGCAGGTTGTGCCTCTGCGCGGCGTTGCTCGGTGTCGCGACGGTGAGCGACGCGTTCGTCTATCTCGTGCTGCAACGCGAACTCGCCATCGCCGCCCACTGGTTCCCCCTGCTGCCGCTCGGTACCGCGGGGGTGTACCTGCTGTTGGCGATCCCGGTGGGCCGGTTCGCGGACCGAGTCGGACGCAGGCGGGTCTTCCTTGCCGGGCACGCCGCGCTGGGCGGCGTTTACGTGCTGCTTGCGGGGCCGTTCGGCGGTGCGGGGCTGCTCGTTGGGACTCTTGCGCTGCACGGTGTCTTCTACGCGATGACGGACGGTGTCCTGATGGCCGCCGCCGGAGCGGAGCTGCCGTCCGAGCTGCGGACCAGCGGGCTGGCGGTGTTGCAGACCGGCCAGGCGGCCGGGCGGTTCGTCTCGTCGGTCGCGTTCGGGTGGGCGTGGACGCAGTGGGGGCCGGAGGGGGCCGTGCGGTGGTCGGGGGTGTGGCTCGCGGTGGCGGTGGCGGTGAGTGTCGCGGTGCTGGGAGGGGCGCGCATACGTGGACGCGGGAGAAGTTGACGCGGTGGAAGCCGAGGAGCCGGTCACGGCCGTGTTCACGCGCGGTCGCCTGCTGGTGTTCGTGCTGGCGCTTGCGGTGCTCGCCGGTGTGGGTGTCGCGTACACCCGGCACGCCGTCGAGCGGGAGGACCGCGCGATGTACGGCGGGGACGGCACCGCCCCCGGGGCCGCGCCTCTGACGCTGCAAGGGCCGCCGCGGCTGCTTTTCCGCAGCACGGAGTCCGGGCCCGGCTACGGGCATCTGGCGACGGTGTCGGCCACCGATCCCGGCGGCCCACGCCAGGTCGGAGACCGGACGTGCGACCGGGTGTACGCGGCGGCCGGGACCGCACTGTGCCTGACCGCGGACCGCGGCGTCGTCACCCGCAACTACGCGCTGATCCTCGACGCCGGGCTGCGGGAGGTGCGTCGCGTCGAACTGGCCGGCACACCCAACCGAGCCCGCCTGTCGGCGTCGGGGCGCATGGCGTCGTGGACGGTCTTCGTGTACGGCGACTCGTACGCCGGCACGTCCTTCGCCACCCGCACGTCGATCCTCGACACGCACACCGGCGCGATGGTCGCGTCGCTGGAGGACTTCGCGGTGACCCGCGACGGCAAGGACGTCCGCACGGTCGACCGCAACTTCTGGGGCGTCACGTTCACCGCCGACGACAACGTCTTCTACGCGACGATGTCGACATTCAGTCCGGCTCGCACCTATCTCGTGCGCGGCGACCTGAACGCACGCGCGATGACAGTGCTGCGTGAGAACGTCGAGTGCCCGTCGCTGTCCCCCGACGGCACGCGGCTCGCCTTCAAGAAGAAGGTCTCCGACGATGCGCGCGAGCCGTGGCGGCTGTATGTGCTGGACCTGGCGACCGGCCGCGAGACCGAGCTGGCCGAGCGGCGCAGCGTCGACGACCAGGCTGTTTGGCTTGATCAGCGGACTGTGGCGTATGGCCTCCCGGCCGGCTCCGGAGCGGTGACCGACGTGTGGGCGGTCCCGGCGGACGGCGGCGGATCGCCGGTGCGGCTGATCGCGGGCGGTTTCTCCCCGGTGCCGCTGGGGTGAACAAGAAGATCGCGAAGGGGTCGGGTAATGCCACAGTTCTGTCACAAGAGCGCAGAGTGATCGACTGAAAGCGCTTCCATCAGACACGCTCTGACCTGCGAAGACCGTGCTGTGTGTGGGCTCCGTGCGGGGCGTGTCGCCGTTGTGGACCGCGTCCCCGCCCGCAGAGCCCGTACCAACCTTTCGCGTACTCTAAGGCCTTTGGCGCCCTGCTGCGCGGCGTCCCGCTTGTGCGGGTCATTGCGCGCACGCGGTGAGCCGGGCCGGGACCGACGACCGACGACAAGAGCGCTCGGGGGCCGGTTCTCCGGTGCCGTCGCGACATGTGGGAATGAGGATTCGTATGGCCTCTGGTGGGTTTCCGGCCACCGGGCAGGTATTGAACATGTTCACCGGGACTGACGTGGCCCTGTACCGCGGTGTGCGCGGGCGGACCGGGCACCCGGTGATCCAGGGGGCCAGCAAGGCCCTTTCCTTCGCGGGTGAGCATGGTGGCGTGTTCCTCGCGACCGGTCTTGTCGGCGCCGCGTTCGACAAGCACCGTCGCTCGCAGTGGCTCCGCGCCACGGCCACCATCGCCACCGCACACGCGGCCAGCATGGCGCTCAAGCGCGTCGTACGCCGGCCGCGTCCGAACTTCGAGGGACTCGCACCGCTGGTGCGGACGGCGGGACGGCACAGCTTCCCGTCCTCCCACTCCGTGTCGGCCGCCGCGTCCGTCGTCGCCTTCCGTGGCCTGGTGCCGGCCAAGGTCACTGTGCCCGCCGCCGTCGCGATGGGTTTCTCGCGGCTTGTCGTGGGCGTCCACTATCCGACCGACGTGATCGGCGGCGCGGCCATGGGTGCCGCGGCCGCGCATCTGGGTCGGTCGTGGTCCCAGCGCGCCACTTCCGTACCGAAGGGGATCTGAAGACGTGAGCACGTCCGAGATCGAAGCGTCGCCGCAGGCAGCCGCCGAATCGGTGGAGGCGCCGCCGCGGCCACCCAGGGGGGGACTCCTGGGCGGGCTCATCAAGCTTGCGCGGCCCAAGCAGTGGGTCAAGAACGTCCTGGTGTTCGCGGCCCCCCTGGCGGCCGGCAAGATCGACGACTGGGACGTCCTCCGCCAGTGCATCTACATCTTCGCGATCTTCTGTCTCGCGGCGGCGTCGATTTACTACGTCAACGACGCGTTCGACGTCGAGTCGGACCGCCAGCACCCGAAGAAGCGGAACCGGCCGATCGCCTCGGGCGCGGTGCCGGTCAAGCTGGCGTGGGTGCTCGGCCCGATCCTGGCGGCGGGGTCGGTCGTGCTGGCCGTCGTCCTGTGCAACAGGAACACCGCGCTGGTCGTGGGCCTGTACGTCGTGCTGAACCTGCTGTACTGCTTCGCGTTCAAGCACGTCATGGTCCTCGACCTGATGATGGTCGCCTCCGGCTTCCTGTTCCGTGCGATGGTCGGTGGCCTGGCCGCCGAGATTCCGCTGTCGCGCTGGTTCCTGCTGACCGCGGGCTTCGGGTCGTTGTTCATGGTCGCGGGCAAGCGGTATTCGGAGATGGTCCTGATGGGCGAGGAAGCGGCGAAGACCCGTGCCTCGCTCGCCAATTACTCGATCACCTACCTGCGCTTCGTGTGGCAGATGGCCGTCGCGGTCACGGTGCTGACCTACAGCCTGTGGGCCTTCGAAATCCCCCAGGAGGACGCCACTTTGGCCTGGCAGCAGTTGTCGCTGGTGCCGTTCGGCTTCGTCCTGCTGCGGTACGCGGTGTACGTCGACGCGGGAACCGCGGGTGCGCCCGAGGACGTTGTCCTGCGTGACAAGGTCATCGTCGGACTCGGTTTCGCGTGGCTGATCATGTTCGTTCTGGGAGTGTTCCATGTCTGACGGCCCCTCGGCCGATTTCTTCCCCGCCACCCGGCGCACGTCGCTGAGCGGTTGGGGGCGCACCGCCCCGACGGTCGCCGACGTCGTCACGCCGATGACGCGCGAGCAGGTCGCGGGTGCGCTGCAGCGCCGTTCCGAACGCGGCGTCATCGCCCGCGGGCTGGGCCGCAGTTACGGGGACCCGGCGCAGAACGGCGGCGGCCTCGTGCTCGACATGACGGCGCTGAACCGCGTGCTCGACGCCGACCTGGAGCAGGGGATCGTCACGGCCGAAGCGGGTGTGAGCCTCGATCGCCTGATCGAACTCTTCGTGCCCTTCGGGTTCTTCGTGCCGGTGACCCCCGGCACCCGGCAGGTGACCGTCGGCGGCGCGATCGGCGCGGACGTGCACGGCAAGAACCACCACGCCGACGGCAGCTTCTGCGACCACGTGCTGTCGATGGACCTGCTGCTCGCCGACGGCACCGTGCGCACGGTCACCCCCGAGGACGACCCCGACCTGTTCTGGGCGACCGCGGGCGGCATGGGCCTGACGGGCATCGTGCTCTCCGCGGTGATCCGCATGACCCCGATCGAGACGTCGCTGGTGTCGGTCGACACCGACCGGGCGAGGAACCTCGACGAGATCATGGCCATGATGGCCGAGACGGACGCAAAGTACCGGTACACGGTCGCGTGGCTCGACTGCCTGGCCAAGGGCCGCAACCTCGGCCGATCGGTGCTCACCTGCGGGGAGTTCGCGCGTCTCGACGACCTGCCGGCGAAGAAGCGCGCCAACCCGCTGCGCTTCAAGGGCGGGACACTGCTGACCGTTCCGGACGTGGTCCCCGGTCGTCTCCCGAACAAGTTCACCATGGGCCTGTTCAACGAGATGTGGTACCGCAAGGCGCCGCAGCACAAGGTCGGGCAACTGCAAAGCATTTCGGCGTTCTTCCACCCGCTGGACGCGGTCCAGGAGTGGAACCGCGCGTACGGCAAGACGGGCTTCCTGCAGTACCAGTTCGTTGTGCCGTTCGAACGCGAGGACGCGCTGCGCAAGGCCGTCGAGAAGATCAGCGCGGCGGGTGCGCCGTCGTCGCTGACCGTGCTCAAGCGCTTCGGCCCGGGGAACAACGGCTACCTGTCGTTCCCCAAGCCGGGTTGGACGCTGACGCTGGACTTCCCGACCAACACCCCCGGCCTGGCCCGGTTGTTGCGTGAGCTCGACGAGTTGGTCCTGTCCAACGACGGGCGCCTGTATCTGGCGAAGGACTCGCGGATGGACCCCGCGGACATGGACCGGATGTATCCGCGTCTGGAGGAGTTCCGCACCGTTCGTGCCAAGGTGGACCCGGACGGGGTGTTCGTCTCCGACCAGGCCCGCCGTCTCGGCCTCGCCTGACGCGGGTTCCGGTCAAGCCACTCACTAGAAGGAAAAACGGTGAAAGACGCTTTGGGCGCACCGCAGTCACTCCTCATTCTCGGCGGAACGTCCGAGATCGCGCTTCACACCGCCCGCAAGCTGGTCGACGAGCGGGTACGCCGTGTCGTGTTGGCCGGGCGTCCCTCCGACGCGCTCGACAAGGCGGCCGAGGGCCTGCGGCGGCAGGGCGCGAACGTCGAGGTCGTCGCGTTCGACGCGGCCGAGCCGGACACCCACGAGAAGGTGATCGAGGGGGTGTTCGCCGAGGGTGACATCGACGTCGTGCTGCTGGCCTTCGGCGTGCTCGGCGACCAGGAGTCCGACGAGCAGGACCCGGTCGCGGCGGCGAAGGTCGCGCAGGTCAACTACGTCGGCGGTGTCTCCGCCGGGCTCGCGTCGGTGAAGGCGCTGCGCCGCCAGGGCCACGGCTCCCTCGCGGTGATCTCGTCGGTCGCCGCGGAGCGTGCCCGCAAGGCCAACTTCATCTACGGCTCCTCGAAGGCCGGCCTGGACGCGTTCGCTCAGGGCCTCGCCGACAAGGTGCACGGCACCGGCGTCCACGTGATGGTCGTCCGGCCCGGGTTCGTGAAGACGAAGATGACCGAGGGCATGCCGGACGGCCCGATGGCGACCACGCCGGACGTCGTCGCGGACGGCATCGTCAAGGGCCTGCGCAAGCGCGCCACGACGGTGTGGGTGCCGGGGCAACTGCGGTACGTCTTCTCCGTCTTGCGCCACGTGCCGCGGCCGATCTTCCGCAAGTTGCCGATCTAGTTCGAGAGTTCGTCGGAGCACACGGCGAAGAAACATGCGGGCGGCGGTCCTTCGGGGCCGCCGCTCTGCGTTCGCGATAGGGGCGTGTCCTCGGGTGCTCCGTGCTCAACCGGTGGTGCCGATGTCCTCGGGACGGGCGGCGCTCGCTATCAGGTTGTCCGGGCCCGGAGGGAGGAACGGGCGGGACGGGTGCCGGTCGCCGGCCGGGCCTTCGGCGAACGCCCGCAGAATGTTCTCGGTCATCCGCTGCAGCACCGCCCGCGTCTCCGGGACCACCGCCATCTCGTGGCATGAGCCTGCGAGTTGGCAGGGCCAGTAGGTCGTGCCCGCGGAGAACACGCCTGCACCGGAGGGGGCCGTGTAGTACGACATCGTGCCCATCGTCGCCATGGGCCCCACACGCAGCGGCGCGGCGGCTATGACGTCCAGAGTGGGCGGGGTGGCCGGGTCGCCGGGAAGAGCGGTGTCGTACTCGCCGCCGAGAGAGTCGGCGAGTACCTGACCGTCGTGCACACCCGTTCCGTCGTAGATCCACGAGGACGCGTCGAGGACGCGGAACGAGCCGATGACACCGAGGCCGCCCCACGTCGAGCCGACAAGGCGGTGTTCGCCCCGGTTGAGCGGGGATTCGCGCCAGGTGACGGTGGCCTGCTGGGGGTCCTGGGCGGCGAGGGGGTCCTCGTCGAACTTGCGATAGACCGCGACGCGGCGGTCCGGTCCCGCGGGCGAGGGTTCCAGGCGGGTGTGCCAGTAGACGGTGTTCGCCCCGAAGAAGGCGATGTTGACGCCGCGGTCGCGGGCGGCCTCGGCGGCGTCGTACATGCGTCGCGTCCAGTACTCGCTGTGCCCGCCGATGATCAGGGCGTTGTGCCGCAGGAGTTGGGACGGCCTGCGGTCGATGTCGATGTCGGTGGCGTAGTCGACGTCGAGCCCGGTGCGCTCCAGCGCCTGCACCATGGGGATGTCGTACCAGAATGGGACGAGGTAGCCGCTGCCGGTGTAGGGGCGTTCGAAACTCGCGACCCGCGCGCGGTCGGTGCGCGCGGCGGTCGGGTCGGCGGGGCCGCTGTAGAGGCCGTAGCCGCCGTAGGTGTTGTACGCCTGCGCGGTCAGGTTCGACGCCTGGAACAGCAGCGGCGCGCTGCCCGCGTCGTCGCGGACGGTGAGTTGCATGCCGTAGGCGCTGCCGGACTTGTTGCGCAGCACGAGCAGGTAGTAGCCCGGAGGCCAGTCGGCGCCCACCGTGAACTTCAGCGCCACCGGCCAGTTCGTCTCGACCGTGTAGGTGGGCGGGGCCACGGGCCCCTTCGAGCGGACGGTGCTCGGCACTTCCTTCGACGACCACACCGCACGGCCGCCGGCGCCGCCGTACCACCCGAGCCGGTACGCGGTCACGCGGGCCGGGCCGGTGCCGGTGAGCCGTATTCGCACGGTGTCGCCGCACGCGGCGCTGTCCGTGTCGAGAAAGCCCATCAAGTCCGCGCCCCAGCGCTCGGGGACGCGCCAGTCCCCGGTGCCCGGACGGGAGTTCTCCTGCGCGAGCCAGCCTTGCGGGCGGCGGACCTTCGCGCAGGGCGCGGTGGCGGGCCCGAAGCGGTCCGGCGGCATGGCACCGACCGGGTTGGGCCGGTCGGCGGTGTCGGCCGAGGACGGTGCCGGACCGGATGCGGCCGACGCGGAGGACGGGCCGCCGGTGCCCGAGTGTTCGGTGCGCGCCGCGTCGCCCGCGGTCACGACGATGAGGAGGACAACGGTCAGCAGTGCTCCGAGCCGGGTGCGGTGCATGGGCTCCTCGATGGTCCTGGCTCGGGCCGTGCGTGGGCAGGCGGTGGCATATTCGGGTGGTCGGGGCGACGCGCGGCGCGTGGGCCGCGGCGCTGGCACGGTAGAGCTTCGAACGGGGGTCGAACAAGGGTTGCGGTGCTTCCACGCATGCCGGGGAGCGTTCGGTTGCCGCCCGGTGCCGAGCGACAACCGAACGCGGCGTGCGGCGATTCGGCGGAAACCGCCGCTCGTGCGGTGCGGGGAGCGCGGGGCGGTGCCCGGGCGCGGGAGCGTGCGGCAACGCGCACTAGGCTTCCGTGCCATGGTCAACGTGGGGCTCACCGGCGGTATCGGATCCGGCAAGAGCGAGGTGTCCAAGCGGCTCGCGGCGTACGGTGCCGTGGTGATCGACTCCGACCTGATCGCCCGCGAGGTGGTCGAGCCGGGTACGCCCGGACTCGCCGCGGTGGTCGCGGAATTCGGCGAGGACGTGCTGGCTGCGGACGGCACGTTGGACCGTCCCAAGCTGGGCGCGCTGGTGTTCTCCGACCGGGAGCGCCTGGCCGCGCTCAACGCGATCGTGCATCCTTTGGTGGGTGCGCGCGCGGCCGAGTTGGCGGCGTCGGCGGCCGGTTCGGGGGCGGTGCTGGTCAACGACGTGCCGCTGCTGGCCGAGACGAAGGCCAAAACGGCGTACGACCTGGTCGTGGTCGTCGACACGTCCCCCGAGACGCAGGTGGACCGGCTCGTCCGGCTGCGCGGCATGACCGAACAGGACGCCCGCGCCCGTATGGCCGCGCAGGCAACCCGCGAAGAGCGCCTCGCGATCGCCGACGTGGTCATCGACAACGACGGGCCGATCGAGGCGCTGGAACCACAGGTCCGGGCGCTGTGGAAGCGCCTGACCGGCGAGGAACCCGCCGCCGGCGCGTGACGGCGGCCGAACCGGAACCGCGGCGCCCGCCGACTTCGCGGCGCTGACGCACGCCGACACCGTCTGTGACGGAGAAGGACACGATGGCCATTCTCGGGTCGAGGACGACCGCCCGATGACGGACGACACCGCCGGCGGGCGGGCCCCGGAGGGCGACGGCGCCCGCGACGCCGCGCGCACCGAGCAGCGCGCCGAGCAGCGCGCCGCGGTGCCGGCGCGCGCGAAGGCCGGTATACGGGCCGATGCGCCGGCCACGGAGCACGCGACGCTCGCTCCCGGCGCCGGGCCGGCGCGGTCGGACCGTGACCCGGTCGCCGGACGCCCCACCGCGGATCCACAGGCCGAGTCCTCCCGGGCCGGCCTGCGGTCCGCTTCTTTCCGCCTCGGCGCATGGGACCGGCGCCGCGCCGCGCGCGTGTCGTTCGCAGTGGGCTGGCCGGTGCTGCTCGCCACGTGGCTGACGGTGTCGGTCGGCCGCTTCGGTTTCGCGCCGATGGACCAGGGCTTCACGCAGGCACTCACGTGGCGGATCCTCCACGGCCAGGTGCCGCACGCGGACTTCTTCTCGCCGCGCCCGGCGGGTTCGGCGGTGTTCCACATCGTCGACTTCGCGATCCCCGGGCCGCTGATGCTGGTCCAGGCGTGGATCGCGACCCTGCAATTCGTGGTGTCCGCGATCGCGCTGACCGTGTTGGTCACCGGCCGCCGGTGGACGCGCTTCGGGCCGCTGCTGATCGGGCTGACCGCCGCCGCGGCGATGATCAACCTGCATATGTGGGCCGCGATGACGTGGCACACCACCGACGGCATCTTCTTCGCCAGCCTCGGCTGGTGCCTGATCGACCGCGGCGTGCGCCGCGACAGTCCGGCGATGCGCCGCTGGGGGCTGTTCCTGGCCGGGTACGCGGTCATCTGCAAGCAGAGTTTCGCCCCGGTCGCGATCGTCGCGCTCGCGATGGTGTTCCTGCACCCCCGCCGCACCGGCAGGCCGACCGTCCGCGGTGTGGTGCGTGACCTCGCGGCGCTGGCGGCCGGGCCGTTCGCGTACGTCGTGTGGGTCGTCCTCGGCGGCGGCACCGCCGAGCTGCCGAACCAGCTTCTGGGCACCGACAGCGTCTGGGGCGAGCGCGTCCTGACGATGCTGCCCGACATGCTGGAGTACGCGCCCCACGAGGCCCGGTGGCTGTGGCTGTTCCTCGCCGCTCTCGCGGCCATCGTCGTGGCCCGGCTGGTCGCCCGGCACGCGGGCGACGGGCCGGTCCGCCGCGTCGCGGAATGGGCCGACCCCGCCGCGTGCCTGGTGGCGACCGCGGCGGTGGTCGCCGAGCTCGCGCAGGCCAAGTGGATCTTCGAAGAGGTGCTGTACTCGGTCGTCCTGTGGTGGATGCTGGTCGCCGCGGTGGTCGTCGACCTGATCGTGCGGCGCCGCGTGCTGACGGCCGCGCTGCCGGTGCTGGCGCTGGGCTGGATGGTCAGCCTGTCGTACGGCTACGACGTGCCCGCGCTGATCGGCGGCTCCCTCGCACTCACCACGCTGGTCGTGCTGTGGCGCGGCGCGGTGACCCCGGGGCCGCTGGTCGCCGCCGCCGCGTCGCCCGCGCGCCGGGCGGTGTTCGTCCGGGCTACCGCGCTGACCTGCGCGGGCGTGCTGGTGGTCGGCACGGGCGCGGTGAAGCTGCTGGACGTGCGCGACGGACACGGCTACATCGACGGCGGCCGTCCGCACCTCACGCAGGACATGGGCACGGTGTCGCCGGAGATGCGCGGCATCCGCACGAGCCCGGGGGACCGGCGCTACATGACGCAGGTGCGCGACTGCGTCCAGGCCAGGCCGGCGAAGTGGGTGGCGATCCTGCCGGACACCGCGGTGGCGTATCCGGTCTTCAAGCTGAACAACCCGTTCCCGATGGACTGGCTCTACTACATGGAGGTGACCAACCCCGAAGCTGAGAAGCTGATGGTCCAGCGCGCGAAGGAGCTCGACCGGGAGGGCGACTACCTGGTGCTGTTCCAGACGATCGACGTGCGCTTCGTCGCGGTGCCGGGCTATGTGCCCAAGCACGTCCCGGCGAACCAGCCGATCATCAAGTGGACCGACCGCAACATCGAGGTGCGGGTCAAGCGCGAGCTGCACGGCGAGGTGTTCTCGTGCGGTTCCTTCGTCGCCGTGTGGGCGCCGCCCCGGAAGTGACCCGTGGTCCGGAGGGGCGCCGTCGCCGGCCCGCCCCGGATGTCGGAGCCAGGTCGTACCGTTGACGCGTGCGACCCATTACGGACCTCGAACGCAAGGTGGCGCCCTTCCAGGTCGTCAGCCCCTACCAGCCCAACGGCGACCAGCCGGCGGCGATCGACGACCTCGAACGGCGTGTGCGCGCCGACGAGAAGGACATCGTGCTGCTCGGCGCGACCGGCACGGGCAAGTCGGCGACGACCGCGTGGATGATCGAGCGGCTGCAGCGACCGACGCTCGTCATGGCGCCCAACAAGACCCTCGCCGCGCAGCTCGCCAACGAATTCCGCGAGCTGCTGCCCAACAACGCCGTCGAGTACTTCGTCTCGTACTACGACTACTACCAGCCCGAGGCGTACATCGCGCAGACGGACACCTACATCGAGAAGGACTCCTCGATCAACGAGGAGGTCGAGCGGCTGCGGCACTCGACCACCAACTCGCTGCTGACCCGCCGCGACGTGGTGGTGGTCGCGTCGGTGTCGTGCATCTACGGCCTCGGCACCCCGCAGGAGTACGTCGACCGCATGGTGTCGCTCAAGGTCGGCGAGGAGATCGACCGCGACGCGCTCCTGCGTCGTTTCGTGGACATCCAATATGCGCGCAATGACGTCGCGTTCACGCGCGGCACGTTCCGTGTCCGCGGCGACACGATCGAGATCTTCCCGGTGTACGAGGAGCTCGCGGTCCGCATCGAGATGTTCGGCGACGAGATCGAGTCGCTGATGACACTGCACCCGCTCACCGGCGAGGTCGTCACCAACGACGAGCAGCTCTACGTGTTCCCGGCGACACACTACGTCGCCGGACCCGAGCGCATGGAGCGCGCGATCAGCGGCATCGAGATCGAACTCGCCGAGCAGCTCGCCCGGTTCGAGAAGCAGGGCAAGCTGCTGGAGGCGCAGCGGCTGCGCATGCGCACGACGTACGACATCGAGATGATGCGCCAGATCGGCACCTGCTCGGGCATCGAGAACTACTCGCGGCACATCGACGGCCGCGAGGCCGGCAGCGCGCCGAACACGTTGCTGGACTACTTCCCCGAGGACTTCCTGCTGGTCATCGATGAGTCGCACCAGACCGTGCCGCAGATCGGCGCGATGTTCGAGGGTGACATGTCGCGCAAGCGCAACCTGGTCGACCACGGCTTCCGGCTGCCGTCCGCGATCGACAACCGCCCGCTGAAGTGGGAGGAGTTCCTGGAGCGCATCGGTCAGACCGTGTACCTTTCGGCGACCCCGGGGCCCTACGAACTGTCGCGCGGCAACGGCGTCGTCGAGCAGGTCATCCGGCCGACCGGACTGGTCGACCCCGAGGTGATCGTCAAGCCGACCGAGGGGCAGATCGACGACCTGGTCCACGAGATCCGCAAGCGCGCCGAACGCGACGAGCGCGTGCTGGTCACCACGCTGACCAAGAAGATGTCGGAAGACCTCACCGACTACCTGCTCGAACTCGGGATCCGGGTGCGCTACCTGCACAGCGACATCGACACTCTGCGACGCGTCGAGCTGCTGCGCGAGCTGCGGCTGGGCGAGTTCGACGTGCTGGTCGGCATCAACCTGCTGCGCGAGGGCCTTGACCTTCCCGAGGTGTCGCTCGTCGCGATCCTCGACGCGGACAAGGAGGGGTTCCTGCGCTCGGGGACGTCGCTGATCCAGACCATCGGCCGTGCCGCACGAAACGTGTCGGGCCAGGTCCACATGTACGCGGACCGCATCACGCCGTCAATGGAGAAGGCGATCGACGAGACGAACCGGCGGCGCGAGAAGCAGGTCGCGTACAACAAGGCCAACGGCATCGACCCGCAGCCGCTGCGCAAGAAGATCGTCGACATCCTCGACATGATCGCGCGCGAGGACGCCGACACCGCCGAGCTGATGGCGGGCGGCAAGGGGCGGAAGGCACCCGTGCCGACGGCGGGCCGCGGCATGCCGGACACCAAGGGCATGCCCGCCGCGGATCTCACCGACCTCATCGGCCAGCTCACCGAGCAGATGCACGCCGCCGCCGCGGAGCTTCAGTTCGAGCTGGCGGCACGGCTGCGCGACGAGGTCGGCGAACTGAAGAAGGAGCTGCGCGGGATGAAAGCCGCAGGCATGGCATGACACCGCCGAAACGCACCGCCGGGCGGGCCGGAACCAGGCACAGCCCGGAAGATTTCCCGTTTCCGGACCGCCGGAACCGTTTATCAGCCAGATCGGTCCTCAACTGAGGGAACGACCCGTCGAATCGGATCGTCATGAACGATAGGTTCGTCACGGATGGGTGCCTGCCGAATCCCGCACACGGGAGATCCGAAAGGGCACTACGCTGCGGGCGCGAGGCCGCGTGCCGCGGAAAGCTTTGTGAGGGGAGACATCACAGTGTCCGTCAACATGGTCAAGGGTCAGCGCCTGTCGCTCGAAAAGCAGGGTGGCGGCCAGCTGACCCTGGTCCGGATGGGCCTGGGCTGGGACGCGATCAAGAAGAAGGGTCTGTTCGGGAGCCGGGAGCGCGACGTGGACCTGGATGCGTCGTGTGTCCTGTTCGCGGAGCAGCAGCCGGTGGACGCGGTCTACTTCGGTCACCTGGTGAGCGACGACGGCTCGATCCGGCACACCGGCGACAACCTGACCGGTGCCGGCGACGGCGACGACGAGTCGATCATCGTCGACCTGAGCCGCGTCCCCGTGCACGTGACGCAGATCATCTTCACGGTCAACTCGTTCCAGGGCCAGACGTTCCAAGAGATCGAGAACGCGTTCTGCCGCATCGTCGACGAGACGAACGGCCAGGAACTCGCGCGGTACACCCTCTCCGGGGGCGGCCCGCACAACGCGCAGGTCATGGCGAAGCTCTACCGTCACGGCGACGGCTGGAAGATGAGCGCGATCGGTGAGCCGGCCAACGGCCGCACCTTCACCGAGCTGATGCCGGCCCTGGCCGCGCACCTGTAACCGAGCAGCAAACCGAAACGGGCCGGGGCCACACGGTCGGAAGGACCGGCGGCCCCGGCCCGTGCCGTTCCGTCCCTCGGGGGGCGGGGAGGGGACCGCACCATGACCACCGAACTCGTCCGGGGCCAGAACCTGCCGCTGCCCCAGCCGCAGGCAGCGGTCGAGGTGACCGCGCAGTGCCCGGTCGAACTCGTCGCCGTGCTGCTCGACGCGAACCTCAAGGTCCGCGGCGACGCCGATGTGGTGCACCGAGACGGCAGCCCGATCGCCGGTGTCGCGGTGCGCCCCCTCGGAGTCGACGCGGACCTCTCCGCGCTGCCGGAGGAGGTCGACCGGGTCATCGTCGCCGCGACGCTGGAAGGCAGCGGCGTCGACCGCTTCGGCGCGGTCGCCCCGCCGGTCGTCCGGGTCCTCTCCGGAGGCGGTCCGGTCGCGTCGTTCCCGATAACCGACCTCGGCGCGGAGCGTGCCATCCAGACCGTCGAGCTGTACCGCCGCCAGGGCGCGTGGAAGGTCCGTGCGATCGGCCAGGGCTTCGACGGCGGCCTGGACGCGCTGCTGCGCGACCTCGGCGTGGAACTCCGGGCCCCCATCGTGGACCGGGTGCGCGCACAGCTCAGCGGATCCGCAGTGCCCGCCCGCGCCGACACCCCGCAGCCGGCGACCACGCCCGGTCCGAACGCCCACGCCTCCCAGGCGTCCGCGCCCTCGGTCGCGCCGGTTCCGCCTGCCGCGGGCTTCCCGACCGCGGGGCTGCCCGGCCAGGCGTCGACCGCGGCGCGGGTCACGCCCGGCATGAGCGACGCGCAGCGCGAGGCCGCGCTGCGCGAGGCGCGCCGCGAGGTCGAGCGGCTGTACGAGCAGGTGTGGGGCATCTTCGAGGACGCCGCCCGCTCGGCCGCCTCCTACCGGTCGTCGGTCGGATTCGCCGACAACCGCCTCGACCAGGACCTCGCCGAGGTGCTGAACGACCCTGCCGCGCGAACATCCCCGGCAGGCCTGGCACTTCAGGAAACCGCACGTGCCAAGCACCGCGAGCTCGTCGAGCGCGCCCGTGCCGGCCTGGACCGGGACAGCACCCAACTCGCCGCCGAAGTCGCTCAGTTGGAGCCGAAGCTGCCGCCGGAGATGGCGCGCTGGGACTCGCCCGTGTGGGCGGGCTGGCGGGCCGCGGAGGAGACCGCGCTCGCGATCCGGCTCGGCGACCTGCACCTGCCCGAGTCCCCGCAGTTGCGGATCCCGATGGTGCTGCGCCTGCCGGTGGAGCGCGGCCTGTGGATCGACAGCGGAGCGTCCGGCCTCGACGACGATGTGACCTCCCTGGCCTCCGAGGCCGTCCGGGCCCGTGCGACCGAGCTCGCGGTGACCATCGCGGCGCGCATGCTCGCGGCGTTCCCGGTGGGCGACCTGAAGCTGCACGTGATCGACCCCGAGGGCAAGGGCGCCGCCGCCGGGCCGTTCGCGCCGCTGGCGGCCAGCGGCCTGCTGGTCGGGCAGCCGGCGACCACCGCCCCCGAGGTCGCGGCGCTGATGGGCCGACTGATGGACCGCGTCGAGCTGGCCCGCATGGCGATCGAGAGCGGTGCGACCGACGCGCTGCCCGAACACATCGACTTCAGCCGCCAGTTGCTCGTCGTGCACGGGTTCCCGTACGCGTTCGACGACCGCACGGTCACGCAGTTGCGCCACCTGGTCGACGAGGGCGCGCGGGTCGGCGTGCACGTGATGGTCGTCGGATCCCGCGCGGACGCCGGGTCGTTCGGCCCGCTGCTCGACCCGCTGTGGCGGGCGATGCTGCGCCTGACGCCGATTCCCGAGGACCACATCGCCGACCCGTGGGTCAACCACGCCTGGACCTACACGCCGGACCTGCCGTCCGACGGCACGGGCGTGACCCAGACCCTGCTCACCTGGGTTGCTTCCAGCGCCGCGGGCGGTCGCTGACCGGGCACGGGCGGGGGCGTCGGGCACGGCGACAGCCGAGGCGGCGTTCCGCCCGAATCTCCCCCGTCCTCGCGCAAGCCCGGCCGGCCAGAGGCCTGACGCAGTGTCAGGCCTCGCCGGGTGGTGAGCCGCGTGGCTCCGCCGCGACCGCGCGGACTTCAAGAGTGTGCGCGTGCCGCCGTCGTGCCGACCGCCGTGCGGT
>NZ_JBPKBI010000002.1:764858-781630 GCF_051388935.1 Yinghuangia sp. YIM S10712
CGCCGTGCGGTCGGCACGACGCGCGACTGCGGCACGACGCCGACCGCCGTGTACGACGGCCCGCCGCCGAGGAGATCCGCCCGAGCCGCGCACAGCGCACCGCCGGTCCCGGCGGCAGGGCCTCGGCGCGGGTGAGGTCGCCCCGATGCCGATGCCGATGCCGATGCCGATGCCGATGCCGATGCCGACGCCGAGACGGGCCGCGGTCCGACGACGGTTCGGCAATGTCGCGCGGCTTCCACGGGGCCGGCGTGCCCGGTCGTCCCTCCGCCGCCATTCGAATGTGGTGGTTTCCGTACCAAAGTCCCTTTTCCGGGCTGTCTGCACGAACTGACGCCAAGCCACATCCGGTGCTCTGCCGCCCTTTTCGGGTGACTTCCGTCGTGTTGCCGCCGAGTTCGCGTGTCCTCGCGACTAGGGTGTGGGTCGCCTTTGGCTGCCGACACCTCGGAGTTGCACAGCGTGTTCTCGTATGCAGGCGTTCCCGGGCCCCGTGGTGAGATCGGCGGCGAACGGCCCGTCGCCGTCGAGGAGTTGGAGTTCGCGGTCGTCGATCTGGAGACGACGGGCTTCTCGCCGCAGCGTGGTGACCGCATCGTCGAGGTCGGCGTTGTGCGCATGGCGGGAGACGGCCGTGTCCTGCGTGAGTGGACGACGCTCCTCGACCCCGGGCGTGGAGTGGGGGCGACCCGGGTGCACCGGATCACCGCCGCGGACGTCGCCGGCGCACCGCGATTCGCCGACATCGCGGGGGAGTTGGCGGGTCTGTTCGCCGGCGCGGTCGTGGTCGCGCACAATGCCATCTTCGAACAGCGTTTCCTGGAAGTCGAGTTCGCGATGGCCGAAGTCGTCGTCCCGGTGGTTCCGGCGGTGTGCACGATGCGGCTGGCCAAGGCGGCCGGCCTCGACGTCGCCGACCACAAGCTGGGGACGTGCTGCGCCTACTTCGGGCTCGACTTCCCCGACGCCCACGCCGCGCTCGCGGACGCCCGGGTGACCGCCCGCCTGCTGCCGCTCCTGCTGCACCGCGCAGGGGCGCGGGCCCTGCGTCTTCCGGCGCCGCCGACCGGTGTGCCGACGGGTCCCGCGTACCCGGAGTTCCGGGGGAGGCTGCGCCCGAGACGGGGTTTCGCGCCGGCCGACGTCCGGTGAGCAACACCACAAAACCATGAGAAGGTAAAGAGTCGCTTGGCGTTTGCTTTACCTTCTGTCATCCTGGGACGCATCGGAGGGGAGTATTCCCTCACGGCACGGTCGTCAGTACGACGTATGCCCATGCATCCCTATGGTGCAGTGACCGGGCATATGTCCGGCCCTGCCGGTCCGGGCTGCGCGTACCGTCGTCCGGGCGGAAGAGACCTCCGGCATCGACGCAACTGCCACGACTGCCGGAGGCACTGTGGATGTTTCCCTGACGACCTGGCTCGTGACCATCGTGGTCCTGCTCGCCCTGGTGGGCGTGGACCTGGTCATCAACCGCAAGCCGCACGAGGTGACCCTCAAAGAGGCCTCCTTGTGGGGCATCGGCTGGGTGCTCCTCGCCGTACTCTTCGGCATCGGCATCTGGCTGTTCTCCGACGGCCAGTACGCCGGTGAGTTCTTCGCCGGGTTCATCACCGAGAAGTCGCTCAGTGTCGACAACCTGTTCGTCTTCGTGCTGATCATGGGCAAGTTCGCGGTGCCCGCCCAGTACCAGCAGCGGGTCCTGCTGATCGGCATCCTGCTCGCGCTCGTCCTGCGCGGCATCTTCATCGGACTCGGCGCGGCAGCCGTCGCCGCCTTCTCGTGGGTCTTCTTCATCTTCGGCGCGTTCCTCATCTGGACCGCGTGGAAGCTGGTCAAGGAGGCGCAGTCCGACGAGGAGGAGGAGTTCGAGGAGAACGCGGTCCTGCGCTGGGTGGAGAAGGTCACCCCGACGACCAAGGAGTACCGCGGCACGAAGCTCGTGGTGAAGGAGCACGGCAAGCGCCTCGTCACGCCGATGCTGATCGTGATGATCGCCGTCGGCACCACGGACGTGCTGTTCGCCCTCGACTCGATTCCGGCGATCTTCGGCCTCACCCAGGAGCCGTACATCGTCTTCACCGCCAACGCCTTCGCGCTGATGGGCCTGCGGCAGCTCTACTTCCTCATCGGCGGGCTGCTGAAGAAACTGGTCTACCTGTCCTACGGCCTGTCGGTGATCCTCGGGTTCATCGGCGTGAAGCTGGTCCTCGAAGCGCTGCACGGCCAGGGCGTGCACGTGCCGGAGATCGGCATCCCGGTCTCGCTCGGCTTCATCGTGGCGACCCTCACGGTGACCACCGTGCTCAGCCTGCGCAAGTCCAAGCGCGACGCCGAGGCGGAGAAGGCCGCCGAGGCCGAGGCCGCGACAGGGTCCACCACCGAGTCCACCACCGAGTCCGCGGAGATCGAGACCCGGTAGAACCACCTGGCGGAGCCTGCGCCCGCGAAGCAGAGCATGACGCCGGCGGCGGAGTCCCGAGGTTTCGGGGCTCCGCCGCCGGCGTGTCCGGACCATGCCGGGAACCGCGCGGTGACCCGCGCCGATCACCAGCCGCGTTCGCGCCACACACCCAACTGCGGGCGCTCGGCGCCGAGTGTCGTGTCGTTGCCGTGGCCCGGGTACACCCATGTCTCGTCCGGCAGCCGCGCGAAGATCTTCTCCTCGACGCCGGAGAGCAGCGTACGGAACGCCTCGTCGTCGCCGAACGTGTTGCCCACACCGCCCGGAAACAGGCAGTCGCCGGTGAACAGGTGCGGGTGGCCCTGCGGGTCGTCGTATACCAGGGCGATGCTGCCCGGGGTGTGTCCGGCCAGGTGGATCGCGGTCAGTTCCACGTTCCCGACGGTGACCGTGTCACCGTCGTCCAACAGGCGGTCGGTCGGCACCGGGACACCCTCGGCGTCGAGGCGCCCCGCCAGCGTCGTCGCGCCGGTCCGCTCGACCACCTCGGCCAGCGCCTGCCAGTGGTCGCCGTGCCGGTGGGTCGTCAGCACCTGGCCGAGTCCGTCCGGACCGATCAGCGTGAGCAGCGTCCGTGCGTCGTTCGCCGCGTCGATGAGCAGTTGCTCGTCGGTCGCGCGGCAGCGCAGCAGATAGCAGTCGTTGTCCATGGCCCCGACCGCGACCTTGGTGATGATCAGGTGGGGGAGTTCGCGGACCGCGGGCGGACCGCCGACCTTGACCGAGCCGTGATACGTCGTCATGGGCCCATCCTCCCGCCGCGCGCGTGTCACATCCAGGCGGGGAGCGGGGGCAGGGCCCCGGGCGGGTCCATGACCAGGCCGTCGCCGCCGGTACGGCCGATCAGCCAGGCCAGCAGCGTACGCCGCCGTCCGGACACCGTCGCGAGGGGCGGCTGCTCCTCGGGGCCGATGGTCAGCCGCCGCCCGGAGTCCTCGTCGTGCAGCAGCAGCGCCACGGTGTCCGGTCGCCCCCGGAACGACGCGGCGACCTCGAACAGTTCGCGGGTCGCGAAATCACCCGGCCAGTGCGCGGGCGTCCAGCCGGCGTACAGGTCGACGTGGTGGATGTAGATCTCGCGCAGACGCCGGTACGGAAGCTGCACCGCGGCGAACTCGCGGCCGTCCGGTCCGGCGACCTTCGCGCCCCACGCCGCCGCCGACATCGACGCCAGCGCGTCCTCCAGACGCGCGGACGCGGTGCGCAGGTCGGCGAGGATCTGCGCGGGCGGTCGCCCGGCGCCCGCCTCGATGGCCGCGTCGCGTGCCCCGCCCGGCCCGTACATCGGTGTGGGCACGCCGGTGGCGGCCCAGCGCACGAGGTTGCAGAGCCCGTCGGCGTTGCGCGCGAGGTGGGTCAGCACGTGGGCGCGCGACCAGCCGGGCAGCAGCGAGGCACCCGCCATCCGGTCGGGAGTCAGCCGTTCCGCGCTGTCCAGGACCTGCTGTGTGGCGGCGGCCACCTCGTCCACGAGTGCGGCGGGGTCGAACCCGTCCGTGGTCACGCGTTCCCTCCCGAGGTCGTGCGAAGACGTACGCATCGTGCCGAGGCTGCCGAGCCGTGCGGGGGCGTGCGCGAAGCGGCGCAGACGGCGACGGCGGCGCCGGGTGGCGCGGTCGGCACCGCACGACCGTATCTGTTCGCACGGGCACGAGGCGACCCGTTCCGGACAGACAGGATCAGAAACGTATGACGATGTCGAGTCCTGCCGGGTCACGAAAAGGTCGCGCACAAGCGTCGCACGAGAAAACTCACACGTACCGGTGAATCACCGGCCACAGTGTCCCCGGCAGCACCACATTCGAATACTTGTGCGATAGCCTGGCGGCGCCGCAGCGGACCACCGAGCCTTCACTGTGGAACCCACTGTGGAACAACGCGGGGCCCGCAGCCGCTTACGATTGCCGGGGGACATCGTTCGGGGTTCGTCCGTCCAGGGCCGATCCGCTCCCGCCCGCAACGCGCCCGCCGGGCCTGACGGCCTTTTCCAGGGCACCGCGGGTGGGGCAAGTCCAGTGCGCTCACACCAGAGCCGTCCCAAGCTGTCGAAGGGTTTCGATTCTCCAGTGGCCGACCGTCTCATCGTCCGCGGCGCGCGCGAGCACAACCTCAAGGACGTCTCCCTCGACCTCCCGCGCGACGCCCTCATCGTCTTCACCGGCCTGTCCGGTTCCGGCAAGTCGTCCCTCGCGTTCGACACGATCTTCGCCGAGGGGCAGCGCCGCTACGTCGAGTCGCTGTCGTCGTACGCCCGCCAGTTCCTCGGGCAGATGGACAAGCCCGACGTCGACTTCATCGAGGGCCTGTCCCCGGCGGTGTCGATCGACCAGAAGTCGACCAACCGCAACCCGCGCTCGACGGTCGGCACGATCACCGAGGTCTACGACTACCTCCGCCTCCTGTTCGCCCGCATCGGCCACCCCCACTGCCCGCAGTGCGCCCGGCCGATCGCCCGGCAGAGCCCCCAGCAGATCGTCGACCGTGTGCTCGAATTCGACGAGGGCACCCGCTTCCAGGTTCTCGCCCCCGTCGTCCGGGAGCGCAAGGGCGAGTTCGTCGACCTGTTCGCGCAGCTCCAGTCGCAGGGCTATGCCCGCGCCCGCGTCGACGGCACGGTGATCCAGCTCGCCGAGCCGCCGAGGCTCAAGAAGCAGGAGAAGCACACCATCGAGGTGGTCGTCGACCGGCTCGCGGTCAAGGCGTCCGCCAAGCGCCGCCTGACCGACTCGGTGGAGACCGCGCTGCACCTCGGCAACGGCATGGTCGTCCTCGACTTCGTCGACCTGCCCGAGGACGACGAGCAGCGCGAGCGGATGTACTCCGAGCACCTGTACTGCCCGTACGACGACCTGTCCTTCGAAGAGCTCGAACCACGCTCGTTCTCCTTCAACTCGCCCTTCGGCGCATGCCCGGATTGCAGCGGCATCGGCACGCGCATGGAGGTCGACCCCGAGCTCGTGGTGCCCGACCCGGAGAAGACCCTCGACGAGGGCGCGCTCGCGCCGTGGTCGAGCGGGCACACCAGCGACTACTTCGGCCGATTGATCGGCGCCCTCGCCGACGCGCTCAACTTCCGCACCGACGTGCCGTGGAACGGCCTGCCGCAGCGCGCCCGCAACGCCCTGCTCAACGGCCACAAGACGCAGATCGAGGTGCGCTACAAGAACCGGTACGGCCGCGAACGCGCGTACACCACCGCGTTCGAGGGCGCGATCCCGTTCATCGTGCGCCGGCACTCCGAGGCGGAGTCGGACAGCAGCCGCGAACGCCTTGAGGGCTACATGCGGCAGGTGCCCTGCCCCACCTGCGAGGGAGCGCGGCTCAAGCCGATCGTTCTCGCGGTCACCGTCGCCGGGAAGTCCATCGCGGACGTCTCGGCGATGTCGATCAGCGACTGCGCCGAGTTCCTCGGCGCGATCCGGCTCACCGCACGCGAGAAGAAGATCGCCGAGCGCGTGCTCAAGGAGGTCAACGAGCGGCTGAGGTTCCTCGTCGACGTCGGCCTCGACTACCTCTCGCTCAACCGCGCGGCCGGCACCCTGTCCGGCGGCGAGGCGCAGCGCATCCGCCTCGCGACGCAGATCGGCTCCGGCCTCGTCGGCGTGCTGTACGTGCTGGACGAGCCGTCCATCGGCCTCCACCAGCGCGACAACCACCGGCTGATCGAAACGCTCGTGCGGCTGCGCGACATGGGCAACACCCTCATCGTCGTCGAGCACGACGAGGACACCATCCGCGTCGCCGACTGGATCGTCGACATCGGCCCGGGCGCAGGCGAACACGGCGGACGCGTCGTGCACTCCGGCCCGTACGCCGAACTTCTCGCGAACAAGGAGTCGCAGACCGGCGCCTACCTGGCCCGCCGCAAGGAGATCACGACGCCGACCGAGCGCCGCGTCCCCGACAAGAAGCGACGCCTGGTGGTGCACGGCGCCCGCGAGAACAACCTGCGCGACGTCACCGTCGGATTCCCGCTCGGCACCTTCACCGCGATCACCGGCGTCTCCGGCTCCGGCAAGTCGACGCTCGTCAACGACATCCTCTACACGCACCTCGCGCGCGAACTCAACGGCGCCCGCTCGGTGCCGGGCCGGCACACCCGCATCACCGGAACCGACCTGGTGGACAAGGTCGTCCACGTCGACCAGGGCCCGATCGGCCGCACCCCGCGGTCCAACCCGGCCACGTACACCGGCGTCTTCGACCACGTGCGCAAGCTGTTCGCCGAGACGCAGGAGGCCAAGGTCCGCGGCTATCTGCCCGGCCGCTTCTCGTTCAACGTCAAGGGCGGTCGCTGCGAGAACTGCGCGGGCGACGGCACCATCAAGATCGAGATGAACTTCCTCCCGGACGTGTACGTCCCGTGCGAGGTCTGCCACGGCGCGCGCTACAACCGGGAGACCCTCGAAGTCCACTTCAAGGGCCGCAACATCGCCGAGGTCCTGGACATGCCGATCGAGGAGGCACTCGACTTCTTCGAGGCGGTCCCCGCGATCGCCCGGCACCTGCGGACCCTCAACGACGTCGGTCTCGGGTACGTCCGCCTCGGCCAGCCCGCCACCACGCTGTCCGGCGGCGAGGCACAGCGCGTCAAGCTCGCCTCCGAGCTCCAGCGCCGCTCCACCGGACGCACCGTCTACGTCCTCGACGAGCCCACCACCGGCCTGCACTTCGAGGACATCCGGCGGCTGCTCGGCGTCCTGACGACGCTTGTCGACAAGGGCAACACCGTCCTGGTCATCGAGCACAACCTCGACGTCATCAAGACCGCGGACTGGATCGTCGACCTCGGCCCCGAGGGAGGCAGCGGCGGCGGCATGGTCATCGCCGAAGGCACCCCCGAGGACGTCGCGGACGTCGCGGAGAGCCACACCGGCAAGTTCCTCCGCGAGATCCTCGCCGACCGGCTGTGACGGAGCGGTACGCGGCCGGTGGGATCATGGGGGCGGCCAGGGAACCGACCTGTTACGGAGACACCGCATGACCCCGACGACGCCCCCCTCACCGGACCGCCGGACCGTGCTGCGCGGCGCAGCCGCCGTCGGCGCGGTGGGAGCGGTGGCCGTGCCGCTCGCCGCGTGCACTGCCGAGAACTCCGGGGCCAAGGCCTCCGGGCCACGCGCCGGCGACCAGGGCCCCGTCACGATCGGCAAGGTGCCCGACATCTCGGTCGGTGCCGGCGAGGTCTTCGCCGACTCGCGGGTCGTCGTCACCCGGCCCGAGCCGGCCGTCTACAAGGCGTTCGACGCGCGCTGCCCGCACCAGGGCTGCCTGGTCGGCAAGGTCGAGCAGGGCGTCGTCAAATGCGCCTGCCACGGCAGCCAGTTCGACGTCAACGACGGCTCCGTGGTACGCGGTCCGGCCAACACCGGCCTGCCCGAACTGCCGTTGAAGGTCGTCGACGGGGACATCGTCGTCGGCTGACGCGTTGACCCTACGCGGGTCCCGAGGATCCCGCAGGACACCGAGCACCCGGGCTCGCGCCCGGCGCCCACCGCGACGAGAACCGAGGTTGCAGATGGCCGACCCGGCAACGTACCGCCCCAAACCGGGTGAGATCCCGACCGGCCCCGGGGTCTACCGGTTCCGGGACGCCCACGGCCGGGTGGTGTACGTCGGCAAGGCCAAGAACCTCCGCCAGCGCCTGTCGTCCTATTTCCAGGACCCCGCGGGTCTGCACCCGCGCACGCAGACCATGGTCACCACCGCGGCGTCCGTCGAGTGGACGGTCGTCGGCACCGAGGTCGAGGCGCTGCAGTTGGAGTACTCCTGGATCAAGGAGTTCGACCCGCGCTTCAACGTCAAGTACCGCGACGACAAGAGCTATCCGTCCCTCGCGGTCACCCTCGGCGAGGAGATCCCGCGCGTGCAGGTCATGCGCGGGCCGAAGAAGAAGGGCGTGCGCTATTTCGGGCCGTACGGCCACGCCTGGGCGATCCGCGAGACCGTCGACCTGCTGCTGCGCGTCTTCCCCGTCCGCACGTGCAGCAACGGCGTCTTCAAGGCAGCCCGGCAGTCCGGGCGGCCCTGCCTGCTCGGCTACATCGGCAAGTGCTCGGCCCCCTGCGTCGGCCGGGTCAGTGCCGAGGAACACCGCGAACTCGCCGAGGAGTTCTGCGACTTCATGGCCGGCCAGACCGGCCCGTACCTGCGCCGCCTGGAACGCGCGATGAAGCAGGCGGCAGCCGACATGGAGTACGAGAAGGCAGCCCGGCTGCGCGACGACATAGGCGCCCTGACCCGGGCGATGGAGAAGAACGCCATCGTGCTCGGCGACGGCACCGACGCCGACGTCATCGCCCTCGCCGACGACGAACTCGAAGCCGCCGTCCAGATCTTCCACGTCCGCGGCGGCCGGGTGCGCGGCCAGCGCGGCTGGGTCGTCGACAAGGTCGAGGACGTCACCCCCGCCGACCTGGTCGAGCACTTCCTCCAGCAGATCTACGGCGACCAGCGCGGCGACGCCGTCCCCCGCGAAGTCCTCGTTCCGGCACTGCCGCCCGACCCCGAGGCCGTCGCCACGTGGCTGTGCTCGCTGCGCGGTTCGCGCGTCGAACTGCGGGTGCCCCAGCGCGGCGACAAAAAGGCCCTCCAGGACACCGTGCTGCGCAACGCGCAGCAGGCACTCGTGCTGCACAAGACCCGCCGCGCCGGCGACCTGACCACACGCTCGCTCGCGCTGCAGGAGATCGCCGACGCACTCGGCATGGACACCGCGCCGCTGCGCATCGAGTGCTTCGACGTCTCGCACCTCCAGGGCACCGACGTCGTCGCCTCGATGGTCGTCTTCGAGGACGGCCTGCCGCGCAAGAGCGAGTACCGCCACTTCGCGATCAAATCCTTCGAGGGCCAGGACGACGTCCGTGCCATGCACGAGGTCCTCACCCGCCGCTTCCGGCACTACCTGGCCGAACGCGCCAAGACCGGCGAACCCGAGCTTGCGGGCATCGACGCGTCCGAGACCCCCGGCGGCAGCGGCCCGATCGATCCGGACACCGGCAAACCGAAGAGGTTCGCCTACCCGCCGCAACTCGTCGTCGTCGACGGCGGCCAACCCCAGGTCGCCGCGGCCAAACGCGCCCTGGACGAACTCGGCGTCGACGACGTCGCGGTCTGCGGCCTGGCCAAGAAACTCGAAGAGATCTGGCTGCCCGGCGACGACGACCCGGTCGTGCTGCCGCGCAGCAGCGAGGCGCTGTACCTCATGCAGCGCGTACGCGACGAAGCGCACCGCTTCGCGATCACCTACCAGCGCAAGAAGCGGTCGAAGGCCATGACCTCCAGCGCCCTCGACACCGTGCCGGGCCTGGGCGAGACCCGGCGCAAGGCGTTGCTCGACCACTTCGGCTCGCTGCGCAGGCTCAGGGCCGCGACCGTCGACCAGGTCATGGAGGTCCCCGGAATCGGCCGGCGCACCGCCGAGAACGTCCTCGGCGCGCTCGCCGCCACAGCGCCGAGGATCGCGGTCAACACCGCCACGGGAGAGATCGTCGAGGACGCCCCGGATGAGATCGTGGGGGCGGATCGTTCTGGTGAATGAGGACAAGGGTGGGGGCGCCGCGGCGTTCCGCGGCGGGACAGTCAGCACACGGCAGGACACTTTCCGCATCCGCGGGGGAGCCGCGGACGCGGGAGCAGGAGGAATCATGACCACGCACAGCGCGCCCCGCTGGGGTTGTCGCAGAGGGGGACGTCGTGAGTGACGCGGCCCAAGAGACCGGCACCTCCGACCACGGGACCTCCGGCAGCGGAGAGCCCACGACGACACGTACGACCCGACCCGACCCGAGCCGGCCCGTACCGGCACAGCCGAACACACCCCGGCCCGACACAGCACCGCCCGCCCCCACCCCGTCCGCGACTGCCCGGCCAGAGACGACCCCCCAGCCCATGAGCGACCGCCCGCAGACCCCCGACCCCACCCCGCCCGCCTCCGCCGACCCCGCCGAGGGCGCCGAACCCGTCCAACCCGTCCACGGCATCCCCGAGCTCGTCATCATCTCCGGCATGTCCGGTGCCGGGCGCTCCACCGCCGCCAAGGGGCTCGAAGACCTCGGCTGGTTCGTGGTCGACAACCTCCCCCCGTCCCTCATCCCGGCGATGGTCGACCTCGGCGCGCGCACGCAGGGCGCAGTCGCCCGCATCGCGGTCGTCGTCGACGTACGCGGCCGCACCTTCTTCGACGACCTGCGCGAGGCCCTCGCGCAGTTGGAGAGCGCCGCGGTCGTGCGGCGCATCGTGTTCCTGGAGGCCGCCGACGACGCCCTCGTACGCCGCTTCGAGAACGTCCGCCGCCCCCACCCGCTGCAAGGCGACGGCCGCATCGTCGACGGCATCGACGCCGAGCGCGCCCTGCTGCGCGAACTGCGCGGCGAGGCCGACCTGGTGATCGACACCACCAACCTCAACGTCCACGAACTGCGCGCGAAGATGGACGCGCAGTTCGCCGGGACCAGCGAACCCAGGCTCAAGGCCACCGTCATGTCGTTCGGCTTCAAATACGGCCTGCCCGTCGACGCCGACCTCGTGGTCGACTGCCGCTTCCTGCCCAACCCGCACTGGATCCCGGAGCTGCGCCCCTTCACGGGCACCGACGAACCTGTCGCGCGGTACGTCTTCGACCAGCCCGGCGCCAAGGAATTCCTGGACGGCTACACCGACCTGCTCCGCATCATCACCGAGGGCTACCGCCGCGAGGGAAAGCGCTACCTGACCCTCGCCGTCGGCTGCACCGGAGGCAAGCACCGCAGCGTCGCGATGGCCGAACGCCTCGCCAAGCGCATCCAGGAGGACGGCGTCGAGGCCGTGGTCGTGCACCGCGACAAGGGACGCGAGTGATGCCTTGGTGAACAACGGCTACGAGTACGCCCGGCACACCGGCCCCAAGGTCGTCGCCCTCGGCGGCGGCCACGGCCTGTTCGCGTCCCTGTCGGCGCTGCGCCGGCTCACCGACGACCTGACCGCCGTGGTCACCGTCGCCGACGACGGCGGATCCAGCGGCCGGCTGCGCCGCGACCTGGGCGTCCTGCCGCCCGGAGACCTGCGCATGGCGCTCGCCGCGCTGTGCGGGGACGACGAGTGGGGCAACACCTGGAGCCGCGTGATCCAGCACCGCTTCCGCTGCGAGGGCGACCTCAACGGCCACGCGGTCGGCAACCTGCTGATCGTCGCGCTGTGGGAGCTGCTGGACGACGATCCGGTGCAGGCGCTCCAGTGGATGGGCCGCCTGCTGGGGGCGCACGGGAGCGTCCTGCCGATGTCGGCGGTGCCGCTCGACATCGAGGCGGACGTACGCGGCCACGACCGGGCCGCGCCGGACCTCGTCTCGACGGTCCGCGGCCAGCACGCGCTGGCCAAGACGCCCGGCGAGGTGCTGGGCATACGGCTGCTGCCGCAGGACCCGCCGGCCGTGCCGGAGGCGGTAGCAGCGGTGCGGGACGCCGACTGGGTCGTGCTCGGTCCGGGCTCGTGGTTCACCAGCGTGCTGCCGCATCTGCTGGTGCCCGAGCTGGCCGCGGCGCTGGTGGAGACCAAGGCCCGCAAGGTCCTCGCACTCAACCTGGCGCCGCAACCGGGCGAGACGTCCGGGTTCTCGCCGCAGCGCCATCTGGAGGTGCTCGCGGAGCACGCCCCCGAGCTGGCGTTCGACCTCGTGCTCGGGGACAGCGACCTGGTCGACGACGTCGACGGCCTCGCCCGGGCCGCGGCCTCCCTCGGCGGCCAGGTGCTGCTGACCCCGGTCGCGGTCGGCGACGGCAGCCCGCGACACGATCCGGGCCGCCTGGCCGCCGCCTACGGCCGGATCTTCGTCGATCGTGAAAGGATCGCGCCATGGCGATGACGGCAGCAGTGAAAGACGAGCTCAGTCGGCTCCCGGTGACGCGGTCGTGCTGTCGCAAGGCGGAAGTCTCGGCCCTCCTGCGGTTCGCGGGCGGTCTGCACCTGGTGAGCGGGCGGATCGTCGTCGAAGCGGAGCTGGACACCGGTGCCGCGGCGCGGCGCGTGCGCAAGGACATCCTGGAGGTGTACGGCCACCAGTCCGACCTGGTGGTCGTGGCCCCCGGCGGTCTGCGGCGCAGCAGCCGGTATGTCGTCCGAGTGGCCAAGGACGGCGACCAACTGGCCCGGCAGACCGGTCTGTTGGACGCGCGTGGCCGTCCGGTGCGCGGCCTTCCCCCGCAGGTGGTCTCCGGCGCGACATGCGACGCGGAGGCCGCGTGGCGCGGTGCGTTCCTCGCCCACGGATCGCTGACCGAGCCGGGGCGCTCGTCGGCGCTGGAGGTGACCTGCCCCGGGTCGGAGGCGGCGCTCGCCCTGGTCGGTGCGGCACGTCGGCTCAGCATCTCGGCGAAGGCGCGCGAAGTGCGCGGCGTGGACCGGGTCGTGGTCCGCGACGGCGACGCCATCGGCGCGCTGCTCACCCGGCTCGGCGCGCACGAGAGCGTCCTGGCGTGGGAGGAGCGGCGGATGCGCCGCGAGGTCCGCGCGACGGCGAACCGCCTGGCGAACTTCGACGACGCGAACCTGCGTCGGTCGGCGCGCGCGGCGGTGGCCGCCGGGGCGCGCGTGCAGCGGGCCCTGGAGATCCTCGGCGACGAGGTGCCCGAGCACCTGGCCGCGGCCGGCCGGCTCCGGCTGGAGCACAAGCAGGCGTCGCTGGAGGAGCTGGGCGGCCTGGCCGATCCGCCGCTGACCAAGGACGCGGTGGCGGGCCGGATCCGGCGGCTGCTGGCGATGGCCGACAAGCGGGCCGGCGATCTGGGGCTGCCGGGGACGGACGCCAACCTCACCGCGGAGATGCTGGTGCCGTGACAGATTCGGTCGCGGGTTCGCGCGACCGGGATAATTGAGGTGGAACCGCCGACCGGAGAGACATACGTTTCTCCGGTCGGCTTTTGCATGCCGTTCTTCCCGCCGTAACGCCTCCGGGAGGGGACCCGTCGTGGACATCCGGACCATCACCGAGGACGAACTGAGCGCCTGGGGGGTGGCGTTGGATGTGGGCTTCCTGCGAGTCCCGGACTACGGCAAGGACATCCGAGACCAGTGGCACGAGCATCTGCGCGGGGTCGTCGACCTGGACCGCACGCAGGCCGCGTTCGACGGCGGCGCGATGGTCGGGACGTTCCGCAGCTGGGGTGGCGAGATCACGGTGCCGGGTGGGGCGCCGGTGCGGATGAGCGCGATCACGAACGTGACCGTCACCGCGACGCACCGCCGCCGGGGGTTGCTGACCCGCATGATGCGGGCCGACCTGGACGCGTCGGTCGCGCGCGGTGAACCGCTGGCGATCCTGATCGCCGCGGAGTACGGCATCTACGGGCGGTTCGGGTTCGGCCCGGCGACGGACTATTCGCTGTTCAAGGTCGATCTGACGCGCGCCCGGCTGACCGACGCCGAGCGGGCGCAGAAGGAGGAGGGCGGCCGGGTCGAGATCGTCCCGCCGGAGGCCATCGTCGAGGCGGGCCCGGCGATCCACGACGGGTTCCGGGCGCGGACTCCGGGGGCGATCTCGCGGCAGGAGACCTGGTGGCCGCTGTACACCGGGGTGCGCACGCGCCCGGGCGGGCGGCACAGCGAGCGGCGGTTCTACGCGTTGTACCGGGATCCGTCGGGGGCTCCGGCCGGGTATCTGGCGTACCGGGTCGACGAGATCTGGGAGGACTTCCTGCCCAAGGCGGTGCTGCACGCGGACCAGCTCATCGCCGTCTCACGCGCCGCCGAGGCCGCCTTGTGGGACTTCGCGACACAGGTCGACTACGTCACGCGCATCAGCGCGGGAGAGCGGCCGGGCGACGACCTGCTGCCGCTGCGGTTCACCGACCCGCGCGCGGTGACGTGGGAAAGCGCGCGGGACTTCGTGTGGGTGCGGTTGTTGGACGTGCCGGCCGCGCTGGCGGCGCGCACGTATCCGGTCGCGGGCCGGCTGGTGCTGGAGGTCGAGGACGAACTCGGTTATGCGGCCGGTCGGTTCTTGGTCGAGGGGACACCGACGGGAGCGGTGTGCTCGCGGACCGGCGAGCCGGCGGACCTGCGGCTGGACGTCGGCACGCTGGGGGCGTTGTATCTCGGCGGCGGTTCGGCGGTGCGCCTGGCGGAGGTCGGTGCGGTGACGGAGCTGGCGCCAGGGGCGGTGGCGCGCGCCGAGGTGATGTTCCGTACCGCGCGGGCGCCTTGGTGCCCGGACTGGTTCTGAGCGGGGCCGCACCACGGCATTTCGGTCCGTGTCCCGGGCGCCGGGGACGCCGTGATGGGGGAACTCCCTCGAAAATACCGACAATTCGGTCATCTGTGGGTTCCTGTCACGGATCGGCGTACCGGCCTCACCCGGCTCCGGCTAACCTCACCTTCCTTGCCGCAAGCGTTCCTGGGAGCAAAGACTCGTGAGTGGATACAACGGGCCCGGCCAACCGTACGGCGCACCGCAGCAGGGCCCCTACGGACAACCCGGCCCCTACGGTCAGCCGGGACCCTATGGGCAACAGGGGCCCTACGGGCAGCAGTTCCCGCAGCAGGGCGGTCCGGGCGGTCCGTACGGGCCGTACGGCGGGGGGCGGCCCCCGCGGGTCGGCGCGGGCATCGGTGCCGGCGTGCTCGTCGCGCTGGTCGGCGGCGGGGCGTACCTCGGCCTGATCAGCAGCTCCGACGAGATCTACGCGTGGGGCGTGATCCTGCTGGGCCTCGCCGTCGGCACCGCCATGGGCAAGTTCGGCGGCAAGCACCCCGCGTTCTCCGTGGTGGCCGTCGTGCTGACCGCCGTCGCCGCGTTCGCCGCGCAGTACTACGGCATCGCGATCGTCCTGGCGGACGAGATCCCCGGTGCGACGGTGTCCCAGGTGCTCGACCACGTGGACATGATGGAGATCTGGCAGGAAGCCATGGAGGAGGACGGCAACGGTGTCATGACCGGCATCGGCGTCATCCTCGCCGGTGTCGTGGCCAAGACCGTCGGCGACCGTTCCTGACCATCCGTCACAGCCCGTCAACGCGGCGCTCGTCACGACGCGTTGCAACAACTGTTCGTCACAACTGTTTGTCGCGAGGACCCGGCGCCCGCCAATAGGCGCCGGGTCCTCGTCACGTACAGGGGATGCGTCGCGATAGGGTCGGACTTGGTCTCGGCTTGACGATTCCAACCCGTCTGCCGGGAAAGCAAACTTCAGGGCATCCCTCCGGCGCACCAAGAGGAGATCGGTTCGTGACGATCCGAGTAGGTATCAACGGGTTTGGCCGTATCGGCCGTAACTTCTTCCGCGCGGTCCTGGCCTCGGGCGCAGACGTTGAGATCGTCGGTGTCAACGACCTGACCGACAACGCCACGCTGGTCCACCTGCTGAAGTACGACAGCATCCTCGGCCGCCTTGGCCAGGAAGTCACGCACACCGACGACTCGATCACGGTCGGCGGCAAGACCTTCAAGACGCTCGCCGAGCGCGACCCGGCCGCGCTGCCGTGGGGCGAGCTGCGCGCCGACATCGTCATCGAGTCGACCGGCCGGTTCACCAACGCCGCCGACGCGCGCAAGCACATCGACGCCGGTGCGAAGAAGGTCATCATCTCGGCGCCCGCCAAGGGCGAGGACATCACCATCGTGATGGGTGTCAACCACGAGAAGTACGACGCCGCGCAGCACAACGTGCTGTCCAACGCTTCGTGCACGACCAACTGCGTCGCGCCGATGGCGAAGGTGCTGCTGGAGAACTTCGGCGTTGCCAAGGGCCTCATGACGACGGTCCACGCGTACACCAACGACCAGGTCATCCTGGACTTCCCGCACAGCGACCTGCGCCGCGCGCGGGCCGCCGCGACCAACATCATCCCGACCTCGACCGGCGCCGCGAAGGCCACCGCGCTGGTGCTGCCGGAGCTCAGCGGCAAGCTGGACGGCATCGCGATGCGCGTCCCGGTCCCGACCGGCTCGGTCACCGACCTGGTCGTGGAGCTGGAGCGCGAGGTCACCAAGGACGAGGTCAACGCCGCCTTCCAGAAGGCCGCGGAGGGCGAGCTCAAGGGCTTCCTGTCCTACACCGACGACGAGATCGTCTCGTCCGACATCGTGACCGACCCCTCGTCGTGCACCTTCGACTCGAAGCTGACGATGGCGCAGGGCAAGCAGGTCAAGGTCGTCGGCTGGTACGACAACGAGTGGGGCTACTCGAACCGCCTCGTCGACCTGGTCAAGCACGTCGGCGCGTCCCTCTGAGCCACGCAGCGCTCCGAGCGACGCAGGCGCAAGCGAAGGCCCGGTTGACCCCGGCTGACCCCGGTTGACCCGGTGCGGGGGCGGACGATCCATGTCGTCCGG
>NZ_JBPKBI010000002.1:781754-806079 GCF_051388935.1 Yinghuangia sp. YIM S10712
CGCGCACCCGCCCGAAGGTTCGATTCCCGGGCCGCCTCCCTCAGCGGCCCGAACCCATGAGGACTGACCGACCGATGAAGACCATCGACGATCTCGACGTCGCCGGTCGGCGCGTACTCGTCCGCGCCGATCTCAACGTGCCGCTGGACGGCACGACCATCACCGACGACGGCCGCATCCGTGCGAGCCTGCCCACGCTCCGAGCCCTCGCCGAGCGCGGCGCCCGGGTGGTCGTCACCGCGCACCTCGGCCGCCCCAAGGGCGAGCCGAACCCGGCCTACTCCCTCGCCCCGGTCGCCGCGCGCCTCGGCGAACTCCTGGGTCGCCCGGTCGAGTTCGCGACCGACACGGTGGGCGAGAGCGCCCGCGCGACGGTCGCCTCCCTTGGTGACGGCGACGTCGCGCTGCTGGAGAACGTACGCTTCAACGCCGCCGAGACCAGCAAGGACGACGCCGCACGCGGCGCGTTCGCGGACGAACTGGCGTCCGTCGCCGACCTGTACGTCGGCGACGGCTTCGGGGCGGTGCACCGCAAGCACGCTTCCGTGTACGACGTCGCCCAGCGGCTGCCGCACGCCGCCGGGCGCCTGATCGCCGCCGAACTCGACGTGCTCAGGCGCCTCACGGAGAACGTCGACCGGCCGTACGCCGTCGTGCTCGGCGGTTCGAAGGTCTCCGACAAGCTCGGCGTGATCGACAACCTGCTCGACAAGGCGGACCGCATCCTCATCGGCGGCGGCATGGTCTACACGTTCCTCGCCGCGCAGGGCCACGAGGTCGGCACGTCGCTGCTGGAGAAGGACCAGCTCGACACCGTCCGCGCGTACCTGCGCAGGGCCGAGGAGAGCGGCGTCGAGTTCGTGCTGCCGGTCGACGTCGTCGCCGCAGTCGCGTTCGCCGCCGACGCCGAGCACGACGTCGTGTCCGCCGACGCGATCCCCGCCGACCGCATGGGCCTCGACATCGGCCCCGAGTCCGGCAAGCTGTTCGCCGCCAAGCTCACCGACGCCCGCACGGTCTTCTGGAACGGCCCGATGGGCGTGTTCGAGATGGAGCCGTACGCGGGAGGCACCCGCGCGGTGGCCCACGCGCTCCAGGACTCCGACGCCTTCACGGTCGTCGGAGGCGGGGACTCCGCCGCCGCCGTGCGCACGCTCGGCTTCGACGAGAACGCTTTCGGTCACATCTCGACCGGGGGCGGCGCCAGCCTCGAATACCTGGAGGGCAAGACCCTGCCCGGCCTCGACGCCCTGGAGGGCTGATCCGATGTCCGTGATCAAGAAGACCAACGCCTCCGGCGGCGCGTCCGGCGGGCGGATGCCGCTCATGGCCGGCAACTGGAAGATGAACCTCAACCACCTTGAGGCCATCGCCCTGGTGCAGAAGCTCGCGTTCGCCCTCGACGACAAGGACTTCGACCAGGTCGAGGTCGCGGTGCTGCCGCCGTTCACCGACCTGCGCTCGGTCCAGACGCTCGTCGACGGCGACAAGCTGCGCATCGTCTTCGGCGCGCAGGACCTGTCGCAGCACGCCGGCGGCGCGTACACCGGCGAGATCGCGGGCTCGATGCTCGCGAAGCTCAAGTGCACCTACGTCACTGTGGGGCACTCGGAGCGCCGGCAGTACCACGCGGAGACGGACGAGATCGTCAACGCCAAGGTCAAGGCCGCCTTCGCGAACAACATCGTGCCGATCCTGTGCGTGGGCGAGGGCCTGGACGTGCGCAAGGCCGGCGAGCACGTCGCGTACACGCTCGCGCAGGTCGACGGAGGTCTGGCCGGGATTCCGGCGGCCGAGGCGGAGACGATCGTCATCGCGTACGAGCCGGTGTGGGCCATCGGCACCGGCGAGGTCGCGACACCGGAGGACGCCCAGGAGGTGTGCGGCGCGATCCGCGCGCGTCTCGCCGAGCTGTACGGCGCCGAGCTGGCCGACAAGGTCCGCGTGCTGTACGGCGGCTCGGTCAAGTCGTCCAACGTCGGCGGCCTGATGGCCAAGCCGGACATCGACGGCGGGCTGGTCGGGGGTGCGAGCCTGGACGCCGAGGAGTTCGTCAAGCTGGTCCGCTTCCGCGACCAGGCCGTCGGTTAGCCACTGTTTGTTCCGTCACCCGCCCACCCGGTCCCGGGGCCCTCGCGGCTTCGGTTCCCCGTGGGCGGGGGGACGGCGTACCCTGTCGGAGGCCAGGAATCCCTGGCCGCGCGTCCGCAGAGCTCGCCGGTGCACGCACGCACTCCGGCTCTTCAACAAGAAAAGGAACCGGTCCAGGCCGTGGAACTCGTGTTCTCGATCGCCCTGATCATCTTCAGCGCCATGATGGTGCTGCTTGTCCTGCTGCACAAGGGCAAGGGCGGAGGCCTGTCCGACCTGTTCGGCGGCGGCATGTCGTCGTCGCTGGGCGGTTCGTCGGTCGTGGAGAAGAACCTCGACCGCCTGACGATCATCTTCGGAATCCTGTGGTTCGTCACGATCGTCGTTCTCGGCCTGCTGCTCAAGGAATAACGCTCGGGGAACAACTGCCCCAGGACCACCGCAACCGTCGGCGATCGCTCGCGGTACGCACGATGTCCCCCTCTGCACACGGTTTCTGACGGTGTGTCGGAAAGCGTGGGATGCGCGGTTCACGGCCGCGCGGGGCGCACGTACACTGTTGCGCGAGGCAGCCTCCCGGCCCGTGGGCGCGCGGGGTGCCGTTCGAGCCGCGCGACCGGGCGCGCGGCCCACAGATCCAAGGGGAGTTTGAACCGTGGCAAGTGGCAACGCCATCCGTGGGAGCCGGGTCGGCGCGGGCCCGATGGGTGAGGCCGAGCGCGGCGAGGCGGCCCCCCGTCTGCGTATCTCGTTCTGGTGTGCCAACAAGCACGAGACCCAGCCGAGCTTCGCGACCGACGCGCAGGTGCCTGAGACATGGGACTGCCCCCGTTGCGGGCTGCCCGCCGGGCAGGACAGCGACAACCCGCCGGACGCGCCGCGTACCGAGCCCTACAAGACGCACCTCGCCTACGTGCGCGAACGCCGCAGCGACGCGGACGGCGAGGCTATCCTCGCCGAGGCGCTGGCCAAGCTGCGCGGCGAGATCTGACGGCCGGGCCGCTTTCCCGCCGGTCCGGTGCGCCTCGGCGCGCCGGTACAGGCCGGCGTGGTGCGTTCCGACCGAACGGGTAGTCATCGGTCACCCCGACGGCCCAGCCCCGGCCGTGTGTGTCACCCGTACGCGACCGCACTCCGCACACTGAGCGCTGATCCGGCCATCCGATCACCGCTTTGGGGTGCCTGTGCCCGTACGCCTGCCCCGCCGCGTGTGCCTCGGCGCAGCGGCAGCCGCTCTGCTCGCCACCGCGCCGTTCGCGGCGTCCGTGTCCGCGTCGTCCCTACCGCCGCCGACCCGTCCCGCGCTGTCCATCAAGGTCGACAACGGGACGATGAGTTCCAAGGCGAAGCAGGTGCACACCTACACGGTGCTGCTGCGCAACCTCGGCTCGACCGACCTGCGGGACATCAGTCTGACGGAGAGCCTTCCGTCCGGTGTCGCGCTGCTCGACGCCGGAGGCGGTTCCGCGGTGGTGTGGCCGGACACCCAGGTCACATGGACGGTCGACCTGCCGGCCGGGCAACAGCTCGTCCGCACGGTCGAGGCCCGGGTCGACCGCCTGCCCACCGGGAACGGCGTCGCGTCCACGGCCTGCGCGCGCATCGGCGACAGCACAGTGCCGGTCGTCTGCTCGACGGACGTCGACCAACTCCCCGCCAAGGTCGCCGACACCGCGGGGCTCACCACGACCACGGTTCTCGGCGGGGTCGTCGCGGCACTGACCGCGGCCGGGGCGGGGGCCTGGTACTTCGTGCGCCGCCGACGGGCCGCCGCGGTCGCCGCCGCCGACTGAACGAACCGGCGGCCGCTCGTATTGTCGGAGCGTGGTTGCGGCTTCGCGGCGACCGGATCCGGCAGGATGTGGGAATGCCCAGCCGCGTTCACGCCTATTCGGCGCATATCGACCGCCTGGTGGGCGACGCCGAGCCCGAAGTCTTCGTGGCGCCCTCGACGAGACACGACGTGCCCGGGGTCACCGCGCTGCGTTTCGCGGGCCTTCCCCGACGAGGAATGGCCACGTCGATCACCTACGGTGTCTCCCTTGTGCGTCACCGAAGTTGGGAGCACGGCACCGCCGAGCTGTGCATGTGCGTGCGTTCGTCGGACGCCATATGGTCCCGCGTGCTGGGCTACCTCGGCGAGCAACTGCGCGGCGTCTGCCCGTTCACCTACGGGAACACCATCGACTTCGGAGAGCGCATCGCCTCCGACACGCGGATGACGGCGTTCTTCGTCCACGCGTCGACGGTCATCGAACGCGAGGACGCCATCGGCATCGACGTTTCCGAACCCAGCCTGTCCGGCACCGATCTGATCACCATTCAGGGCATGTACCCGATCCACGAGATCGAGCGGCAGTTCATCAACGAGCGTGGCCTCGACGCGTTTTGGAACCAGGTCTGGGACACGTACGACGTGAGTCGGCCGCCGGCGGTGTGAGCGTCACCGTCACACGTCGATGTCCGTGCGCGGTCGGCGCGGCGGCGGAGGCCGGCGTACGGCGCGCTCGCCGGCCACGCGGTCGGCGGTCAGCCGCCCCGAGGCTCTGGCCGCGGGTGGTCTCGCCGGGCGCGCGGGATCGGACGCCAGCGTGCCGTCGGCGGCCGGGCGACCCGCGGCGACCGCGGCGTGCGGCTCCGGTGCCGGCGTCTCGCGCGAGCGGCGGCCGGTGATCCAGGCGGGGGCGTCGTCGCCGGTCGCGGCACGCCAGCGGGAGCGTACTGCCACGGGTTCGGCGGCGTGGGCGCGGACGAGGGCGTCGGTGGCCATCTCGACGACCTGCGGGAGGTCGAGGGCCGTGCCGACGCCGAGTGCCGCCGCGAGCGGGGGAACGGCGTCGGCCGGGCGGTCGGCCGCGATCAGGACCAGGCCGTACACGGCGTAGGTGACGGCGACTTCGGGGCGGCGGGCGAGGACCGGGTCGAGGCGCACGCGGCGGGCCCGGAGCGCGACGGCTTCCTCCAGCGCCTCGACGGCCCGGTCGTGGCGGTCGGCGCCGCTCAGCAGCAGCCCGAAACCCTGCAACGTGGCGGCGAGGGCGTCGTCGGCGGGCCCGGGTGTGGAGGTCTCCGTCGACGCGCGGCGCAGTGCGACGGCCGAACCCGCCCGCTCGACGGCCTCGTCCACGCGCCCGACCCGCGCCAGCAGGTTCGCCTGACGCATCGTCACCTGCGCCAGCACGTCGGCGTCGGCGGCCGTCAGCAGCCGGGCGGCCTCGTCGAACATCCCCAGGGCCTCGTCCACTTGCCCGGTCGCCGCGAGCCGCCCGGCGAATTCATCGAGTGCGTCGGCGAGTCCGGTACGGTGCCGCTCGGGCGCGCGGGCCGCGAGCGTGCGGTACGCCTCGACGCACTCGTGCAGGACCGCGAGCGCGCGGTCGCTGTCGCCGGCGTCCCCGAGCCGGGCACCGTAGTCGCGCAACGTCGCGGCGAGCAGCGGGCGGTGGCGCTGCACATCGAGCGCGGCGAGCCTGCGGGCCCGCATCGTGGCGTGGTCGGCGATCTTGACCGCGTCGGCGAAGCGCTGCCCTCCCGCGAGGACCGCGGCGAGCGCACGCAGCGCGTCCACGAGGGCGGGGGCGTACTCGGCGGGATCCTCCTCGGCGAGGTCGCCGAGAACGCGCACGGCGGCGCGTGCGGGCGCGGACGCCTCGGCATGCCGCCCCGCGCGGCTGAGCTGCCGGGCGCGTTCGGCGAGCACCGCGGCGCGGTCCCGCTCCTCGCCGCGGACGGAGGCGGCGGTCGCCCGCGACCCCTCGCCCTCTGACGGAAGCCGAGCCTCCGTTTCGACCGGAATCCGCTGCTGCGAGGCAGGATGCGGTGGCACCGCGACGACCTCCTTGCTCGCCGACACGGCCGCTCCAGCGGCCTCCTGATCGAGCCGGAGCCGGTACGCGGCAAGGTGACGCTCGTGTCGTCGACGCCATCTGAAGAGCACGCGCCTCCACCCCACCCCACAGCTCGCCCCACTGTCCCTGGCGACGCTATCGCGCGACCGGCCGTCAGGGAGCCGACAAGGAGGGGATCAAGCCAGGGGTTTCACCCGGGAGGGGACGTATCACGCGCTTTGTCGGATGAGCGGCGGCACCGGGGAGCGGGGAGCCTCGCGGGCGGAGGCGCGACGCCCACCCGGTGGCCGCTTTCGTGTCCGGAAGGTCGGTCCGCGGGAACGGCCGAAAACGCCCGGCCCGTCCGGTGCCAGCCTGTGCTCACAGCCAGCTTTCGCGGGCGTTCGTGAGTGGTGTGCCGTCGGGGGGCTTGGCGAGTTCGCCGGAGTGCACGCGGGCCAGGAGGCGGCCGGTGGCCTGCACGATCTCCGGTGCCGCCGCGCGGACGTCGGCCGGGTCGGAGGGGCCGAGCAGGTCCGGGGCGAGGCCTGAGGCCGCGAAGAGCGCTCCGAGGTCGGCGAGTTGCTCCGCGAGCCAGCCCAGGGGGTCGGCGGAGAGTTCCTTGACGAAGACGCGCTCGCACGGTTCCCAGCCGTCGAAGCGCGGATGGTGGTGGGTCCTGTCGAACGTTCCCGCCGGCCCATCGACGGACTCCAGCAAGTCCAGGCGCCACAGCGGGCGTTCGATCGCGATGGGCCGGGCCGAGTAGATGGATCCGCGGAGTTCGCCGGGTGCGGCCAGCCGCACTTCCAGGCGCACTCCGCGTTCCGGACCTTCTTGTCCGGCCAAGGGGTTCGGGTCCACGAAGTACAAGTCGCCGACCACCACGCTGATCCGATCGAAGCCGAATGCGTAGAACACGGTCACCGCCCTCGCGGTCGGAGGAATCGCGGGCTGTCCGAACCGAGCGTAGCGCGTGCCCTCAACGGACCGCAGCGGCGACCGTGCTGGTGAACGGGAGTTCGGCGGTGCCGTCGGAAGCGGTGAAGGGGCCCAGGAGTTCACACAGGGTCTCGGTGGCCTTGCGGATGCCGTCGCGTCGGGCCTCGGCAACGGCGGACGCCCACGGGAGCGCGGACAAGTGCGCCGGGGCGAAGTCGGCCAGCGGCGGGAGCTTGATCATGACCTGGAGTTCGCGCGTACGGACCTCGTCGAGGCCGGCCTCGCGCATCGCCGCGGCGATGCGCTTCGCCGTACAGGAGAAGGAGGTCGCGTACGACGCCGCCACCTTTGGCCCCGCGACCTCGTCGATGGCGAGTCGCTGTGCGAGGAAGAACGGGGAGCCGTCGATCGACGCCCAAGCCGTCACCGCGACGCGGCCTCCGGGCCTCAGCACACGGGCGAATTCGGTGAACGCGGCATCCAACTCGGGGAAGTACTGGACGCCTTGCTGGCAGACGACGACATCGAACGCCGCGTCGTCGAACGGCAGCGCGTCGGCGGACGCCTGGTTCCAGTAGAGGGGAGCGGCGTCCGGCGTGTGCGCGCCCGCGGCGGCCAGCATGCCCGGGTTGACGTCCACACCGACGATGTTGCCGTCCGCGCCGACCAGATCGGCCGCCGCGCGGGCCGCGAATCCCGTGCCGCACGCCACGTCGAGAACCGCGTCGCCGGGCTCCGGCCGCGCGGCGTCCAGCAGCGCCGCGACGAACGGGGCCATGATCGTCGCGACGTGGCTCTCATACCGCTCGGGAGCGTCCCCGGAGAGCTGGAAACCCGGTTCGCTGGTCATGATTCGCACTCTACGCCGCCCGGGAGGGAGGGGCGGGTGTGCGGAAACGCCCGCCCGCCCTCCCGGGCAACCTCAGCGGGCCGACCGGGAGGCGACCTGCCCGGCCAGGAATTCCTCCCACGTCCGCACACCGACCGCGTGGTCGGGCGTGGTCAGCGCGCCGGAACGGAACGCGGCACCCATCGTGCCGGGCAGGTGCACGGGCACGATCGGGCGCTTGCGCCCGGCAGCCGCGAGCCATGTGCGCGCGAGTTCCTTGGCGTCGTACACCCTCGGCCCGCCCATCTCGGGAACCTGGCCGGCCGGCGCACCGAGCGCCAACTCCACCAGCCGGTCGGCGACTTCGCCCTGATCCACCGGCTGGCACGCGGTCTTGGACGGCACCAGCACGAACGGCAGCTTGAGCATGAACCGGAACGCCATGTTGAGCAGCTCGGGGAACTGCGTCGCCCGCAGGTTGGTCCACGGGATACCGGACTCGGCGAGCAGCAGCTCGCCCTCCAGCTTGATCTTGTAGTACGGGTACGGAATGCGGTCCACGCCGACGATCGAGATGTTGACGATGTGCCGCACCCCGGCCCGCCGCGCCGCGTCGATCAGCCGGCGCCAGCCGGGGATGTCGTTCTTCGGCTTCCGGGTGTCCGACGCGCAGTGGACGACCGTCGCGACGCCCTCCAGCGCCGCGTCGACGCCCGCGCCCGTCCCCAGGTCCGCGGTCACCCACTCCACCCCCGGATCGACAGGCAACGCCGTCCTGCGGGTCATCGCCCGGACCGGCACCCCGGCACGCCGGACCCGGTCCAACACCTCCCGTCCGAGCACGCCGGTCGCACCGGTCACAAGGATCACGTCCTGGCTCATCAGACCTCCTCGACTCGGGGCGCGCCGCGCGATCGCGGCGCCGACCCTCCCTCGTCAGAGATAGGAACCGGGCGGCTCCGCGTTATGTGACAACCGCCGGGACAGCTCGCCGAAAGATCTCGATTTCACCCGGGCGGGCCCTCGCGGCAGCCTGCCGCGTCCGCAGGTCACCGGCGTCTACGCCGCGGCCGCCTGGGCCTGGAGGAACCCCAGCTTGTCGGGATTGCGGACGATCCGCACGGCGACAACACCCCCGTGCCCGACCTCGATCGCCGCTGCCGTCTTCAGCACGCCGTCTTCCCACGCCAGCACCGCGGTCTCCCCGTTGACCTCGGCGACACCGATGTCCATGCCCGCCGCGAAACGCTCGACCAGGCCGACCAGGAAGCGGGCGACCTTGTCGCGGCCGTACACCGGGCGCGTCGACGCCGAGACCTTGCCGCCGCCGTCCGACCAGGCGACCACGTCGTCCGCGAGCAGGGCTTCGAGCTGGTCGAGGGAGCCCTCGGCGGCGGCGAGGAAGCGGGTCAGCAGATCGGCGCGTACGTCCGCCGGCGCGTCGAAACGCGGGCGGCCGTCGGCGAGATGCTGCTTGGCACGCCGGTACGTCTGCCGCGTCTTCGCCTCCGACCAGTCCAGCACCGCGGCGATGTCGCGGTGGCTGTAGTCGAACGCGTCACGCAGCACCACCACGGCCCGCTCGGGCGGCGAAAGCCGCTCCATCATGACCAGCACCGCCATCGACACCATGTCGCGCTGCTCGGCGGTCTCCAACGGGCCGAGCACGCCGGTGTCCGTGCGCACCGGCTCCGGCAGCCACGGCCCGACGTACTCCTCACGCCGGGCCCGCGCCGAGGTCAGCCTGTTGAGGCACAGATTCGTGACCACCTTGGCCAGCCACGCCCCCGGCGCCCCGATGTGTGCCCGCTCGGCGCCGTGCCACCGCACATACGCGTCCTGCACCGCGTCCTCGGCCTCGGCCGCCGACCCGAGCATCCGGTACGCGATCCCGAACAGTCGCGACCGCGCCGCCTCGAACTCGGCGGTCGGATCCTCAACCCCAGCCACACCCATCCCGCCACGGTACAGAGCCGCCCGTCTCGGTTTTCCTGTGGTTTCCGACCGTCGTCAGGCAGCGGGACACGTGAGCACGACCCAAAGGCAAAGAACGCGCCGCAACGGGCGCGTTCTTTCCCTGGAGGCCGGGGCTTCGGCGGTCAGACGTTGAAGCCGAGTGCGCGGAGTTGTTCGCGGCCGTCGTCGGTGATCTTCTCGGGGCCCCACGGGGGCATCCAGACCCAGTTGATGCGCAGGTCGCTGACGAGGTTCTCGGTGGCGCCGTGTGCCTGAGCCTCGATGACCTCGGTCAGGGGACACGCGGCCGAGGTCAGGGTCATGTCGACGGTGGCGACGCCGTCGTCGACGGTGACGCCGTAGACGAGGCCGAGGTCGACGACATTGATGCCGAGCTCCGGGTCGACGACGTCGTAGAGCGCCTCCCTGACGTCGTCGGCGCTCGCCGCCGGGTTCACTTTGGTGTCGCTCACTTGTGACCCTCCATCACCTGAGTCGTCGCGTCCCGCCAGGCCATCCAGCCGAGCAGCGCGCACTTGACGCGGGCCGGGAACTTCGAGACACCCGCGAACGCCACCGCGTCCTCCAGCACGTCCTCGTCCGGCTCGGCCTGGCCCTTGGACTGCATCAGGTGCAGGAACTCCTCCTGCACCGCGAGCGCGTCGGTGACCGTGCGGCCGATGACCAGGTCGGTCATGACGGACGCGCTCGCCTGGCTGATCGAGCAGCCCTGGCCCTCGTACGACACGTCGACGACCTTGGCGTCGGGGCCCGTGCCGTCGAGCTTGACCCGCAGCGTCACCTCGTCGCCGCACGTCGGGTTGACGTGGTGCACCTCGGTGTCGAACGGGTCGCGCAGCCCTTTGTGGTGCGGGTTGCGGTAGTGGTCCAGGATGATCTCCTGGTACATCGAGTCGAGTTTCATCGCCGGGTTCGCTCCCATGCCCGTGACGTCAGTCCAACACAGTCAGCCGAAGAAACGGCGTACGTGTTCCAGGCCGGCCACCAGGGCGTCGACCTCGGCCGGAGTCGAGTACAGGTAGAACGACGCGCGCGTGGTGGCCGGGACGCCGTACCGCAGGCACACCGGGCGCGCGCAGTGATGGCCGACCCGGACCGCGATGCCCTGCTCGTCCAGCACCTGGCCCACGTCGTGCGGGTGCAGGTCGCCGAATCGGAAGGAGATCGCGGCACCGCGCGCCTCGGCGGTCTTCGGGCCGATGATCTCCAGGCCGGGAACCGACGTCAGCGCGTCGATGGCGTAGGCCGTCAGCGCGTGCTCGTGCGCCTCGACCTTGTCCATGCCGATCGCGTCGAGATAGTCGATCGCCGCGCCGAGACCGACCGCCTGCGCGATCGGCGGGGTGCCGGCCTCGAACTTGTGCGGCGCGGGCGCGTACGTCGACGCGCTCATCGTCACGGTCTCGATCATCTCGCCGCCGCCCAGGAACGGCGGCAGCTCCTCCAGCAGGCCCAGCCGGCCCCACAGCACCCCGATGCCGGTCGGGGCGAGCATCTTGTGCCCGGTGAACGCCACGAAGTCGGCTTCGAGCGCCTGCACGTCGAGCGGGACGTGCGGGGCCGCCTGCGACGCGTCGACCACCACCAGGGCGCCGACGTCGTGGGCGCGCCGCACGATCGCGTCGAGCGGGTTGACCGTGCCGAGGATGTTCGACGTGTGGACCACCGAGACCACCTTGGTGTCCTCGGTGATGACCCGGTCGATGTCCGACAGGTCCAGGCGGCCGTCGTCGGTCAGACCGAACCACTTGAGCGTCGCACCCGTGCGCTGGCACAGAAGCTGCCAGGGCACGATGTTCGAGTGGTGCTCCATCTCGGTGATGACGACCTCGGCGCCCGGACCGACGCGGAAGGGCTCGTCCGCCCACGTCAGCATGTTGGCGACGAGGTTCAGCGCCTCCGAGGAGTTCTTGGTGAAGACCACCTCGTCGCGCGACGGCGCGTTGATGAACGACGCAACCTTGTCGCGGGCGCCCTCGTACAGCGCCGTGGCCTCCTCGGCGAGCACGTGCACGCCGCGGTGCACGTTGGCGTTGTGCAGTTCGTAGTAGGCGTTCAGCGCGTCCAGGACCTGCTTGGGCTTCTGCGAGGTCGCCGCGTTGTCCAGGTAGACAAGCGGTTTGCCGTCGTGGAGCAGGCGGGACAGGACCGGGAAGTCCTTGCGGATCGTCTCGGTGTCCAGGAGCCCCGCGAGGGTGGTCGTCATGCGCTCTCCCTGACTCCGGCGTACGCCTCGTAACCTTCGGCCTCAAGCTTGTCGGCGAGCTCCGGACCACCGGACTCGACGATCCGGCCGCCCGCGAAGACGTGCACGTGATCGGGCTTGATGTAGCGGAGGATCCGCGTGTAGTGGGTGATCAGCAGCGTGCCGATCTCGCCCGTGTCCCGCACCCGGTTCACACCCTCGGACACGACCCGCAGCGCGTCGACGTCGAGACCGGAGTCGGTCTCGTCCAGCACCGCGATCTTCGGCTTCAGCAGCTCCAGCTGAAGGATCTCGTGGCGCTTCTTCTCACCGCCGGAGAAGCCCTCGTTGACGTTGCGCTCCGCGAACGACGGGTCCATCTGGAGGCGTTCCATCGCCTCCTTGACCTCCTTGACCCACAGCCGCAGCTTGGGGGCCTCGCCGCGCACCGCGGTGGCGGCCGTACGCAGGAAGTTCGAGACGGACACCCCGGTCACCTCGACCGGGTACTGCATCGCGAGGAACAGGCCCGCGCGGGCGCGCTCGTCGACGCTCATCGACAGCACGTCCTCGCCGTCGAGGGTCACGGTGCCGCCGGTGACGGTGTACTTCGGGTGCCCGGCGATCGAATAGGCCAGGGTGGACTTGCCGGAGCCGTTCGGGCCCATGATGGCGTGGGTCTCGCCCTGTTTCACGGTCAGGTCGACGCCGCGCAGGATCTCGCGGGGGCCGGTCTCGGCCTCCACGCTGACGTGCAGGTCGCGGATCTCAAGCGTTGCCATACGGACTCAGGACTCCTGGTTCAGGTCGACGTGAATCGCGTCGGCCTCGATCTTCACGGGATAGACGGGCACCGGCTGCGTGGCCGGCGGTCCCGACGGGCGGCCGGTGCGCAGGTCGAAGCGCGAGCCGTGCAGCCAGCACTCGATCGCGCAGTCCTCGACCTCGCCCTCGGACAGCGACACGTTGGCGTGGCTGCACACGTCGTTGATCGCGTACACCTCGCCCTCGGTGCGCACGAGTGTGACGGGCACGCCTTCGAGGACCACGCGCAGCGGAGTGTCCTCGGACAGCTCGGCTTCGCTGCAGGCGCGTACGTACGTCATCAGACGCTCGCCTCCAGATCCGCCTCGATGGCCGTCATCAGCCGGGCCTCCAGCTCGGGAATCCCGATCTGTGCGACGACCTCGGCGAAGAAGCCGCGCACCACCAGGCGGCGGGCCTCATCGGCCGGGATGCCGCGGGCCTGGAGGTAGAAGAGCTGCTCGTCGTCGAAGCGGCCGGTGGCGCTCGCGTGCCCGGCACCGGCGATCTCGCCGGTCTCGATCTCCAGGTTCGGGACCGAGTCGGCGCGGGCGCCGTCGGTGAGCAGCAGGTTGCGGTTCAGCTCGTACGTGTCGGTGCCCTCGGCCGCCGCGCGGATCAGCACGTCGCCGATCCACACCGTGCGGGCGTCGGCGCCCTGGAGCGCGCCCTTGTACGTGACATGGCTGCGGCAGCGCGGCACGTCGTGGTCGACGAACAAGCGGTGCTCCAGGTGCTGGCCCGAGTCGGCGAAGTACACGCCGTACAGGGACGCGTCGCCGCCGGGGGCGTCGAAGACCACACGCGGGAACAGCCGCACCAGAGCGCCGCCGAGCGTCACCACGACCGACTTGAACGTCGCGTCGCGGCCCAGCCGCGCGACATGGTGGCCCAGGTGCACGGCGCCCGCGTCCCAGTCCTGGATCGACACGACGGTCAGCCGCGCGCCGTCCGCGACGAGGAATTCGACGTTGTCGGCGTACACCGCCTTGCCGCCGTGGTCGAGCACGACGACGGCCTCCGCGAACGCCTCGACGTTGACCGTGAGGTGGCCGAACCCGGTGGCGGGGGTGCCGCGCGTGCGCACGACCACCGGCTCACCCGGCGCGAGCTCGCGCGGGAAGGTCACCACGGTCGCCTTCTCGAACGAGGAGAACGCCTGCGCCGCGACCCGGTCGACCGGCGCACCGGCCTTGCCCACGCGCGCGTCGTCGCGGCCCACGGTCTCCACGACCACGCCGGACGGGGCGTCGACCTCGACCGTCGGGGAGCCCAATTGCCCGGCCTTGCCGAACGTGCCGTCGTGCAGGCCGCCGAGCCGGTCCAGCGGCGTGAACCGCCAGTCCTCCTCGCGGCCGTTCGGCACCGCGAAATCGTCGACGTCGTACGAGGCGACGGCGATCTGCCGGGCGTCGGCCGGCTGGCTGACCATGCGCCCGGTGCCGGGTCCCGCGAGCTCGTCACGGGCCCCGGCCTCGCGCACGGCGATGGAACCGGCCGTGGTGCTACCGGAGTTGTTAGCGCTTGCCATAGGTATTTGCGGGCCTAGCCCACAGCCCCTTCCATCTGCAGCTCGATCAGGCGGTTCAGTTCGAGGGCGTACTCCATGGGGAGCTCGCGCGCGATCGGCTCGACGAAGCCGCGCACGATCATCGCCATGGCCTCGTCCTCGGTCATCCCGCGGCTCATGAGGTAGAACAACTGGTCCTCGGAGACCTTCGAGACGGTCGCCTCGTGGCCCATCGACACGTCGTCCTCGCGCACGTCCACGTACGGGTACGTGTCGGACCGCGAGATCGTGTCGACCAGCAGCGCGTCGCACTTGACCGACGAGCTGGAGCCCTTCGCGCCGTCCTCGATCTGGACCAGGCCGCGGTACGACGTGCGCCCGCCGGCCCGCGCGACCGACTTGGACACGATGTTCGAAGACGTGTTCGGCGCGCAGTGCACCATCTTCGACCCCGCGTCCTGGTGCTGGCCCTCGCCCGCGAAGGCGATCGACAGCGTCTCGCCCTTCGCGTGCTCGCCGAGCAGCCAGACGGCCGGGTACTTCATCGTCACCTTGGAGCCGATGTTGCCGTCGATCCACTCCATGGTCGCGCCCTCGTGGGCGACGGCCCGCTTGGTGACCAGGTTGTAGACGTTGTTCGACCAGTTCTGGATGGTCGTGTACCGCACCCGGGCGTTCTTCTTGACGATGATCTCGACGACCGCGGAGTGCAGTGAGTCCGACGAGTAGATCGGCGCGGTGCAGCCCTCGACGTAGTGCACGTACGAGCCCTCGTCCGCGATGATCAGCGTCCGCTCAAACTGGCCCATGTTCTCGGTGTTGATCCGGAAGTAGGCCTGGAGCGGGATCTCGACGTGCACGCCCGGCGGCACGTAGATGAACGAACCGCCCGACCACACCGCGGTGTTCAGCGCGGCGAACTTGTTGTCGCCGACCGGGATGACCGAGCCGAAGTACTCCTGGAAGATCTCCGGGTGCTCGCGCAGGCCCGTGTCGGTGTCCAGGAAGATGACGCCCTGCTCCTCCAGGTCCTCGCGGATCTGGTGGTACACGACCTCCGACTCGTACTGCGCCGCGACGCCGGCCACGAGACGCTGCTTCTCCGCCTCGGGGATGCCGAGCTTGTCGTACGTGTTCTTGATGTCCTCCGGCAGGTCCTCCCACGAGGCCGCCTGCTTCTCGGTGGACCGCACGAAGTACTTGATGTTGTCGAAGTCGATCCCGGACAGGTCGGAGCCCCAGGTCGGCATCGGCTTCTTGTCGAACAGGCGCAGACCCTTGAGCCGGAGTTTGAGCATCCACTCGGGCTCGTTCTTCTTGGCCGAGATGTCCCGGACGACGTCTTCCGACAGGCCGCGGCGCGCGGTGGCACCCGCGACGTCCGGGTCGGCCCAGCCGTACTCGTACTGGCCCAGGCCCTCAAGCTCGGGGCGAGCTTCGGTGGTCATGCGGGGTTCCTCCCGGTGACGTTCTTCGGTACGTGCGTGGTGCAGACGCCGTCGCCGTGAGCGAGGGTCGCCAGCCGCTGGACGTGGGTGCCGAGGAGTCGAGCGAACACCTCGGTCTCGGCCTCGCACAGTTGCGGGAACCGCTCGGCGACGTGCGCCACCGGGCAGTGGTGCTGGCAAAGCTGCTCTCCGCCCGGAGCCTGCCGCGCACTCGCGGCATATCCGTCGGCGGACAGCGCCTCTGCCAGCGCCTCGGCCCGCTTGCCCTCGGGCGCGCTCTCGACGACCGGCAGGTACTTGGTCTCAAGGGCGGCGACCCGGCTGCGGGCGAACGCCATCACGGCGTCCTCACCTGCGACCTCCGCGAGGAAGCGCAGGGCCTCGGCGGCCAGGATGTCGTACTCCTGATGGAACGACCCGCGGCCGGCGTCCGTGAGAGCGAACACCTTGGCGGGGCGGCCACGCCCGCGCTGACCGTACACCCGCTGCTGGCGGGCCTCGATCACACCGTCGGCGAGGAGCGCGTCGAGGTGACGGCGCACCGCGGCGGCGGTGAGGTCGAGCCGTTCGGCGAGGTCCGCCGCGGTGGACGGGCCGTGCACGAGGATCGACCGGGCAACTTTGTTGCGGGTGCCCGCGTGCGCGTCGTTTTCGGGCACGGCCAAACCCGTGGCGGCGTTCCGCCCCGAGTCTCCCGCGTCCTCGCGCACGTATTTCACAACGCCATTGTTGCGTTAATGCCTTCCGGTGGCGAACTCCGCTTGCGTGCGCTCGGTCACTTAGGCCCGCCTAATCACGCTCTGAACTGCGGGTTTCTCGAAAAGTAGTTGTCTCGTCACAATCGAGTAAAGGCGTGTTGTGCAGGACCGCTCCAGACCGTTCCTAGACTGATGCGCCATGGACTCCGCACAGGGGCCTGCCGTCGAGATCGTCGGTCTGGTCAAGAAGTACGGCGACAAAACCGCCGTGGACGGGCTGGACCTCGTGGTCGACGCCGGGTCGGTGACCGCGGTCCTCGGGCCGAACGGAGCCGGCAAGACCTCGACCATCGAGATCTGCGAGGGGTACCGGCGGGCCGACGCCGGGACCGTCCGGGTCCTCGGCCTCGACCCCGCCTTGCACGGCGAACGGCTCCGCCCCAGGGTCGGGGTCATGCTCCAGTCCGGCGGCGTGTACGCGGGCGCCCGCGCCGAGGAGATGCTCCGCCACGTCGCCAAACTCCACGCACACCCGCTCGACGTGGCCATGTTGGTCGACCGGCTGGGCCTGGCGTCCTGCGGCCGTACGACCTACCGGCGCCTGTCCGGCGGGCAGCAGCAGCGGCTCGCCCTGGCCCTGGCCGTGGTCGGCCGCCCGGAGCTGGTGTTCCTCGACGAGCCGACAGCCGGGCTCGACCCGCAGGCCCGCCGCGCCACCTGGGACCTCGTACGCGATCTGCGAACCGACGGCGTGACCGTCGTCCTCACGACGCACGCCATGGACGAGGCGGAACAACTCGCCGACGACGTGCACATCATCGACCGAGGCCGGGTGATCGCCTCGGGGGCACCGGACGCACTGTGCCGCGACGGGGCGGAGAACTCACTGCGTTTCTCCGGCCCCCCGGGACTCGACCTGACCGCGATGACCGCCGCGCTCCCCGAAGGGGCGAAAGCGTTCGAGGTCGCGCGCGGTGCGTACCGCGTCGACGGCGACATCGGCCCGCAGCTGCTCGCCACGGTCACGGCCTGGTGCGCGCAGCACGGGGTGATGCCGGAGAAGTTGACCGTGGAGCGCCGCACTCTGGAAGACGTTTTCCTGGAACTGACCGGACGGGAGCTGCGCTCGTGAGCACGGGGACCTTCGCACCGAAACCCGGCGCCGCGCCGCTCGGCCGCATGATCGCGGCGCAGACACTGCTCGAAACCAAGATGCTGCTGCGCAATGGCGAGCAGCTGCTGCTCACGATCGTCATCCCGTCGCTGCTGCTCGTGCTTTTCGGCGCGGTGGACGTGGTCGACGTCGGCGACCTCGCGCCCGGCGAGGAACGCGTCGACTTCCTCGCCCCCGGGCTCCTCGCGCTGGCGGTGCTGTCCACGGCGTTCACCGGCCAGGCCATCGCCACCGGCTTCGAGCGGCGGTACGGCGTGCTCAAGCGCCTGGGCGCGACACCCCTTCCGCGCTGGGGCCTCATGGCCGCCAAAACCGGCTGCGTGCTGCTCGTCGAACTGCTCCAGGTCGCGCTGCTGACGGCGATCGCGTTCGGGCTGGGTTGGGACCCGGACGGCAACCCGCTCGCGGTCCTGCTGCTGCTCGTGCTCGGGACCGGGGCGTTCTCCGGGCTCGGCCTGCTCATGGCCGGCACGCTGCGCGCCGAGGCGACGCTGGCCGCGGCGAACCTCGTCTTCATCCTGCTGCTGGTGTGCGGCGGGGTGATCGTGCCGCTCGACAAGTTCCCCGGCGGCGTCGAGGCGGTGCTCTCGCTCACGCCGATCGCGGCACTGTCGGACGGGCTGCGGGACGTGCTGCGCGACGGGGCGTCGCTGCCGTGGGGCGACACGGGCATCCTCGCGGTCTGGGCGGTTCTCGGGCTCGCCGCGGCGGCGCGGTTCTTCCGCTGGGAGTAGCCCGCGGTGCCCGGGGCCGCGTACTTAGTGAAAGTGTTCACAACGTACGCTGATGCCCATGAGTTCGCCGTCCGCCGTGTCACCTCTCGCCCGCCGCATCTTCCTGGTCAACCTGTGCGCCCAGATCGGCATCGTCGTCACCGGCGGCCTCGTCCGACTCACCGGGTCCGGGCTGGGCTGCGACACGTGGCCGCGCTGCAACGACACCCAGTGGACCCCGCACGGCGAGAGCTCGATCTATACGTACATCGAGTTCGGCAACCGCATGCTGACCTACGTGGTCGGCGCCGTCGCGGTGGCGGCGACCGTGATCGCCTGGAAGCACCGCCCGGTGCGCAAGGAGATCCGCTACCTCGCGGCGTTCCAGCTCTTCGCGGTCGTCGGCCAGGCGATCCTCGGCGGCATCACGGTGCTGACGGACCTTCACCCGGCTTCTGTGGCCGCGCACTTGCTGCTCTCGATGTTCATGATCGGGTCCGCCGTCGCGCTGTGCGAGAGGGCGGGGGAAGGCGACGGTCCGGTACGCCCGTTGGTCCGCCGCGAGATCCGCGTCTTCGCGTACGCCGGCGTCGCCGTGCTCGCGGCGCTCCTCGTGGTGGGCACCGTCGTCACCGGCTCGGGCCCGCACGCGGGCGACGAGGAGGCGCGGCGGTTCGACGTCAACGTCGACCAAATGGCTTGGCTGCACGCCGATCTTGCATTCCTGTTGCTCGGCGCCGCGCTGGCGCTCGCGCTGGCCCTGCGCGTGACCGACGCCCCGGTGTCGGCGCAGCGACGCGTGTGGTGGCTGCTGGGGGTCATGCTCCCGCAGGGCCTGATCGGCTACACGCAGTACTTCAACGGCCTGCCGGAGTGGCAGGTGTCGCTGCACATGTTCGGCGCCTGCCTCGTGGTCGTCACCACGGTGCGCATCGTGTTCGGGCTGCGTGAACGCGGCGATGCCGGTGAGGAGCGCGACCAGGACGCGAGCGACGCGCCCATGGACGTCCCGGCCCCAGCCGACGAACCACTGCCCGCGACGCGCTACTGACCGCGGCGGCGTGGACGCGCTGCCGACCGTTGCGACCTACTGACCGTTCTGACGTGGGCGCGCTGCCGACCCGCCCTGCGCGGAGTCGTGTCCGAAACCTGGCAGCGCGGAGGCTTCCGGCAAACGGGCCTCAGGCGTTCGCCGGGCCGCCGATCTGGATCCCGGCCATGCGGGACCACTCGTACTGCCCCGTCCTGACGCGCAGCGCGACGTCGTTGGGGAATTCCTCGTGCAGCGTCAGCCCGGCTGCCTCGACCGCCTGCCTGGCGGTCTGGGGGTCGCGGGCGACCTGGTCGCCCCACTGGCCGTCGGCGCCCACGATCACGATGCGGGTCGAGTCGCGGCCGATGTATTCGACGACCGCGTCAGCCTTGGCGTCGCCGTTCACCGCGTGGCGGGAGGCGAAGCGCGAGAGGTTGCGGGCCAGGCGGCGCACTGTGCGGTCGGTCCTGGGAGCGGTCGGGGCCGCCGGGGTCTCCGTGTCGGTCATGCGCGAGATGTTACCGACGCGTCGTCAGTACGGCGCCGTGGGGATGCTCACAGAGGTGCCCGGCGAAGCGGCTCAGGCGAACAGCACCGGGTCGACCGCGACCGCGACGAACAGCAGCGTCAGGTACGTGATCGACCAGTGGAACAGGCGCATCTCCTTGAGCTTCGCGCCCGTCGCCTCGGCATTGGCCCGCCGGGCGAGCGCGTGCGCCTCGTACAGCCACGCGACGCCCAGCACCGTGGCCGCGGCCGGGTAGAGCCAGCCGGTGTCGGCGGCCGGCCACAGCAGCAGGGACGTGCCGACCATGACCCAGCTGTAGATGACGATCTGCCGCGCGACGACCTTGTTGCCCGCCACCACCGGCAGCATCGGCACGCCCGCGTTCGCGTAGTCGTCGGCGCACTTCATCGACAGGGGCCAATAGTGCGGAGGCGTCCAGAAGAAGACGACCATGAACAGCACGAACGGCGCCCAGTCAAGGGAGTTCGTCACCGCGGTCCAGCCGATCAGGACCTGCATGCAGCCCGCGATGCCGCCCCACACGATGTTCTGCGGGGTACGGCGCTTCAGCATCATCGTGTAGACCACGACGTAGTAGAAGATCGCCAGCACCGACAGCCCCGCCGACAGGGGATTGACCAGCGCCCAGAACCACACGGTCGACACGACGCCCAACGTCGCCGCGAACACGAGGCATTCGCGCGGCGACACCATCCCGGTCACCAGCGGGCGCCGCTCGGTGCGGTGCATCAGCCGGTCGATGTCCCGGTCGAGGTACATGTTGAAGGCGTTCGCGCTGCCTGCCGACAGATAGCCGCCGAAGCAGACCACGAGGACCAGACCCAGGTCCGGCATCCCCTTCGCGGCCAGGAACATCACCGGAATCGTGCTGATGAGCAGGAGCTCGATGATGCGCGGTTTCGTGAGGGTCACGAACGCGAGGACCCGGGCCGCCGGCGGACGACTGCCGCGGGTTGGTCCCGCCAGCCCGGCCGGTCGGGATTCGACGGCTGTCACGAACACCCCATCAGCAGCGGATTAGAACTAACGGGAAACTGTAGTCCCTCGCCTGGGCGCGGAATGCCCGGGGGCCGCCCGCGCGGCGCCCGCGCGACCGGGCCGCCTCCTTGGCCGCGTGGGGCCCGCCGGACCCCGGTAGGCTCGCCCGTGTGCCGTCTACGCCGAGCGGACGAACACCTGTCATAGCCCGCCATTTCGGCGATCAACCGGAGAAACCGGAAGGAGCCCTGACAAGGGTGAGCACCATGCCGACCAACGACAGCAGCGCGCTGGAGTGGACCGACCTCGACAAGCGTGCGGTGGACACCGCGCGTGTCCTCGCGATGGATGCCGTGCAGAAGGTCGGCAACGGCCACCCCGGGACGGCGATGAGCCTCGCACCCGCGGCCTACCTCATCTGGCAGAAGCTCCTGCGGCACGACCCGGTCGACCCCGACTGGGCGGGGCGTGACCGCTTCGTCCTGTCTCCGGGGCACACCAGCCTGACGCTGTACACGCAGCTCTTCCTGTCCGGTTACGGCCTTGACCTGGACGACCTGAAGGCGTTCCGCACGTGGGGCAGCCGTACGCCCGGCCACCCCGAGCACGGCCACACCTCCGGTGTCGAGACGACGACGGGCCCGCTCGGCCAGGGCATCGCCAACGCGGTCGGCATGGCGATGGCCGCGCGCTACGAGCGCGGTCTGTTCGACCCCGACGCGGCGCCCGGCACGTCGCCGTTCGACCACACGATCTGGGCGATCGTGTCCGACGGCGACCTCGAAGAGGGCATCTCCGCCGAGGCGAGCTCGCTCGCGGGCCACCAGAAGCTCGGCAACCTCGTCGCGCTGTACGACGACAACCACATCTCCATCGAGGGCGACACCGAGACCGCGTTCAGCGAGGACGTGCTGAAGCGGTATGAGGCGTACGGCTGGCACACCCTGCGCGTCGAGCCGCTGCCCGACGGCGACATCGACGTCCCGGCCCTCTACGCCGCGCTCAAGGCCGGCCAGGCCGAGACCGAGCGTCCGACGATGATCGCGCTGCGCACCACGATCGCGTGGCCGGCCCCGAACGCGCAGAACACCGCCAAGGCGCACGGCGCGGCGCTCGGCGCCGACGAGATCGCGGCCACCAAGAAGATCCTCGGCTTCGACCCGACGCAGACCTTCGAGGTCGCCGACGAGGTCCTCGCGCACGCCCGCAAGGTCGTCGACCGCGGCCGTGCCGTCCGCGCGGCGTGGGACGAGCAGCTCGCCGCGTGGCGCAAGGCCAATCCGGAGCGCGCCGAGACGCTGGCCCGGGTCGCCGAGCGCCGGCTGCCGGACGGCTGGGAGAAGGCGCTTCCGGCGTTCGAGGGCGGCAAGGCGATGGCCACCCGCAAGGCGTCCGGCAAGGTGCTCGCGGCCCTCGGCCCGGTCATCCCCGAGCTGTGGGGCGGCAGCGCCGACCTCGCCGAGTCGAACAACACCACGATCGACGAGTCGAGTTCGTTCCTGCCGACGGGCAACCCGCTCAAGTCCGCGGACCCGTACGGCCGCACGATCCACTTCGGCATCCGCGAGCACGCCATGGGCTCGACGATGAACGGCATCGCGCTGCACGGCGGGACCCGCGTGTTCGGTGGCACCTTCCTGGTGTTCTCCGACTACATGCGCCCGGCCGTCCGCCTCGCGGCGCTCATGAAGCTCCCGGTCACGTACGTGTGGACGCACGACTCGATCGGCCTGGGCGAGGACGGCCCGACCCACCAGCCGGTCGAGCACATCGCCGCACTGCGCGCGATCCCGGGCCTGGACGTGGTCCGCCCCGCGGACGCCAACGAGGTCGCGGTCGCGTGGCGCACGATCCTGTCGCACACCGACCGCCCCGCCGGCCTCCTGCTGACCCGCCAGGACGTCCCGACGTTCGAGCGCGACGACCAGAACAGCGCGGAGGGCACCGCTCGCGGCGGCTACATCCTCGCCGAGGCCTCCGCCGGGCTGCCGCAGGTCGTCCTCATCGGCACCGGCTCCGAGGTGCAGCTCGCCATGGCCGCGCGCGAGACGCTGGAGGCCGAGGGCATCAAGACGCGCGTCGTGTCGATGCCGTCGATCGAGTGGTTCAACGCGCAGGACCAGTCGTACCGCGAGCACGTCATCCCGCCGGCGGTCAAGGCGCGGGTGTCGGTCGAGGCGGGCATCGGGCTGGGCTGGCGCGAGATCGTCGGCGACGCCGGGAAGATCGTGTCGCTGGAGCACTTCGGCGCGTCCGCCGATTTCAAGACCCTGTTCGCGGAGTTCGGCATCACCGCCGAGGCCGTGGTCACCGCGGCGCGGGAATCGCTGCGCGTCGCAGGTGCCTGAGCCGGATACCCGGTACAGAGCACGAAGTTCCCCCATCCACAAGGAGCGAACACCATGACGGACAACCTCCGTCGCCTCTCCGCCGAGGGTGTGGCCATCTGGCTCGACGATCTGAGCCGGGCCCGCCTCGCCTCGGGAAACCTCGCCGAGCTGGTGCGCGACAAGGAGATCGTCGGCGTCACCACCAACCCCGCGATCTTCCAGAAGGCCATCGCCGGCAAGGACGACTACGACGACCAGATCCGTGACCTCGCGGCCCGCGAGGTCACGGTCGAAGAGGCCGTGCGCATGATCACGGCGCAGGACGTGCGCGACGCGTGCGACGTGCTCAAGCCGGTGTTCGTGGCGAGCAAGCACGTCGACGGCCGGGTCTCCATCGAGGTCGACCCGCGCCTCGCGCACCGCACCGAGCCGACGATCGCCGAGGCCCGTCAGCTCTGGTGGCTGGTGGACCGGCGCAACCTCTTCATCAAGATCCCGGCGACCGAGGCGGGCCTGCCCGCGATCTCGCAGGTGATCAGCGAGGGCATCAGCGTCAACGTCACCCTGATCTTCTCCCTGGACCGGTACAAGGCCGTCATGGACGCCTACATGACCGGTCTGGAGCGGGCCAAGGAGGCGGGGCGCAACCTGGCCGAGATCGAGTCGGTCGCGTCGTTCTTCGTCTCCCGCGTGGACACCGAGATCGACGCCCGGCTCGACAAGATCGGCACCGACGAGGCGAAGGCGCTGCGCGGCAAGGCCGGGCTCGCCAACGCACGGCTGGCGTACGAGGCCTTCGAGGAGGTTGTCGCCTCCGACCGCTGGCAGGCGCTGGCCGCCGCGGGGGCGAAGGTGCAGCGCCCGCTGTGGGCCTCGACCGGGGTCAAGGACCCCGCGTACAAGGACACCCTGTACGTGGACGACCTGGTCGTCACCGGCACCGTGAACACGATGCCGGAGGCGACGTTGGAAGCGGTCGCCGACCACGGGCGGATCGCCGGTGACGCGGTGCACGGCACCTACGACCAGTCGCGCGCCGAGCTGGCGGCGCTGGCCGGTCTCGGGATCTCGTACGACGAGGTCGTGCAGCTCCTCGAAGACGAAGGTGTCGAGAAGTTCGAGACCTCGTGGACGGGGCTGCTCGACTCGTTGCAGAAGGAACTCGACCGCCTGCGTCCGTGACGCGGCGGCCGGCGGAGCGCGCCTGATCCCTCGCCGGGTCGCTCTGCCGCGCAACACGCACGACACCGCGTGCCG
>NZ_JBPKBI010000002.1:806200-867756 GCF_051388935.1 Yinghuangia sp. YIM S10712
GGCCGGTCGTTACCCGATCGGCCGCGACGGCCCGTGGAAATCCACGCAATCAGGGCATGCTCTCAGCAGACTCCCCCACCACAGGAGGGCTGACCGCCCGTGCAACACGCATTCGAACGCGTGACCGCCGGCGGCGTGGACGTCACCGTTCCGGGTGACAGCGTCCGCGCTGCGGCGACCGATGAACCGGTCGCATGGTCGATCACCGAAGTCCCCGCGCCTCACGCGCCGGACCAGGGAACCGCCGCCCCGCTCGCCGCGTCGGCACCGCCGCCCACGGCGCGGCGGCACCTCGCACGTACCGGCGGGGGTGCGGCATGAACCACGTTCCGGCGGTTTGGCCCACGAATCCGCTGCGCGACCCCCAGGACCGCCGCCTGCCCCGCATCGCGGGCCCGTCCGGCCTGGTGATCTTCGGGGTGACGGGTGACCTGAGCCGCAAGAAGCTCATGCCGGCGATCTACGACCTGGCCAATCGCGGCCTGCTGCCCCCGGGTTTCGCCCTCACCGGCTTCGCCCGGCGCGACTGGGCCGACGAGGACTTCGGCCAGGTCGTCTACGACGCCGTCAAGCAGCACGCGCGCACCCCCTTCCGCGAGGAGGTCTGGCGCCAGCTCTCCGAGGGGTTCCGCTTCGTGCAGGGCGACTTCGACGACGACGCGGCGTTCGACCACCTCCGCCAGACGATCACCGACCTCGACGAGAAGCAGGGTACGCACGGCAACCACGCCTTCTACCTGTCCGTGCCGCCGAGGTTCTTCCCGCTCGTCGTCGCGCAGCTCAAGAAGCACGGCCTCGCCGACCCGCCGCACGCCGACTCGTGGCGCCGCGCGGTGATCGAGAAGCCGTTCGGCCGGGACCTGCCCTCGGCGATCGAGCTCAACAAGATCGTCGACGAGGTCTTCCCGCCCGAGTCGGTCTTCCGCATCGACCACTACCTGGGCAAGGAGACCGTCCAGAACATCCTGGCGCTCCGCTTCGCGAACACGATGTTCGAGCCGCTGTGGAACCGCTCGTACGTCGACCACGTGCAGATCACGATGGCCGAGGACATCGGCATCGAGGGCCGGGCCGGCTACTACGACGGCATCGGTGCCGCGCGCGACGTCATCCAGAACCACCTGCTGCAACTTCTCGCGCTCACCGCGATGGAGGAGCCGCTGTCGTTCGAGGCCGACGCGCTCGTCGCCGAGAAGCTGAAGGTCCTCAACTCGATCAAGCTGCCCGCCGACCTGGGCAGGCACTCGGTCCGCGCGCAGTACACGCGCGGCTGGCAGGGCGGCGAGCTGGTGTGCGGCTACCTGGAGGAAGAGGGCATCTCGCAGTCCTCGCGCACCGACACCTACGCCGCGATAAAGCTGGAGATCGCGAACCGCCGCTGGGCGGGCGTGCCGTTCTACCTGCGGACCGGCAAGCGCCTCGGCCGCCGTGTCACGGAGATCGCGGTCGTCTTCCAGCGCGCCCCGCACCTGCCGTTCGACGAGACCGCCACCGAGGAGCTGGGGCAGAACGCCCTGGTCATCCGCGTCCAGCCGGACGAGGGCATGACCGTGCGGTTCGGTTCGAAGGTTCCCGGGACCGCGATGGAGGTCCGCGACGTCAACATGGACTTCGCGTACGGCGAGTCCTTCACCGAGTCGAGCCCCGAGGCGTACGAGCGGCTGCTCCTCGACGTCCTGCTCGGCGACGCACCGCTGTTCCCGCGCTGGGAGGAGGTCGAGGCGTCCTGGAAGATTCTCGATCCCGTCGAGCATTACTGGGAAAAGCACGGCAAACCCGATACTTATGTCTCGGGCACGTGGGGTCCGGACTCCGCCGACGAGATGCTCGCACGCGACGGACGGAGCTGGCGCCGGCCATGATGATCGACCTGACCGACACGAAGTCCAGCGCCGTCAACGCGGCCCTCGTCGAGGCGCGGCACGCCATCGGCTCACCGGCGCTCGGCATGGTGCTCACACTCGTGATCGTCACCGACGAGAGCAACCAGTACGACTCGATGAAGGCCGCCGTCGAGGCCGCGCGCGAGCACCCCTCGCGCATCCTCGTCGTCATCGGTCGCCCCGGAGCGGAGATCACACCGCGTCTGGACGCCGAAGTACGCGTCGGGGACGCGGGCGCGGGCGAGACCGTCGTGCTGCGTCTGCACGGAGAACTCGCGGACCACGCCGAGTCCGTCGTCCTGCCGCTTTTGCTGCCCGACGCCCCCGTCGTGGTGTGGTGGCCCGGCCGCGCGCCCGAGACGGCGAGCAAGGACCGCCTCGGCGTGCTCGCCCAGCGCCGCATCACCGACGCCGTCGCCGCGCCGCGCCGCTCGGACTGGCTGGAGATCCGCGCGTCCGGCTACACCCCAGGCGACACCGACCTCGCGTGGACCCGCACCACGACGTGGCGCAGCCTCCTCGCCGCCGCGCTCGACCAGCGGTACGACCCGATCTCCGCCGCGACGGTCGAGGCCAAGGCCGGCAACCCCAGCGCCGAACTCCTCGCGCTGTGGCTGTCCGACCGCCTCGGCGTCCCGGTCGAGCGCGTGGTCTCGGCAGGGCCGGGCATCACCGCCGTACGGCTGGCCACCGAGAGCGGCGAGATCTCCATCACCCGCCCGGACGGCGTGCTCGCCACGCTGTCCACGCCCGGCCAGCCCGACCGGCACGTCGCACTCAAGCGTCGCGACGCGGCCGAACTCATCGCTGAGGAACTGCGTCGCCTCGACCCCGACGACGTCTACGCGACGACGCTCGCGCACGCCGCCGAAGAGGCCAAGGTCGCCTCGAACGGAGCATCGGCCGACGCGTCGCCGGCCGCCGTCGAAGCGGCCGGGCACGAAGAGGGCACGGTGGCGATCGGGGCGGTCGCGGGGGCCTCGACGATGGCCGAGTCCGCGGATGTCGTGCGTCCTTCCGACGAGGAGTCGGCGTCGGCCGCGCCCGAGAGGAAGTCCCCGGCGAAGTCGACCGGTTCGCGGTCGCCGCGCGCCAAGGACCCGTCGTCCTCGGGCTCGTCCGGCTCATCCGGCTCATCCGGATCGTCCGGCGCCGCCCGGGCCCGAAAGCGCAGTGGCGGGTCGTCGTGACCGGGCCGCCCGGCGTTCTGATCCATGCGGACGGGGCGTTGCTGGCTCGTGCGGCGGCGGCGCGGTTCATCACGCGCCTTGTCGACGCGCAGGCCGCGCGCGGCATCGCGCACGTCGTGCTGACGGGGGGCCGAAACGGCAACGCGCTTCTGCGCGAACTCGCCGCGTCCCCCGCACGCGACGCCGTCGACTGGGCGCACGTGCACGTGTGGTGGGGCGACGAACGCTTCCTGCCGAGCGGCGACGCGGACCGCAACGAGACGCAGGCCCGCGCCGAACTGCTCGACGAACTGCCGCTGAACCCGGCGTTCGTGCATCCCATGCCGGCGTCGGACGGACCGGACGGCAACGACCCGGAGGCGGCGGCCGCGCGCTACGCCCGCGAACTCGCGGTCGCGGCCCGGCCGGAGACCGCGGCCGAGCGGGGCGGCGTGGATGTCCCGTCGTTCGATGTGGCGCTTTTCGGGGTCGGCCCCGACACGCACGTGGCGTCGCTGTTTCCCGAACTGCCCGCGACACACGAGCGGGAGCGGACCGTCGTCGCGGTGCGCGGCGCGCCGAAACCGCCGCCGACGCGGATCACCTTGACGTTTCCGGCGATTCGTACAGCGAAGGACGTGTGGCTGCTGGCCGCCGGTGCGGACAAGGCCCCGGCCGTGCGCCTCGGGCTGGCCGGCGGGGGTTCGGTGCAGGTGCCGGCGGCCGGTGCTTACGGCCGCCGCAGCACGCTGTGGCTGCTGGACCGCTCGGCCGCGGCGCAACTGCCGCCGGGGCTGAACCGGCCGGCGTCGCCCTGACGCCGCGTCCGTCGCGAATCCGTGGGGCGGTGACCGGAGTCCGGGTGCCGCCCCACGGCCGTGCTCACAGCTCCTGGAGGCAGTACGTCGTACCGGTGCCGGTGGGGACGCCGTTGAGGGTCATGTACTCGTGGTACGAGTAGTCCGTCCCGGACACGCTTGAGCACTGCTGCGAACCGATCTGGTACGGGAACGTCCGCAGCACCTTGAACGTCGCCTCGGGGTCGGAGCACGGGACTTCGGTGAGCTCGTCCTGGGTCCCGGTGGTCTCGATGCTGCCAGCCAGGCACTCGCCCGAGGCGAAGTTGCTCGTCTTGGGCCGGGGAGAGGTCGGCTCGTCGGAGGTGGGGGTCCGGGTGCCGGTGCGGCCCGTGCCGGTCGGAATGCCGGTCGGAATGCCGGTCGGCAGGGTGGTCGGCAGGTCGCTCGGCAGTGCGGTGGGAAGCCCGGTCGGCAGCGACGGAGTCGCCGTGGGGAAAGTCGGCATCGACGGCGGCGTAAAGGGGTTGCCCTTGTCGTCGTCGTCTCCGCAGGCGACCAGACCGCCGAGCATGACGGTGACGCCGACCGCGACGGCACACAAGCGCTTTCGGGACACGTGCATACCTGGGGACATGCGAGTGGACCTCCCTGGGGAATTCGCGAAAAATCACGTGAACCACGCAGCCGCTGGTGACAAACGATGGCCCCGGCGGACAATGCGTGGCAACGTGATTACGCCTCGGCGTGCGAATTCAAGGGGAGTCCCTCAGCGTGTGGAGGCGACCCCGAGGAGTTCGAGCACATCGCCGTCGCCGCGATCCTGGAGGCGCTTCAGCACGGCCTTCAGGTCGCAGCCGTCGTCGAGTCCCAGGCGCGCGCCCAGCAGGGCGGGCAGGTTCACCTGGTCGGGGACGGGGTCGACGCCTGTGTGCCGCAGCGCACGAGCCCACCGCGGCAGGCGCAACTTGCCGTCCCCGGCGAGCAGACGCGTCTCCAGTCGGCCGGGGCGCACCGATCCGATGAAGACCATGTCGCCGATCTCGGCGCCGAGTCCGGCGAGGATCGCGCGCAGAGAGACGCAGTACGGCTCGCGCTCCCAGCGCAGCGCGGCAGGACCGGCGGCGTGGTGCAGCCGTACGCTGCCGCCCGGCCGCAAGCCCAGGGCGTGCACGAACTGGGGTGGCAACGGCAGGCGTTCGCCGTCGAGGAGAGGGGCCTCCACGTCGACGCGGTACCACCACACGCCTTGGTCGTCGCGGAAGCAACGCGCCGCGTCGCCGGGGTGGCCCGCGTCGCCTGCGTCACCCGGTTCGGCTGCGGAGGCCGCAGGTTCGCCTGCCGCCTGGTGGGGCGACAGGGCCGGCGGCCGGTCGGCCACAACGGTGGGTGCGGCGGGAACCGGCCCGGATTCGTCGGCGGGCCACGGACGGACGACGCCGTCCTCCAGGTCGAAGCCGTCGAGGCGGGCGATCCACGCCTCGCGGACCTCGGCGCGAATTCCCAGCGCCGACAAGGGCGGTTCGAGTGCCGCGAAGGGCACCGAGCCGCTGCGTTCGCAGGCCGCACGAACGATCTCCGCGGTACGCGACTCCAGTTCACCCGGCGCGCCGGCGGTCAGCCAGCCGTCCACCGAGGTGTTGAGGCTGAGCAACCCGCGGACCACCTGCCACAGTTGCACGCCCAGACCCGGGATGGTCGCGGTGTGCCGCCGGTCGAGGTCGCGCAGCTCCGCGACGGTGGCGACGGGGCCGAGGTCGGTCTCCACGCGGTTGAGGTGTTCGCGTATCGCGGCGCCCCCCGGCTGGTCGAGTTGGTCCGCGAGGTGTCGCCGCAGGGCGCGTTCCAGCGCCTCCACCTCGACCGAGTCCTTGCCGAACTCGCCTGCGAGGGAGGTTAGTTCACGCGGTGAGTCGGTGAACAGGCGGTCCCGGGCGAGAGTGCGCCAGCGCGGTTCGCGGCCGGTGAACCATGCGGCCAGGACCAGGACGATGTTGCCGGGCGCCGGTACGGGGCCGGTCTCCGGATCCTCGGCATTCGAGGTTGCGTCGCCGACCTCGGCGAGAGGTTCCGCGGGCGACTCGGCGCGCCCGTGGGCGGGCGGCGTGTCGTCGGCCGTCGGCGCAGTGCCCGCCGGGCGCGGCGGAATCGGCGGCGGGGCGGTGGGTTTGGGCGGGATGACGAAGCCCTGGGCGCCGGGTGCGGCGGACGGTTCCACCCCGGGGGCGTCGCCGGACTTGTGGGTGCCTGGCAGCGGGCTTTTGCGGAGCGCGGTCGCGTCGTCGGCCGGCAGGCGGCCCGGTGTGGGCTGGATCGGGAGGTCGTCGCGGGTCGACGGCGGGATCTCCCCGAAGGCGTCGACGGATTCCTCGCCGTCTGCCTGTCCGGGATCCGCGGCGGGGGCGGACGACGCCGATTGGGCCGGGAAGTCGTCGCGTGTCATCGGCGGGACCTCGCCGAAGGCGTCGACGGAGTCGTCGGCGTCGGACGCCTCGTCCGCGTCGGAATCCGCCGCGGACGCGGAGGAATCGGGGGCGTCGTCGTCCGACGGCACCGGGGGCATCGCGAGCACGGTCAGGTCGTCCGCGTCCGCAGCCCAGGCGGGCGGCGGGGGAGGAGTGCCGGGGACGGCGAGCACGGTCATATCGTCGGCACCGGCACCACTGTCGGCACGGGCCTCGTCCGCGCGTGCGGCCTCGGTTTCCGGCTCGTCGGCGTCGCCGAACTCGGGCGCCTCGGGCAGGTCGGGCACCGGCGGAGCGGCACTCAGAATCGACGTCATCTCCGGTGCGTCGTAGGGGTCTTCGGCGTCCGCGGAGGCGTCGGCGAAGAAGTCGTCGGAGATGTCGAGCCCTTCGGGCAGCAGGCTCCCCGGCACCAGCGGCATCAGCCGGAGCAGCGCGGTGCGGACCTCAGGCGACGCGCTCTCCAAGCCGACCACGGACGCGGTTTCCAGCGTGATGCGCGTGAGTTCGGAGATGAGGGGGATGTCCGGTGCCTCCTCGGCGAGCCAGCGCACGACCACGCTGAGGTCGCCGGTGGGCGGAGCGGGAATGCTGACCGGCCGCAGCTCGTCCTCGATCGCGTCGACCAGGTCGTCGAAGCCCTCCGGGGACGGGTCTTGCGTCGGCGCGTCGGATGCCGTCGGGGTGAAGCCGTCAAAAGCGTCTTCGGGCGTGTCTTCGGATGCGTGGTCCTCGTGGTGTTCCGAGGCGGCCTCCCCGCCGAGCGAGTCGCCGGCCGAGTCATCGGCCGAACCGATCGGCGGACGCTTGCTGATCCGGATGCCGCGCGGCGCGGGAACGATGTGTTCGGCAGGCGCTTCGGCACGTGCGGATGCGGCCTCGTCCGCTTCCTCCGCCTCGTCGGTCTCGACGGCGGCCTCGGGAGCCTCGGCGGACCGACCGGATTCGGCGTCGGATTCCTCCTCGCCGGATTCCGCGGTGCCCTGGGCGGCGACCGCCGCTGCCTCGCCGGTCGCCTGGTCAGCGGGCAGCAAGCCCAGCACCTCGGCGAACAACTGCGAGATCACCGGTCGCACGGTCGTGGTCCCGATGTTCGTCCAGTCGCGGATCTCCTGCACGGTGGCGCCCAGCAGGTCGGCCCAATCCGGCGTGCGCACAAGGACGTTCGTGCGTACACCGTCCGGCCACTGCGAGAGCCGGAAGTCGTTGCGTGCCAACCACGCGGCGGGCAGCAGGTCGCCGAGCCGCAGATGCCGCAATTCGGTGTACGCGAGATCCGCGAGCCGGTCGGGCAGCTCCGTCGAACCGATCACGTCGACCGCGCGGGCGATCGGCACGCTCGTCCACCACGCGGGCGGCAGATTCTCGTGGCCGAGATGGCGGTCGACGCGGTCGGGAGACAGGAAGCGCAGGGCCGGGACGAAGTCGGCCAGAGTGGCCTCGAGCCGTGGCTGCATGCGGATCCTCCGTGACGCGGACGCTTCTGTTGCCGCTCTGGTGGTGCCGACGGTAGCGCCCGCACTTGCGGTCGGCACAGGTCCCCGCATCGTGCGGACCACCCGTGCATGCGGGACGTCCCCGTGGGCCCGGTTGGTTCCCGCGACGAGTTCGTACCGAGGTGGGGCGTGCCTGGTCAGCGCACGGATTCGGCGGCGAAGGCGGCCCTAGTCCGCCGCCGGATCCGCGGCGGCGCCGTCACCGGAGGGTGGTTCCGCCGTGGTCGCTTCCGCGGGCGCGGCAGCCGGTGCCGGCCGCCGGATGACGACTATGCCTTTGTCCAGGTCGATCGGTCCCGGACCGCCGTCCTCGTGGTCGTCGTCACGGGCGAGCGTGAGCCGATTGTGCTCATCGGTGGTGTGCTTGCGCCCAGGGCTGAACAGCTCTTCGAAAACGCCGCCGAACACTGTCGCCTCCTCCCGCCGGTCTCCGCGCCGGCCGGTATGCCGCGCGTCGTCGTGACACGGACTTCAACGACCCCGTCAACGATCGGTGGCGGCATCGGATTCCCACGCCCACGGTACGCGCCGTCGTCAACGTTGTGCGCCGGGCGTGCGCCGTCGCGCGGGTGGGCCGGGGTTCACGCATCGGTCGAAAGCCACTCGTCCGTGTCTGGTGCGGCCAACCAGGTTTCGGGCGGCCCGGCCGAGTCGATCTCACTAGAGGGGGCCAGAGGAATCGTCCGAGGCACGATCCGAGAGCACGACGAGCGGCGCAACGATCCGGCGATCAGGGGGAGCTGTGGGCGAGACCGCACCCTTGCGACAGCATGGGGAGTCCGAGTCCGAATCACCGACACCGGTCCGCAAGGCAGGCCACTCGTCCGTTTCCGCGACCGCCGGATCTGTGGCGTCGGTGCCGTCCCAGGCCGCGCACGGCGGGCCGCGCGCAACGAGCGGCCGCGGGCCCGCAGGAGCAGCGGTTGTTCTGACGCTCCATCTGCCCGGCTCGGTCGACGCGGTGCCGCGCGCCCGCCACGCACTGCGCGACACGGTCGCCGCCGGCGGCGGCGCCGACGAGTGCTTGCAGATCCTCGAACTCCTCGTCTCCGAACTCGTCACGAACGCCGTGCGGCACGCGCCGCAGTCGACCGAGGTCACCGTCCAACTGCTGCGCGGCGAAAGCACCTTCCGTCTTGCCGTGACCGACGCCGGCGGGCCGCTGCGGCGCCCGGGCCGCCAGGCCCGCACCTGCGACGAGAACGGACGCGGGCTGCTGCTGGTCGAGGCGCTGGCGCAGTCGTGGGGCAGTTACCCGGTCGCGGGCGGCAAGGTCGTGTGGTGCGACGTGCCGACGCTGTGAGACATCGGATCTGACGGTACGTCATCATCGTCTCCGCGCAGGTGCCCGAGCCACCCCTCGACGTACGAGCCGACCGGGGCGTCGAGGGCGGGCAGACCGGTGAGTCCGGCGATGCCCGCAGTGTGCCCCTTGCGTGATATGCGTCTCACCTCGAACGAACGCCGTCCGCTGGACGGACGCGGCGCCAGGCGGCGTACGCCGTCCGGCTAGACTGCGCCGTATGGTCGTCGAGGCTTTTTCCCCGCTCTGTGACCGCGAGGCGCGTGAGGTGAGGCGGTCTTTCGCCGCCCCGGAGCCCCGGCCGGTCCCCTGACACGAAGTCAGGCGTCCTGGCCGCCGGAGCCACGTCCCGCGGCGTGATGGGAGTCACGCCCCGACGTGACTTCCCGCCCCTGGTGAAGGAGGGGCGCTCCCGCAGCTCGTGCCGCGGGTTTCCTGCTTCATCGCCGCCCGCCCGGAATGGTTCCGCCCTGGTCTCACACCGGCTCCACAGCCGCCACCGCCGACCCGGCGGCCGGAAACAAGCCACCAACACGCCTATGTCGGCCGAATCAACAGATCGCGGCACTGCGATCCGCCCCTGGGGGCCTGAAGGCCGGGGTTTCCACGGAGGTTCCCGATGATCACTGCCACCGCCGTCGAACTGCGCGCGGGCGCCCGCGTCCTGCTCGAATCCGCGAGCTTCCGCGTCGCACCCGGCGACCGCATCGGCCTGGTCGGCCGCAACGGCGCCGGCAAGACCACGCTGACCAAGACGCTCGCGGGCGAGACACAGCCGGCCGCCGGCACCATCACCAACTCCGGCGAGGTCGGCTACCTGCCGCAGGATCCGCGAACCGGAGACCTCGACGTCCTCGCGTCCGACCGAATCCTGTCCGCGCGTGGCCTCGACGCGGCGATCAACGGCATGCGCGCCGCCGAGCAGACGATGTCGAGCACGACCGGCGAGGTCCGGGACAAGGCGATGCGCAGGTACGCGAGGCTGGAGACCGAATTCCTCACCAAGGGCGGCTACGCGGCGGAGGCCGAGGCCGCCACGATCGCGGCGAGCCTCGGGCTCCCCGACAGGATCCTCGCCCAGCCGCTGCGCACCCTCTCCGGTGGCCAGCGGCGTCGTGTCGAACTCGCGCGGATCCTGTTCTCGGATGCCGACACCCTGCTGCTCGACGAGCCGACGAACCACCTGGACGCCGACTCGATCGTGTGGCTGCGCGACTTCCTGAAGACGTACAAGGGCGGGTTCATCGTCATCAGCCACGACGTGAACCTCGTCGAGGCTTGTGTCAACAAGGTCTTCCACCTCGACGCCAACCGCACCGCGCTCGACATCTACAACGTGGGGTGGAAGGCGTACCTCACGCAGCGCGAGACGGACGAGCGCCGCCGCAAGCGCGAGCGCGACAACGCGGAGAAGAAGGCCGCGGCGCTGATGTCGCAGGCCGACAAGATGCGGGCCAAGGCGACCAAGACGGTGGCCGCGCAGAACATGGCACGCCGCGCCGAGCGCCTGCTGTCCGGGCTGGAGGGGGTGCGGCAGGCCGACAGGGTGGCCAAGCTGCGTTTCCCCGAGCCCGCTCCGTGCGGCAAGACGCCGCTGATGGCGTCCGAGTTGTCGAAGTCGTACGGCTCGCTGGAGATCTTCACCGACGTCGACCTCGCGATCGACAAGGGCTCCCGCGTGGTCATCCTCGGGCTCAACGGCGCCGGCAAGACCACGTTGCTGCGGCTGCTCGCGGGTGTCGAGACGCCCGACACCGGGCGGGTCGAGCCGGGCCACGGGCTCAAGCTCGGCTACTACGCGCAGGAGCACGAAACGCTCGACCCGGACCGCACGGTTCTGGAGAACATGCGTTCGTCGGCTCCGGACATGGATCTCGTCGAGGTGCGCAAGGTGCTCGGCTCGTTCCTGTTCTCCGGCGACGACGTCGACAAGCCGGCAGGGGTGCTCTCCGGCGGCGAGAAGACGCGGCTCGCGCTCGCGACGCTGGTCGTGTCGGCGGCCAACGTGCTGCTGCTCGACGAGCCGACCAACAACCTCGACCCCGCGAGCCGTGAGGAAGTCCTGTCCGCCCTGCGGTCGTACGCCGGTGCCGTCGTGCTGGTGACGCACGACGAGGGCGCGGTCGAGGCCCTCCAGCCGGAGCGGATCATTCTGCTCCCCGACGGCGTCGAGGACCTGTGGAACGCGGACTACGCGGACCTGGTGGCGCTCGCCTGAGGCCGGTGCGCGACGATCCCGAGCGCCCGCAGGCCGGGCGGGCCCGTTCCGGCGGGCTTTTCGGCCCGCTCGGGATTCCCACACAAAATCCTCACAAGAGGAACGGCCTGCTCCGTTCGGTCTCCGGGCCGGTCCAACCAAACACTCAGCCACGCTGTGCGAGCTCACAAACGTCGTGGGTGACCAGCGGCTTTGCGGCGGAGCGACGGATGGTTTCCGGGAAAACGCCGGGGAATCGGCGGTTCCGGTCCGTGGATCATGCCTGTCGGCGCCCGACCGGCCCCGTTTGGGTGGCCCCCGGCTCCCCGGAATCGCTGGTGTTGCCGCGCGACAGGGGTGATCATGGGAACCCAGAGCGCACTTCCCATGAGGAGGCACGTGTGGCCGAGACTCTGAAGAAGGGCAGCCGGGTGACCGGTGCCGCGCGCGAAAAGCTCGCGGCGGACCTCAAGAAAAAGTACGACTCCGGCGCCAGCATCCGCGCACTCGCGGAGGAGACGGGCCGTTCCTACGGCTTCGTGCACCGCATGCTGAGCGAATCGGGCGTGACCCTGCGCGGAAGAGGTGGGGCCACGCGCGGCAAGACCAGGGCGGCGGCTTCCTGAGCCCTCCCCGCGCGTTCCATCTGCGTTGCCCTGCCCTGTTTTCGGAATGGCGCGTTGTCCGAAACGGTACGAACTGCACCAGCGCCGCCGCCGCCGTTGAGGCGACAGCGGCGTCACCGTACAAACTGCACTGACCGACGGCTCGTCAAGTTACCACCTGGTACAACTTTCTCCTGTGCGACCACCCGACCCCCCCCGGGGCCGGGTGGTCGATTCTCGGTGCACCGGACCACACCGGCCCGGGCCCGTCCCACATGGAGGTGGAGCATGTCGGAGTACGTCCGTCTGGAACGCACGGGCCCGATCGCCGTGGTGACCCTGGCCAATCCGGACCGGCGCAACGCGCAGACGCCCGCCCTGTGGCGGGAGCTCGCCGGGATCGGGCGCTCGTTGCCCGGTGACGTCCGCGCGGTCGTGCTCCGGGGCGAGGGCACGTCCTTCTCGGCCGGGCTCGACCGTCGGCTCTTCCCCGGCGGAGGCGGCGTTCCGGGCGAGGCCGCGCTCACCGACCTCGCCGAACTCGACGAGGCGGCCCTGGACGCGGCCATCGCGGCGTTCCAGGAGGCGTTCACCTGGTGGCGTCGGCCGGACCTGGTCTCCATCGCGGCGGTGCAGGGCCACGCGGTGGGGGCCGGGTTCCAGCTTGCCCTGGCCTGCGACCTGCGGGTATGCGCCGACGATGTGCAGTTCTCCATGCTGGAGACCTCGCTCGGGCTGGTCCCGGACCTGGCGGGCACGAAGCCTCTCGTCGACCTCGTCGGCTATGCGCGCGCGCTCGACATCTGCGTCACCGGCCGCCGCATCGGCGCGCAGGAAGCCCTCGCCCTCGGCCTCGCCACCTCCGTGGTCCCTCACGCGGACCTCGACAAGGCGGCCCTCGAAACCGCCGAGGCACTCATCCGGGCGCCGCGCGACGCGGTCGTCGAGACCAAGGCCCTGCTCCTCGGCGCGGCGACGCGGTCCTACGACGAACAGCGCGCCGCGGAACGGGAGGCGCAGGGCCGCCGACTCAGGGATCTTCTGGGCGCGGGGGAGTAGGGCGCCGGACGGGTGCGGGGCGTCGGGCCACCGTGGTGGTGCCGCGTCCCCACATCCGGCGCGCGGTCGGTCGGCGCGATCCGCACGGGCAACAGCCATGAGCGGCGCTTTTTGGGCCGATTCCATGCTGCGCAGGGCGCGTCCGGCCGGCGGCCCCGGCCCGGAACGATGCGGTGACCGGACCTGATCGCCGAATGCGGAGGCCGCCGGGGCGGGTGCCGGGTCCCGCCGACGGTCCGTGAGCGTGTCCCGCCGCGCATTCGGCGATCCATCGGAGCGACACGCCCGGACCGCCGATCACCGGCATCGGATTGCCGCCCCTCGACGACATCGCGGAGTCTGCGAGTCCGCCCGGCCCGCACGAGCCCGGGCATCCGCCGGCACTCCGGCGGGAGACCGTCCGGCAAGCACGCGGCGCCTGTCGGCAAGCCCCGTGCCGGGCCCACGGCAGTTGCCCCTGCAAAATGGTGAACACGGCGTGCGCATACGGTGTTTCGATGGACGCGCGGCTTGCTCACCGAGTCGTCGAGCCCCGCCCGTCGGCCTCGCTCAGGCCGTAGACGACTGCAACGATCGTCGTGTCAGTGCGATGCGGGCCGGTCTGCGGGCTCGTCGAGCCAGACCACCTTGACGTCCACCGTGACCGACTCCGGCGCCGTGCCGAACAGGTCGACCGCGGCAGCGGCGACCCGCCGGCGAACGCGGTGTGCGACCTCGTGGACCGCGAGACCGTAGGCCACCGCGATCGACACGATCACCCGTACGCCACCCGGCGTTTCGTCGGTCCGGATGAGGCAACTGCGGGACCGCACACCAGGCTCGGCGTCCGCTGCGGCACGAAGCGTGCGCGCGGACGGAGATTCGGTGATGCCCAACGTGTCCTCGAGCGTGCTCGGACTCGCACCGGGGGGTACCGCCTGGCCGCCCCGCGCCGTCGGCGCGGTGGCCGCGAGCAATTCCGCCGCCGTGGGCACCGCGGGCTTCGACGCATTGTCGTCCTGTGTGTTCATTGGACCGCCGCCTTGTTCACACTGTCTGCCCCTGCCGCTGTCAACCGCCGCCGGAAACCATGGACATGGTCCTGGAAGCGTTGCGGGAACGGCGGTTCGTCCCCGTGACGACCGCGATCCGCGCATACCCTTGGTGCAGGTGTGGCGACCCGATGACAGGGCATGTGCAGGATCGCGACACCGGGGGAGAATCCTATGGCGAAGGGAAGTGCGGCGATGGCGGACACGACAGTCGGACGAGGCGGAACACAGTCGGCCGAGAAAGAAGGGGAGCGCGTGCCCGGGCAGCAGCGCTCCGGCGGAACCGAGGTGGCAAGGCTGAGTTCCGACCGGGGCCGCACCTCCATCGCCGACGGCGTCGTCGCGAAGATCGCCGGCATCGCCGCCCGCGACATCTCGGGCGTGTACGCGCTCGGGAGCGGTGCGGCGCGGGCGTTCGCCGCGGTGCGTCAGCGCGTTCCGGGCGGCAAGCCGAACGTCGCCCAGGGCGTGAGCGTCGAGGTCGGCGAGAAGCAGTGCGCCGTCGATCTGGCCATCGTCGTCGAATACGGTGTGCCGATCGCCGAACTCGCGGCGGCTGTGCGGGAGAACGTCATCTCGTCGGTCGAGCGCATGACCGCGCTGGAGGTGGTCGAGGTGAACATCGCCGTCGACGACATCCACATCGAGCACGAGGACGAAAAGGAACGCCAGCTTCAGTGAAACGGACGGGCCGGCGATGACGACGGACGCGGATGACGTTGATCGGCGTGAACTCCTGCGCGAGTACCGTGAGTTCATCAAGACGCGTCATCCCGACCGGGGCGGTGACCCTGCGGAGTTCGTCGCCGGGCTGGTGCGTTACCGGGCTCTGCTCTCCTCCGGACGGGCGGAGCCCGGACCCGCAAAGACCCCTCCCACGGCGTCCGAGACGACCGTCTACCGGCGTGGGTCACTGCCCGTGCAGGTGTGGCGGGCGATCATGGAACGACGCCGGCGCAGCCAAAACCCGCGCGTACAGTAAGGCGGCGCGGCGGTGAGACGGTGCGAGCGGCAGACGGCGGACGCCACTTGGACGGGACCGAGGAGTAGGTAGTCATGAGCACACCCATCGTGGGCCTCCTGGCCGGCATGGCCCTCGGCCTGGCCGCGGCGATCGGAGGGTTCGGGGCCTTCCTGCTGGTCGCCGCGCTCGGCGCGGTGGGCTTCCTCGCCGGGCGCTACTTCGACGGCGACCTCGACCTGAGCGAGCTGTTCTCGTCGCGCGGCCGGCGCCGCTGATGGCGCAGCCGCGCAGCGCGGGCCTGTCGACCGCAGGCCCGTCGCACCTGGAACCGCCCGCTTACCGGGGGACCTTGCGCATCGGCGAGCGGGTGGTCGAGAAAATCGCCGCGAAAGCCGCCCGCGACGCCACCGGAGCGGCCGCGCCCGACACCAAGTTGCGTGACCCCAAGGCCGGGGTGAAGCTCCGCAACGACCACGCGACCGTGCGCCTGGATCTGGACGTGCCGTATCCGGGCCAGGTGAAGGAGATGGCGGGTGTCGTGCGCCGCCGCGTGCGGTCCGACGTGGAGCGCCTCACCGGCATGCCGGTCGTCCGCATCGACGTGATCGTGGCGCGCATGACCCGTATCGGCAAAGGCAGGAGGCGCGTGCAGTGAGTGTGCTCGACGCGCCGCTCGACAAGTCCTCCGAGCCGCCCGGCCCCGGCACTCCGGAATCCGAGGAGTTCCGCAAGCCGCGCCGTGCCTGGTCGCCGCGCGGTTTCGTGGCGGCGCTCACCGCGCTCGGCATCGGAGGTCTCGCCGGCACCGCCTTGTTCTTCGGCGTCGCAGCCCGGCTTGAGCACACGCCCGAGTGGGCGTACGACCTACTCGACTGGGTGCAGACCCACGAGTGGACCGAGCGGTGGGTGTGGATCGGCGGCATCGTCGCCGCCGTGGTCGGCGCGTGGCTGCTGCTTCTGGCGTGGACTCCGGGGCGACGCCATCTGCTGCCGCTGCGGCCGGTCGCGCCCGACATGTCGGCGTACATGACCCGCCGGACCGCAGGCAACCTGCTGCGGCACACCGCCCTCACGTCGACGGGCGTGCTGGACGCGCGGGTGCGCGTGACCCGGCGCAAGGCCGTGCTCCGCGTCGACTACCACTTCCGCGACCCCGACGAGCTGCACGAAGAGCTCGAAGAGGCGCTGCGCGACCGGGCCCAGTCGCTTCTCCTGGCCCGTGTGCCGGTTGTCGACGTACGCCTGCAACCCGCGAGTGGGAGGTGACGGGTCCGTGCGCCGTGTCGTGAACCGGATCCTGCTGAGCCTCGTCGGACTCGGCCTGCTCGTCGGCGGCCTGGGAGTGATCGCCCGCTCGCGCGGGTGGTTCCGAGACTCGCTCGGCGACGTGCTGCGCAACCCGTACAAGCCGATCATCACCCCGAGCCAGACCGAGCGGCTGGTCGACCGCGACTGGTGGTGGTGGGTCGCCTTCGGCGTGCCCGGTGTCGTGCTGGTGCTGTGCCTGTGGTGGTTCCTCGCGCAGTTCCGGCGGCGTCCGGTCCGCCTGATCCGGGTCACCGACGTGTCCGAGGACGCGGGCGGCGGCCCCTCGGGGCTCGGCACCGGGTTCGGACTCGTCGGCGACGACGCCGACACCATCACCGTCAACGGCTACGCGCTGGCCGACGCGATCGCCGACGACCTCGAACGCGTGCCCGACGTCGCCGACGCCCACGCGCGTCTGGTCCGCCGCCACCGCGGGCCGCGGCTCAAGCTCTCCGTTCGTACCGAAGCCGGTGTCGAACCGCGGGCGGTGCTGGAGGCGATCCGTGAGGACGTCCTCGCACACGGCCGTGACGCGGTCGAGTTGGAACGCCTTCCGGTGACCGTCGAACTGCGCAGCGCGAAAGGCCTGCCGAAGCGCCGCCTGGAGTGACGCCGGTCCGCCGACGGCAACGGCGCCGCCCCGACCCGCAGCGGGCCGGAGCGGCGCCGATCGCGTCACAGGCCGCGCAGCGCTCCGCCGTCGACCGGGACCATGATGCCGGTGAGGTACGAGGCTGCGGGCGACAGCAGGAACGCCGCGACGCGCCCGAACTCCTCCGGAGTGCCGTACCGGCCGAGCGGGATCGAGCGCTCCTGTTGCGCGCGGGCCGCGGCGGCGTCGCCGGACAGCGCGTCGAGCTCGCGGACGCGATCGGTGTCGATGCGGGAGGGCAGCAGCCCGAGCACCCGGATCCCGCGCGGGCCCAGTTCGTCCGCGAGCGTCTTGGCGGCCATCGCCAGCCCCGGGCGCAGGCCGTTGGAGATGCCGAGCCCCGGGATCGGCTGCGCGACCGACGCGGAGAGCACGAAACCGATGACGCCCTCGCCGTGCGGGCTGTCGCCGGAGCGGTCGCCCATCGCCCGGGCCGCGGCGCGGGCGAGGCGCACCGCGCCGAGGAACACGGATTCGAACGCGTCCCGCCACTGGTCGTCGTCGGCCGTCATGACCGCTCCCGCCGGCGGCCCGCCGACGCTCACGAGCACGCCGTCCAGTCGGCCGAAGCGGCTGACGGTCGCGGCGACGAGGCGTTCCGCGCTGCCCGAGTCGGCGTTGTCGGCGGCGATGCCGAGGGCGTGCGGCAGGCCGCCGAGCTCGGCCGCGGCCTTGCCGACGCTCTCCTCGCTGCGGCCGGTGAGCACGACCCGGGCGCCGTCGTCGACGAGCGCCTTGGCCGAGGCGAAGCCGAGCCCGCGGGTGGCGCCGGTGACGAGGTAGACGCGTTCACGTAGTCCAAGATCCATGGGCTCATCTTTCCGTCGCGGGGCGCGGTGCGTCACTGACCCGCGCCGGTGTCGCGCGGCCGGTCTCGGTTGCGTGCCGGCCAGGGGCACGGTCGGTGCCGGTCAGGCGCCGGGGAGCACGAGAGCGCGCGCGCCCCGGCCGGAGCGCATCGCCGCGAACGCGTCGTTGACACCGTCGAGGCCGATCCGCGCGGTGACCAGCGACCCGAGGTCGATGCGGCCGGCGGCCACGTGCCCGACGAGCCGGGGGATGTCCCGTGCGGGATCGATCGAGCCGTACACGCAACCCGTCAGGGTCCGGGCGAAGTGGAACAGCTCAAGGGCGCTGAAGCCGACCATGTCGTCCTTGGCGCCGACGCCGACGACCGTCGTCATGCCGCCCCTGCGGGTGAGCCCCCACGCCGCGCGGATCGTGGCGGCGCGCCCGACGCATTCGAAGGCGTGGTCGACACCGCGCCCGCCCGTCAGCGCCCGGACCCGCTTGGCCAGGTCCGGGCCCGGTTCGAGCGCGTGGGTCGCGCCGATGGCCAGTGCGAGTTTGCGTTTGTCCTCGTCGGGGTCGATCGCGACGATCGTTGCGGCCCGTGCCACCCGGGCGCCCTGCACGGCGGACAGCCCGACGCCGCCGAGCCCGACGACCGCGACTGACGTGCCCGGCGCGACCTGGGCGGTGTTCCACACCGCGCCGGTTCCCGTGGTCACCGCGCAGCCGAGCAGCGCGGCCTCCTCCAGCCCGGCACCGGACGGAAGACGTACGACACCGGCCGCCGGGACCACCGTCTCCTCGGCGAAGGCCCCGGTGCCGAGCCCCGGCAGCACGTCGGTGCCGTCGGCGAGCCTCGCGTACGGCACGGCCGCCGCGTCCATGGCCCGGGCGCACAGGTGCGGCTCCGCGTTCTCGCACCACCAGCAGGCGCCGCACGCGGGTGCCCAGATCAGCAGGACCGGGTCTCCTTCGGCGACGTGTGTGACACCCTCGCCGACCGAGACGACCGTCCCCGCGCCCTCGTGCCCCAGGACGACCGGGAACGCCTGCGGCAGTACCCCGTCGCCCAGCGACAGGTCGGAGTGGCAGACCCCCGCGGCCGCGATGCGGACCCTCACCCGCCCCGGGCCCGGCGCGGGGAGGTCGATCTCCTCGACCCGCAGGTCCTTTCCGACTTCGTGCAGTACCGCCGCGCGAACCATGACCCCTCCCTGGTTAATGACGTGCTGTCAGATCCGGTCGGTGGCTACGCTCGGCGCCATGAACACCGCTGTCCGCGAGTGGATCCGGACCTCCGATTCCATCACGGTGCTCACCGGCGCCGGCATCTCCACCGACTCGGGAATCCCCGACTACCGGGGGCCGCAGGGCGTGTGGACCAAGGACCCCGACGCCGAAAAGCTCGTGCGGTACGACACGTACATGGCCGACCCCGAGATCCGCCGCCGCTCGTGGCTCGCCCGCCGCGACAACCCCGCGCTCCTGGCCCGACCCAACGCGGGCCACCGCGCCCTGGTCGACCTGGAGCGGTCCGGGCGCCTGCTCGGCGTGATCACGCAGAACGTCGACGGGCTGCACGTGCGGGCGGGCAACTCACCGGACAAGGTCATGGAGCTGCACGGCACCATGTTCGAGGTGCTGTGCACCGACTGCGACGCGCGGACCACGCTCGACGAGACCCTTGCGCGGATCGCGGTGGGGGAGGACGACCCGCGTTGTGTGGCGTGCGGCGGGATCCAGAAGACCGCGACGGTCATGTTCGGCCAGGCGCTCGACCGGCGCGTGCTCGAACGCGCGGCCATCGCCGCACAGGTCTGTGACGTGTTCCTCGCCGTCGGCACCTCGTTGCAGGTCGAACCGGCAGCGTCGCTGTGCGGGGTGGCGTTGGAGGCGGGCGCGAAGTTGGTCGTGGTGAACGCGGGCGAGACGCCGTACGACGGGGCGGCCCACGCCGTCGTGCGCGAGCCGATCGGCGAGGTCCTGCCGGCGCTGGTCGACGGGCTCACGCCGACCGGGTGACGCTGGGGGGCGGCGCGTCCGCTGTGCTGTCCTCCGGCGTGCCGGGCGCGGTCTCGTCGGCGTCCAGTGCGGCGATCTCGGCTTCGAGGTCGGCGGCCTCTCGGCGGATGACCTTGATCCACATCGCGATCAGCGCGACCCCGAAAATCCACCACTGGACGGCGTACGCCAGGTTCAGCCCGGTGTCCTCGGCCTCCGGCAGCGGCAGGAGCGCGGGGGCCTTCGCCGGCTGCGGGTCCTGCTCGGCGAGTTGACCGTAGCCTCCGTACACCGCGGTCGCGCCGAGCAGGCCGGCCAGTTGCGCGGTGTCGATGCGCATGACCTGGCCGGCGGGCAGCCCGTCGCGGTCCTTGATGCCGGTGCGCTCGTGGGTTTCGGACGGCCTCGCGCGTACCGTCACGGTGACCTGGCCGCCGGGCGCGGGCGGCACCTCGGGCTGCGCGGTCGCGCTGTCCGGGTTGGCCACCCAGCCGCGGTTGACCAGGAGCACCGTGCCGTTCTGGGTGACCAGGGGAGTCACCACGAAGAAGCCGAGCTCGTTGTCGAGCTGGCGGTGCCGGACCAGGAACTCGTGTGCCTGGTCGTACCGGCCGGTCGCCGTCGCCTTGCGCCACTGGTCGGCGGACGGGAGGTCGCGTCCGACAGCGAACAGGTCACCGGCGGGGACGGCGTCGCGCCCGCGGTTCTCGCTGACTCTTTCGTTGCGCTCGGCCTTGGCCTCGTAGCGGTGCAACTGCCAGAACCCGAGCTTGACCATGACCGGGATCAGCAGCACGACCAGCAGGTTGAGAGCCAGCCAGCGCGGCGTCAGCAGGAAGCGGTACACGCTACAGAACGGTACTCCGCGCCGGGCACCGCGCGGACCGTGGCCCCCGGCGCGGCCCCCGGCTACACGGGGCTGCCCTCCGGGCCGAGGATGCCGTCGAGGGTGAGGTTGGCGATGACCGGCTCGTCCGTCCCCGGTGCGCCGACGGTCACGAGGGTGACGTGGTCGATGTTGCCGGGGTGGCCGTCGCCGAAGACCCAGACGCCGCCGGTGGGGCCGAGCCGGATGCAGCGGTTTCCGTCGATCTCGGTGACACGGTAGTTGTGCACGTGGCCCGCGAACATCGTGTGCGGGCGGTCGCCGAGCGCGGCGCGGATGCGGTGGTACGCCGGGTGCCCTTCGCCTTGCCACAGCGGCATGTGCATGATCACGAACGTCCAGCGCACATCGGTGTTGTCGCGCAAAACCTGTTCTGCATAAGCAAGTTGCTGCTCCGACAGGCCGGCTGCGCGCGGTACGCCGTTCCAGTCGACCGCGGCTTCGTACGCCTGCCGGGTCAGTTCCGGATCGCCGTCGGCCGCGGCCAGTCGCGCGCGCAGCCGAGCCGCGTCCTCGGGCGGCATCGGCTGCTCGGGATCCTGCGTGTCCAGGACCAGGAAAAACGTGTCCCGGTAGCGCACGTGGTAATGCAGTGCGCCGTATCGGGACAGCCAGCGCTCCCGCATGACGGCGTTGGCCACGTCGTGGTTGCCGGGCACGTGGAACAGCGGCACCCGCAGCGGCGCGAGTATCGCGTCGACCTCGGCCCACTCGGCGTCGAGGGTCGCGGTGTCCTCGGTGTAGCCCTCGACCAGGTCGCCCATCTGGAAGGCGAACGTCGGGGCGAGGAGGTTGAGGGCGGCGATGCCGCGTTCGAAGACCCCCGGCCGTGCGGCACCCGTGCGGTCGGAGATCAGGGCGAACGTGAAGCGGTCGTCCGGCGCGGGCGGTGACGCGGGGCCCGAGTAGGGGGCCGGGGCGGTGTCGGAGTCGACGGCGAGGCCGTACGGCAGGCGGGCGGGGTCACGGGCGGGCACGGGTGCCTCCAACAACCTGCGGCGGGATGGGCGACGGCGGCGCCACGGCCCGATGTGCTGTCGGGATCGCGGCGCCGCCGTCGTGTTCGAGTTGTTCGAGTCAGGCGTGTTGTTCGTGTTGTTCGGTTGTTCGAACGCCGACGCGCGGGGCTTGGTTCCCGGGCCGCGTCGGTCACATGGCCGAGCCCACCGAAGCGTTGTCCTTGATGCCGGCGGCACCTTCCGCTTTTGCGCAGTGCGCGCAGCAGAAGTAGCGTCCGTCGGCCTCGACGCCGTGGCCGATGATGCGGCACCGGCAGTGTTCGCAGATCGGTGCCATGCGGGTGATCGCGCACTCGAAACTGTCGAACACGTGTACGGCATCGCCCGCGCGTACCTCGAACGTTGCGTAGTAGTCGTTGCCGCAGACTTCGCAGCGGGCCATGAGGAGCCTCCAGTACCGGGGGACCGGCGGGCCGGGCGGCCCGCTCGCGACCACCATGGGGCTCGATGTAATTTCCGGCAAATCATGATGGACCGTTGGAATGACCGTGTTAACCACATAATTTGTGAGATTTCGTCATCTTCTCGTTTCTGATGAAGGCCTGGGGATACCCGCTGTTTGGAGGGGACCGCGAGACGGCCGCTCGGAGTCGGACTCGCAAGAGTGCCTGAGGACTTCGGCCCCAGGGGCAGCAGCAGCCCCGTCGTTCCACGCAGTTCGGACGGGTTTCCGCAGGTGCGGGGTCCCGTTGGTGCTGTCCCCGACAAGCAGGAGGCAGAAAATGATCACTCGCGATCAGATACCCGCTGTGCTGGGCCATCCCGTCTTCGACGCCGACGGCAAGAAGATCGGGGAGGCCGGGCACGTCTTCCTCGACGACGACACCGGCCAGCCGGAATGGGTGACGGTCAAGACCGGGATGTTCGGGTCGAACGAGACGTTCATTCCCATCGCCGAAGCCACGGTGACGGAAGACCATCTGGAGGTTCCGTACCCCAAGAACAAGGTCAAGGACGCCCCGAACGTCGATGTGGACGCAGGCGGGCACCTGTCCGCGCAGGAAGAACACCGCCTGTACGAGTACTACGGCCTCGCCTGGGACTCGGCGTGGCGTGAGGCCAACCAGCCCGGCGAGCGCGGGTGGGCGCGTTCGGGCGGCAAGGCAGGCGAAGCCGAGGCCGGGACGGGCACCGGGCCGAGTGTCACCAAGCCAGGCGCGACAGGAACCGCCGGGACCGCGAAGGCGAAGGGCACCACCGCCGACACCGGCCGGGAAAGCCTGTCGATGACGCGCTTCGAGGAGCACTTGCACGTCGGCGTGGAGCGCCACGAGGTGGGTCGCGCCCGGCTGCGGAAGTTCGTCGTCACGGAAGAGGAGCAGCAGACCGTTCCGGTGCGCCACACCGAGGTGCACATCGAACGCGAACCCATCACCGACGCCAACCGTGCCGAGGCCATGCGTGCCGAAATGGCCGACGAGCAGCAGGAAGTGACGCTGTACGCGGACCGGCCGGTGATCGAGACCCGCGCGGAACCGGTCGAGCGGATCCGGCTGACGACCGAGGAGCACGTCGACCAGGAGACAGTGCGCGGCACGGTGCGCAAGGAACGCATCGAGGCCGAACTGCCGGAGGAGCAGCGGACGACCGGCATGCGCGAGCGGGGTGACCGCGGCGGACGCGGCGGAAGCCGCTGACGCGGGAACGACAATGTGCGGGGCGGCATCGTGAGGTGCCGTCCCGCAGGCGTGTTCGAACGCGCAGACCGGAACGGCCGGTCGCGAAGAAGGGCGTCAGCTTCCCGGTTCCGGTCCCAGAAGTGACTCGACGATCGCGTGCACGGCCAGGTCGAAAAGGGTGTCGGCGTCGGGGGGACTGGTCAGCGCGCGGCCCAACTCCGGGTCCTTGGCCGAGACTTCGTCGACCCACGCCTGCACCTGCGCGAGCGCCGGAGGTTCGCCGGTGAGGTTGCGCTCCAGCAGGACAAAGCCCGCCACCTGGTACTGCACCGCCTGTACGGCGAGCGCCGCCCGTCGGCCGTGTACTCCCGCGGCGGCGAACTCGCGTACGAGCGCCTTGCGTGCGGGCAGCATCATCAGGGAGTCGAGGCCGCGCTCGCGGACCAGGCTGATCAGGTGCGGGCGTTCGAGGATCATGCGGCGGCTCGCGCGGGCGATCGATGTGATGCGGGCCGCCGGCGTGCGCCCGCGTACGCGGATCGCGCCCATGTCGCGCAGGACGCGCTCGACGAGTTCGTCGAGCAGCGCCTCCCGATTGCCGACGTGCCAGTAGATCGACGTCACCGCGACGCCGAGCTCCGCCGCGAGCTTGCGCATGCTCAGGCCCTGCGCCCCCGACTCACGCACGAGGCGCATGGCCGTGTCGAGCACGGCGTCGCGTGTGACGCGGGGCGTGCCGGCCGGTGATGCCCCGGCCGCCGGTGTCCGGGTCGGTGGTGTTCCGGTCGGGGAGGGGGTCGGCCGCGCGGCGGTGCCCTTGGGGGTGGCTCCGGTTCCGTCCATTGCGCTCATTGTGGCGTCCGGCGCCGGTGCGGCGATCGCCCGGGGCGCGATGTACGGCCAACTCGCTGTCTCTCTTTACCTCGCGGCCGTCTGGCTGTAACAGTGTTACAGGGTTGCAGGGCAGACGCGGAAGAGGTGGGGTCCCATGGCACGAGTCCGCTACGGCGCGCGTTCCCCCGAAAGCCTGGACAAAGCGGGGAAGGACCGCAGCGTTTTGCCTCAGATCTGGTCCACCGGCGTGGTCGCGCTGTGGGAGACCGACCCGGAGGCGGTCGCCGCCGTGCTGCCTCCGCCGCTCGTCCCGGCCGACGTCCCGCTGGTGCGGGCCAACATCGCCTCCTGCGACATCAACGGCCGTCCGCTCGGCGCCGGCGCGATCGCGGTGCGCTGCCGACACGGCGACGTCGAGGGCGACTACACGTTGACGATGCCGATGACCACCGAACGCGCGGTCATCGGGGGGCGCGAGGTTTTCGGTGAACCCAAGAAGCTCGCAGAGGTCACCGTCGACCGCGACGGGGCGGATGTGGTCGCGAGAGTCACCCGGCTCGGTGTGACCTACGTCGAGATCCGAGGCCGTGTCACCGAGGACCTGCCGCTGCCCGAACCGCGCCGGACCACGAGCTTCTACTACAAGTTCCTGCCTGCCGTGGACGGTGACGGCTTCGACGCCGACCCGATGCTCGTGCACGTCATCCGGCACGAGAAGCACCGGTGGGCCGCGCGCGTCGACGGCGATGTGATCCTGCGCGACTCGGCCGCGGACCCGGTCGCCGACCTGCCGGTACGCCGGCTGGTGTCCATCACCATCGGCGAACGCACCAGCGACCAGCGGGGATTCGTCGCCGAGCACGTCAAGCCGGACCTGGTGCTGCCCTACATCCACCAGCGGTACGACGACATCGCGCAGATCGCCGACGACCCGCCCGCGCCGGGCGACCTGGTCTGACGTCACATCAGTTCTTCTCCGTCCGCCCGGCCGTGGCCGCGAACCGAAGGAACTCCCGTCCATGCTGAAGGACTTCACCGGCAAGGTCGCCGTCGTGACCGGAGCCGCGAGCGGCATCGGATACGCGATGGCCGAGCGCTTCGTCGCCGAGGGCATGAAGGTCGTGCTGGCAGACATCGAAGAAGGCGCGCTGCACAAGGCGGTTGCCCGCCTCACCGACTCCGGCGGCGACGTCATGGGCCACCTCACCGACGTCTCCGACCGCGATTCGGTGCTCGCGCTCGCCGACGCCGCCTTCGACCGCCACGGCGAAGTGCACGTGCTGTGCAACAACGCCGGCATCGGCTCCGGCTCGGAGGGGCGCATGTGGGAGCACGATCCCCGCGACTGGGACTGGTGTTTCGCCGTCAACGTCTTCGGGGTCTTCCACGGCATCCAGGCGTTCGTGCCGCGCATGCTCGCCCAGGGCACCGACGGCCACGTCGTCAACACCTCGTCCGGCGACGGCGGCATCGCGCCGCTGCCGAACGCGTCGGTGTACGCGACCACCAAGGCCGCGGTGGTGACCATGACCGAGGCGCTGTACGCCCAACTCCACCAGGTGAAGGCCAAGTTGGGCGCGTCCGTGCTGTTCCCCGGGCCGAGGATGCTGCGCACCGGACTGTGGGAGTCGTACCGCAACCGCCCCGAGCGCTTCGCGAAGTCCCGGCCGCGCAAGACCCCGTACAACACGCTCGACGCGTGGGAGAAGGCGATGCGCGAGGCCGGGGAGGAAGTCGAGTACACGCCCGTCGAAGCGGTCGCCGCCGACGTCGTGGCGGGGATCCGCGCCAACCGCTTCTGGATCCTGCCGCCCGGCGAGCACAGCGACCGCCAGATCACCGCGCGGTCGGGCAGCATGCTCGCACGGTCGAACCCGACGTATTTGGAGACCTTCGTCCTCGACAGCGACACCAAGTGAGGGCCGCGATGAGCCAGTTCGACCCCTACACCATCATCTCTTCCGACACCCACGCCGGACTGCCGACCGAGCTTTACCGCGACTACCTCGCACGCCGGCACCACGCCGCGTTCGACCGGTTTCTTGCCGAACGCGAGGAGCAGCTGCGGGCGATCACCGAACTCGGCGTGCGCGACGAGGACTTCGCCGCGAACTGGTTCGAATCCAACGAGGACGTGCTGCGCAGCGGCTGGGAAGTCGACCGGCGGGACACCGAACTCGACAAGGACGGCGTGACCGCAGAGGTCGTCTTCCCGGACGCGGACGCCGTCGAGTCGCGCACGTGTGTGCCGTTCGGTGCCGGCCTGGGGCTGTCCGGCGACACGGACCCGGAGCTGGGGCTCGCGGGAGCACAGGCGCACAACCGCTGGCTCGCCGAGCTGTGCCGCACGTCGCCCGAACGTCGGCGCGGCGTCGCGCTGATCCCGATCACCGCCGATCTCCCCGAGGTGCTCGCGGAGATCCGGCGCATCAAGGCGGACGGGCTCGGCGGCGTCATGATCCCGGCGATGTGGATGAACCAAGCGCCGTACCACGACCGCAAATACGACCCGGTGTGGGCACTGTGCGAAGAGCTCGAACTGCCGGTCGTCACCCACTCCGGGCCCGCCGACCGCGACGCGTACGGCAACCACCTGGGCATCTACGTGACCGAAGTGACGTGGTGGCCCGCCCGGCCCCTGTGGTTCCTGCTGTGGTCCGGCGTCTTCGAGCGCTTCCCGCGCCTGAAGTTCGGTGTGACGGAGGCCGGTTGCTGGTGGGTCGGGAACCTGCTCTGGTTCATGGACCGGCTGCTGCTCGGCTCGCGCGGCGCCGCGAAACTCGCCGGATTCGACGAGGTGAAGCTGCTGCCGAGCGAGTACTTCGACCGCAACTGCTTCATCGGCTCGTCCAACACCAAGCGCCGCGAGATCGGGATGCGCTACGAGATCGGCGTCGGCAACATCTGCTGGGGCAACGACTTCCCCCACCCCGAGGGCACTTGGCCCGAAACGCACCGCATCCTGCGCAAGAACTTCGCGGACGTACCGGTCGAGGAGACCCGCGTCATGCTCGGCGAAGCGGTCGCGGACGTCTACGGGTTCGACCTGGCCGCCCTCGCCCCGCACGCTCGGCGGATCGGCGTCACCCCCGAAACCCTCGGCCAGACCGGCCCGGACGGCACGGTGCGCGACCTGGAGACGAAGTGGGCGGCGGCCCGCGAGATCGGACGGCACTGGATCACCGGCCACGACACCGCACCCGCGATCAACCCGAACGCGGAAGCCCTGGAGGTGTAGCCGCGATGAGCGACGCCCCTGTGCGGAACGACCCGACCGACACCCCCGTATGGGACGGTCCCGAGCGCTACACCGTGATCTCGGCCGACTGCCATGGCGGTGGCGACATCCACGAGTACCGCGACTACCTGCCCGCCCGGCTGCACGACGAATTCGACGCCTGGGTACGGGACTACGTGGTTCCGTACGACGACCTCCTCGGCGATTCGGGCACCCGCAACTGGGACTCCGCCCGCCGCCTGCGCGACCTGGAGGACGACGGCGTGGTGGCCGAGGTGATCTACCCGAACACCGTCCCGCCGTTCTTCCCCAAACCGTCGCTGACCGACCAGCCGCCGGCCGCCAACGCGGGAGACCTCGCGCTGCGCTGGGAAGGCCTCAAGGCGCACAACCGCTGGATGGTCGACTTCTGCGCGGCGGCCCCCGGCCGTCGGGCCGGCATCGCCCAGGTGCTGCTGCACGACCTGGAGGCGGCGATCGCCGAGGTGGAGTGGTCCGTGGGCGCGGGCCTGACCGGAGGCCTGCTGCTGCCGGGCACGCCGCCGGGATCGGGCCTGGTCCCGCTCTGGGAGTACGACCACTACGCGCCGCTGTGGCGTACCTGCGAGGAACTGGGCGTCCCGGTCAACCACCACACCGGTTCGGCCGCTCCGCCGTTCGGCGACACGCCCACCGACAAGGTGGTCTTCCTCACCGAGGTCTCGTGGTGGGCGCACCGCGCGTTCACCCACCTGATCGTGTCCGGCACGATGGACCGCCACCCCGGACTCCAGTTCGTCTTCACCGAGCAGGGGACCGCCTGGATCCCCGAGGAATGCCGCCGCCTCGACTACTACTGGAAGCGCATGGGCCACGCGGTCGGGTCGCAGGAGTACGAGTGGGGCCACGGGCTCGTCGGCTCGATGTCGCTCACCCCGAGCGAGTATTGGGCCCGCCAATGCCACGTCGGGGCAAGCTTCCAGCGCCGGGCCGAGGCTGCGATGCGCCACCAGGTCGGCGTGGACCGCATCATGTGGGGCTGCGACTATCCGCACAAGGAGGCGAGCACGCCTTTCAGCCGCGAGGCGCTCCGGCTCACCTACAGCGGCATCGACCCGCACGAGGTCGCCGCGATGGTCGGCGGCAACGCGGCCGAACTGTACGGCTTCGACCTGGATGCGCTGGCCCCCGTCGCGGCGGAGGTCGGACCGCTCGTCGCCGAGGTGTACCGGCCGCTCGCCGCCGAGGACATTCCGGTCGGCGCCGACAAATGCCCGGCTTTCGTGGGAGTCGCCGGATTCAAGCCCTGATTGCTCGTTTTTGTTCTTTTTGTTGTCGTTCGGCGATGGCGCCACGCCCGCGTGGTGCGCGTGGTGGCCAAGGTCACGAACCAGGAGCGTTTTGCACTGTTCGCATGGATATTTCCGGCCGGAAAGGTGCGCTCGAATGCCGCAGATGGTCCCCAGGGCGGACGCGGGGGTACGCAACCGTCCTGTAGAAACGTTGACGTGACGTCATCGCTCGAACAAGCCACCGCCCCAAAACGGCGTTTGGTGCGTTGGCTGACGCGCGGCGTGCTTGCCCTGCTCCTCGCGTATCTGGTGTACGCCGTGATCAACGTGACCAGCGCCGCCGACCAAGCCGACGCCGACCGCGACACGACCTGCACCGTCGCGTACGCGCACGACGGCGGCGACGCGGCACGCCTCCGGGACGCGCTGACGGGTGTGCGCAGCGTGGGAGCGGGCCAGGCGCTGGCCGACCTGGCGCCGGTGAAGTGGGATGTCGTGTACGCCTTCCCGGCATCGGTGGTGGCCGCCCGACCGGGTGATCCCGGCAGCCTCGGGGTGGACGTCGACGAACTGGTCGGCTGTCAGGCGACGCTCCCCTACCGGGCGGATTTCGGCCTCGGATCGGTGCTGTTCTTCGTGCACGACGGGACCGTGGTCCAGGCCCTTGAGGTCGGCCACCCCCTGGTCGGCAACCGGGGCCCGTGGCGCTGGCCGCAGAACACCCGCGTGGAACCCCTGCCGCCGTCGCCGGAATGCCCGGGCGGGTGTCTGCGATTGGTGGGAGTCGCCGTCTGACCGCCGGGGGTGACAGCGGCGCCTCCGGCGGCGGGCCCGGGCCGCGGCCGGGCCGCGCGGTCGCGGGTGTGGGGGCGCTCAACGTCGACATCATCGTGCGGGCGCCGGCCACGGTCGACGGCGCCGACGCCGACTCCGAGTCGCGGGTGGATGCCGCGCGGATGCAGGAACTCCTGTGCGCCGTCGCGTCCTTGCCGCGACGCGTCACGCTCGGCGGATCCGCGTTCAACACCGTCACCGGGATCGCCCGCGTACGCCCTGACGTGGGGCTGGGGTTCGTCGGCGTGGCCGGGCAAGCCCCCTTCTCGGCCACGCAGTTCGTCGAATACCTGACCGCACTGGGAGTCGACGTCGGGGCACTCCACGACACTGCGGCACGTGCGGGAGTGTGCCTCGCGGTCGAACACGCCGGGAACCGCGCACTCCGCATCGATCCGGGGGCCAATACGTCCATGGCGGACCACCTGGACGAACGCCGTGCGGAGATCGTCGCGTACCTGAGCCGGTTCGGCACCGTGCACGTCACGTCCTTTCTGGACGACGCCACTCCGGGCGCGCTGCTGCGCCTGATTCGCGTGCTGCGCCGGAACGCTCCGGGGACGCGGATCAGCCTGGACCCGGGGGACGTGTGGTGCGCCGCGCCGACGGCCGCGGTGCGGGGTTTGCTGGCGGCGGCGGATGTGGTGTTCCTCAACCGGCGGGAGTTCGCCTCGGTGCGCGGTCACGTGGACCCGGCCGCGACACATGTGCTCGTCAAGACGCCGGAGGGGGTTCGGGTGCGGCAGGCCGGCGCGCGAAACTGGCGGTACGTGAGGCACCGGCTGCTGGGGCCGGACGAGATCCACTGCCCCACCGGCGCGGGTGACGCCTTCGCGGCCGGTTTCCTGGCGGTGTCGGCTGACCGCCCCGACGATGTCCACGACGCTGTCGTGGCCGGTCTGGCAGTGGCACGTCGGCACCTGCGCGGCGAGACGGCCTCAGGCGGGGGCGCTTGACGGCGCGGTCGCCTTGTGGGGCTCCGCTCACGGCGCGAGCGCCTCGGCCGCGACCGTGGGGTTGTAGAACTCCCTTTGACCGGCGATCAGTCCGTCCCGGAAGGTCACGACGCTGATGTAGGTGTTCGCGTACGGTTTCCCGGTCGTCGTGACCCGGCCCTCGCTGGTGAACTCCGCGATCAGCGTGTCGGGTTCGGTTGTCTCGTGGATCCGGGTGACGGTCAGCCGCATCTCGAAGACGGTGAGTGCGGCGGTGAGGTATTCGCAGATCCGTCGGCGGCCGTCGACGCGCACGGGCGGGGACGCGTAGGGGAATTCGAGGAACGCGTCCTCGGTGTACTCGGCTGTCTGCGCAGCCACGTTCCCCACGGCGGCCAGCGCGCGGCGCAGCGTGGCGATGTTGCGGGCGCGGATTTCCGCGGCGGTGGTCATGGGCTGATCGTGGGCGTTCCGGGTGAAGAACTCCAGCCCCGTGCGGGGGAGTCCGAGCCGGCGAGGCGTACCGGGCCACCCGGGGTCATGCCGACGCGGTTGCCGGGGGAAGGGCGTTCTCGGTGGGGTCGGCCCTGTTCGCCGAGTCGGCCTGCTCCGGCTCCGGGCGGGTTTCGGGCAGGGCCAGGAAACACAGCAGGCTCGCACAGGCGATCACGGTGAGGTACGCGCCGACGGGCCAGGGCGTCCCGTCGCCTCGCGAGAGCTCCGTGGCGGCGATGGGCGTGAGCGCGCCGCCGAGGACACCGCCCAGGTTGTACGCCGTCGACGCGCCCGTGCAGCGGACGCGCGGTTCGAACAACTCGGGCAGGTACGCGCCGAGCACGGCGAACATCGTGATGAAGCCGAGCAGCGCGACCGCGAAGCCGACGGTCATGGCGACGGGGTGGCCGGTTTCCAACAGCGCGATCAACGGGAACGTCCACACCAGGACGGCCACGGTGCCGGCCACACACAGCGGCTTGCGGCCGAAGCGGTCGCCCAGCACCGCCGCGATCGGGGTGCACACGCCTTTGACGGCGACCGCGACCATGATGCACGCGAGCATCGTCGTTCGGCTGACGTCGAGTTCGTGCGTTCCGTGGTGGAGCGCCCACGTGGTGACGGTGTAGAAGACCGCGTACCCGATCGCCAGGCCGCCGGACGCGAGCAGCACCACCCGCCAGTGGTCGCGGAAGACCTCGATCAGCGGCACCCGTGCGGTCTCTTGATGAGCCGTCAGCTCGCGAAAGGCGGGCGTCTCCTCCATCGAGGTACGCAGGATCAGCCCCACGGCGACGAGAACTCCCGCCCCCAGGAAGGGGATACGCCAGCCCCAAGACTCGAACTGAGCGTCCGACAGGCTCGCGGACAGCGCCAGCATGACCCCGTTGGCCAACAGGAACCCGACGGAGGGGCCCGTCTGCGGAAAGCTCGCCCACAGGCCGCGGCGCCGCGCCGGCGCGTGCTCGGTGGCGAGCAGGACCGCACCGCCCCATTCGCCGCCCAGCCCGAGCCCTTGGAGGAAGCGGAGCACCACGAGCAGTACGGGCGCGGCGACGCCGATGTGGTCGTACGTCGGCAACACCCCGACGAGTACGGTCGCCAGACCGGTCAGGAGGAGTGATACGACCAGCACCGGACGCCGGCCCAGCCGGTCGCCGATGTGGCCGAACAACAGTGAGCCGAGGGGCCGGGCCACGAACCCGACCGCGTAGGTCGCGAACGCCGCGAGCGTTCCGGCGACCGGGGAGAACGAGGGGAAGAAGAGCTCGCCGAGAACCAGTGCCGCGGCGGTGCCGTAGACGAAGAAGTCGTAGAACTCGATCGCCGTGCCGGAGAACGACGCGATGGCGATGCGTGCCATGGAGGCCGGCGGGCCGGAGGGGGCCGACGGTTCGGCGGGGGAGGCCGAGTCCGGTGGGGTCCGTGGCTGCGGGGCGCCCGGCCCGGTGGCGGCCGGGACCGACGGGGTCGGCGCGCTGCCGCTGTTCGCACTGTGCCGCGTATCTGTCGATTCCGTCACACACCAGGCAACGACTCGGTGGGTCGAAGGTCACCCGTCCGGCGGCGGGCCGCACGACGTGCTCTGGTTCGGACGACGCGGCCCTGGGCCGCCCGGAGGGAGTCCGCGTGCGAGGCGTGCGGTCGCAGGCGGCTACCGGGCCGGGGAGAGCGTGGGGGCGTCCGCGCGCGAGGGCATGCGGCTTGAGCCGGTCCCGCTCACGGTGCCGGCGGGGCGCCCGCGATGATTCGCTGCCAGGTGTGGGCGGTCATCGCGTTGCGGTCCGCGTTGCGCACCGCGCGGCGGAGTGTCCCGGCGGGTGCGGTGACCAGGGCGGCGCACAGGCCGAACAGGCCCGCAATCGCCTTCGGTTCGCGAAGCGGGGCGAGAAGTTCCTCGGTGCTGTCGCGGTACGGGCCCGTGCGGGTGGCCGCGTGCCAGAGTTCGCGCCAGACCGCGCGTCGGCTCTGTTCGCCTGCCGCCCACAGCGCCTGCACGAACTGGTGTGTCACGACGTCCGGTTCGCCCACGGGGAGGGAGGACGGGGACTGCCCGAGGGACACGGCGATCAGCGCGCCGAGCAGGTCGACGCCGGAGCGGGCGGCGTTCGCCGGCTCGACCAGGCGCGGGTTCACGTCGATCCATACCGGGCCGTCGTCGGTCAGGATGCCGTCCATCGACAACGCGCCGTGCCAGCCGATGTGTGCGCCGAGCAAGGTGATGTGCTCGCTGACCGAGGGCAGGTCGACCCCGCGTTTGCCGGCGGCGCCGCCTCGGCTGCCGGGGCGGGTGTGCAGGTAGGAGTGTGCGGCGACGAGGCGGCCGTTGTCGAACACCGACTGGGCGCTGATCACCGGGCCCTGTACCGGCTGTTGCACCAGGAGGCCGCCGTCGGTGGCGAACGCGCCTTCGGTGTCGAGCCGGTCGGCCAATCGCAGCAGCTCTTCGCGGCGCGTGACGTGGTGCACGCCGGTGGACGCGCTGCCGATGGGCAGTTTGACGTACAGGGGTGGGTCGGATATCTGGCGCAGGGCCTCGGCGGAGCGGACGACGAACGACTCGGGTTGCGGGAGTCCGATCTCGGTGAGGGTGACGGCGGCGGAGATTTTGTCCTGGACGCGTTCCAGAGCCGGGAAACGCGGCACCGCCACACGCCCGGCGAGCCAGGTGAGAGCCACGTCCGTCCGGGAGAAGACCGCCACTTGGTCGCCGGTCGGGATCACGACGTCGTGGCCGCCTTCGCGCACGATCTTCTCGGCCGCGTTCAACCACCCCCACGGATCGGCGCCGAACGCCGGTACGACGTAAGCCCGTTGCAGCGACGATGGATAACGCAGCGGGGGTCTGCCCGCAGGCGCGAGCAAGTCGACGTCGTGCCCGGCCTCGGCCAGCAGCACAGCGACTTGACGGGACGTCACACCGAAACCATCGGAGAGCAGTACGCGCACGCGCACATCCTGACACCGCGCCGGACCCGGCGTGCGGTCGGCGGCGAAGCCGGTGCCGCGACGACGGCCGACGCGCCATGAGGCCTCCGCCGCACGGGTGTTCGCACATCGCCATGAAAGCGCGCCAAAAGGTCCGGCGTCACCCTGACCGCGTAGCGTGGTGATCATCGTGACGCAAGGTGAAACTACGTATCGAGCGAGGTCATCAGCCTGTGGCAACCAACCGTTATGGCGCTGCCTGTGCCACCTGTTCGACGTACGTCCCGCCCGGTGAAGGGGTCTTGACCCGCATCGACGGGAAGTGGACGACGTACTGCAAGGACTGTGAGCCGGGGCCCGTCGCCCCCGCGCGGGGCGGTCACCAAGGGTGGCACCAAGGGCTGTTGGCCGCCTTCGACCTGGAGACGTCGGGTGTCGACGTGCACAACGACTTCATCGTCACGGCGGCCGTGTGTGACACGAACGGCGTCCGGCGCACCTGGCTCGTCCACCCGGGCGACCGCGAAATCCCCGAAGCGGCAACGGCAGTGCACGGCGTCAGCACCGAGCACGCGCGCGAACACGGGCTTCCCGCGGTCGACTGCCTCGACGAAATCGCCGACGCGCTCGCCGGATACCTGCGCGGTGACACGCCGGTCGCCGTCTACAACGCGGTGTTCGATCTGACACTCCTGGAGGCCGAGTTGCGCCGCCACGGCCGCACTCCGCTCGCGCGGCGCGTGCCCGTCGTCGGACCGATCGTCGACCCGCTCGTCATCGACAAGCAACTCGACCGATTCCGCCGCGGGAAGCGGACGCTGGAAGTGACCAGCACCTTTTACGGCATCGCCCTCGCGGACGCGCACACCGCCGACGCCGATGCCGAGGCATGCCTGCGGCTGGCCATCGAACTCGGCGCGCGCTACCCGAAGTTGGCCGCACTCGACGTACGCACCCTGCACAACGAGCAGCGCACGTGGGCGGCCGAACAAGCAGCGTCGTTCCAGGCGTACCTCGACCGCACGAAGCCCGGACACGGCGAACACATCGTAGGGGACTGGCCGATGGCGCCGTTGGCTGCGCCGGCCAAAGGAGGGGCTGAGGCGCCTCGTGTGGCGGTTCCGCGTCCGGCTCGCGCGGCTTCGGAGACTCCGGAGGCAACGTCATGAGCCGTGAAGACAACGCCGCTTCGCCCCACAGCGTGCCCGCGTTGCACGTCATCGGCCCGATCCTCACCGGCCCCGACCCCGGTGACGCGCGCGACGAGATGTGGGTGCTGGACGGCCGGATCACGTTCGAACGCCCACGCCACACCGAAACCGCCACCGTGCACGGCTGGGTGCTGCCGGGCCTGGTCGACGCCCACTGCCACGTCGGCCTCGACGCGCACGGTGCCGTCGACCACGACACCACCGAACGCCAGGCACTCGCCGACCGCGACGCCGGGGCGCTGCTGCTGCGCGACGCGGGATCGCCCGCCGACACGCGGTGGATCGACGGCCGCGAGGACCTGCCCCGGCTCATCCGCGCCGGCCGCCACCTGGCCCGACCACGGCGGTACATCCGCAACTACGCCCACGAGATCGAACCGGGCGACCTGACCGCGTACGTCGTCCAGGAGGCCCGGCGCGGTGACGGATGGGTGAAGTTGGTCGGCGACTGGATCGACCGCGACCGCGGCGACCTGGCGCCCTGCTGGCCGCCGGGCGCCCTCCGGGAGGCCATCACCGCCGCTCACGAGGCCGGCGCCCGGGTGACCGCGCACTGCTTCTCCGAGGAGTCGCTGCCCGACCTCATCGCGGCCGGCATCGACTGCATCGAACACGCGACCGGGCTGACCGAGGCGATGATCCCCGAATTCGCCGCGCGCGGTGTCGCGATCGTGCCGACGCTCGTCAACATCGCGACGTTCCCCGGCATCGCCGACGGCGCGGCCGAGAAGTTCCCCGCCTACGCCGCGCACATGCGGGCGCTGCACGCACGCCGGTACGAGACCGTGCGTGCGGCGTACGACGCGGGAATCGCGATCCACGCCGGCACCGACGCGGGCGGATCGCTGGCACACGGGCTGGTCGGGAGCGAGGTCGTGGAGCTGGTCCGCGCGGGACTGCCGACAACGGCCGCGCTGTCCGCCGCGACATGGTCCGCGCGCCGCTGGCTCGGCCGTCCCGGCATGGAGGAGGGAGCGTCCGCCGACTTCGTGGTCTACGACGCGGACCCGCGCGAGGACGCGGCCGTACTGCTGCACCCCAAGTCGGTCGTGCTGCGCGGCGCCGCGAGGTGACCCGGCCGTTCACTCGAACAGCGACGCGTCCGCGCCGGTGAGGAGTTCGCCGGGTTCCCCGGCGAACGCCACCCGGCCGCGGCGCAGCACATACGCCACATCCGCCCGGCGCAGGGCCTCCCCGGCGTACTGCTCCACCAGTACGACGGTCCGGTCACCCGCCGCGAGTTCGGTGACGACCTCGTACAACCGGGCCACCACACGCGGTGCGAGGCCCTGGCTGAGCTCGTCGAGGAGCAGGACCCTTGATGGGCGCAGCAGGGCGCGGGAGACCGCGAGCATCTGCTGTTCGCCGCCGGACAGGGTCCCGGCCCGCTGTCCCAGACGCGAACGCAGCACCGGGAACGCGTCGAGCGCCGGCTCGACGGCGTCGCCGCCCGCGAAGACGCGCAGATTGTCACGGACCGGCAGGCCGGTGAAGACACCATGGGCGTCCGGGATCAACGCGAGGCCGTCGCGGGCGCGTTCGGACGCGGTGCGGCGCGTGATGTCGCGGCCGTCCCACTCGATGCGGCCCGACGACGGCGCCAGCACGCCCGCGATCGTGCGCAACAGCGTCGAACGCCCCGCGCCGTTGCGGCCGAGGAGGGCGGTGACCGCCCGTGCCGGGAACGCGAGGCTGACGCCGTGCAGCGCCTCCACCGGGCCGTAGCGCACGCGCACGTCGTGCACGGCCAGCGCGACGGGCATCAGCTCTCACCGTCCTCGCGGTGGCCGTCGCCCGCCGCCGGGTCGAGATAGGCCGCACGGGCCGCCGCGTCGTCGCGTACGCGGGCGGGCGGGCCGGACGCGACGATCCGCCCGGCGGCCATCACGTGCACCATGTCGGCCACGTTGAAAACCAGTTCCATGTCGTGCTCGACCAGCAACACGGCCAGTCCTTCGCCGGCCAGCGTGCGCAACAGGGCCCGCAGCCGCGCGGTCTCGGTGTCGTCGAGGCCGCTGGCCGGTTCGTCGAGCAACAGCACGGACGGACGCGACGCCAGTGCCCGCCCGAGCTCCACCAACCGCAGTGTGCCGGTGGGGAGCCGGCCGCACGGGACGTCGCGGAGCGCGGTGAGGCCGACGCGTGCGAGCGCGTCGTCCACGACGTCGCGGGTGCGTCCGCGCGCCGCGTCGGGTAGCCCGAACAGCCGGGCTGTCGCACTCGCACCTGCCCGGTTCTCCGCACCCACCCGCAGGTTGTCGGCGACCGACAGACTCGCGAATACGGACACGACCTGGAACGTGCGTGCGATGCCGAGCCGGGCGCGGCGGTGGTCGGCGAGCCGTGTGATGTCGCGGTCGCCGAACCTGACGCGGCCCGCGTCCGGCCGCTGCGCCCCCGCGAGGCAGTGGAACAGCGTGCTCTTGCCCGCGCCGTTCGGGCCGATGACCGCGGTGACCTGGCCGGGCGGCACGGCCATGTCGACGCCGTCGACGGCTCGCAGCCCGCCGAAGTGACGGACCAGCCCGTCCGCCCGCAGCACTCGGCCGCTCTCCTGAGGTGCCGTCATGAATCGCCCCCGGCACCGGAGTCGGCTGCCCGCCGGTCCTGTACGCGCTGCCGCAGGACGCGGCCGGCAGGGGTGAGTCGGACCGGACCGGGGCGTGCGGCGGCGTCCCCGGTGAGCATCGGTGCGAACGTCCGCCGCGCGGTGGCGAGCGCGCCTCCGGGCATCCGCGACAGCAGCACGGCCCCCGCGCCGATGACGATCGTCGAGACACCCGCCCGAGTGCCGCTGTCGAGGCCGACGATCAGCGCCGCGGCCAGTACCGCCCCCGCCGCGCTGTCGACGCCGAAGACCACGACCGCCGCGAACCAGATCAGGCCCATGATCGGGTCGAACGTCTGAGCGTCGAACGAGCGTCCGCCCATGCCCAGCAGCACCCCGCCCAGAGCCGCGACACCGGCGCTCACCGCGAACACGAAGACCTTCAGGCCGGGAACGTCGATACCCGACGCCGCCGCCCCGCCCTCACTGTCGCGGGTCGCGACCAGCATGCGCCCCAGACGCCCGACACGCAGTCGGCGTACCACCAGCAACGCCAGCCCGAGGCACACCAACTCCAGCACATAGAAGGAGCGTTCACCCTCGAACGGCCACGGGTGATCCAGCCGCAGCCCCGAGGTGAAGATCGGCTGCGCGAACACGAACCGGCTCACCACGACGGCCACCGCGAACGTGGTGAGGGCAAGTGCCAGGCCCCGCCGACGAATTGCCGGCCACCCGGTCAGCAGACCGATCGGCACGACCAGCAGTGTGGCCGGCAAAAGTGCGAGCAGCCCGGGAACTTCGGGCAGACCGAGGAACTTCCCGCTCGTCAGGGACGCGGCGAACAACGCGCCGAGGCCCGCGTACCCGGCCTGTCCGAGCGACACCTGCCCCGCGTATCCGGTGACGATCACCAAGGACACGAAGATGATGGCCAGGGCCGGGATCTGCTGTGCCGAGCGCAGATGTTCGGTGTCCAACGCGAGCGGCACCGCGAGGACGATCGGGTACGGCAGCCACCACAGCGCGGGCAGCCGCGGCGCCGGACCTGTCTCGATCCGCGTATACGACCCACGCGAGCCCACCTCGACCATGCGCGGAAGCAACAGCAGCGCCCCGAGGAGCACCACGACGAACAGGTTCGACTGCAACGCCTGCAGTATGTTCTGCGCCCTGCCGTCCAGTTGCACGCGCGTGAGTTCGCTTTGCCCGACGCCGACGGCGACCGCGACGAGGATCGCGACCGGCAGACTCGCCATGCGCGCGGCGACCGCGACCCCGATCGTCTCCAGGACCAGCAGCGTGAGCCCGAACGGATCGAGGCGCAGGTACGGGGCCAGCAGGATGCCGGTCAGCCCGGCCAGCATCGACCCGAAGGCCCACCCGACCGCAGAGACCCGGTCGGCCGCGACACCGCTCAACTCGGCGAGTTCGCGGCGGTCCACGACCGCGCGCAGTTCGGCGCCGAAGCGCGTGAAACGCGTGACCGCCGCGACGATCGCCGCGATCCCGACGACGACTCCGAGATCGATCAGCGCCGACTCGGAAACCGTCGCCCCGCCCCACAGTTCGACGGTGCCGGTGTCGAAGAGGGTCGGCGGGTCGAGGCGCGACTCGGTGCCCCACACCAGGATCGCGATGCCGAGCAGCAGCACCAGCACGCCCAGCGACGCGGCGAGCATCTCGGCGGGACCGGCGCCGCGCCGGGCGAGGCCCCGGAAGACGAAGCGCTCCAGCAGCAGTCCGAACGCCGGGGCGACGACCAGCACATCGAACAGCGCGGCCGGGACCACGGGCCATCCCCAGACGTGCACCTGCTGCCACAGCAGGTAGGCGATGAGCATCGCCAGCGCCCCGAAGCCCAGATTGAACACGCCGGTGGCCCGGTACGACGTGATCAGCCCGACCGCGGCCAGCGCGGCGATCGAGCCGACGGCCAGCCCGGCGAGAGCGAGGTCGATGGTCAACATCGGATCAGCACCTGATCACCATCGGCTCACCTCGGCTCACTTTGGATCGCATCGGATCGCATCGGATCGCCGGCGGATCAGTCGACGTCGAAGTCCGGCGGGCCGGACGCACCCGGCGCGGCAGGCGTGTCGCCGGTGTCGTCGGGATCGCACAACGCGCACGGGCGCAGATCGAGCTCGGCCGCCCTGGCCGGACCGACCGGGTGAACCCCCTTCTTCCCGACCACCAGCGCGCATTCGGGCCGGTGGTAGCGCGCCCCGGCCGGGAGCGCCACGAACGGCGTGTCGGGCGCGCGCGTCGCCCCGCCGAGCGGTTCCTCCCCTGTGGCCGGCACCGGCACCGTCTCCGCCTCGGCTCCGTCGCCGGGTTCCACGGGCTCGACCACGAGCGCGTGCAACTCGGCCACTTGGCGGCGCAGGGACTCGTCCGCGCCCCCGCCGTACAGGCGTCCGGCGACCAGCACGGCTCCCGCGACGATCAGCGCGGCGCCCGGAACCGTCGCGGAGGCGAGGTAGGGGATCTGCCGGCCCTCGTGCTTCTCACCCGAGACGCCGTACCACCCGACGACGCACAGGACCGCCCCGACCAGCGCGACGACCCACCCCCCGTAAGCCCGCACGGCGACACGCACATCGCCGTACCGGCGCGGTCTCTCCGAACCCTCCACCGGCCCGCCTCATCTGTCGCCGCCTGCTGCCTGTCCGCTCCACGTCCGGTCCAGGTTAGTTGCGGGCGAAACACTTGGGTACAGAGTCGGTTCGGACGGCATGTCGACGGCAGGCCGAACGCTGTGCGCCGAACGCTGTGCGCCGGCCGTCGTGCGGATCCTTGCGCGGACCTTCGCTTCGGACCTTTGCGCACACCGGCTCCGCGGGTACAGGTCGGTCACGACTTCGGCGGGCCCGACCGGTGGCCATGTGCCAACAGGACCGGTGCCGTACGCTCCGACCTGACTTCGGCGGATCTATGCCGGGCGCGAACCCGGCGGAACGGATGGTGAACCCACATGCGGGACACGCGGAATCGTCGTATGGCGTGGGCGGCTCTCCCCGTCGCGGGAGTGCTGCTGCTCGCCGGCTGCGGGGACGACGACGACGGCGACGACGCCCAGAGCACGCCGTCGGCGTCCGCGCCGGCCACCTCGGGCGCGCCGGCGACCTCGGCTGCGCCGGGCACGTCCGCACCGGCGGGCGGAGCGGTCGACCCCGCGACCTTCACCGCGGACCAGAAGGCCGCCGCGGCGGCGTACCAGAAGGTGTTCGACGCCAAGACGCCGGCCGCCGACCGCAAGGCCCTCATCCAGGACAGCGCCAAGCTGAGCACGATGCTCGACGCGATGCTGGGGAGCAGTTTCGTCAGCACGGTCTCGATCAAGACCAACGACGTGAAGCTCAGCGGCGACACCGGAACCGTCAACTTCGAGGTACTGGTCGGCGGCAACCCCGTCGGCATGCCGGCCACCGACGGCACGGTGGTCAAGCAGGACGGCCAGTGGAAGGTCGGCGCCAAGACCGTCTGCACCCTGGCCTCGTACGCGCAGATTCCGGCGGCGCCGGAGTGCTCGGCGTACTGATCGCACCCGATCTCGCGCCGGATCGCGGACTCGTCGCATGTGATCACCGTGCGATCGTGACGGGATCGCGGCGGACGCCGAACGGCGCGCGACCGTCGTTCGCGGGGGGGGGGGGGGGGGGGGGGGGGGGGGGGGGGGGGGGGGGGGGGGGGGGGGGGGGGGGGGGGGGGGGGGGGGGGGGGGGGGGGGGGGGGGGGGGGGGNGACGCCGAACGGCGCGCGACCGTCGTTCGCGGGGCCGCGGGCACGTACCCTCGGGTCACGTGCCCGCGGCCCCGCGCCGTGTCCCCCGTCCACTCCGCGCCGGGAGGCCCCGATGCGCAGCAACGCCCGCCGTACCCGACGGCCGACCTCGGCCGCCGCAGTTCTCGCCGTGCTGCTGATGCTCGTGCTCGCGGCGTGCGGGTCGCGGCTTCCGGAGAGCGATTTCGAGCAGCCGGCGCCCGCCCCCGGCACCGGTGGCGCGCCGAACGCGAACACCGCGTCGGACGTCGGCGTCACGCCCACCGAGATCAAGATCGGCATGATCGACACCGCGTCGGGACTCCTCGGCGGCGAGACCTTCTCCGGACCGATGTACGGTGCGCAGGCCTTCTTCCAGGCGCTCAACGCCAAGGGCGGCATCAACGGCCGCACGATCACCGTCGTGGCCTGCGACGACGAGGGCGCGGGCTTCATCAACCAGAAGTGCGCACGCCGACTCATCGACGACGACAAGGTGTTCGCGTTCGCCGGCAACAGCATCTACAAGTACGACGGTGCGGAGTACGTCAGTTCGCAAGGCGTGCCCGACGTGGGCGGCATCCCGGTGGGGAACGCGTACGACACCTACCAGCACCTCTACAGCCTCTACGGATCGGGCGCGCCACGGAACGGGGAGGTCGGCTGGAACGGGACGCTGTATCAGAACACCGCGATCTACCGGTACTTCAAGGAGAAGCTGGGCGCGCGGACCGCCGCGGTCGTCTCGTACAACCAGGCCGACTCCGCCCGCTACGCCGAGAGCATCAAGGACGGCCTGCGCGCCGAGGGCTACACCGTCGTCGACAAGCAAGTGGACTTCGCCCTCGCCAACTTCGACGCCGTCGTGGTCGACATGCGCAACCGCGGCGTCGACATCGTCTTCGACGCGATCGACACCCGCGGCAACGCGCTGCTGTGCAAGGCGATGGACGGCGCCGGGCTGAGGGTCCAGGCGAAGGTCTCCACGGTGCAGAGCCAAAACGCCCTGGTGAAAAGCGAGTTCAAGGATTCGCCGACCTGCCGCAACAGCATCCACGTGACCGGCACGAGTCGTTCGTACGAGGACGTGGGCCATCCGGCCGTCGCCGAGTTCCGCGACGCGATGCGCACCTACTTCCCCGACCGCGAGGACAAGATGTCCCAATGGACGCTTGAGGGCTGGGCATCGGCACAGTGGCTCGTCGACGCCATCGCATCGTGCGGGGCCGACGTGACCCGCGAGTGCGTCGAGGCGTTCGTGAACCGGCCGGAAGGCTACGACGCGCACGGCCTCCTGGTGCCCGTCGACTTCCGGCCCCTGACCGCGGAGGAAGTGCGGCAGCCCGCGAAGTGGTGCATCAACGCGGTGCGCTGGCAGGACTCGGCGAACGACGGGAAGGGCGGCTGGGTCGACCAGGTGCCCGACATGGACACGAACTGCTTCGTGGTGCCGTCGCTGCCGTACAAGCCGTGAGACAGGGGAGCGGGGAGGAACAGGCCCCTTAGGGAACCCCTTTCCTCCCCGCTCACAGCGTCGTCACCTCGTCACGGGTGCGGCTTGAGCGACGGGCAGCCCTGGGTCTTGTACGACGCGCTGTACTCGAAATGCCACGACTCGTTGGCGTAGATCTGGCACCAGCCGTACCGCGACCCCTTCGCCTTCATCCACGGCTGCGCGGCGACGTTGATGTCGATGGCGGTCCCGTGGACGTGCGTCGACTCGTCCGGCGGCAGCACCCGCATGCGCGCCGCCTCCTCCGAGCCGGTGTCGCGGACCTCCTGCTCCCACAGCTCCTTCTGGTGCTCGTACGACCGCTTCCCCGAGGTGAGCGTCATCGTGATGCCCTCGGCGGCCATCGCGTTCTTCGCCTGCATGTACGCCGTGCGTGCGGCAGGCGCCAGCGCGTTGGGGTCGGTCGCGGCCGGGTCGTCGGTGATGCCGTCGTTGTCCTTGTCGACCCTGGTCGACGAGCTGGTCGCCGACGGGCTCGCGGAGCCGCTCGCGGTCGTGGACTTCGTCGGGGACGGTGACGCGGAGCTCGTCCGGGTGGGGCTCGCGCTGCCGGTCGGCGAGGCCGCCGGCGGGGCGCTGGTGACCGCCGGCGGAACCGTGGTGGGCGCGGCCGAAGGAGACGGCAGCGTCGGGCCGGGCGTCGGGGAGCCCACGGCCGTCGTCGTCGATGAGGAATTGTCGTCGCCGCCGAGGGTGTTGGCCGCCACCAGCCCCGCGCCGCCGAGCGCCACCACGCCGACGACGCTCCAGATGATCAGATTGCGCCGGCGCCGCCCCTGCGACGGGCCGCGTCCTTCGTCGCCGTCACCGGGCCCGTGCGGGCGTTGGCCGCCCCCCTGACCGCCTCCGTGGCCGCCGTCCGGGCCGTCGCCGCCCTGGCCGCCGCCCGGCACCGCGCCGGAGCCCGCCTGCCCTGTCCCGTCCCCCGCGCCCGGCACGGCGCCTCCCGTGCCCGGACCGGCGTCGGCGGACATGGCATACGCCCCCAGGTCGTGCTCGGCGTGCCGCGGCTCCGCCGGGGGCGCACCGGCACCGGCCGGAGCGGCCGGAGCGGCCGGTATCGGCTGCGAAGGCGGCATCTCCTGGATCGGGACGACCTGTGTCGGTCCCATGGACGGGTCCGGCGCGGGCGTGTCGCTGCTCGCCTGCCAGGCACTGTCCAGATACTGCGCGGCCTCCGAATACTCGTGGCCCGGACCGTTCACCGGCCCGCTGCCCGCCCTGCGCCCTGAGCCGCCCTGGTCTTGCGGAAACTGATTCAACGTGGAAATCCTCCCCGCAGGATCATCACGCATGACGGGGACACGGCGTGCCGCCAGGCTCTTCCGGGGTCTATGGCATATGCCACCCCTTCCGGACGCAACCACGACCCGGCTGCCAGGCGTACGGAGAAAACAGGACAGCGGCGATCACGTGCGGACGCCGCCTGCGTACCCTGGGGGCCGAACGCCGACCCGGGCTGCCGCGAGACACGTGCCCCGGGGTGAGGGGAGACAGCGATGACCGCCGAAACGACCGCCGGGACCAGCACGGCCGCCGGGAAACGCGGCGGCCTGGTCGACGGGTTCGGCCGCGTCGCGACCGACCTGCGGGTTTCGTTGACCGACCGCTGCAACCTGCGCTGCACGTACTGCATGCCCGCGGAGGGCCTGGACTGGCTGCCGAAGCCGGAACTGCTCACCGACGACGAGATCGTGCGGCTCATCACGATCGGGGTCGAGCGTCTCGGCATCACCGAGGTGCGCTTCACCGGCGGCGAGCCGCTTTTGCGGCGCGGTCTCCCCGGCATCATCGAGCGGGTCGCCGCACTCACGCCGCGCCCCAGGCAATCGGTGACCACGAACGGCCTCGCCCTGGCCAAGATGGCGCCCGCCCTCAAGGCCGCGGGCCTGGACCGCGTCAACGTCTCCCTCGACACGCTCGACCCCGAGCGGTTCCGCACCCTCACCCGCCGCGACCGGCACCACGACGTCCTCGCGGGCATGGCCGCGGCGGCGGACGCCGGGCTGACACCGGTGAAGGTCAACGCGGTCCTCATGCGGGGCGTCAACGACAGCGAGGCTCCCGCACTGCTCGCCTGGTGCCTCGAACGCGGCTACGAGCTCCGCTTCATCGAACAAATGCCCCTGGACGCCCAACACGGCTGGGACCGCGCCCAGATGGTCACCGCCGAGGAGATCCTGCGCGACCTGTCCGCCGCTTTCCGCCTGGAACCCGAAGGCGACGCCGCACGCGGCAGCGCACCCGCCGAGCGCTGGCTCGTCGACGGCGGCCCCGGTCGCGTCGGCGTCATCGGCACCGTCACCCGGCCGTTCTGCGGAGCCTGCGACCGCACCCGCCTCACCGCGGACGGCCAGATCCGCAACTGCCTCTTCGCGCGCGAGGAGTCCGACCTGCGTGCCGCCCTGCGCGGCGGCGCCGACGACGACGAACTCGCCGACCGCTGGCGCGCCGCGATGGCCGTCAAGAAGGCGGGTGCGGGGATCGACGACCCGACGTTTCTCCAGCCGGCCCGCCCGATGTCCGCGATCGGCGGCTGAGGTACGGACGGATGCGGGGGTCGACGTCGGCGGCCGGTATCCGCGGCCTCCTGGTCCGCTGACCGGACCGGCTGCTGCCGAGAGCGGACCACGAGCAAACCGTCTGGGCCACTGATGTCAGCCGTTCCGTACGGGTTCCGGCCCGGCGCAGGACGACCCGACGACCGTCTCGCGCACGGAGCCGCGTGCTCGAACTGTGTGGTCGGACAACCGACGCCGGTCCGGCCGGAGTCGGGCCCGCCGTGCCGGACGGACGTCAGGCCGGGCCGCCGCGCCTGACGTGAGTCGATCGGTCCGCGCCGGCCAACGTCGGTCAGGTCTGCCCCTCGGACTCCTCGGGCTCCTCGGATTCCCCTCCGGCCGCGTCGGACGGCTGTTGCCCCGCGGTCCACACGTCGAACGCGACCGTGTCCTTCAGGAAACCGCGCACGGCCAGGAACTGGCCCAGGCTCTCGCGGTGTTCGTCGCAGGCGAGCCACGTCTTGCGGCGTTCCGGGGTGTGCAGCTTGGGGTTGTTCCAAGCCAGCACCCACCGCGCGTCGGCGCGGCATCCCTTGGCCGAACAAATGGGCCGCTTCGGCTCTTCGAGGGGGAACATGCGCCCAGTATCGCAACCCGGTTTCGGGGCCCGGGAGTCGCCAACCGCGAGCGGCCGTTTTCGCTGCTCTGTGTGATGAACAGACCGGCCCCCGGGCCTCGTGTTCGACCCCGAACACGGGCGATGCCGGGCAGCCACGGGGGGAGCCGCCCGGCATCGCGTCGGTCGCTCCGACGGGGGATACGGAGCACGTTTTGAAGTATGGCACGTCCACGGCCGACGTGAAGCCCCATCCGACAACGCGTGTCGAGCGAATTTCGGAGCCACTCTTTCGGGTGTTCGACGCACGTTCGCAGCCTCCGCGAGGAAGGCCCAACAACTTACTGTCGGTTACCTTTTGGCGTTGCGTCAGATGGCCGGGAGCCGTCCCCGGCCGTGTCTCTGCCGGGCGGGTTGTCCGGTGTGTCTGCTGTGTCCCGCGGGGCGTTCTCGGGGCTGTCTTCCGGGGTGTTCTCCGCGTCCCCGTCGCGCGGCCCGACCGGTCCGTCGTCGGGCACGATCCAGGCGTCCTCCGGAACGACGCTCACATCGCGCCGCTCGGAGTGGGTCACCACCGCGTCGGGCGGCGGCTCGATCGCCCTGTGCTCCATCGGCGGCACGGCGTCCGGCGGCGGGTCCGACGTCGGCTCGCGACCGGCGTTCGCGACGACCACCGCGATGTACGGCAGGAACAGCGCTGCGGCCAGCATCACCCAGCGCAGAGGCCCGCTCAGCACGACCGCGAGCAGGAAGCAAACCGTGCGGATCGACATCGACAGCACATAGCGCCGCTGGCGCCCGCGGATGTCCTCGGACAGCCCCTTGCGCGCACCGCTGATCCGGTACACGGGTGCCTTTGTGCTCCGCACGCGATTGACCAGCACAGTGCCCACCTGACGCCGCACGGACCGGGCCGACCCCGGAAGCCGGTCCTCCTGTCTCCACGGTACGCCGCCGGGCCCGGTGAACGAAGACCGGCCCGACCACGGCGGACCACGGGCGGGCACAGCCGCCGACAGCCGTCGGCAGCGGTGCCGAAAGCAGGGCGCAGGCCGGGCAGGCCGCGGAGCGGACCGGCCTCCGGCCGGTGGCCGCCCGGTCTACGCGTGCCGGCGCAGATACTTGGGCGGAACCGCCGACACCAGCCACACCCCGTTGTCCGACACCCGGAAGACATGACCGTCCCGGTGCATGCGTGCCGCGTCCACCACCAGGACCACCGGCCGCCCGCGCCGCGCGCCCACGCGCAGGGCGGTGTCCAGGTCGGGGGAAAGGTGCACGTCGTGCCGGTCCATCGCCCGCAGCCCTTCCGACAGGATCGCGTCGACGACACGGCCGACCGTCCCGTGGAAGAGCTCGTCCGGCGGCACCGCCGCGGGAAGCCCCAGCTCCACCGCGACGGTGTGCCCCTGATTCGCGCGGATCCGCGTGCCGTCCTCCGACAGAGCGAACCGCTTCTTGTCGTTCTGCTCGACCACGAGGTCGAGTTCCGCGCGGGTGATCCGGAAGTTGCGCGCGGCACAGGCCGCCAGCAACTCGTCGACGGGCACCCAGCCCGCGGAGTCAAGGGTGATGCCGATGCGCTCCGGCTGGTGCCGGAGCGCTCGCGACAGATACTTCGACACCTTGACGATGCGTTTTTCGTCCACACGCCTCCTCGGCGCTCGGGGCCCGGGAACCGGACCGCCGCGGGCCGGGGACCGGCCGACTACGACGCCTGGCTCACCGAGCTCATGTTGAAGTCCGGTACGCGGAGCGGCGGCATGGCCGCCCGCGAGAAGTAGTCGCCCCACTCGCGAGGCATGGTCCGCTCGGTGCGACCCGCCTCGGTCACCCGGCCGAGAAGGTCCACGGGCGACTCGTTGAAGCGATAGTTGTTGACCGCGCCCACGACCTCGCCGTTCTCGACCAGGTACACCCCGTCGCGCGTCAGACCCGTCAGAAGCAGAGTCTGCGGGTCCACCTCACGGATGTACCACAGGCACGTCAGCAGCAGGCCGCGTTCGGTCGAGGCGACCATATCCGCGAGCGAGCGGTCCGCGCCCGTGCTTTTCAGGACGAGGTTGTCGACCTCCGGGGCGACCGGCACGCCGGCCAACTCCGCCGAGAAGCGACTGGCCGGCAACGCCGACAGGACGCCGTCCGCGATCCACGACGTGGGTTCCAGCGGGAGGCCGTTGTCGAACACCGACGACGCATCGCCCGACGCCACCGCGGTCGAGAACGGCGCGCACGCCAGCCCCGGGTACGCCGGGTCGCCCAACAGTGTCAGCGGCAGCGTCGACAACTTCTCGCCGACGCGCGTGCCGCCGCCCGGCTTGCTGAAGACCGTGCGGCCCTCGTGCGCGTCGCGTGCGCCCGCCGACCACGCCAGGTAGATCATCAGGTCCGCGACCGCGCTCGGCGGCAGCAGCGTCTCGTACCTGCCCGCGGGCAGGTCGATCCGGCGTGCGGCCCACCCCACGCGCTGCTCCAACTCGGCCTCGGTGGCCGCGATGTCGACGTCGGTGAAGTCGCGCGTGGCCACACCGGCCCACGCGGAGCGGGACATGTCGGCAGACTTCGCGTTCAACTCGAAGGTGCCGGTGGGCTGGTCGTGCCGGGCCCGCAGGCCCGCCGAGTTGCCGACGTACGTCGTCGCCATCTCGTGCTGCGCGAACCCGTACAACTTTCGGCCGCCCGCGCGGGCCCGCGCGAACGCCTCACCCAGTGCGGGGGCGAAGTCGCGGAACACCTCGATCGACGTGCGCGCCGGGGCGTCGTCGAAGCCCGCACCGAACCGCGTACCGCCGACCAGCGGCTTGGCGTCCTCGGCCGGGCCCGCGTCGCGCGCCGCCCGCTCGGCCGCCGCGACGAGGTCCGCCAGGCCGTCGACGGTCACGCCGCTGCGCGAGACCACGCCCGCCGCCGTCCCCTCCGCGCCGTCGACCGTCGCGATCACCGTCACCTGGCGGCCCTGCGTCAGCCCGTTCGTGGTCAACGCGTTGCCCGCCCACCGAAGGTTCGCGGTGGTCGACTCGCGCACGATCACCACGCAGCCGTCGGCCCGCGACAGTTCGAGTGCGCGCTCGACGATCTCGCCCGGCTTGGTCACCGTCATCGCCTCTGTCATCGCCCGGCCTCCTGCACCGTGTTGAGCACCCGCACACCGCGGAACATCGCGGACGGGCAGCCGTGGCCCACCGCCGCCACCTGGCCCGGCTGCGCCTTGCCGCAGTTGAAAGCACCTCCGAACAGGTACGTCGACGGCCCGCCCAGGGCCTCCAGCGAACCCCAGAAGTCCGTTGTCGTCGCCTGGTACGCGAAGTCCTTGACCTGGCCCGCGAGCCGGCCGCTCTCGATGCGGTAGGCGCGCTGGCCGGTGAACTGGAAGTTGTAGCGCTGCATGTCGATCGACCACGACTTGTCGCCGACGATGTAGAGGCCCCGTTCGACGCCGCCGATCAGGTCGGCGGTGGACCGCTCCTCCTCCGCCGGCCGCAGCGAGACGTTCGCCATGCGCTGTACCGGCACATGGGACGGGGAATCGGCGAACGCGCAGCCGTTGGAACGCTCGAACCCCTGCATGCGGGCCATGTTGCGGTCATGTTGGTACCCGACCAGGACGCCGTTCTTGACGAGGTCCCAGCTCTGCGTCGCCACGCCCTCGTCGTCGTAGCCGATCGTCGCCAGCCCGTGTTCGGCGGTCCGGTCACCGGTCACGTGCATGATCTCCGAGCCGTACTTGAGCGTGCCCAGCTTGTCGAACGTCGCGAACGACGTGCCCGCGTACGCGGCCTCGTAGCCCAGTGCGCGGTCCAGCTCGGTCGCGTGCCCGATCGACTCGTGGATCGTCAGCCACAGGTTGCCCGGGTCGATCACCAGGTCGTAGGTGCCGGCCTCGACCGAGGGCGCGGCCACGCGCTCCGCCAGCAGCGAGGGCAACTCGGCGAGTTCGGCCTTCCAGTCCCACCCGGTGCCGGTCAAGTACTCCCAGCCGCGGCCGACCGGAGGCGCCAAAGTGCGCATCGACTCGAACGCGCCGCCGGTCACCGCGACCGCCGTCAACTGCGGGTGCAGGCGTACCCGTTGCTGCGTCGTCATGGTGCCCGCGGTGTCGGCGTAGAACTTGTTCTCCTGCACGGCCATGAGCGACGCGTCCACGTGGTCCACGCCGTCCGCCGCGAGCAGGTCGCGGCTCCACTGGGCGAGCAGTCCGATGCGCTCGGACTCGGGCACATCGAACGGGTTCACTTCGTACGCCGACACCCATACCGCGTCCGCGTACACCGGCTCGGGCGCCAACTCGACCCGGTCGCCGGAACCCGACGCCTCGGCGACCGCCCGCGACACGCGGGCCACCGCGACCGCCTCCTCGGCAACGCGGACCGCCGCGTCGACCGTGAGGTCCACGCCCGCGGCGAAGCCCCACGCGCCCTCGTGCACGACACGGACCGCGAAACCCACATCGGTCGCGTCCAACGACATCTCGGTGCGGCCGTCGCGCAGCCGCAGGTGCGCGTCACGGATCCGTTCGAGGCGGAAGTCCGCATGGGAGACGCCCAGCTCGCGGGCGCGCCCGAGGGCGGCGTCCGCAAGACGGCGCAGCGGATAGGCCGTGAAGGCCGGATCGATCGGGTTTGGCACCGGTCTGCTCACCTGTCCTTCTGTCGCGTCGGGTGCTCCGGGGGGCCGGGCACGCTCTGCGTGGGCAGTCAATCACGCGGACGGGGTGGGGTCCGGAAGTTTTCCACAGGGGAGGGAGGCAGGGGGCGGGGCGGCGCCACGGGCCGGTTGGCGAGTTCCCACAGCGCCGGGGCCGGTCTTCTTGTGGATGGCGGTTCCACCAAATCCCCGGCGGACCGATACGGTCGTGAACCATGGCGCGGCACGCGTCGGAGGCGGAGCCCGAGGCCCGGAGCGGCCGACGCCGCAGGCACCGGGCAGACGCCCACAGACACGGAGTAAGGAGTGAGCCGTTGAGCCGGTCCGTACTGGTCACCGGAGGCAACCGAGGCATCGGCCTGGCGATCGCGCGGGCCTTCGCCGCGGAGGGCGACAACGTCGCGGTCACATCCCGCTCCGGCAAGGCGCCCGAGGGCCTGTTCGGGGTCCGCTGCGACGTCACGGAGCCCGAGCAGGTCGAACAGGCCTTCAAAGAGGTCGAGGAGCGCCAGGGCCCGGTCGAGGTCCTCGTCGCGAACGCCGGCATCACCAAGGACACGCTGCTCCTGCGCATGGCCGAGGACGACTTCACCGAGGTTATCGACACGAACCTCACCGGCACCTTCCGCGTGGTCAAGCGCGCGAGCAAGGGCATGCTGCGGGCCAAGAAGGGCCGCATCGTGCTCATCTCGTCGGTCGTGGGGCTGCTCGGTTCGGCCGGACAGGCCAACTACGCCGCCTCCAAGGCCGGCCTCGTGGGTTTCGCGCGGTCGCTCGCCCGTGAGCTCGGCTCGCGCAACATCACCACCAACGTGGTGGCACCCGGGTTCGTCGACACCGCCATGACCGAGGTGCTCGGCGACGACCGCAAGGCCGAGATCCTGGCCCAGGTGCCGCTGGGCCGATACGCGAGCACCGAGGAGGTCGCGGGCGTCGTCCGCTTCCTGGCCTCGGACGCCGCGTCGTACATCACCGGAGCCGTCATCCCTGTGGACGGCGGACTTGGAATGGGGCACTGACGCATGGGTGACCTTCTGGTCGGCAAGCGCATTCTCGTCACCGGCGTCCTGACGGACGCCTCGATCGCCTTCCACGTCGCGCGGCTCGCGCAGGAGGAAGGTGCCGAGGTCGTCCTCACCGGCTTCGGCCGGCTCTCGCTCGTCAACCGCATCGCGACCCGGCTGCCCAAGCCGGCGCCGGTCATCGAGCTGGACGTCACCAATCAAGAGCACCTGGACGCGCTCGCGGAGAACGTGCGCCAGCACGTCGGCGGGCTCGACGGTGTCGTGCACTCGATCGCATTCGGTCCGCAGGACGCGCTCGGCGGCAACTTCCTGGGCACGACGTTCGAGGACGTCTCCACCGCCGTGCATGTGTCGGCGTACTCCCTCAAGTCGCTGACCACGGCCCTGTTGCCGCTCAAGCCGGCGGACGGCTCGCTGTCGGTCGTGGGCCTTGACTTCGACGCGCAGGTGGCGTGGCCCGGCTACGACTGGATGGGCGTCGCGAAGGCCGGTCTCGAGGCCACGTCGCGCTACCTCGCGAAGTACCTCGGCGACCAGAACGTCCGGGTCAACCTCGTCTCCGCCGGGCCGATCAAGACGATGGCGGCCCGCTCGATCCCCGGCTTCGACCAGTTCGAGGGCGTGTGGAACGAGAAGGCACCGCTCGGCTGGGACCTCAACGACCCGGAGCCGGCTGCGCGCGGTGTCGTCGCCCTGCTCTCCGACTGGTTCCCCAAGACCACCGGCGAGATCGTGCACGTCGACGGCGGCCTGCACGCCATGGGCGCGTAAAGCTCTGCCGGGCGGGACGGCACCGCCGAGTCCGACCGCCGCGATTTTCAGCTTCCGGGCCCGGAGCACCGTCACGTGCTCCGGGCCCGGTTGTGTGAGGGGCCGGCGCATGGTGGCCGCTCGCGCTCCGGGCGTGTGATGTCGGCTTGCGGACGATGGGCGTCCGCTCGTCATGATCGGCGGGCGCGCCTCGGACACGACGGGGGCGGCTGCGCGGCGCGGCCCCGGCGGATTCGTGAGCCGGGCGTCTGCGAGACTCGATGCATGTCCGAATCACCGCCGCAGCCCGCGCCCCAGCCGAGGTCCGCCAAGGGTGAGTCGTCCAAGGAGCGGTACGCCCGTGCCGTCGCGGCGCGCAAGGCCCGCGAGGATCATGAGCGCGCCGCGGAACTGGAAGCCCGGAGAGCTCGCGCCGAAGCGGAGGCCGCCGCGTTCGCCGCTCAGGGCGATGAGGCCTGGACGCCGGTCCTCGCTCCCCCGGACCCGAACAAGCCCGCAAGCCGGGCGATGCTCGGCATCCTCGGCGCGATGGCGCTGATCACCGGCCTGATCGCGATCCTCGCGACGCTGTTGAGCTGAGGAACAGGCAGCGGCCCCCGTTTGTCGGTTGCGCGGCGGAGAGTCGCGACACTCGCTGCCGCCGAGAGGTTCCGCGGCTTCCTCGCCAAATCGGCACGTGGGCCATGTGCCGACCACAAGTCGGGACCGACTCGCGGTGGCGGTGGTTGCGTCACCGCAACGTTCGGCGCAAATAGCGCGAGGTCCGAGAAAGCGGTTGTAGCCGCAACCGCCCAGTATCTCAGCATCGGGAAGTGGCTCCCGGCCAAGCCGGTGGTACCGGCGATCGAGCAGGCGTCGGAGCGCGGGAGGCCACGGCTTCGGTCTGAACAGTCCGCGTACGCAAGACAGTTCGGTGCCCCCGGCGGTGGCGGTGGTGGTCCGTTCGTGCGTGGCGGACGAACCGGCTGTCCGTGTTGAGTCGTCCTTCGGCAGCGGCGTCCGGAATGTCTGTGTGCCGACCCGTGTGGCCTCCGGCCGGGGCGGTGTCGTCCATGGTCAACGGGGCTGCCGCCGCCCCGAGTTGCCGGCCGGTGACGGTCCGCCGCACGGGCCCGACGTCCGAATTTCTCCGAACTCGTCGCCGTCGCTTGGGATTCCGCGCATTGTGGACAATTGATGTGCGCCGGCTGATCGCGTCCGCGTAGGTTCCCGACCGCTACGTCTATGAGTCGACTCTCCCTCCGATCCGAGCGGTGTCCCATGGGTGGGGCTAGCCCTACCTCGCAGCGGGGCGTACGCACCCGGGGGATACGGATGTTCACCGGATGGGGGAGCAGGGCCCTGTGCTCGTAGCGTCTTACCGACAGCACGGGAACCTCCGACTCGGGGCGGTTCCTCCACCGCGTACGCACACGCGACAAGGAGATCGAACCCATGGCACGCAGGCGCAATCTCGCAGCCTCTATGGGCGGATGGAGTGCAAGAAACCGCAAGACAGCCGTTGCCGCCTGGCTTCTCTTCGTCGTCCTCTCCGTCGTCATCGGCAGCATGATCGGGTCCAAGGAACTCTCCGAGGGGGACATGACGCCCGGTGAGGCCGGGCGCGCGGAGAAGATCATCGAAGACGCCGGAGTCGAGGACCCCGCCGCCGAGATGGTTCTGGTCACCGGTGTGTCGGCACCCGCCACCGACCCGACGGTCCGCGCCGCGGTCGACGACCTGATCACCCGGATCAACGGCAGCGGCGTGGTGGAGAACGTCCGGTCGCCCTACGACCCCGCCGTGGAGGGCGCCATCTCCGCGGACGGCACGTCGGCGCTGATCCAGTTCGACATCAAGGGCACACCGGACGACGCGGTCGACAAGCTTGACCCGATCCTCGACGCGGTGGACGCCGGGAAGGCCGCCCACCCGCAGGTCAACGTCGAACAACTCGGCGACGCGACCTCCGACAAGTACTTCAGCGAGACCTTCGACAAAGACTTCAAGACCGCCGAGTGGACCGCCGTCCCCCTCGCGCTCGGCATCCTGCTCATCGCCTTCGGCGCCGTGGTCGCGGCCCTGCTCCCGGTCGTCCTTGCCCTGACCGCCTTCATCGCGGCCGGGATAGGCCTCCTGGCGATCGCCACGCGCATCGTCCCGACCAGCGAGGTCACCATGTCGGTGATGCTGCTGATCGGCCTCGCCGTCGGTGTCGACTACTGCCTCTTCTACATCCGCCGCGAGCGCGAGGAGCGCGCCAAGGGCCGTTCGCCCGAGCGCGCCCTGGAGATCGCCGCCGCCACCTCCGGCCGCTCGGTCCTCATCTCCGGCGTCACCGTCATGGTCGCGATGGCCGGCATGCTGCTCACCGGTCTCCAGCAGTTCCAGTCCATGGCGCTCGGCACGATCCTCGTCGTCTTCACCGCGATGCTCGGCTCGGTGACCGTGCTGCCCGCGCTGCTGTCGATGCTCGGCGACAAGCTCGACGCCGGAAAGATCCCCGGTCTCGGCCGCATGCGCCGCCCGTCGCCGGACGGCGGCAGGTTCTGGGGGGCGATCCTCGGCACCGTGCTGCGCCGTCCCCTGGCGTGGACGATCATCGCCGGTGGCGCGCTCATCGCGCTGACGATCCCGGCCATCGGCATGAAGCTCTCGCTGCTGCCGATCGACAAGGAACTCCCCAAGGACGTCTCGATCGTCCAGACCTACCAGCACATCAACGCGAAGTTCCCCGGCGGTCCCTCGCCGGCCGTGATCGTCGCCAAGGCCGACGACGTCAACGCCCCCGAGTTCCAGAACGCCGTGGGCGCGCTCAAGCAGCAGGTCGCCGCGGACACGGTCCACTACACCGACCAGATCGACGTCCGCACCTACCCGGGGCACAGCGACCTGGTGAGCATCCAGGTCCCGTTCACCGGCACCGACGACGTCGACGCACTCGAAAAGCTGCGTGACGAGATCATCCCGGCCACGCTGGAGAAGGTGTCGGGCGTGGACGCCCCGGTCACCGGCGACGTTGCGGGCACCGAGGACTTCAACGCGCAGCTCGACAAGACGACGCCGATCGCCTTCGGGTTCGTGCTGCTGTTCGCCTTCCTCCTGATGCTCGCGTCCTTCCGCTCGCTGGCCGTCGCGATCACCGCGATCGTGCTCAACCTGCTCTCGGTGGGTGCCGCGTACGGTGTGCTCACGCTGGTCTTCCAGCACGGCTACGGCGACTTCCTGATCGACACCGAGGCGCCGGGCTCGATCACCTCGTGGCTGCCGCTGTTCCTCTTCGTGGTGCTCTTCGGCCTCTCGATGGACTACCACGTGTTCGTCGTCAGCCGAATCCGCGAGGCGTACGACAACGGCATGGACACCAAGTCCGCGGTGGCGCACGGCGTGCGCAGCACGGCCGGCGTCGTCACCAGCGCCGCGGTGATCATGGTCGCGGTCTTCGCGGTCTTCGGAACGCTGTCGATGCAGCAGATGAAGCAGATGGGCGTCGGCCTCGCGGTCGCGGTCCTGCTGGACGCCACGATCATCCGCGCGATCCTGCTCCCGGCCGTCATGGGCCTGCTCGACGAGCGCAACTGGTACCTGCCGAAGTGGCTTGGTTGGCTGCCGCAGATGGACCACGGGGCCGAGGCCGTCGAAGGCGACCGGACCGATGCCCCGGCCCGCGAGCCGGTGATGGCCGGACAGCACACGGCGCCATACGGCGGACCCGGCTACGGCGACGGGGACGTGTCCGGCTCGGGCCGCATCCCGAGGCCGCCCGTCGGCTGACGCGGACCGGTCGGCCGGAGCGGAGTAGCCCCGGCCGACCGACAATCGAACACATGACGCAACCCAGCGGGTCCCGGTCGCCAATGACCGGGACCCGCCGTGCGTGCCCGGGGAATTCTGAGAAGGTGGATGCCATGGCATCGCAGCGACAGCGCACACTCGTGGTGGTCCGACACGCCAAGGCGGACTGGCCGGACGTCCCCGACGTCGAACGACCTCTGGCGGAGACCGGGCGGCAGGACGCGCCGCAGATCGGCAACTGGCTGGTGAACCAGCGTGTCCACCCCGACCGAGTCGTCTGCTCGCCCGCGCGGCGCACGCGTGAGACCTGGAAGCTCATGGGCAAGGTCTTCGACCCGCGTCCGCACACCGCCTACGACGACCGCCTCTACGAGGCCACCGCGCAATCGCTCCTGTACGTCGCGCAGGAGACCGAGGACGACGTCGACACCCTCGTCCTGGTCGGCCACAACCCGGGCGTCGCGACCCTGGTCTCGGTGCTGGCGGGCAGCGCGGAGGGGGACGCGCTGGACCGCGCGCGGGAGAAGTACGCGACCTCGGGTGTGGCGCTGCTCCGCTTCGAGGGAGCGTGGAGCGAATTGAACGAGAAGGGCGCGCACCTGGCGGCATTCGCGATCCCGCGGGCCTGAGCGCGGGGTTTGCGAACACCCGTTCGGCCGTGATTCGGGTTCGTCCGACGGCAGACCCCGCAACCACTCGGAGCCGAAGCCGGGCGACCCGAGACGGATGCGCGGCTTTCCGTGAAAGCGTTCGCTGCGGGGGGTCGGAAACGCAAGCCCGAATACGCGGGCCCGGCAGTGACGTGCGTCAACCGCGGGTCACGGCACGAATTCGCCGGGCGTTTATCCCGGTCGCGCGATTTCTTTTCGCGCAGTCGCGGAGTCGCACAGTCGCACGCGACCGCAGCCGCGTCGTTGTTGCCGGGGGCAACGGTTTGTGCCCGCCGACACGGCGACGTGTCGAAAGCCGCGCGTGTGAGCGTGCCGATATGACGGTGGATTTCCCCGATCGGCTCGGCGGCGTCGGCGATCGTGCTCGGCCGCGAGGATATTGCGGAGGGGCGGGGTGAGCGGCGTTCGTCGCGCGACGGCTCGGCGCAGGCCTCACCGGGTTCGCGCGACTGTTCGGGGCGCGACCGCTCAGGCTTCGTCGTCGGCGTCGGCGGCCTCGACTTCCTCGCGGGTCAGGCCGAGGAGGAACAACACCGTGTCGAGGAACGGGAAGTTGACCGCGGTGTGGGCAGCCTCGCGGACCACCGGCTTGGCGTTGAACGCCACGCCGAGCCCTGCCGTGTTGAGCATGTCCAGGTCGTTCGCGCCGTCGCCGATGGCCACCGTGGCTGACAGCGGTACCCCGGCGTCCGCCGCGAAGCACTGGAGCATGCGCGCCTTGCCGGGCCGGTCGACGATGTCGCCGACCACCCGGCCGGTGAGGCGGCCGTCGACGACCTCCAGCGTGTTCGCGGCGGCGTAGTCGAGCCCGAGGCGTTCGACGAGGACGTCCGTGACCTGGGTGAATCCGCCGGAAACGATGCCGACCCGGTAGCCGAGGCGCTTGAGCGTACGGACCAGAGTGCGCGCGCCGGGGGTCAGGCGCACCTGCTCGCGCACCGCCCCTATGGCCGCCTCGTCCAAGCCCTCCAGCAGGGCGACGCGTGCCCGCAGCGACTCGGCGAAGTCGAGCTCGCCGCGCATCGCGGCGGCGGTGACCGCGGCCACCTCGTCGAGGCACCCCGCGTGCTCGGCCAGCAGTTCGATGACCTCGCCCTGGATGAGGGTCGAGTCGACGTCCATGACGACGAGCCGCTTCGCGCGGCGCGTCAGGCCCGCCCGCTGTACCGCGATGTCGATCTGCCGGGCCGCGGATTCGGGCGCCAATTCGGCGCGGAGCTTGTCGGTCTCCACGCCGGAGACCTGGAGCTCGATCGCGGTCACGGGGTACTTCGCGAGGCGGAATATGCGGTCGATGTTGGCGCCGCTGGCCGCGATGCGTCCCGCTATGGCGGCGACCGCCTCTGCCGTCAGCGGATGCCCCAGCACCGTCACGTGCGAGCGGCCTTCCCCGCGCGGCCGGTTGTCGCCGCTGCCGGAGATGATCTCCATGTCGAGCCGCTCGGCATCGGCCCAGCGGTGCAGGCGGGCGCGCAGGTCACCCTCGTGTGCGGGCGCGGGAATCAAAACGCACAAAGTGAGTCGGCCGCGGGTGACCGTCTGCTCGATGTCGACCACTTCGAGGCTGTCTGCCGCCAGCGTCTCGAAGAGCGACGATGTGATGCCGGGATGGTCCTTCCCGAAGATCTTGACGAGAAGAGTGCGGGGCTCGGCGTCCATGGTTGATCACGGTACCCGGCCGACCGCCCGAGCCGCCGCGCGGGACCGGTGGGTGGACACATGTTCGGGGCCGGATCGCGAGCCGTGAGCTGATGCGGTGTCAGGACGATCCGGCGGTGGCACGACCGAGGCCGCAGGTGGACGCGCCGCGCCCGCGTCGGGGTAAGGCCCTGTAGGCCGGGACATCACACCCGCATCGCGGCTGTGCACGGCCGAAACCCGGCGGACGGGGGCATCCGCTCCCCTCGGCCCGCCACGGGGCGGCCGTGAATTCGACCGCCGCGGGCTTCAGGAACCGTGCGGGCCGGGGCGGGGGCCCGGGGGCGGCGGATACGGCGGAGTGCCTCCCGGCGGGCGGTTGCGCGGGTCGTGCGGGGCGGGTGCGTTCGGTCCGTACGGCGGGCCGCCCTGGGCGGGAGGCCGTGCCCCCGGGCCGTACCCCGGTGAACGGGGACCGCCCGAAATAGGAGGCCGTGCCCCCGGTCCCGGCCCCGGGACCTGCCACGGTCCGGCATGGGGCGCATGGGCGCGTGCGGGGGGCGCGGCGGGTCGGCGGCTCGCGCGTACGGCGCGGATCCAGGCCGCGAGCGCGCCTCCCAGAAGCCCCGCGCACGCCCCCCACAGGGCGCCGAAGCCCGCGGTCATGGGGTAGTCGGCGTGCAGCGAGACCTCACCGCCCGGCTCCGCGATACCGCCGAGCACCTGGACGGCGACCTTGAGGTGGATCTGCGCGATCACCGCCGCGGCGACCGCGGCGACAGCGAACGCCAGGCCGAAGCGCCACGCGTGCTGGTGGAGCTTCACATGCGCGGGCGCGCGCAGCGCGGCCACCGTGCCGCCGAAGAGCAGCAAGATCCCCGACACCACCGGCACCCACCAGGCGCGGCTGTCGAGTTCGGCGAGGCGCCCGATGGTGACCGGCATGCCGCTGCTGCCGGATTCGTTGAGCAACTGCCCCAGCGGACCGGGCAGGCCGAAGCTGAAGTCGCCGCCGCCGGACGACTTCCACTCGACGCCGAGACCGAGCGTGACCAGGAGCCACATGACGTTCGGCAGCGCCAGCAGCATCCCGCCGATCATCCGCTTGGGCCCCGGAGCCTCCGCGGCGACGAACGGCGTTCCCAGGACGCCGAGGACGACCGCGCCGAGGAACACCGCCATGACGCCGGCGACCGGCGGGCGCAGGACGTCGCGGTAGCGCAGCCACATACGGGGGAGCGGGCCGCGCGCCGACACCGCGAGTGCGACGACCATCACCAGCAGCATCCACACGAGCCCGAAGCCCAGCGTGGACGGTGTGTCGGTGGTGAACTCGGCGGCCGCGCCCAGATTGAAGATGCCCATGAGCTCGGCGGCGTCGACCTGCGGGATCGCGTCCCCGATCGGCAGTTCGTGGCTGCCGAGCACGACGCACCCGCCCAGTGCGGCAGCGGTGAACACCGCGATCCGGGCCATGTGCGCGAGGAGCTCGTCGACGCCGATGACCAGCCGGTAGCGCAGCGGTCGCAGGAACAGCCACCCGAGCACCAGCGCGCCGACAAGCCCCACACCGAACATCAGCAGGTCGACCTCGCCGCCGGCCTCGGCGACCGAAATGTCACCGAGGATGCCGCCGAGGAAGCCCTCGTCGCCGGTGCTCTCCGCGCCTTTGAGGTCGACTTTGCCGCCGACGGCGAGAGCGATCGTGGCGGCCACCAGCGCCGGCATCGTGCCGCCGCCGAGGTCTCCGGCGCCCAGCAGCCACAGGGCCAGCCACGCGGTGAACGCCATGGCGGCGAACGCGGCGACCACCGCCACGAGTGCGTGCAGCCACGCTTCGGGGCCCCCGAAAAGCCGGGCGGCGGAAGAGGTCGGAGGTGCGGCAGCCGGAGGGAACGGCGGACCCGCGGGGGGCTGTCCCGTCGGCCGCTGTGGAGGGTTGGTCCAGGACAACGGCCCGCTCCCTGCGGAAGAGACAGACGAGGGCGAAGCGACTCCGGCCCCCGATCGGACATGAACGACTATCGGACCCGGCTGTGACGCACGTCAACGGGATCGGCGGAGCGAGGCACGTTCGTGAGCGGAGCGGAGACGGACAGGGCGCGCGACGACGGACGGGCGACACCGACGGGCTCCGGTCCCGGCGGGGACGTCCGACCGGGCAAGGTCGACGCGGGTGGGGCAGAGCGGGGGCGGGGACGGGCCGGTGGGTCATGTCGGACGTCGGCGCATCGGGTTGTTCGGCCGCACGCCTGTCGGCTGAGGGTTGCGCTTGCCGTGCCGGGCGGCCTTCGGCGGAGGGGGCCCGGCTGGTGCCGGTGACCTGGCCTGGCGCCCAGCGGCGGGGGCGGGCCGGTGCGCCGGGGCGGTGCGTCGGCGCGTTGGGCTGTTCGGCCGTATGCCGTGTCGGCGGAAGGTTGAGCTTGCCGTGCCGGGGCGTTCGGTGGAGGCCTCATCCGGTGCGGGTGACCTGGCCCAGCGCCGGAATTTCGGTTGCCCGGAAGATCATGGAGATCCGTTTTCGCCCCGGTATCCGAGGCGACCCGGTCACCTGTGCGGGTGATTTTGTCCCGCCCGCTCCGTCCGTCGGGCGCAGGCGGTGCAGTCGATGCCGGAGGGAGCGCACACGAACAGGTGCCGCAGGGGGCGGAAGGTCCCTAGACTCGCTCCATATGGGGGGTAGATACGTATCCGAAGACCCGGCCGTCCCGCAGCTCACCGCGAGCACGGACACCGGGCAACCCGTCGTGCTCGACCCCGGACGCGACTACATCGTCGGCCGTGACCCGCAGTCGTGCAACGTCGTTGTGGACGACCGCCGGGTCTCCCGCCGGCACGCCGTGCTGCGAGTCGCCGCTGACGGCTGGGAGTTGGTCGACACCGGCAGCGTCAACGGCACGTACGTGCGCGGCCAGCGCGTCAACCGCGTCGTCGTGGGCGGTGGCGTCGAGGTGCTGCTCGGCGACCCTGACGACGGCGGCAAATTGCGTCTGACTCCCGCCGCCGCGGCGACCGAGCTGGTGTCCGCCGGACAGCAGTCGCAGGGCCCGCACGTGCCGCCCAAGCCGCCCGCCGGAGGCCCCGCGCAGGGCGGCGGC
>NZ_JBPKBI010000002.1:867867-870023 GCF_051388935.1 Yinghuangia sp. YIM S10712
GGCCCCGGCCCGGGCCGGGGCGGCGCGTCGTCGGTGCCTCCGCCGCCGTCACCGCCGGATGGTGCCGGCGGGCCACCGGCGTGGGCCAACATCGTGCCGGGGCCGTACGCCGACTCCCGGCCGAGCGTCGACCGGCGTCCCAGCGTCGTCATGCAGATCCCGGTCAAGACGCTGCGCATCGGTCGCGCGCTCGACAACGACCTGGTGCTGACCGACCTGATGGTGTCGCGCCACCACGCCGAGCTGCGCACGACGCCCGGGGGCCGCCACGAAATCGCCGACCTCGGCAGCCACAACGGGACATATGTCAACGGTGTCCCGGTCGAGCGGCAGATCCTCGGCGCGAACGACATCGTCGGCATCGGCCACGCGACGTTCCGTCTCGACGGCAACGAACTGCGCGAGTTCATCGACACCGGCGAGGTGTCGCTCCACATCAACGGCCTGGAGGTCAAGGCCGGCGACAAGACGCTGCTGCACGACGTGTCGTTCCCCATCGGCGAGCGCACGCTGCTCGCCGTCGTCGGCACCTCGGGTGCGGGCAAGTCGACGCTGCTGAAGGCGTTGACCGGTTCGCTTCCGGTGAGCAGCGGCAACGTGCTCTACGACGGCCGTGACATGTTCGCGCAGTTCGCCGAACTGCGGCAGCGCATCGGTCTGGTGCCTCAGGACGACATCCTCCACAAGCAGTTGACGGTACGTCAGGCGCTGCGCTACGCCGCGCGCCTGCGTTTCCCCGGCGACACCGAGAAGGCCGAACGCGCCCGTCGCGTCGAGGAGGTCATCGCCGACCTCGGCCTGACCGAGCGCGCCGAACTGCCCATCCACAAGCTTTCCGGCGGGCAGCGCAAGCGCGTCAGCGTCGCGGTCGAGCTGCTCACGAAGCCGTCGCTGCTGTATCTCGACGAGCCCACGTCGGGGCTCGATGTCGGTTCGGCCGGCGACCTGATGGACAACCTGCGCAACCTCGCCGACGACGGACGCACGGTCATCACCGTTCTGCACGACCTGGACAGCGCGGAGGTGTGCGACCGCCTGCTCGTGCTGGTCACCGGCGGGTACGTCGCCTACTACGGCCCGCCCGGCGAGGCCCTGGCGTACTTCGGCAAGGAGAACTGGCGCGACGCGTTCAAGATGCTCAACCGCGAGGACGGCGTCACGCTCGCGGCCCGGTTCCGCGAATCGGAAGCGCACGCGCGTTATGTGCAAAGCGGCCTCGCACCCGCCGCCGCGCCCGCGCAGCAGGCCGAGCGGGCGCAGGTCAAGACGCCCAAGCCGCAGAGCTGGGGATCGCAGCTTGCGACGCTGTCGCGGCGCTATCTGTCGGTCATCGCGTCGGACCGGAAATACCTGGCTTTGTTGCTGGCCGCCCCGATTCTGCTGGGTGCGCTCTGCCAGGCGATTCCAGGCAAATTCGTCGCCGAGCCGGGTACCAACCAGGACATTCTTACCAAACTTCTGGTGCTGTTCGTCATCAGCGGACTCATGGGCTCGGCGACGGCGGTCAACGAGATCATCAAGGAACGCGCGATTTACCAGCGCGAGCGCAGTGCGGGATTGTCCGTATCCGCATATCTGTGTTCGAAATTGCTGGTTCTCGGGCTGATCGCGGCATTGCAGGGCATCGCGCTCACCGCGGTCGCCTTGGCCGGGCAGAAGATGCCCGACGAGGGGGTGGTGGCCCCGCCGATGGTCGAGATCGGCCTCGCGGTGGTTTTGTCGGCGGTTGCCGCGATGGCGCTCGGCCTGGTGATTTCCGCCCTGGTGTCCACTCCCGAGCTGACCATGCCCCTGCTGGTGGTCATCGCCATCGTCCAGGTCGTCCTGTGCGGCGCGCTGTTCCCGTTGACGGGGGCGCTCGTGATCGAGCAGGTGTCGTGGATCGCACCGGCCCGCTGGGCCTTCTCGGCGGCGGCGGGCAGCGTCGACGTCATCACGCAGATGCCGGACAAGGGCGACAAGCCCGATCCGCTCTGGAAGTCCGAACCCAGGGTCTGGTACACGAACATCGCCATCCTGGGCGCGCAGATTCTCGTCTACGCCGGCATCGCGATGATGTTGCTGCGGCGCCTCGATCCCAAGGTGGGAGGCCGCAAGGCACGCGCGCGGTAGGGGGGCGGCTCCGCGGCCGCACGGGAGCTCGGGCGGGGGGGGGA
>NZ_JBPKBI010000002.1:870051-888580 GCF_051388935.1 Yinghuangia sp. YIM S10712
GGGAGGCCGCAAGGCACGCGCGCGGTAGGGGGGCGGCTCCGCGGCCGCACGGGAGCTCGGGCGGGGGCGCAAGTGGGTGCAAACCCGCTTGCGCCCCCGCCGTTTGTGTGAACAGGGGGTAAAAATGACACACCCCATTAGTCATTTGAGCACATTAGGGGAGACGCGCTAATCGCCAACTATTTAGTCTAGTCAATAGAATTCCGCAGGCTTATATTGCCCGGCTGTCCCGGAATCGCCCGATCCGCCGAGCGCTATCCGAGCTGCGAATTCACGGCGCGGTACGCGTCTCACCGTCATCCCTTCGGGTGAATCGTCAGGGCGGTGCCTGCTACGTTGGGCGCCGCGACGGTTCGCCACTGCGGTGGCGACGTCTCTTTGACGTACCGTCAGGCCCCGATTCGCGCGGATGCGGGCGAGTCCGCGGCCGAGAAAAAACGGATATCGGTCGACTACCTGCGTTCGATTTACGGGCGTTTCGGAATTGCCTGCCCCGGGAGTCAGGTTGCGGTTGAGTTTGCGGTCGAGTTTGCGGGTGAAGAACGGGGGTTCCCCGATGACGGCGAGCACGGGGCCCGAGAGGGGGCGCACGTGAAGCTCACCCGGAGACTCACGCTGCTGGTCAGCGTCCCGTTGATGGTGGCAGCCGGTTTCGCCGGCCTCGCCGTCGAGTCCTCGGTCAGCAAGGCGAGCGACGCCGACGACCTGCGGACCCTCGTCGTCGCGGCCGAGAGCGCGGGCGACCTCGCGTACGAACTCCAGGCCGAACGCTCGGCCGCCGCGCTCAGCATGCTGCCCAGCCCGGCGGCCGACGCCCTCGACATCTACCAGCGCCAGACCGCGCTGACCGACGCCGAGGCCGCGAAGTACCGCGAACACCGCGCCGACATCAGCTCGGCGCCCACCGAGATCCGCGAAGTCCTCGCCGAGGTCGACGCGGGGCTCGCCGGGCTCGCGGAGGTCCGGGAGGGCGTCCGAACCCGCAAGTCCGCACTGTCCGCGATGGGGTTCAACTACCGGATCCTCATCGCGAGTCTGCTCGAATACCGCGCGGGCGTCGGCCAATTCGGCCAGGCGCAGCCCAGCCAGGCGGAAGACCTGCGGGCTGTCGCGGACCTGTCCCGGGCCTCGGAGTCCGCAGGGCAGATGGAGGTCGCGGTGCTGCGCGCGCTCGGCCGGGGCGCCTACACCCCCGCCGCGCAGCAGGAGATCATCGAGGCCCGCGCGGCCTACAACGAAGCCCTGCGCTCGTTCGCCGTGTCTGCCCGGCCGGAATGGCAGGCACTCCTCGAACACGAGCTCGTCGGCGAGCAACTCGCCCGCGCACAAAGCCTTGAGGACCTGGTGGCGCGTACCGAGGCGGGGGAGGACCTGCGACTCGACAAGGGCCAGTGGGCCGAGGCGCTGTCGGCCCGGATCGCCCGGCTCCGGGCCGTCGAGGTGGAGATCGACCGGGAGATCGTGTCGGACGTCACCGACGTCCGCGACGCCCAGGTGCGGTGGACGATCGGCGAGATCATCGCGGTCGTGGTCGCCATCATCGTCGCCGCGTTGATCGTGATCCGCATGGGCCGCCGCCTGATCGCCCGGCTGCGGTCGCTGCAGGCGTCCGCCCACGAGGTCGCGTACGAGCGGCTGCCGGCGGCGGTGGCCGCGCTGCGTGACCCGGACGTGCTCGGCTCGCGTACCCCGGCCGAGTTCGCGGCCGACGCCGGGCGGGCGTTCAAGGTCGACGGCAAGGACGAGATCGCGGAAGTGGGCGAGTCGTTCCGCACGGTCTTCGAGGAGGCCGTGCGCCTCGCCGCCGACCTGTCCGGCGAACGTGCGGGCGTCAGCGCCATCCTGGTCAACCTGGCCCGCCGCGGCCAAGTCCAGACCAACGACCTCCTGCGCGTCCTCGACCGTGCCGAGGAACGCGAGGCCGACCCCGAGCGCCTCGAACGCCTGTACGCGATCGACCACCACGTCAACCTGATGCGCCGCACGCACGACAACCTGCTCGTGCTCGGCGGCGAGGGCTCGGCCCGGGTCCGCGACGACACGATGCTCGTCGACGTCGTACGCGTCGCCGCACAGCGCATCAAGCACTACACACGAGTGCATCTGCCCGGCGGCAACGTCGGCGTGACCGTCGCCGGCCGCGCCACCGACCCGCTCGCCCACCTGCTCGCCGAGCTCCTCGACAACGCCACGACGTTCTCGCCGCCCGGCACCCCGGTGACCGTCGAGGTCGGCGTGCAGGGCGAACAGGCGGTCGTGCACATCGCCGACCAGGGCTTCGGTCTCCAGCCCGACCGGCGCGCGCAGCTCAACGAGCGGCTGGCCGGCGGGTTGTCCGTCGACCTCGACGCGGTGCGTCTGATGGGCCTCACCGTGGTCAGCACCCTCGCCGAACGCCTCGGCGTCCGCGTGTTCCTGGAGAGCGGCCCCGACGGCGGAAGCGTCGCGGTCGTCGAACTGCCGCCGGCGATCCTGACCACCGTGCGCCGGGCCGGACGGCACCGCGCGAAGGTGCCCGAGGCGGCGATAGGGGGCGCGCCCAGCCGGACGGCCATCCCCGCCGGTGTCGGAACCGGCACGCGGGGGACGGCGCCCGCGCCGATGCCGGCGGTCGGCTCCACCGGGCCGATGCCCGCGGCCGTCGGCGGCCTGGGGCCCGCGGCACCCGGACCGGCGGCCGTGCCGCACACTCCGCGTACGTCACCCCTCGGACCTCCCCCGCCGGACCCGTCGCCCGCGCCTCCGCTGTTGCCCGGCCCGGCGATCGTCCGCAACGTGCACGCGGGCGCTCCCGACGCGGGCCCCCCCACACCGCCGCCTCCTGCCGAGGTCGGTCCCTCAGGTCTGCCCCGGCGCGTGCCCCGCGCGTCGCTGCACGAGGCACAGAACAGCCTCGACCAGCCTCCCGCCGCACCGCAGGCGCCGGAGCGGCCGCGCGACGCGGGTCGGGTCGCGGACGCCATGGCCGCCTTCGCTTCCGGCACCCGTGCCGGACGCCACCCCGGCGGCACCGGACGGTCCCGGTCCACCGCGGCTCCGGACGGTCCGCCGTCCGGGGAACACCGCGCGGTACTCCATCCCCACCGACCCGACCCCCGAGGCAGGGAGCAGAAGTGACGGCGATCAGCGAGAGCGAACTCAATTGGCTGTTGGTGGATTTCGCCGGACGGGTGCCCGAAATCGTGCACGCGCTCGCGGTGTCCGCCGACGGCATCACGGTTGCGCACACCGGCGGTGAGGCCCTGCCCCAGGCGCTCGCCGACCAGCTCGGTGCCGTGTCCTCCGGTCTGTCCGGTCTGCTGGCCGGAGCGGCGAAGGCCATGAACGTCGCGCCGGTGCGCAGCAACCTGACCGAGATGAACGGCGGCTTCCTCTTCTCGATGGCCTACACGGCCGAAGACCCGGCGTCCCTCATGGTGTTGGCCACCCACGACTGCGACGTGCGCCAGGTCTCGTACGAGATGGCCCAGCTCATCGACAAGGTCGGACCCGCGCTGACCGCCGTGGCGAGGGCGCGGTTCCGGCTCGCCGCGCAGCAGACGCCGCTCACAGGCTGACGCCGAGGCTCGGGAACGCCGACCTCCCGGTCCCTGACGGCGGTCCCGATTTCGAAGACCCCGTATTTCGTGTTCCGCACTCCCGTACGACCATCCACCGGACGGCGGCCGCCGCCCGGCCCGACCCTGGCCTGGAGTCACTCAAATGCGTTTGTTCCGGCGATCCCGCCGCCGCGCCGCCACCCAACTCCTGCTCGCCACCGCACTCGTCGCCACCACCGCGGCGTGCAGCAGCGACAGCGGCGGATCCGGCGACGGCACGATCAAGGTCGGCCTGCTCGTGCCGCTGTCCGGTCCGTACGAAGCGATCGGCAAGGACCTCCAGAAGGGCTTCGAGCTTTACGTCGCGACCCACGACAGCAAGTTCGGCGGGCGCAAGGTCGAGGTCGTCGTCGCCGACGAGGGCAACGGCGGCGGTACCGCACTGCCCGCCGCGACCAAGCTGGTCAAGCAGGACAAGGTCTCCGTCGTCGTCGGCGTCGCGAACGGCGGCAGTATGGCGGCGGTCGCGCCGATGCTCACCGAGGAACGCATACCCCTCGTCGGTGCCGGCGGTCGCCCCGCACTGGAGAACGTCGACCGCGTGTGGACGACCAGTTGGATCTCCGAGGAGACCGGCGCGGCGATCGCCCAATATGTCAAGGACAGCGTCAACGGCCCGGTGGCCGTGATCGGCCCGGACTACCAGGGCGGCTGGGACCAACTCAAGGGCTTCACCGACAAGTTCACCGCAGCCGGCGGCCAGATCGCCGGCAAGGACGGCAAGCCGTTCCTGACCCCGTGGCCGGGCGACAACAACTTCCTGCCGTACTTCTCGCAGATCGCCCAGAGCGGCGCCAAGGCCGTCTACTGCTTCTACGCGGCCGCGCAGGCCGTCGAGTTCGTCAAGCAGTACCGGCAGTCCGACGCGAAGGACCTGCCCCTGTACGCCGCGGGCTTCCTCACCGAAGGCGCCACCCTCACCGCCCAGGGCGACGCGGCCCGCGACATCTACTCGGTGCTGAACTACGCGCCCGGGCTGGACAACCCCGCGAACCGAAAGTTCGTCGCCGACTTCCAGGGCAAGCACAAGGCGGTCCCGAACCTGTACAACGTGACGGCCTACGACGCCGGTGCCGTGCTGGACCGCGCTGTCGCAGCGATCGGCGACGGCGAGGTCACCCCGGAGACCATCGCCAACGCGATCGGCGGCCTGGGCCAGATCGAAAGCCCGCGCGGTCCCTGGCAGTTCGGCGCCAACCACTCGCCGGTGCAGAAGTGGTACCTGCGCCAGGTGCGCCCGGACGGACCGGCGCTGTCCAACGTCGTCGTCCAGGAGCTGGGCACGCTCGGCGGCTGACCCGGCAGCGAAGCCCCGGAACGGAAGGGGAACCGGTGGACTGGCTGGATGCGCACTTCATCCCGGCTCTCGACGGTGTGGCGTACGGCATGCTGCTGTTCGTCGTCGCCGCCGGGCTCACCCTGGCGTTCGGTGCCGGCGGGGTGCTGAACATGGCGCACGGAACCGTCTTCGCGATGGGCACCTACATCGCCGCGGACATGGGTGACGGCAGTTGGGGCGCACTCGTGTTCGCCTTCGCCGTGGGCACGGCGGCCGGCGCGGCGGGCGGCGGCGTACTCGCCGTCGCCGTCGCGCCGATCGCCCGGCGCGGCCATCTCGACCAGGCGCTGCTGACCTTCGGCATCGCCCTGGTCGGCGGTGACCTCCTCACCGCGCACTTCGGCGCCGACCAGCGCCGCGTCGAGGTGCCCGGTGCGCTGGAGGAGCCGGTGTCCTTGTTCGGGCACACCTATCCGGCCTACCGGCTGGCGTTCATCGGCTTCGCCGCCCTGCTGGCCGCGCTCGGCTACTGGCTGCTGGTCCGCTCCACGGCGGGCTCGGCGGTTCGTGCGACGACGGACGACCCGGAGATGGTCGCCTGCCTGGGCGTCGATCCGCGCGGCGTCCGCGCCGCCGTCCTGGTCACCGGCGGAGCGCTGGCCGGCGGGGCCGGCGTACTCGGGGCGCCGATCATCGGCCCCGGGCCGACCACGGCCGACACCGTGATGCTGCTCTCGCTGATCATCGTGGTCGTCGGCCGCCTGGGCTCGGTGCCCGGCGCGCTGCTCGCCGCCATCGCGGTCGGCGAGGTCCAGACGCTGGGGGTCGTCCTCGCCCCGGACCTCGCGCCCTACCTGCTGTTCGGCGCGATGGGCGTGGCGCTGGTGGCCCGCACCGCGTCCGGGACGGCTCCGGCGCTGACCGGATGGATCCGGGCGCGGACATCGGACGGCACGCAGACCGCCGCGGCGAAGGGAGGGCGGGCGTGAAACGCGAGTCCGTCATATCCGGGACGACCGCGGAACGGCTGGCCGACCGCACGGGCAGGACGCTCCGCATCGGCGCGGCGGTGGTCGTCGCCGTCCTGTTGTGCGCGGTGCCGTCGCAGACGGACGTGTACACCACCTTCCTCGCCACACAAGCCCTCGTGTTCGGGTTGCTCGCGGTCGGCGTCGGCGTGCTCACAGGGCATGCCGGGCTGGCGACGATGGGGCAGGTCGCGCCGTACGCGGTCGGCGCGTACACGACCGCCTGGCTGACCCGCCAGGACATCACCAACGGCCTCGTGCACCTGGCCGTCGCGGCACTCGCGGCCGCGCTGTTCTCGGCGATCACCGGGCCGGTCGTCATCCGGGCGCGCGGTGTCGTGGTCATCATGCTCACACTCGCGGTCGGCGAACTGACCGCGACGGCCGCGAACCAGTGGAAGTCCTTCACCGGCGGAACCGACGGACTCGCCGGCATCCCGGCGACCCGCGTGCTGCCGGGCACCCCCGAACTCCTCAACGAGGACCAGGTGTACGTGTACGTCCTGGTCGTCACCGCCGTCGTCGCCGGGGTGACCGCGCTCGTGCTGCGCTCCCCCGCGGGCCTGCTGCTGGCCGGCTGCCGCGAAAACGAGGCACGGATGCGCGCCGCCGGCCACCCCGTCGACCGTTATCTGCTCATCGCCTACATCGGAGCGGGCGCGATCGGCGGCATCGGCGGTGCCCTCCTGATCACCTACCAGCGCTACGTGTCGCCCGAGGATGTGGGCTTCGACGTGTCCGCGCTCGCCCTGCTCGCCGTGGTCATCGGCGGCGTCCGCTCGATCACCGGCGCCCTGGCCGGCGCCGCGCTGATCGTGTTCACCCGGGACTGGCTCGGCGGCTGGTGGCCCGGACACGCACCGCTGTTTCTCGGACTGCTGTTCCTCGTCGCCGTCTACGTCCTGCCCGACGGCGCCGCCGGATTCGCGGGCCGCGCCCGGGCGTTCGGGCGGGGGATCCGCAGCCGCAACCCGGACGCCGCGAAGTCGGAGGCAGCATGAACGGATCGCTGGAAACCGTCGAACTCCGGCGCGCCTACGGCTCTTTCGTGGCCGTCGACGGCGTCGATCTGACGGTCGGCCCGGGCGCCCGGCGTGCGCTGATCGGCCCGAACGGCGCCGGCAAGACCACCCTGCTCAACCTGATCGCGGGCACCGACCGGCCCACCGGCGGACGCATCCTGTGGGAGGGCCGCGACGTGACCTGGCACTCGCAGCGCCGCAGATTCCGCGCCGGGATCGGACGGACCTTCCAGCATCCCTCGGTGGTGCCCGGCCGTACCGTGCTCGACAACGTCCTCCTCGGCGCGTGGCACCGGCCCGCGACGAGCCGCCTGCGGCTGCCCGGCCGGACGGTCCGCGAACTCACCGGCGAATGCCGCGACATCCTCGCCACCCTCGGCCTGGCCGACCTGGCCGACCGGCAGGCCGGCGACCTCTCGCACGGCCAGCGCCGGATGATCGACCTCGCGACCGCGCTGGCCGGGCGACCCCGTCTTCTTCTGCTCGACGAACCGGCCGCAGGTCTCACCGACGACGGGATCGCCGCGCTGCTGGACGCGCTCCGCGAGCTGCCCGAGACGGTCGCGGTCGTGCTCGTGGAACACAACCTCGACGTCGTGGCCGCGTTCGCTCATGAGGTCACCGTCCTGCACCACGGCCGGCCGCTCGCCACCGGAACCCCCGCCGAGGTCCAGGCCGACGAAGCCGTACGCGAGGCCTACCTGGGCCGCCGCAAGGTCACGGAGGCGGTATGACGACGACCGGACGAAACCCCGGCCCGTTGCTGGAGGTCCGCGGACTGACGGCGGGCTACGGGGGCGGCGCGGTCCTGCACGGCATCGACGCCACCGTGCGTCGCGGCGAGATCCACGCCGTCGTCGGGCCCAACGGCGCCGGCAAGACGACGTTCCTGCACGCGGTCGCCGGCCTGGTGACACCGTCCGGGGGGCAGGTGCGGGTGGCCGGGACCGACGTCACCGGGAAACCCGCACACACCGTCGCGCGCGCCGGAACCGGAATCGTGCCGCAAGGGCGCAGGGTGTTCGCGAGTCTGACGGTCGATCAGCACTTGCGGTTCGCCGAACGCGCGGGACGCCGCCGCGACGGGGGCAGGTTCCGCAGATCGGCCGCCCGCGACGACATCACCCCGGTCTGGACCCGCGACCGCGTCCTCGACCTGCTGCCGCGCCTGGGCGAGCGCCTCACCCACCACGGCGGCGAGCTCTCCGGCGGCGAACAGCAGATGCTCGCCGTCGCACGCGCACTGCTGGGACGTCCCGCACTGCTGCTGCTGGACGAACCCACCGAAGGCCTCGCACCGGCCATCGCGGACGAGATCCACGAGCTCATGCGTGAACTCGCCGCACAGGGACTGGGACTGCTGGTCGCCACGCCGCAGGCCGCGCTCGTCGACGGCATCGCCGACCACATGGTCCACCTCGCGTCCGGGCGCCTGGTGACCGACGACGGCGGCGGGCGCCTGACCGCACTGACCGGGGCAGGCCCGGTGCGCGACGCCCCTTCGGCTCGCTGAAGACCCTATTCGGCCGCCGACGGCTCCAGCGCGGCGCCGAAGGCCGCGACGAGTGCCCGGCGGCAAGCACGCTCCAGCGGCGCGAGCGTGCTCGCCCGCGCGTGCATCTCGTAGGCGTTGACGGCGGCGCCGTGGTCGTCGGCGGCGATCCTCAGGATCGCCGCCACGCGGCGGGCCTGCTCGACGACGCGGACCGCACGCGGGGGACAGCCGGGAGCGAGCGGCGACTCCGCCGCCGAGCCCGATTCCCGCTCCCGCAGCGCCGCGCGTACGGCGTGCGCGCGGGCACCGGTGCCGGCCACGTCCAGGCGCAGCAGCTCGGCGGTCGCGTCCTTGAGTGCCGCGGCGAGCTCGCGGTCGGCCTCGGCCAGGAACGGGCCCGAGACAGGCCGGTCGGCGACCTCGTATACCTGCCAGACCACGCGCACGGCCTGATCGCCCGCCGGGCCGTACACGACCGCCTCGGGCACCAGGCCGAGCTGGTGCCCCCGCAACCCGACGGTGACCGCCGCCTCGCCGGCCTCCAGCGCCGCGTCGTTGAACGCGGGCGGGCCCGGCAGCCCGAGCGGGTCGCCGGGCGCCGGGAGAGCGAGCCGCAGCCCGGTCACCCCGAGTGCCCGCAGCCGGCCCAGCGCGAGACTCAGGCCCACTTCGCCCGGCTCGCCCGGCAGGCCGGTGACGCGGTGCGGCTCGTCCCCCTCCGTGATCCGGGTCACGGTGTCGTCGGGCGCGGCACGGCCCGCGAGCAGCGCATTGGCCCAGGCGACGAGTACTCCGGAGCGGGGGACATCAAGCATGCGGTTGAGCCTAGACCGTCGTGGTGTCATAGGTTTCTCCACGACTGGGTGAGTCGACCGCGGGCTGCATCGCAAGGGGAGCTGGTACGCGCATGAGTGACGTTCTGGAGCTGGTGGACGTATCGGTGGTCCGCGGCGGTCATCACCTTGTGGAACAGATCACGTGGTCCGTCGCGGAGGGGGAGCGCTGGGTCGTCGTCGGCCCGAACGGCGCCGGGAAGACCACGCTGCTCCAGATCGCGGCGACCTACGTCTTCCCCACGTCCGGCAACGCCGCGGTGCTCGGTGAGAAGCTCGGCTCGGTCGACGTGTTCGAGCTGCGTCCCCGCGTGGGGATGGCGTCGGCGTCTCTCTCCGAGCGGCTCCCGCGCCGCGAGAAGGTGCTCGACATCGTGCTGACCGCGGCGTACGGCATGACGGCGACGTGGCGTGAGAGGTACGAGGAGAGCGACGAGGACCGCGCGCTTTTCCTGCTCGACCAGTTGGGGATGTCGCAGTTCGTCGAGCGCCGTTTCGGCACGCTGTCGGAGGGCGAGCGCAAGCGCGTGCAGATCGCGCGGGCGCTGATGACCGACCCCGAGTTGCTGCTGCTCGACGAGCCGGCGGCCGGGCTGGACCTCGGCGGTCGCGAGGACCTCGTACGCCGACTCGGACGCCTGGCGTCCGACCCGATCGCGCCCGCGATGATCATGGTGAGCCACCATGTCGAGGAGATCCCTGCGGGGTTCACCCACTTGCTGATGATCCGTCAGGGCAAGGTGCTCGCGGCCGGTCCGATCGAGGAGACCCTGACGTCGCGGAACCTGTCGCTGTGCTTCGGTCTGCCGCTCGTGGTGAAGCAGAAGGACGGGCGCTGGTCGGCGCAGGGACTGCCGCTCGGCTCGTGAACCGGGCGGGGCCGTACGGCAGTTCGTACGAGCCTCGCGTGTCTCGAAGGCCCGCGGGCTGTCGAATCTCCCCTGATGCGGACCAAGTTCCGCAAATCCCCTGATATCGCTTCCGAACCTGCCGAACAAACAGGCGAGTTCGGCTGATCTTCATCCATCGCGGCACTGCTGTCCGCGTACGTCCCGGCCTACCATGGCTGTGTGGACGCATGGATGTGGTGGCTCATTGCCCTGGGCGGGCTCGGCATCGCTGGTGTCGTGACGTCCGTCGTCGAGTTCGGGATGTTCGCCATCGGCGCGCTGGCCGCCGCGATCGCCGCGGGGCTGGGCCTCGGGCTGATCGGCCAGTGCGTCGTGTTCTCCGTTGTATCGGTCGCCCTGCTCATATTCGTACGGCCCATAGCCATACGGCAGTTGCAGGGAGGTGCGCGTACTCGCTCCGGCGTCGAGGCGCTCACCGGGAAGACGGCGCTGGTCCTTGAAAGGGTCGACGAGAACGGCGGCCGGATCAAGCTCGCCGGTGAAGTGTGGTCGGCCCGATCCCTCGACGCCACAAGGGTGTTCGAGCCGGGCGACAAAGTCGACGTCGCGGAGATCGACGGTGCGACCGCTGTTGTGATCTGACGATATGGCGACAGAGGCGACAGAGGCGACACAGGGGACGGGCGGCGACGGAAACCGACAGCCGCTGTCCCCGTGAGGGGTCACGAACTCCCTTGGCGGGCAAGCTTCGGACGTGTTGCGGCACCAACCGGCGGCGATACCCCGTATGGTCGTCTCAGTAAATCAACAAATCGGGGAGGGATCGTGGCCGTCGCCATCGTCGTCATCGTTCTCGTCCTGCTGGTGATCGTCGCCCTGGTCCGTACGGTCAAGGTCATCCCCCAGGCGAGCGCGGCGATCGTCGAGCGGTTCGGGCGGTACACGAGGACCCTGCACGCGGGGCTGAACATCCTGGTGCCGTTCATCGACCGCGTCCGGACGATGATCGATCTGCGCGAACAGGTCGTCCCGTTCCCGCCGCAGCCGGTGATCACCGAGGACAACCTGGTCGTCCAGATCGACACCGTCATCTACTTCCAGGTCACCGATCCACGCGCGGCGACGTACGAAATCGCCAACTACATCCAGGCGATCGAGCAACTCACCATCACCACGCTGCGCAACATCATCGGCGGCATGGACCTGGAACAGACGCTCACATCGCGCGAAGAGGTCAACGCCGGGCTGCGCGGCGTGCTCGACGAGGCGACCGGACGCTGGGGCATCCGCGTCAACCGCGTCGAGCTGAAGGCGATCGAACCGCCGCCCTCCATCCAGGAGTCGATGGAGAAGCAGATGCGCGCCGAGCGCGACCGCCGTGCGGCGATCCTGACGGCGGAGGGCACCCAGCGGTCGCAGGTGCTCATCGCCGAGGGTGAGAAGGAAGCCGCCGTGCTGCGGGCCGAAGGCGAGCGCACGGCCGCGGCACTGCGGGCCGAGGGTGAGGCCAAGGCCATCGAGACGGTCTTCCGGGCGATCCACGACGGCGACGCGGACCAGAAGCTCATCGCGTACCAGTACCTCCAGATGCTGCCGAAGCTCGCGCAGGGCGACGCGAACAAACTGTGGATCGTGCCCAGCGAGATCGGCCGTGCCTTGGAAGGGCTCGGCGGAGCGCTGGGCAACCTGGCCGGTGTGCCGCCGGTCGGCGGTGCGGCGCTGCCGCCGGGTCCGCCCCCGGGTCCGGCAACGGACGAGCCGGCGGCCTTCCCGCGCGGGCGCAAGGACCCGGCCGAGACACCGTCGGACATCTCGGGCACCGTGCAGGGCATCGTCGCCGCACCCGTCATCCCGCCGCAGTCGCCGCCGTCCGGTGCGGGGCGCGCCGAGCCCGAGCCCGGTGCGTCGAGCCTGCCGGGCCCCGACGTCGGCCGCCGCCGCCCGCAGAGCTCAGGGCCCCAGGTCGAACCGCCCCGCATCGAACGCCCTGCCTCCCCGGGCCGCAGGCAGCCTCGCGACAACGGCCCGCTGGGGTAGGCCCCGGCTTGATCTCTCCGGGCGGTCGCGGCCGTGGCACCGCTGCGGTGTCGGCGTCCGCCGCGGCGAGCGTACGTCTTCCCGAACGCCGAGGGTCGACCCGGAGAGATCCACCGGAGGTACCTGCCCGGAACGCGTCCGGCTTGCTCGGGTCCGACGTTCCCGCCTGGCCACCGGCACTGTGGGAGGGAAAGCGCCGTCGTGCGGCGCGTTCCCTCCCTACGACGTGCCCGGGCGCCGGGTGATCGCCGACGTCGCAGGAGCGACCGTTAGGGTTCCCCCACGGGGAACGCTTGTACGGATCTCGCGTCCGACGGGACGTCAAAGGAACGACGCACATGACCTGGCTTGAACAACTGGCCGTTTTCGGTGCGGGCGTCGCGGCCGGCGGGATCAACACGATCGTCGGTTCCGGCACGCTCATCACGTTCCCCGTGCTGCTGGGCTTCGGCTACTCGCCGGTGACCGCGAACGTGTCGAACACGATCGGCCTGGTGCCCGGTTCACTCAGTGGAGCGATCGGATACCGCCGCGAACTGGCCGGGCAACGCAGCCGCCTCATTCGCCTCGGCATCGCGTCGGTACTCGGCGGGATCACCGGGGCGATCCTGCTCCTCACCCTCCCCGAGAGCGCGTTCAAGGCCGTCGTGCCCGTGCTCATCATCGCGGCCCTGGTTCTCGTCGTCGTCCAGCCCCGGCTGGCCCGACGGCTCAAGGAACGCCAGGGCGAGGCGCCGCCCGCACACGGCGGGCCGATCCTGCTCGGCGCCGTCTATGCCACGGGCGTCTACGGCGGCTACTTCGGCGCCGCGCAAGGCGTCCTCCTGCTCGGCCTGATGGGCGTGTTCCTGCACGAGGACATGCAGCGGATCAACGGCGTCAAGAACGTCCTGGCGATGCTCGTGAACGGCGTCTCCGCGATCATCTTCATGGTCGTCGCAGACGTCGCGTGGCTTGTCGTGCTGCTCATTGCCGTCGGCTCGATCATCGGCGGCCAGATCGGTGCCAAGGTCGGACGCAAACTGCCGCCGAACGTTCTGCGCGGTGTCATCGTCGTGGTCGGAACGATCGCCGTCGTCCGGCTCCTGATGTCGTGACACGCGGCGCGCGGGGATGTGTCGTCCGAACCGTTCCGGGCGTGCGCCGGCGCCGACCGGATACCCCCAACGGCTCCCTGCCGCGCGACGTCCCGGCCGTCGGCGACCATGGCGGCCACCCGGCATCGGCGCCCACGCGGCGCGGCACCGCGACGTGTCGCCACCCCTACCGCGCTCCCGCCGAGACAAGGCCACACGAGCATCGCCCCACGCCCGGAAGGATCCCCAAGTGCGGATACACGCACGGACGTCAATACCGCCGTATGACCGCGTGCGTTCGACCGGCGCCGCCCCGACGCCCGCACGCCCGGACACATGGCCCCGGGCCGTCCCCGCCCTCGGCCTGCTCCTCGGTTTCGCCGCCGACGCCGTCATCGGCGATCCCCGTCGAGGACACCCCGTCGCGCTCTTCGGCAGCGCCGCCGCGTCGCTGGAACGCCGCATGTACGCCGACTCGCGGGCCCGAGGAGCCGCGTACACCGTGATCTGCGTGGCCGGTACCGCCGGAGTCGGCATTGCGGCCGACCACCTGACGCGCCGTCACCCCGTGGCCCGCACGCTCGTGACCGCAGCCGCGACGTGGGCGGTTCTCGGCGGGACGACCCTGCGCAAAGAGGCGCGCACGATCGTCGCGCCGCTGATCGCCGCGCCGGACGCCCCTGAAAGCCTGGCCGCCGCGCGTGAGCGACTGCCGCATCTGGTCGGCCGCGATCCCTCCGCCCTCGACGAGGCGGGGATCGCGCGGGCCGTCGTCGAGTCCGTCGCCGAGAACACCTCCGATGCCGTCGTCGGCCCGCTGTTCTGGGGCGCGGTCGCGGGACTGCCCGGCCTGCTCGCATACCGGGCCGTCAACACGTTGGATGCCATGGTCGGCCACAAGACGCCCCGGCACGTCAGCTTCGGCTGGGCCTCAGCGCGTCTGGACGACGCCGCCAACTGGGCCCCGGCGCGTCTGACGGGTCTGCTGACCGTCGCCGCCGCACCGCTGGTCGCAGGGTCGCCGCGCGAGACATGGCGGGTGCTGCGCCGTGACGGCGGCGCCCACCCGAGCCCCAACTCGGGCCGCTGCGAGGCGTCCGCGGCCGGTGCGATGGGTCTGCGCCTCGGCGGACGCAACGTCTACGCCGGGCGCACCGAGGACCGCCCTCAACTGGGCGACGGCCGGGCACCGCAGCCCGAGGACGTCACGAAGGCGAATCGCCTGTCCGCGGCCGTGGGCCTCGCGGCGGTGGGCCTCGCAGCCGCAGCGGTGCGGCTCGGCCGGAGGCGGGGGAGGCGGTAACCACAAGGTCTTCCGGCCCGGCGAGGGAGTGCGGCCGAATGGGAGCCCGCCGGCCTGACGGTGTCTGCCACGCGGCCGGCCCCGGTCGGCCTCCGAGCAGCACGCGGGCGACCGGAGGATATCCACCCCGACGAGCCCTGACGTGACACGACCGCCACAACCCGCAGCGCTCACGCCGCAACCCTCCGGGCGGAGGCAGCGCCCGGACCCCGTCCCAAGTCCAGCGCCCGTCGTCTTGTCCCCGTCGTCTGTCCCAACCTTCCTCGAAGGACTCCGCCCGTGCCGCCCAGTCGGCGGCGTCGCTCCGCTCCCTCGCAACTCCGAGCCCGTCGTCTTGTCCCCGTCGCCCCGTCCCAACTCCCCGAAGGACTCCGCCCATGAACGGCGCCCTCCTTGTCGCCGGAACCACGTCCGACGCCGGCAAAAGCGTTCTCGTTGCCGGACTGTGCCGACGGCTGGCCCGTGAAGGCGTCAAAGTCGCGCCGTTCAAGGCCCAGAACATGTCCCTCAATTCGATGGTCACCGCCGACGGCGCCGAGATCGGCCGGGCGCAGGCGATGCAGGCCGCCGCCGCCGGCATCGCGCCCGAGGCGGCGATGAATCCGGTGCTGCTCAAGCCCGGCGGGGCGATGAGCAGCCAGGTTGTCCTGCTCGGGCGGCCGGTCGCCGAGGTGTCCGCGCTCGACTACCGCGACCTCAAGCCGCGCCTGTTCGCGGCGGTGCTCGATTCGCTCGCCGACCTGCGGACGCGGTACGACGTCGTGGTGTGCGAGGGCGCCGGCAGCCCGACCGAGATCAACCTGCGCGACCGCGACATCACCAACATGGGCCTCGCCCGCGCCGCGAACCTGCCGGTGCTCGTGGTCGGCGACATCGACCGGGGCGGTGTTTTCGCCCATTTGTTCGGAACGGTGGCGCTGCTGTCCCCCGAGGACCAGGCGCTCGTGTGCGGATTCGTCGTCAACAAGTTCCGCGGCGACGCGAAACTGCTCGCGCCCGGTCTGGACCGGATCCACGCGTTGACCGGTCGGCCGGTGCTGGGGGTGCTGCCGTACCTGCACGGGCTGTGGCTCGACGTCGAGGACTCGCTCGCGCTGGACGCCGACCGAGGTGCGCCTGTGGCGCCGCTCGGCGAAGACATCCTGCGCGTCGCGGTCGTACGGCTGCCGCGCGTCAGCAACTTCACCGATATCGACGCGCTCTCGGTCGAGCCCGGCGTGGTCGTGCGTTTCGTCACCTCGCCCGCGGAGGTCGCGGACGCCGACCTCGTCGTCGTGCCGGGCACGCGTGCGACCGTCGAGGACCTGGCGTGGCTCCGCGAGGCGGGGCTCGACGCCGCGCTCGCCCGGAGGGTGGCCGCGGGCCGGCCGGTCCTCGGGATCTGCGGCGGCTACCAGATGCTCGGCCGGGCGATCGACGACACGGTGGAGTCCCGGCGCGGGACCGTTCCGGGACTCGGGCTGCTGCCCGTCCGGGTGCGCTTCGCAGCCGACAAGACGCTCGCTCGCCCGTCGGGGTTCGCCGACGGCGAGCCGGTGACGGCGTACGAGATCCACCACGGCATCGTCACCGTCGAAGGCGGCGAGCCGCTGTTCCGGGACGCCGACGGTACGCCGCTGGACGGCTGCCGCGACGGCGCGACCTGGGGCACGCTGTGGCACGGCGCGCTGGAGAACGACGGCTTCCGGCGCGCGTTCCTCGCCCGGGTGGCTCAGTGGACCGGGCGCCGCTTCACGGTGTCGCCCGACACGTCGTTCGAGGCGGCCAGGCAGGCGCGACTCGACGCGCTGGGTGACCTCGTCGCCGACCACCTCGACAACGCCGCGGTCGACAGGTTGATCGAGCACGGAGCACCGGACGGAATGCCGTTCGTGCCGCCGGGGCCGTGAACGCGGTGGCCCCCGGCGCCGGTGGCACTCACACCGTCACGACGCCGTCATGGGCGGCACGGCGGGGGGTGTCGTGGGCCGCGGCGGATACCAGGGCTGCCGTGGACGCCGACGCCGCTGCCACACCACGAGGACGACGCCCAGCACCAGGATCGGCCCGAACACCACGGACAGCCACACCGGAACACCGGCCACGGTCAGCAACTCGTCGGTGTAGTGGACGCGTTGGTAGCCCTTGTCGTCGGGTGCCGCGCGGAACTCGAAGTCGGCGGTGATGGTCGACGGATCCGGCAGCCGCCGGGTCATCGCGGTCAGATATACCGCCTGGCCCTGCACGCCTCCGGGCCAGAGCACATATTCGGGGTCCGGCCGTCCCGCGTACAGCAGTTCGGTCGTGCCGCCCCCGCCGATGTCCGCGACCGCCTCCACACGATGCGGGGCGAAGACGAACAGGTTCAGCCTCTGCGGGTTGGTCGCGCGTTGTGACAGCCGCATCGGGTAGACGAGGCGGTCGGAGTCGAACGTCAGGTGCAGTGGGTCGAGTTCGCCGCCGAGAGCCGCGGCCGGGCGGGAGCCGGCCGTCCCCCCGGATTGCGCCGAGGCCGCGGCGGGGGTCAGGCGTACCGCGACGTACTCCCAGTCCTGCTCGACGTACGGCCGCAGCGATTCGGCGAGACCGGCCGGCATCGTGAAGCCGTGGTCGCGCAACCACGTCTCCAGCGCCGACGGATCGGTCGCCGCCAACTGCGCGAACTCGAACGGGCCGAGCGTGCCGGAGGCCACGACGTTCACCGGCGGCGCCCCGCCGGGTGGGGCCCCGGCACCCGAAGACCTGTCGTCGCCGTCGCCGTCGCCGTCGAACGGCCAGTCGCCGTCACGCGGCCAGAAGTAGTGCCGAGTCTTCTCCACAGGTGCCGTCACGCGTTGCAGCCGGTCGAACAAATCGGCGTCCCCCAACGCGAGTTCGGCCCGTGTGGGCACCGGCATGATCCACGCGGCGTTCTGCGCGTCCCCCGACACGGTCAGCCGCATGACGATCTGCTCGCGCCGCCCGTCCCACAGCACCGCGGAAGTCTCCTCACCCACCCGCACGGTCGCCTGATCCGCGGGCACCATCGCCCCGCAGCCGCACGCGTACGCGGGCCGCACCACCCACGCGACCTGCACCAACACCACCGCCAGCGCCACCTGCAGCGCCCGCAGCCCCCACCGCCGCCTCGACGACATCCGCGCCTCCCCGCACTGTGCTCCACGCAAAGAACGCGGGTACGACGCAGCCACCCGCATCCGGGTTCCCGCCGTCGCCGCCGCCGGGAAATCGTTTCCCCGCCGCGAAGTGGCGTCGGATCATGGAGACTCCGGGACACGGGGGCGCCTTCCCGCCACCGCCGGACACGTCAGGGGGACGGCAATGCGGCTGCTGCTGGTGGGAGATACGCACGGCAACGCGGGCCACCTGCGCCGCGTGCTCGACGTCGCCGCCGCGGCCGGCATCGACCGGCTCTTCCAGTTGGGCGACTTCGGCTACTGGGAACACGAGCGCAGCGGCGTGCGCTTCCTCGACACGGTCCAGCGGTACGCCGACGAGCGCGGGGTCACCGTTTTCTTCCTGGACGGCAACCACGACAAATCCGGTCTGATCCACGAGCGTTACGGGGATCGCCCCGACGCCGAAGGCTTCCTCACCGTGCGCGGCCGCATCCGCTACGCTCCGCGCGGTCACGCGTGGCGGTGGGACGGGGTGCGGTTCCTGGCGTTCGGCGGTGCCGCTTCCGTCGACAAGGACCGGCGCCTGGCGGAGGAGGCCCGCCGCCGGCAGAAGGCGATGCGCAAGGAGGCCTACCGGCAGGCCGCCGGGCGGCCGTTCGCGAAGGTGCCGGACACCGCGGGGACGCTGTGGTTCCCGGAGGAGGAGCCGACCGACGCTGACGCGCGGGCGGTCATCGCCGAGGCGGGCGCGGTCGACGTCCTGCTCACCCACGACAAGCCGCGCGCGACGCGTCCCGGCACCGACCGCAAGGATCTGGCGGTCTGTCACCCGAATCAGGACCGCGTCCAGCGCATCATCGACGCGCTGGGCCCGCGGGGGGGGGGGGGGGGGGGGGGGGGGGGGGGGG
>NZ_JBPKBI010000002.1:888649-900367 GCF_051388935.1 Yinghuangia sp. YIM S10712
CCAGCGCATCATCGACGCGCTGGGCCCGCGCGTCGTCGCGCATGGGCACGTCCACCACCGGTACACGGCGGTGTTGACGCGCCCGCGCGCGACGACGCGGGTCGAGGGGCTGGCGGCGGACCCGCCGGCGTCGTGGGATGTGCCGGGTTACCGGGCGGCCGACTCGTGGCTGGTCTTCGACACCGACACCCTCGGGTCGGGTACCGAGGTGCGCGGCGGAGCAGGGTCGTCCTCGGAGATGCCGTAGCGGTCGTGCAGGCGCCGCAGGGGAGCCGGGGCCCACCAGGCGCGGTCGCCGGCCCATGCGAGCACCGCCGGGACGAGCAGGCTGCGGACCACGAACGCGTCGACCAGCACGGCCAGCGCGAGGCCGCCGCCGAGCATCATCGTGTTCGTCACCCGCGAGGTGCCGATCGCGCCCATCACGACCGCGAGCACGCATGCCGCGGCGGTGATGATGCTGCCGGTCCGGGCCAGGCCGACGGCCACGGCCCGGCGGTGGTCACCCGTCAGGTCGTGCTCCTCCTTGATTCGGGACAACAGGAACACGCCGTAGTCCATCGAGAGGCCGAACGCGATACAGAACATCAGGACCGGAAGCGCCGTCTCGATCGACCCGGTCGGTGTGAAGTCGAGCAGGCCCGAGAGATTGCCGTCCTGCACCACCCACACCACCGCGCCGAACATCGCGGTCAGGCTCAGCGCCGCGAACACGATGGCCAGCAGCGGCATCACGACGCTTCCGGTCAGCAGGAAGACGAGGACGAACGTCGCCAGGACGATGATCAGCCCGGCGCTCCACAGGCGTTCGGCTATCGCGTCCTTGCTGTCCACGATCTGCGCGCTCAGCCCGCCCACCAGCACGGGCGACGGCGCCGGTGTCGCCCGCACGTCGCGTACGAGGTCCTGCCCGGCGGGGGAGAGGTCCTCGATGGCGGGCACCACCGAGAGGTACGCACTGTCCCCGGCGACGCGCCCCGGCTCCGCCGCCCCCGCTGCGGCGTCGGGCCGTCCCTCGCGGAACACCCCCTCGGGGCCGACGACGCGCGCCACGCCGGGCAGCGCCGACAGACGCGCGGCGTAATCCGCGCGGGCCGCCGGGTCCGCCGAGTCGCGCGCGACGATTTCGATCGTCCCGGCCGGACGCCCCTCGACGTGGTCGCGGATGGTCTGCTGCACCTGCCGGGACTCCGCCGACCTCGGGAGCTGCCGGTCGTCCGCGGTGCCGAACTGCACGCCCAGGAACGGCAGTCCGAGCACGACCAGGCCGCCGAGAGTGAGTACCGTCACGAGCGGCGCGCGCCGCATCACCGCTCCGGCCAACCGCGCCCATCCGGTGCCCGACTCGGCCGCTCCTGTCGGAACAGCCCGCGCGGAGTCCGGGGCCCCGGGGCGCCGCAACACCCCGATGCGCCGCAGCGGCTTGCGCACATCGCCCGCGTCGATCCGGTGTCCGAGCAGGACGAGGGCAGCCGGGAGGATGACGAGCGCGCCGACCGCGGCGAGCAGCACGACCGGGATTCCGGCGTACGCGAACGAGCGCAGGAAGTACTGCGGGAACACCAGCATCGCGGCGAGCGACACGGCGAGGGTGAGGGCCGAGAACAACACCGTGCGCCCGGCCGTGCGAAGTGTGGTCGCCACGGCCGTCGGCACGTCGGCGCCGCCTGCGAGTTCCTCGCGGTAGCGGCGTACCACGAACAGCCCGTAGTCGACGGCCAGTCCGAGGCCGAGGACGGTCGTGAGGTTCTGCGCGAAGATCGACACGTCGGTCATCGAGGCGACCACCCGCAGTACGGCGTTCGTTCCGAACATCGCGAACAGCCCCACCGCGAGCGGCAGCAGTGCCGCCACCGCGCTGCCGAACACGATGACGAGGATCAGCAGCGTGATGGGCAGCGCGATCAGCTCCGCGCGGACCAGGTCCTCCGAGATCGTCGTCTGCACGTCGTGCTGCACCGCCACCACGCCGCCGATGCGCACGTCGAGACCGCCCTGCGTGCCCCGGTAGTGCGGCGCGATCCGGTCGAGCGTGTCCGCGGCGGCGTTCTCGCGGCCCTCCAGATGCGCGAGCACCAAGCCGCTGCGGCCGTCGTCGGTGCGCAGTGTCGGTGAGCCGGTGCTCCAGTACGAGCGCACTCCCGTGACGCCGGGTTCCGCTGCGAGGCGGTCGGTCAGCGCCCGGGCCTGTGCCGCAGTGTCGGGTGCGTCGAGTGCGGTGCCCGCGGTCGTCGTCGGGGCGGGTGAGCTCGGGGTCACCAGCAGGACGAAGTTCGGTCGGCTGCCGGGGAATTCCCGGTCGAGGGCGGTGGCCGCGCGTGCGGACGAGGACGACGGGTCCTCGTTGCCGCCGGCCAGCAGGTGGTCGGCGGCGCCGCGTCCGACGACCCCGGCCAGGGCCAGGAAAAGCAACGCGCCGATCAGCGGCAGCCGTGGTCGGGCGGTGGTCAGGCGTGCGAGGGCAGCGAACATCACCGGGCCTTCCGATCGATGAAATCGTATGGGAAGCATACGATAGAAATTCCATGTCATATTGAATGCATATGATTTGGGATCGGTAGAGTTGGGCGCATGGACAGACGCCCTCCGATGGGAAGCAGGACCGGATACCGCCTGGTCAAGGTGGGTGAACTGCTTCTCTCACTGGCCGAGGAGACGCTCGGCCGGCTCGGGCTCAAGGCCAAGCACGTGCACGTCATGGAGACCCTGCTGGCCTATGACGGGCTCTCCCAGCAAGACGTCAGCCGCACGCTCGGCATCGACCCCAACGTGCTGGTCGGCGTCATCGACGAGCTCGAAGACCGCGGCTTCGCCGAACGCCGCCGCAACCCCGAAGACCGCCGCCGCCACCTCGTGCACGTCACCGACGCGGGACGCGAAGCCGTCGAGGCCAGCCGCAGACTGCTGGGCGAGGCCGAGGACGCCTTCTTCGGCGTCCTCGCCGACGAGGAGACCGCCGTATTGCGCACGGCGTCCGACAAGCTCCTGACCGCACACCGCCCGGGCTGGGTGCCGGACACAAACTGACGAGTCGTGAATCGATGAGCCGGCCCCCGCGACCCGCTTGACGGTGTGTCACGTTCGCCCGGTACTCTCCGCGCACGCGGTATCGCGGATATCAAAAGGCAACACAACCCGGGCGGAGCACGGCACGAGCCGGTCGGCGGCGGGTGCGCGGGGGAGGACGTCGTATGGCCGACCGACGGCCGGAGGAGGCGTCCCCGGACGCCGACGCCGCAGGAGCCGTGCCCACCGAAGAACTTCCCGACGGTCCCCGGACGTTGCCGACCCCGCCGCGCCGCGGACCGCATCCGGCGCTGATCCCCTTCATGGTCATCGGCACCGTGCTCGCGGTGCTGCTCGGCGCCGCGGGTTTCCTCAGCGGCTCCGGCGCCCGCGAAGTCGTCGACGCCGCGAGCGCCAAAAGCCCCGCCTCCGCCCACGAGGCGCCGCCCGCACCGCCCCCCGCGCCGGCCACGGCCGCGGCGACCCGAAACCAGATCACCCCCGACGAACTCGGAGCACTCGCCGCCGCCCAGACCCAGGCCCTGCGCACCGGCGACGTCAACGCCTTCCTGGCCCCCTACGACAAGGCGAACACCGCCCTGCTCGCCGAACGGCGGCGCACATTCGCCAACCTGCGCCTGATCCCGTTCCAGTACACCGTCTTCCGCTGGGAGAACGTCCACAGCGGCAACCTGAAGGCGGTCGGCGCCGAACCGGTCAACGCGCGCCTGACCTTCGCGTTCGTGCACCAGATACCCGGCGTCGACGCGGTCCCGGCCCGCCAGGCGTACCGTTGGTCCGTCACCCGCGACGCGATCGGGGCGCCGATACGCGTCACCGCCGTCGAGTTCGACGACCCGCAGCCCTGGGACCTGACCGAACTCGTCGTGGTGCAACGCCCGCACGTGATCCTCCTGGCCGCGACGGCCGACCGCGCCCGGGCCGCGACCTGGGCGGACCGCGCCGAAACCAGTGCGAAGCGCGACTTCGAACTCTGGGAGGGACCGGCCGATATCCCGTCCCGGTTCCTGGTGTTCGCCAGCCCCGACACCGCGACGTTCGGCCGCGCCTACGGAAGCGACGCACCCGCGGGCACCGTGGCATTTTGCGCGCCCCTGTATCCCGCCCCCGAGACGCCCGGTGCACCCGGGACTCCCGGCACGTCGGCGGCCGACCCCGGCCGCCAGATCGCCGGCAGCCGCATCACCTGGAACACCGACGCCGAGGGCATGGGCGCCGCCGACGCCCAGACCGCCGTCATGCGGCACGAGATGGGACACGCCCTCATCTCCGGATTCAGCGGCTCGCGGAACGCCCGAATACCCTTGTGGGTCGTCGAAGGCTTCGCCGAATACCTGGAATGGGCCGATTTGTTCGGGGAGTTCTACGCACCCGCCGCACGCGAGTACGTCCGCAGCAGCGACTTCCCCGGCAAACTCCCCGCCGACGACCAGATCTACGGCGAAGGCTCCGAGGCCAACGGCATCAACTACCACCTGAGCATGACGGCGATCCGCTACATGGTCGAGAAGTACGGCGCGGCCAAGACGTTCGCATTCGTCGTCGCCGTCTACCGCGCACCAACTGCCCTTGAGGACGCGCTGAAGACGGCCACGGGGATCGACCTCGCAACGTTCGAGAAGAAATGGGCACAGTGGGTCAAAACCCATGTATGAGCGCCGGATTCGGCCGTACGACTGTCAAGATCCAGGCGGAACTCCCCGACCCGACACGTGCCCGGATATCCTCGCGCTGCACCCGCAGGGGTGAGGGCGGACCGGGAGCGCGAGGATGACGATGGACCACAACACGCCTCGGCCGACGGTCGACGGCCCTCAGCCGCCCGTCGAAACCGAACGTGCCGAGCCCGGCGCGCCCGGTGCCCCCGCGGAAGGCGAACAGGACCGCGCCACCGACGCACCCATGATTCCGCGTCAGATGCCGGCCGACCAGCAGGCCGACGCGCCGGCGACCCCAGACTCCGCAACCGACACGAAAGCGGCGGATCCGTCCGCGACGGTCCGCCATCAGGCGCCGCTGCCCGGAGCGTACGCCTGGGTTGCCGTTCCCGGACCACGCACACCCCTGCCGAGCGGCCCCGTCCCCTTCCGCCACCCCGGCGACACGCTCGGCCTCTGGCCGAACTCCGTCGTCGACCCGCGCCGCGACCGGCACACCGCCGCCATCATCGTCTGCTCGCTGCTGGCCGCGTTCGCCGTCCTGGTCGCCGCCGGGTCGAGCATCCACGACCGAACGGGCAACGCCCGCGCGGCCGTCGAAGCCGGCGTCGACCCGGGACGGCCGCCCGGCGCGGGCGCTGTGGAACCCGACCGCGGCGGCCCCGTCGATCCCGACGGCGACGGCACTTCCCCGCACGGCGGCGAAGTGCCCGAACTCCAAGGCCCCGACGCATCATCGACCGCGCGCAACAGCGCCATGACCCGCGCCCAACGACTGGCGAACACCCGCAGCGTCGCCCTCGCCAAGAACGACGCCACCGCGTTCCTCGGCACCGTCGACAAGAACAACAAGGCACTCGTCGACACCGAACGCCGCTTGTTCGCCAATCTGCGCAAAGTCCCCTTCGACGAGAGTGCCTGGTCGGCCACCGCGGTCACCGACGCCCGCACCGAGCCCGGGGCCGTCAACGGCTGGCCCGTCAACGCGACCGTCGAAATCGCCTTTCGGCACCAACTCGCGAACGTGGACGTGCGCCCCGTCGCCGAGCGCTACGTATGGACCATCCGGTGCGTCACCGTCGACGACGCCTGCAACATCACCAACGTCACCGGCTCGCGCGACAGCGTCATACTCGGCGCATCCGGCTACCCGGCCCCGTGGGACGTATGGGACCTCGCCGTCGAACGCCGGCCGCACGTCGTGGTGTTCGGCCCCGCCGCGACAGCCGCCGACCTGCGCACCCGCGCCGACGAAGCCGAAGCGGCCGCGGTCTACGACATCGGCGTCTGGAAGGGGCCCACGGGGGTCTCACCCGGTTTCGCCATCACCCTCACGCGTGAACGCGACACCTTCGAAAGCCTGTACAGCCGGGAGTCCCCCGGCGACTGGGCGGCCGGTTACGCGCTCCCCATGGCCGCCGCCGGCGACAACCGCACCATCGGCGGCAGCCGCGTCGTCATCGACCTCGACGAGATGGACAAGGACGCGTCGTTCGCCCGCGTGATCCTGCGCCACGAACTCGTCCACGCCCTGCTCGACCCGCTCATGACCGAGGACTTCCAGGACATCCCCCTCTGGACCGCCGAAGGCTTCGCCGACTGGGTCGCGCAGGCCGACCGGTCGATCCGAGGCACGTACGAGGCACGCGCCGTCGGCGCCCAGATCGAGGACGGCACCTTCACCGGGAAACTGCCCACCGACGCCGACTTCGCCGCCGCGAAGGAAGACGTCATCGATGCCGCCTACAACCAGTCCCACCTGGCCCTGCGCTACCTCGCCGACACCTACGGCCGCGACAAGGCCTGCGCGTTCATCGCCGACGTCTACCAAGGGACCTCCGGCGGCGTCGGCGCCGCGATCCGCACCGCGACCGGGAAGACCCTCGCCGAATTCGAGAAGGGCTGGGCCGAGTGGGTTCGCAAGAACTTCGGCTGACGCTGAGTCGACAACGAAGCCCTGCACCCACCCGGCCGCTTCACACACCCCGGATCAGGCGGTGACCGCCTCGCCGAACCACGCCTGTTGCTCCGCCGTCACCCCGAACGCGAGCACGAGCGCCCGCGTCCCGGCCGGCTCGAACGGCTCGAACAACAACCGCATCCCCGCCTCGTCCGGCGTACGGTCGGCCTTGCGCTGGTTGTCCGCCGCGCACGCAGCCACCGTGTTGCGCCACGAGTCGGCCCCGCCACGCGACTTCGGCACGACGTGGTCGACCGTCGTGGCCCGGCCCCCGCAGTACGCGCACTTGCGACCGTCACGCTGTAGGACCCCCCGCTTCGACCACGAAACCCGTTGTCGGAACGGCACACGGACGTAGCGGAGCAGTCTGATGACCCGCGGAACGGGCATTTCGAGCGCCGCAGCCCGCACGACACGGCCCGGATCGACGTCCTCGACCACGGCCTTCTCCTGCAACACCAAGACCAGCGCGCGACGGAACGACACCGTCGCGAGCGGCTGGTACGTCGCGTTCAGCACCAACGTGTCCCGCATGCGTCCGCCCTCCCTTCGGGGTGGGGATCGCCGGGACCCGCGAACGTGCAAGACCCGGCCGGGCGCACCCCGCCGGAACCGCCGGCACCCGAACGGGCCGGCCGGTGCACTAGGGGAGCGGAGGTGCCGCGGTGGCCATGCGCGCCTTTCGGTCTCGACGATCCGTCGGTTCAAGAGCAATCGGTCCAACAACAAAGGACACGGCCCGCCGCCCTCGGGTGGCGGGCCGTGTCCACTCTGCCTGCGACACGATCAGCTCGACAACGCAATTACTCCGCGGTCGGGGAACGTTCAGCGGCCGTACACCGGCGTGACGATCGCCCGCGCAAGCGTGTTCGAGAACAAGTGGAACCCGACGACGGCCGGCGACACGTTCTCGTCCACGCCCAACTTCTCGGTGCCCACGGCGTGCACGACGAACGCATACCGGTGCGCGTAGTGCCCCTCCGGCGGCGCGGCACCGACGTAGCCCGGGATGCCCGCGTCGTTGCGCACATGGAACGCCCCCTCGGGCAGCCCCTTGCCGTCCGGCGAACCCGTGCCCGACGCCAACTCCGTCACCGACGCCGGGACGTCGACCAGCGACCAGTGCCAAAAACCGCTGCCCGTGGGCGCGTCCGGGTCGAAGCACGTCACCACGAAGCTCTTCGTCTCCGCCGGGAAGCCCGCCCACGACAGTTGCGGCGACACATCCTGCCCGCCCGCCCCCATCACACCGCTCACCTGCGGCAGAGACAGCGTCACACCATCGGCGACGTCCGTGCTCTCCACCGTGAACCACGGCTTCTCCGGCAGGAATTCGTACGGCAACGGCGGCATCTTCGGCTGCGACACGGCAGACTCCTCTTCGTCGTCGACGGGAACGTCGGGCGTACGCGCCGAGATTACGCGGTCACCCCCCGAGTCGGGGCGCCGCCCACCGGCGCCGACCCGACCGGGTCGACTCGGTGGGCAGCAGGCGGCGGCAGGCCATCTGAGCCGACGGTCACAGCCAGCCGCGCCGACGACCCACTTCCTCCAGCCAACCGTGCAGGTAAGCCGTCCAGTCGGTGCCTNGGCGGCGGCAGGCCATCTGAGCCGACGGTCACAGCCAGCCGCGCCGACGACCCACTTCCTCCAGCCAACCGTGCAGGTAAGCCGTCCAGTCGGTGCCTTCCACCGCGCCGTGGTCGATCGTGAAGTGCCGGTACGCGTCGCTGCCCTCGCTCAGCAGACCGCCCTTCTTGTCCACCTCCAGAACGACCTCCGTCGCGTTCTCGTCGGAGATGAAGGTCAGCTCGACCTCGTTGATCCGGGAGTACTGGCCCGACGACGGCGCGAACTCGATCTCCTGGTAGAACGGCAGCCGCTGTCGCGTGTTGCGGATGTGGCCCTGCTCCAGGTCGGCGCCCTTGAAGTGGAAGCCGAGGTTGCCGAACGCGTCGAGGATCGCCGCCTGCGCCGGGATCGGGTGCACGTTCACCGGGTCGAGATCGCCCTTGTCGATCGCCCGGTCGATCGCCAGCTCGGTGCGTACACCGATGCTCGTACCGCGCAGCGGCACCCCGCGGAACACCGTCACCGGCGTCTCCCACGGGATCGGGAGCCGGAACTGCAGATCGTGCGTCGCCCCCTCGCGCAGCTCGAAGCCGCTGCCCACCTGGAGGCGCGCGAAGTCCTGGTTGACCTTGTACTCGCCGTCCTCGGTCTCGACCTCGACGACCGCGCGAAGCTCGACGAACAACCCCTCGATCACCTGGTCGACCTTGCCACCCTGAATGCGGATCACGCCCTCGGCGACCCCGCCCGGCATGACGTCCGGGCGGTAGAGCTCGGTTTCCACCGAGGCCCCACCGGCGCCCATGCTCGCCATGAACTTCTTGAACACCATGGATGCTCCCCTGGCTTACGACTTCTGCGGTCGCCGTAGAGTCTGGCCCATGCCGGACGTGTCCCGTCGGGTTCTGCCCCGATCCTTTTTCGCCCGTCCCGTCCTCGATGTGGCCCCCGAGATCCTGGGCCGCCTGCTTGTCCGCGAGACCGACGACGGGCCGATCACGCTGCGGATCACCGAGGTGGAGGCGTACGACGGTGCCAACGACCCGGGGTCGCACGCCTACCGCGGCAAGACAGCACGCAACGCGACGATGTTCGGAGCGGCCGGCCACCTGTACGTCTACTTCACCTACGGCATGCACCACTGCGTGAACGTCGTCTGCGGACGCGAGGGCAAGGCGTGCGGCCTGCTCATCCGCGCCGGCGAGATCACCGACGGCATCGCCCTCGCCCGCGCGCGGCGGCCCGGCTCGCGGCGCGACACCGACCTGGCCCAGGGGCCGGCCCGCCTGACGGTGGCCATGGGCATCGGGCGCGGCGACGACGGCGTGGACGCGTGCGTGCCCGGGACAGGGTTCCGCCTCCTTCACGGCACGCCCGTGCCACCTGAAATGATTCGCACCGGGCCGCGGACGGGCGTCGCCGGCCTCGGCGGCGATCCGGAGGCGTACCCCTGGCGGTTCCACGTGGCCGGAGACCCGACGGTCAGCCCATACCGCGCCCACGTGCCGCGCGTGCGCCGCAATACGGTTCGCGCGGCAGCGGACGCGTCGGGCACGCTGTAGACGAGCGCAGGCGGACAGCACGCCCGACCTCGCCAAACGAACGCATCGTGAGCTTTCCGTACCGCAAGAGGAGACGAACCACCGTGACCGACATCGTCGAGGACCTGAGGTGGCGCGGGCTGATCGCCCAGACCACCGACGAGGACGCATTGCGCAAGGCGTTCGCGGACGGTCCCGTGACGGTCTATGCGGGGTTCGACCCCACCGCCGCCAGCCTGCACGTCGGACACCTGCTGATCATTCTGACCCTGCGGCGCCTTCAGCAGGCGGGCCACCGGCCCATCGCCCTGGTCGGCGGGGCCACCGGACTCATCGGCGACCCCAAGCCGTCGGCCGAACGGCAGTTGAACGAGGCGGCCACGGTCCACGATTGGACCGGCCGCATCCGCACGCAGTTGTCCGCCTTCCTCGACTTCGAAGGCGATGCGCCCACGACGGCGCTCATGGCGAACAACTACGACTGGACCCAGGACCTCAGCGCGGTCGACCTGCTGCGCAACCTGGGCAAGCACTTCAGCATCAACCAGATGCTCGCGCGCGACACGGTCAAGTCGAGGCTCGGCGGCGAAGGCATCTCGTACACCGAGTTCAGCTACGTGATCCTCCAGGCCAACGACTACCTGGAGCTTTACCGGCGGCACGGCTGCACGCTCCAGATCGGCGGCAGCGACCAGTGGGGCAACATCACCGCAGGCCTCGACCTCATCCGGCGCGTGACCGGCAACAAGCCGCACGGGCCCGCGCACGCGGTCACGATGAACCTGCTGACCAAAGCGGACGGCACGAAGTTCGGCAAGACCGAGGGCGGCGCGGTCTGGCTCGACCCCGAGCTGACCACGCCGTACGCCTTCTACCAGTTCTGGCTGAACGCGGACGACCGAGATGTGTCCCGCTACCTGCGTCTGTTCAGCTTCCGCTCGCACGAGGAGATCGAAGACCTCGAACGCGAGTCCGCCGAGCGCCCGGCAGCCCGTGCGGGACAACGCGCGCTGGCGGAGGAGCTGACGACGCTGATTCACGGCGCGGAGCAGTGCGCCGCAGCCGTGGAGGCGAGTCGCGCGTTGTTCGGACAGGGCGACTTGGCCTCGCTGGACGCCGCGACTCTTGCGGCGGCCGTCGCGGAACTGCCGTCCGCGCAGGTCGCCGAGCTGCCCACGGTGGTCGATGCGCTCGTGGCGACCGGCTTGGTCGCCAGCAAGTCCGCGGCCCGGCGCACCATCAAGGAGGGCGGCGCGTACGTCAACAACGTCAAGATCACGGACGAGGACGCGACGCTGACCGCAGGCGAGCTGCTGCACGGCCGCTGGGCCCTGCTCCGGCGCGGCAAGCGCAATCTGGCGGCGTTGGCGCTCGGCTGACGCTGATCCGGAGCTTCCCGAAGGTCCTTGATCCATAAGGGACTTCACGTGCCGTCGACCCGGCCGACGAACCCTCTCGCCAGGAATCTTCGGCCGGGGGTTGACTCCCTCGGAAGAGTGGTCTAAAGTCTTCCGAGTCGCAGGTTCGGGAGATCCGGACAGGTGCGCCTTCCGTGAACCCCCTTGAAGCGCAGCACGCAGTGTCGTGTGCCTGAAGCTGGTCCGCGTTCGTGGCGCAATGGCCGGTCCCGAGGCGACCACCACATCGAAGCAAAGCGAACGGAATCGTTCTCGCGATCTCCGGCCGTCGTGCTTTTGCGTTGCCCGATTTTGTATTTCGGACGAACTCGCCGGCGGCGAGCAGAAACCGAGAAGCGGTTCGGGACCCTGCAAAAGCCTGCTAAGGTGGGTGCATCGAGGAAAACCAGATGCGCGGCCTGTTTAACGACTCGCAGCCAAGCCGGCGGCAAGTTGAAAATGGGAAAACGGATCTGGTAACCTCGAAGAGAAGCAAGACAAAAGAAACACCGAAGAGCGTAACGCCCGGAGAGACCGGTGAAAGGGTCTCAAAGGAAGCGTCC
>NZ_JBPKBI010000003.1:0-28794 GCF_051388935.1 Yinghuangia sp. YIM S10712
GATCCGTTGCCGCTGACCGCCGGAGAACTGGTGCGGATACCGGTTGATGTGCTCCGGATTCAGGCCGACCACGTCCAGCAGTTCCTGGACCTTCTTGCGCCGCTGCCCTTTGGGGGCCACGTCCGGGTGGATCGCGAAGGGCTCACCGACGATGTCGCCCACGGTCATGCGCGGGTTCAGGGACGTGTAGGGATCCTGGAACACCATCTGGATGTTGCGGCGGACCGCCTTGAGGGCGCGGCCGGACAGGCGCGAGATGTCCTCGCCCTTGTAGAGGACTTCGCCGCGCGTGGGTCGCTCCAGGTTCATCAGCAGCTTCGCGACGGTGGACTTGCCGCAGCCGGATTCCCCCACCAGGCCCAGCGTTTCGCCCTTGTGGAGGTCGAACGAGACCCCGTCGACGGCCTGGACCGCGGCGACCTGGCGCTGGAACAGGATGCCCTGGGTGAGCGGGAAGTGCTTGACCAGGTCCTTGACTTGGAGGACGGGCTCCGTGCGAGGGACGCTCGGCGCAGCAGTCTCGGCCGGTCCCGCCGTCTCCGCTGCCTTCACCACCTCCACTGTCTCCGCACCCTGCGGTTCATCGGCCGATGGTGCCATCGAGCGCCTCCTTCCAGAAGTGGCAGGCGCTCCCGCGATGCGCCGCAACTCCCGTGCCGGTGACCGCGTGCAGCGGCGGCGGCTCCGTACGGCACACGTCGCGCGCGTACGGGCAGCGCGGGTGGAACGCGCAACCCGCCGGTATACGCAGCAGATTCGGCGGCAGTCCCTTGATCGCGGCCAAGTCGCGGCCTTTGTGGTCGAGCCGGGGTATCGAGTCGAGCAGGCCCATGGTGTACGGGTGCGCCGGGGTCTTGTAGAGCGCGTGGACGGGGGCGCGTTCCACGATGCGGCCCGCGTACATCACGACGATGTTGTCGGCGACGTCCGCGACGACGCCGAGGTCGTGGGTGATGAGGATCAGGCCCATGTGGAACTCGCGTTGCAGGGCCGCGAGCAGGTCCATGACCTGGGCCTGGACCGTCACGTCGAGGGCCGTGGTCGGCTCGTCGGCGATGATCAGGTCCGGCTCCAGGGCCATCGCCATCGCGATCATGATGCGCTGGCGCATGCCGCCCGAGAACTGGTGCGGGTAGTCGTCGACGCGTGCCTTGGCGGCCGGGATGCGCACGAGGTCCATCAGATCGACCGCTTTGGCCTTGGCCTCACGCCGGGACATGCCGCGGTGGACGCGGAACATCTCGCCGAGCTGCTTGCCCACCGACAGCACGGGGTTCAGTGCGGACAACGCGTCCTGGAAGATCATCGCGACGTGCCGGCCCCGGATCCGGCGCCGCTCGTCCTGACTCATCGTCAGCATGTCCCTGCCGCGGAAACGGATCGCCCCCCGGGAGATCCTGGCGGGCGGTGTGTCGAGGATGCCCATGACGGCCTGCGCGGTCACCGACTTGCCGGACCCGGACTCGCCGAGCACCGCGAGCGTCTCACCGGCGTGCACCTGGAACGAAACCCCGTTGACCGCCTTGGCGATGCCGTCGCGCGTGTGGAACTCCACGTGCAGGTCGTCGACTTCGAGCAGGGCGGCGTCGGATTCGATGAGCACCGGTTCGGTGGTGTGGGTCGTCACCGCGCCCCCCTATCGGTTCTTCGGATCGAGGGCGTCGCGCACGGCGTCGCCCATCAGGATGAAGCTGAGGACCGTGACGCTCAGGAACAGCGACGGGAACAGCAGCGGGTGGGAAGCCTGCAGGAAGCGCTCCTGCGCGTCGCTGATCATCAGGCCCCAAGAGATGCCGGGTGGCTGAATACCGACGCCGAGGTACGACAGTGCCGCCTCCGCCGCGATGAACTCGCCCAGGCTGATGGTCACGTACACGAGCACCGGGGCGATCGCGTTGGGCAGGATGTGACGGAACGTCACCCGCAGTGTCCCGCCGCCCAGTGCCCGTGCCGCCACGACGTAGTCGTTGTGCTTGTTCGCGATGACCGCACCGCGCATCAGCCGGAAGATCTTCGGCCAGACCAGGGCCGCCATGATGAGGGCCACGGTCAGCGCGTCGCCCTTGCCGATGACGGCGAGTGCGAGGATCGCGCCGAGCATGAGCGGGATCGCGAAGAAGATGTCGGCGAAGCGCGACAGGAGTCCGTCGACCCACCCGCCCACGTAGCCCGCGACAAGGCCGAGGACGCCGCCGACGACGGTGACGAGGACGACTGTGGAGAAGCCCACGACGATCGAGTTGCGGGTCGACCAGATGACCTTCGTGTAGACGTCGCAGCCCTGGACGTCGTACCCGAACCAGTGCGAACCGCTGGGATCCTTCAGCGAGTTGACGAGTTTGCAGGCGCCGGCGTCGCGTGGGTTGTGGTCGGTGAACAACTGCGGGAACGCCGCGATCAGCAGCAGTACGAAGATGACGGACGCCGACGCGATGAACATCTTGCGGCGGCGCAGGTCGTACCACGCGTCCGACCACAGGTTGCCGACGCGCTCGTCCGCTCCGCCGCCGGCCCGGCCGGACGCCGCGACTTCGTCGGCGGCCTTGCCGGTGGACGGCTCCGACGCGCTCCCCTGGATGTCAGTCATAGCGGATCCTCGGATCGAGAACGGCGTAGAGCATGTCGACGAGGAGGTTGCCGACGATGTAGATGAGCACCAGGGCGGTGACCATGCCGATGACGACGGGGCGTTCGCGCAGGTAGACCGACTGGGCCAACTGCCCGCCCACCCCGGGGATGTTGAAGATCCGCTCGGTGATGATCGCGCCGCCCATCAGCGCGCCCAGGTCGGCGCCCAGGAAGGTGACGACCGGGATCAACGCGTTGCGGACGCCGTGCCGCATCACGACGCGGCTGTGCGGCAGGCCCTTCGCGACCGCCGTGCGGACGTAGTCGGACCGCATGGTTTCGGCCAGGCTGGTGCGCATGAGTCTGGTGACGTACGCGAGGGACAGCGTCGCGAGCACGTAGCCCGGCATGATGTACGCCTTGAACCCGTCGTGCTCGTTGAACGAGACGGGGAGGATCTGCCATTCGACGCCGACCAGCAGTTGCATGATGAAGCCGGTCACGAACGTCGGGATCGAGATCATCATCAGCGTGACGATCAGCACCAGGTTGTCGAAGAACCTGCCCCGGTTGAGCGCGGCGAAGATGCCCGCGACGATGCCGGCGACGGCCTCGATGACCAGGGCCGTCACCGCGAGGTTGATCGTCCAGGGGAACCGCTCGGCCATGATGTCGCCGACCGCGCGGCCTCGTACGGTCGTGCCGAAGTCGCCTTGGAAGATCCCCGTCAGGTAGTTCCAGTACTGGCTGAGGAACGAGTCGTCGAAGTGGTATTTCTCCCGGATCATCTCGACGACGACGGGATCCTGGCGGCGATCCCCGGCCATCGCCCGCGCGGGGTCGCCCGGCAGGAAGTACACCATGGTGTAGATGAGCAGCGTCGTCCCGATCAGGACGGGGATCGCCTGGAGCAGCCGACGCACGAGATAGCGGTACACGAGCCCTCCCGGTGGGGCGGTGCCCCGGAGCGCGGGCGCGGCGGTGCTCCGGGACGGGGGGCGGGGACCGGATCCGTCGGGAGACGCCCCGGTCCTCGGCCGCCGTGTCGGTGGCGGACGGCTACTTGAGCGACACCAGGTCGAGGCGCATGCGGTTCTGCGCGTCGATCCTGACGTTGGTCACCCGGTCCGACCAGGCGTTCGAGCTCATGTAGAAGAACACCGGGATGTACGGCAGTTCCTTCAGCAGGATGTCGCTGGCCGCCTGGTACGCGGCGATGCCCTCATCCCCCTGCTTGACGTCGGCCGCCGCGAGCGCCGCCTCGAACTGCTCGTTGACGTAGCCGGCGTGGTTCGAGCCGTTGTCGATGGCGATCTTGCTGAAGATCGGCCGCAGGTAGTTCTCGATCGACGGGTAGTCCATGATCCAGCCCATGCGGAAGGCGCCGGAGTACCGCTTCTCGTCGAGCGCGTCCAGGATGGCCCCGAACTTCTCGAACGGGCGCGGCGTCACCTCGATGCCGAGGTTCTCCTTGAGCATGTTGCCGACGGCCTCGATCCAGTCCTTGTGGCCGCCGTCGGTGTTGTAGCCGATTTCGAGCCTGTTGCCGGGCAATCCGCCTGCCTTGGCGTAGAGGTCCCGCGCCGCCTGCGGGTTGAAGGTGCACGCCTCGCCGCACACGCCCTGGCGGTAGCCCGGGATGATCGGGCTGACGAAGTCGTCGGCGGGCGGACGGGTCCCGCTGAAGATCTTCTCGTTGAGCGTCTTGCGGTCGATCGCCATCGAAATGGCCTTGCGCAGATCGGGGTTGGCGTACTCCGGGTTGGTGGCGATGGGGAAGCCGATGTAGCCGATCGACGACTCGGCCACGCTGGAGGTCCGGCCCGGGAAGTCCTTCTGGACCGTGGCCATCGCGGAGACCGGCAGCTTGTCGGTGATGTCGATCGCGCCGGCGCGCAGGTCGTTGTACGCGGTGTCCAGCTTCTCGTAGATCTTGAACGTCACCGCGTCGAGGAGGGCGTCGCCGTCGTGGTCGGGGAAGGCGTCGTAACGCTTCACCTTGATGTGCTGGTTGTGCTCCCACTTGCCGTCCATCATGAACGGGCCGTTGCCGATGGGGGCGTCGTCGAAGGCCTTGGGGTCGGCGAAGAAGGCTTTCGGCATCGGGTAGTACGCGTTGTAGCCGAGCATCGTCGGAAACTGCGCGAAGGGCACCTTGAGGGTGACCTCGAAGGTGGTGTCGTCGACGACCTTCAACCCCTTGAGCTTGTCGGCGGTGGGCTGTTTGCCCTCCCCCGGCGCGAGTTCCTCGGAGCCCTCGATCTTGTCGAAGAACGGGATCGCCTCTTGCGCGTTGTTCTGGTTCGCGCCGTAGTTCCAGGCGTCGACGAACGAACTCGCGGTCACCTTCTCGCCGTTGTGGAAGGTGTAGTCGGGCTTGATCTTGATCGTCCAGGTCTTGTTGTCGGTGCTCGTGATCGACTCCGCGACCCGGTTCTCCGGCTTGTTGGTGTCGATGTCGTAGTCGACGAGCCCGGCGAAGAGGGCGTTGAGCACCTCGTTGCCCTCGCTCTCCGAGGTGTTCGTGGGAACCAGGCCGTGCTGGGGCTCCCCGAGCTGGACGGTGATCGACCCGCCCTTCTTGCCGGCGCCCGCCGGGGCGGAGGCGTCGGGCTCCGGATCATCGCTGTCGGTACTGCATGCGGCAGTGGCGGCGAGGGCCATCGCGGCCAGGGCCGCGCCGAACTTCACGCGCGTAGATCCACGCACGGTCTGCCTCCTCGGAGTCTCTTGTGGGACAGAAAAGAGGGAGGGAGATTGCGGCCGGCGGACTCCCCTCCCGACGCGCAGGAAAAGATCACGCCCGCGCCCGGAGGACGTGCGGAGCAGGCCGGAAAAAGCGACTCGGACGCAAGCGCAACTATCCGACTACCGGTGATCTACATCCATAGCCGCACTGTTTCTTTTCGATTAAGCCTGACCCCGCCATTGCCCCTATTCGGTGACGAACTCCAACAAATTGACCGCCAACCGGAATGGCGGATTACCCGCTGACCGGAGGGCAGTGTCCGGTCAAGAGACGACGAGTTGATCATTGTCGCGCGTAGAGTGCACGGTTTGCCGGTATTGATGCGGAAAATGACCCCCGATGCCGGGTCCATAGTGTGGGCCGCCTGCCGACCGGTCGCCCGCCGCATGCCGCACCGGAATTCGATCAGCGATATTCGATCATGCGGGCCGGGCGGAAAAGATCATTCCGGGAATTACCGCGAAACGCACCCGATGCGAGAACACAAAGATCGGGAGAATGATCGGCACCGGAATGACCCGGGCGATTACCGCAGCCGGGAGGGGTCGCCGCCGTGCGGGGGCTCGGACGCGCGCTGCTGAGCGGTGGCCACACGGCGGAGCCCCCGCCCCCCGCGTCGGCGGGTGGCGGGGGCTCGTGAAACTGCGGCCGTCGCGCTCTCAGGAGCGCTTGGCGCGGGAGGCGGCGCGGGCGCGTTCCTGCTGGTTCAGGACCACCTTGCGGATGCGGACCGTCTCCGGCGTCACCTCGACGCACTCGTCCTCGCGGCAGAACTCCAGCGCCTGCTCAAGCGAGAGCTTGCGCGGCGGGATCAGCTTCTCCGTCTCGTCCGCCGTCGACGAGCGCATGTTGGTGAGCTTCTTCTCCTTGGTGATGTTGACGTCCATGTCGTCGGAGCGGCTGTTCTCGCCGACGATCATGCCCTCGTACACCTCGATGGTCGGCTCGACGAACAGCGTGCCGCGCTCCTGGAGGTTGGTCATCGCGAACGCGGTCACCACGCCCGAACGGTCCGCCACCAGCGAGCCGTTGTTGCGCGTGCGCAGCTCGCCGACCCACGCCTCGTAACCGTCGTGGATGCTGTGCGCGATGCCGGTGCCGCGCGTCTCGGTGAGGAACTCCGTACGGAAGCCGATGAGTCCGCGGGCGGGGACCACGAACTCCATGCGGATCCAACCGGTTCCGTGGTTGGTCATGGTCTCCATGCGCCCCTTGCGGGTCGCGAGCAGCTGCGTGATCGCGCCGAGGTATTCCTCCGGCGCGTCGATGGTCAGGCGCTCGAACGGCTCGTGCACCTTGCCGTCGACGGTCTTGGTGACCACCTGCGGCTTGCCGACGGTCAGTTCGAAGCCCTCGCGGCGCATCTGCTCGACCAGGATCGCCAGCGCCAGCTCGCCGCGGCCCTGGACCTCCCACGCGTCCGGCCGCTCGGTCGGCAGCACGCGCATCGAGACGTTGCCGACGAGCTCCTTGTCGAGGCGGTCCTTCACCAGGCGCGCGGTGACCTTGTGGCCCTTGCCGCCCTTGCCGACCAGCGGCGAGGTGTTGGTGCCGATGGTCATCGAGATCGCGGGCTCGTCGACCGTGATGAGCGGCAGGGGGCGCGGGTCCTCCGGGTCGGCGATGGTGTCGCCGATCATGATCTCGGGGATGCCCGCGATCGCGATGATGTCGCCGGGCCCGGCCTGCTCGGCGGGCTTGCGCTCCAGCGCGTCGGTCATCAGCAGTTCGGTGATGCGCACGCGCTCGATGCTGCCGTCGTGCCGGCACCACGCGGCCTGCTGGCCCTTGCGGATCGTGCCGTTGTGGACGCGGCACAGGGCGATGCGGCCGAGGAAGTTCGACGCGTCGAGGTTGGTGACGTGGGCCTGGAGCGGCGCCCCCTCCTCGTACGTCGGCGCGGGGATGGTGTCGAGGATCGTCTGGAAGAACGGCTGGAGGTCCCCGTTGTCCGGCGTGGCACCGTTGTCGGGCCGGGCCAGGGACGCCATGCCGTCGCGGGCGCAGGCGTACACGATCGGGAACTCGATCTGGTCCTCGGTCGCGTCGAGGTCCATGAACAGCTCGTACGTCTCGTCGACGACCTCGGCGATCCGCGAGTCGGGCCGGTCCACCTTGTTGATGCACAGGATGACCGGCAGCTTGGCGGACAGCGCCTTGCGCAGCACGAAACGGGTTTGCGGCAGGGGGCCTTCGGAGGCGTCCACGAGCAGCACCACGCCGTCGACCATCGACAGGCCGCGCTCGACCTCGCCGCCGAAGTCGGCGTGGCCCGGGGTGTCGATGATGTTGATGGTGATGGGGTCGCCGCCGTCTTTGGGGTGGTACTTGACGGCGGTGTTCTTCGCGAGGATGGTGATGCCCTTCTCGCGCTCCAGGTCGTTGGAGTCCATCACCCGGTCGTCGACCTGCTGGTGTGCGCTGAAGGCGCCGGCCTGCTTGAGCATGGCGTCGACCAGGGTCGTCTTCCCGTGGTCGACGTGGGCGACGATGGCGACGTTGCGGATGTCGTTGCGCGTGGGCATGCGTTTACGGGCTTCCGTTGGGCTCGGGACGTCGCATCCGACAGCCTTGAATGTCCGGTTCCGCCGGATATGCCGGGATGCAAGCCGGGCCGGTCCGCCGCGGCACCCCCCATGGTACGGGGCGGGCCCGCCCCCCGGGGGTTGCGGAGGTGTGACTCCTGCCGTTGCCCTGAGCCCCAACGACTCTCGGTATTCCGGATGTTTCCGATCGGAAGGTCTTCTCCCGACCCTTTCGGGCAGACACCACGGTCCGCGCTTCGACGCCGATTGCCCGGAAAACCCCGGGTCTTCCACCGGCTCCACGCAGGCTTCACGCCTCCGGGCCACTCTCGGTGACGGCGGGCCCCAAGCCCGCGATGCGCGTGTTCTCGGCCTGCCACCGCAGGGATTAAGCAGCCCGAAGGCTTGGCTTTCGCCACCCGGTGACCCGCGAACCATCAAGAGAGAGTGACCTTCGAAGACGTTTCCGGAGAAAACGCACAGCAGCACGACCCCCCGCCGAAGCTGCGGACTCGGTGCGTCGACGGCGAGCCGCGGGGACCAAGGCACAATCGGCAGTGTGAGTGAATCCTTCAGCGAGCGGATGCGACGGCGTTGGTCGGCCCGGCGCGGTGATCGCGGCCTGGACGGCTCCGGCTCCGACGGCGCGTTCGGCGCGGATCCGCGCGAGCCGTCGAACGGCGCGGGCGGCCCCGGGCCCGCGGGCGGAGGTCCGGGCAACCCCTTCGGCGGCGCGTTCGGCAGGCCGCACCCCGGGCTCCCCGAAGACCTTCCCGGCCCGGACGACGACGTACCCCCCGCGCCGGTCGAGTCCGAGTCCGCCGCCCGCGCACGCATGCTGCACGAGCGCATCACGGAGGCGTACGGCGCGGGCGACGTCGCGAAAGTCGTGCAGCTGGCCGACCTGATGCCGGACGGGCCCGAGGGCGAGCCGTACCGCACCTACGCGCAGGTGCTGGCCGCCGAGGCGCAGGCCGACGACGCCGGCGCGGCCGAGATCGCCCGGTCGTATCTGCACCGGCTGCACTCCGGCCATCCCGAGTGGGACACCGCCCGCACGCTCTTCGGCGAGGTGATGGTGCAGGCGCTGGTGATGGGCGTCGTTCCGCTCGCCGGGAACCTGGCCGCCGCCGAGGAAGCCCTTGCCGCGCCGACCGACTACTACGTGCACCCCTCCGGCATGCTGCTCAAGTTCGCCGACGAGGAAGAGCAGCACCCCCTTCTGCTGGTGCTGCACGGCGACACCGCCAAGGGCGTGCGGGCCGCGCAGGCGGCGGTGCGGCAGGAGAAGCAGGGCACTCCCGCGGGTTATGCGGACGCCCTGTGCACCCTCTCGCTGGCCGCGTGTGCGGCCGGCGACATCGACGGCGCCCGGCGCGCCCTCGTCGATGCCGAACGCGTGCTGCCCGGCCGCCCGCGCATCGCCGCCACGCGCGCACGGATCGAATCAAGCCCGGCCGCGACACTGCGCGAGGACTGAGAACCGCCCGGGGACGCTCGGAACGTGCGCCGGACCCGACGTTGCGTGTCGTCGTGGTGGCCGGCGTGTGCGTCGGCGTGGGACCGGCCTCGGGCGCGAAGCCGTGCGGCCGGTTCCGACGGGTTTTCCGCGGTGCCCACCGACCGACCTCACGCACTTCGTGGATTTTCCGATCATGAATTGATGGGCTCTTCATGATCGATCGGCGGTCGTCCGGCGATCGGCGGATGATCCTTTTTCTTGATCGGCGATTCCTGACCATCCGGTCGGTCCCGGAGCGCGCCACCCGGGCCGGGATTGCTTCTGTGGTCCCCCGGGTGGGGGAATTCGACCGGTGCCCGCGAAAAAGATCGCCATACCACTTTCCAATCTTTCCCTGATCGCGCCACACTTCCGGGGTTCGCACCGCATACGGCCGCGACGGCGATGCGGCATGCCCGGTACGACGCGAACAGGCACGTCCGCAACACCGACCAACCGGTCCCCCGACGACGCGGGGCCGGCGACCAGGGGGTGAGCGCGCGACATGACGGCGACCGTTGACGACGACCTGATCCGCGCCCGGCGGAAGCTGGACGAACTCGACCGCGTGCTGCGCTCGGTGCGCAGCCGGGTGGGCAACACACTCGACATACGCCGGGTCTGCGGCGATGTCGAGCGGCTGCGCGACTCCCTCGCGCTGCTGGCCGAGCACACCCCGCGCGCCATCCGCACCGGACCGCCGCAGCCTCGGACAGACCTCGAACCGCTCTCCGAACTCCCCTATGACCCGGGGTTGTTCGCGGACGCCGACGACGAGGGGATCGGCGGCATGCGGCCCCAACGGCCGTAGCCGCCCGGTGTTCGGGCCGGGATGCCGCTGCCGCCCGGCCCGGACGCGAGGGCGCGGCCCCCGAGCTCCTGACGCGCCGAACACCTCACGAACACGCAGCCGAGAAGGGCATTCACGCATGGCCACCGGCACCGCCGCGCCCGGCAGGGCTCAGATCCAGGAACGGCATCTCCGCACGGACCGATGGTGGCTGGGATCGGCCGCCACGGTCACCATTCTTGTCGCGTTCATCATCTACTCGACCTGGCGGGCCTTCGCCAACGACGACTACTTCTCCGAGCCGTACGTTTCGCCGTTCTACTCGCCTTGCCTGTCCACCAACTGCGACAGCATGCCGCTGAGCGCGAATGCGCCGATTTTCGGCGACTGGTGGTCGCTTTCCCCCGCGCTGATCATTCTGATCTTCCCGCTCGGATTCCGACTCACCTGCTACTACTACCGCAAGGCCTACTACCGCGGTTTCTGGGCCTCGCCGTCCGCGTGCGCGGTTCCCGAGCCGCGCGGCAAGTACAGCGGTGAGACGCGGTTCCCGCTGATCCTGCAGAACTCGCACCGCTACTTCCTCTACTTCGCGGTGATCGTCGCCGGAATCCTCACCTGGGACGTGATCATCGCCTTCCGCGACGAGCACGGCGCGTGGGGGCACATGGGCCTGGGGACGCTGGTGCTGCTCGCCAACGTGCTGCTGATCTGGGCGTACACCATCTCGTGTCACTCGTGCCGGCACATCATCGGCGGACGGCTCAAGCACTTCTCGAAGCACCCGATGCGGTACCGCTACTGGCAGATGGTGAGCCGGCTGAACACCCGGCACATGCAACTGGCGTGGGCGTCGCTGTTCAGCGTCGCGCTCGCGGACCTGTACGTGTACCTCGTCGCGTCCGGCGCGTTCGACGACCCGCGCTTCTTCTAGTCCCGGCCCCGGGGTCCGAGTCCCGGGTTCCCGTCCCGGGTCCGAGTCCCGGGTTTCAAGTCCCAGGAAAGGCACCGAGCTTCATGTCCGAAGTAGAACGGCACAGCTACGACGTCGTCGTCATCGGGGCCGGCGGCGCGGGACTTCGCGCGGCCATCGAGGCGCGCGCGCAGGGGATGCGCACGGCGGTGGTCTGCAAGTCGCTGTTCGGCAAGGCCCACACGGTCATGGCCGAGGGCGGTATCGCGGCGTCGATGGGGAACGTCAACAGCAACGACAACTGGCAGGTGCACTTCCGCGACACCATGCGCGGCGGCAAGTTCCTCAACCACTGGCGCATGGCGGAGCTGCACGCGAAGGAAGCGCCGGACCGGGTCTGGGAGTTGGAGACCTGGGGAGCGCTGTTCGACCGCACGAAGGACGGCCGGATCAGCCAGCGCAACTTCGGCGGCCACGAGTATCCGCGCCTCGCGCACGTCGGCGACCGCACCGGCCTTGAGCTGATCCGTACGCTCCAGCAGAAGATCGTCGCGCTCCAGCAGGAGGACGAGGCCGAGACCGGCGACCCCGAGGCGCGGCTGAGGGTCTATCAGGAGGTTACGGTCACCCGGCTGTTGACCGAGCCGGCCGACGGTCCGGGCGGCGGCAACCGGATCACCGGCGCGTTCGGCTACTGGCGCGAGTCGGGCCGCTTCGTGGTGTTCGAGGCCCCGGCGGTCGTGCTGGCGACCGGCGGGATCGGCAAGTCGTTCAAGGTGACGTCGAATTCGTGGGAGTACACCGGCGACGGCCAGGCTCTCGCGCTGCTCGCGGGGGCGTCGCTGATCAACATGGAGTTCGTGCAGTTCCACCCGACGGGCATGGTCTGGCCGCCGAGTGTGAAGGGCATCCTCGTCACCGAGTCGGTGCGCGGGGACGGCGGCGTGCTGCGCAACTCCGACGGCAAGCGGTTCATGTTCGACTACATCCCGGACGTGTTCAAGGAGAAGTACGCGCAGTCCGAGGAGGAAGGCGACCGCTGGTACACCGACCCGGACAACAACCGCCGCCCACCCGAGCTGCTGCCCCGCGACGAGGTCGCTCGCGCGATCAACGCCGAGGTCAAGGCCGGGCGCGGCACCCCGCACGGCGGCGTGTACCTGGATGTGTCCACGCGCCTGCCGGCCGAGGACATCAAACGCAAACTCCCGTCCATGCACCACCAGTTCAAGGAACTGGCCGACGTCGACATCACCGCGGAGCCGATGGAGGTCGGGCCGACCTGCCACTACGTGATGGGCGGCATCGAGGTGGACCCGGACACCGCCGCCACTCCGGGCGTGCTGGGCCTGTACGCCGCGGGCGAGGTGGCCGGCGGCATGCACGGCAGCAACCGGCTCGGCGGGAACTCGCTGTCCGACCTGCTGGTCTTCGGGCGACGCGCGGGTCTGCACGCGGCCGAGTACGCCGCCGCACGCGGCGACGCACGCGGCGGCGTGGACCAGGTCCAGATCGACGCCGCCGCGGCCGAGGCGGTCGCGCCGTTCAACAACGACGGCGCGGAGAACCCGTACTCGGTCCACCAGGAGCTTCAGCAGACGATGAACGACCTGGTCGGCATCATCCGGCGCGAGGGCGAGATGACCGAGGCGCTGGCCCGCCTGGAGGAACTCAAGGCGCGTGCGGAGAAGGCCGGGGTCGAGGGGCACCGGCAGTACAACCCGGGCTGGCACCTCGCGATCGACCTGCGCAACATGCTGCTGGTCTCCGAGTGCATCGCGAAGGCGGCTCTGGAACGCGAGGAGAGCCGGGGCGGGCACACCCGCGAGGACCACCCGGGGATGTCCGCCCAGTGGCGCAAGGTGGTGCTGGCCTGCACGCTCGCCGCCGACGGCGGTCACGTGGACCTGGTGCGGCGTACCCCCGAACCGATGCGCGCCGACCTGCTCGCGCTGTTCGAACGCGACGAGCTCAGGAAGTATCTGACCGACGCGGAACTGCCGCCGCAAGCCGAGTCGCGGGCGGAGTCGGAGTCGGCCTCGGACGAGGGGAAGACGGACTGATGTCGTACAAGGCCAACTTCCGCGTGTGGCGCGGCGATGTGGACAGCGGGGAGCTGCGCGACTACACGGTGGAGGTGAACGAGGGCGAGGTGGTCCTCGACATCATCCACCGGCTCCAGGCCACCCAGGCGCCCGACCTCGCGGTGCGGTGGAACTGCAAGGCGGGCAAGTGCGGTTCGTGCAGCGCGGAGATCAACGGGCGACCGCGGCTGCTGTGCATGACCCGCATGAGCACGTTCACGGAGGACGAGACGATCACCGTCACGCCGATGCGGACCTTCCCGGTGATCCGCGACCTGGTGACGGACGTGTCGTTCAACTACGCCAAGGCCCGCCAGGTGCCGTCGTTCACGCCGCCGCCGGGCCTCGCCGCGGGCGAGTACCGCATGCAGCAGGTGGACGTCGAGCGCTCGCAGGAGTTCCGCAAGTGCATCGAGTGCTACCTGTGCCAGAACACCTGCCATGTGATCCGCGACTTCGAGGACAACAAGCCCGCTTTCGCCGGGCCGCGCTACCTGATGCGCATCGCCGAACTCGACATGCACCCGCTCGACGTCGCGGACCGCCAGGAGGCCGCGCAGGAGGAACACGGGCTGGGCTACTGCAACATCACCAAGTGCTGCACGGACGTCTGCCCCGAGCACATCAAGATCACCGACAACGCCCTGATTCCGATGAAGGAGCGCGTCGCGGACCGCAAGTACGACCCGCTGGTGTGGCTCGGCAACAAGATCCGCCGACGCGCCTGACCCGCGGCTCCCTGTGCGGATTACTTGGTGGGGAGCTGGAGTTCGAACCACACGATCTTCCCGTGGCCCGACCTCCGGCTCCCCCACCGCTCGGCGAGCGTGGTGACCAACTGCATGCCTCGACCGCCCTCGTCGGTGTCGCGGGCCTCGCGGAGCCGGGGCAGTGCCGGCACCGCGTCGGCCACCTCGCACAGCAGCGCCCGTCCGCGCAGCAGGCGCAGGCGGATGGGCCCGGCCCCGTACCGCAGCGCGTTGGTGACCAGCTCGCTGACCAGCAACTCGGCGACGTCCAGCAGGACTTCCAGATCCCAGTCGTGCATCGTCTTGCGGGTCAGCTCACGCGCCCGGGCCACCACCGACGGCTCGGCGGGCAGCCACCACGAGGCGACCGCGTCCTCGGGCAGCGCGTCGAGCCGGGCCATCAGCAGGGCGACGTCGTCGAAGCCGAGGTCCTTGTGCAGGGACGCGATGACCGCGTCGGACGCCTCCTCCAACGGGCCCCGGTGTTCCGCGACCGCCTCGCACAGCAGCCCGATCCCGGTGTCCAGGTCTCGGTCGCGCGTCTCGACCAGGCCGTCGGTGTAGAGCACCAGCACGCTGCCCGGCTCGACCTGCAACTCCTTCTGCTCGAACGGGACTCCGCCGACCCCGAGGACGGCTCCCGACGGCGCCTCCACGACGATCGGGACACCGTCGGGCGGCACGAGGACCGGCGGCAGGTGCCCGGCGCTGGCGAACTCGAAGGTACGCGCGACCGGGTCGTAGACGACGTACACGCAGGTGGCGTAATGGAGTTCGCCGAGGCTCGCCACGATGACGTCGAGATGGCCCATGACTTCGGCCGGCGGCAGGTCAAGCCCGGCGAGCGTGCGCACCGCCGTGCGCAACTGCCCCATCACCGCCGCCGCGTGCACACCGTGGCCCATGACGTCGCCGACCACGAGCCCGATCCGCCCGCCGGACAGCGGCAGCACGTCGAACCAGTCGCCGCCGACCTCCGTCACCAGGCTGCCGGGAAGGTAGCGGTGTGCGACATCGATGCCGGGGATCTCCGGCAGATCCTGGGGCAGCAGGCTGCGTTGCAGCATGACCGCGGTCTCGCGCTGGCGGTGGTACAGCCGCGCGTTGTCGACCGACACAGCGGCACGCGCCCCGAGTTCGGTGGCCAGTGTCAGGTCGTCGGGATCGAACGCCGGCCGACCCTCGCCCCGGCCGAGCAGCAGCGTGCCGAGCACGATGCCGCGGGCGCTCAGCGGCACGACCATGAGCGTGTGCACACCGAGCGAGCGCGCGGACGCGGCGCGGGCGTTGTCGTGGATGAGCTCCTCGTACATCTCACCCTGGATGTTCTGCACGAGGTAGGAACCGCCGCTGCGCAGGCAGCGGCCGAACGTCGAGTCGGCCGAATACACCAACCGCGAGCCTTTGGGCAGCAGTTCGTCCCCGAAGCGGCCCGGCCGCGCACCCCGTGAAGCCGCGCGGTGCATCACGGTGGAGCCCCCGTGCGCGCCCGGCGGGATCTCGTCGCCGGACATCACCACGTCGAGCAGGTCGACCGCGGCGAGGTCGGCGAAGCCCGGCACCACCGACGCGGCCAGCTCCTCGGCGATGCGCGGGATGTCGAGCGTCGCCCCGATCCGCGTCCCGGCCTCGTTGAGCAGCGCGAGACGTTTGCGGGCCGCGTCGACCTTGACCATCGCGTAGTGCCGCTCGGTGACGTCGATGAGCGAGCAACTGACGCCCAGAATCTTGCCGTTGTGTGCCTGAAGCCGGTTGTACGACATCGACCACACCGTGCGGTGGCCGCCGTCCGCGGGCATCGGGCCGAAGATCCGCGAGTCGACGACCGGTTCGCCGGTGTCCAGCACGCGCTGCTGGATCGTGCGCACCCGAGCGGTGTCGATACCGGGCATGATCTCGTCGATCGTGCGCCCGAGATGGTCGGCGACCGGGACGCCGTCCATCCTGGCGAGCGCCTGGTTGACCGCGACGTAACGCAGGTCGGTGTCGAAGATCCCGACGCCGATCGGCGACTGGTCGAACAACGCCTCGCGGATCGCGAGGTCCGCCTCGACCCGGTGCAGGGCGTCGGCTTCGACCGAGGTGACGAGGATCGACCGGCTGCCGTCCGCGCCGGTGACGAACGCCGAGCGCGACTCGAAGTCCTTGACCGTGCCGTCCGCACGGCGCATGCGGTAGACCCCGCCGACCAGTTCCGCTTCGGCGGCGTCGAGGTTGACGTGGTTGCGGTCCGCCTCGTCCAGCGGCGGAACGAGCAGGTCACCAGCCCAGCGACCGAGGATCTCGGCACGCGAGTAGCCGAACAGCCGCTCGGCCGAGCGGCTCCACATGATGACCTTGCCCGCCGAGTCGGTCACCCACGTGGCGCTCGGCACCAGGTCGTAGAGGGTTCCCGGCGCCACCGAGTTGGGCGTCGCGTTCCGGGAGAGCCGCTCGGTGCGCTGTTCCTCCATAGTGACCGCGGGTCCCTCACATCGACGTCGCTGCGGAGCCGTTTCCGATGAATGATGGCTTATCCAAGGCTTCACACCTTACTTCCGATTAGCCCGTTGGAGTGATGGCCATCAAGCGGGCCACGACCGCGACGGCGCTGCGGTCCTGCGGCAGCCAGTCGACGTCGTCCAGTTCGAGCGGCCCGAGCCAGCGCAGCTCCGAGTGGTCCTCCAGCGGACGCGGTTCGCCGCCCAGCAGTTCGGCGTGCCACAGGTGCAGGACGTACCCGGGATTGAGCGGCCACGCGCCCGGTAGACGGCTCACCGGCCGCACCGACACCCCGAGCTCTTCGCGGCACTCGCGCACCAGGGCCTCGCCCTCGGTCTCACCGGGCTCCAGCTTGCCTCCGGGGAACTCCCAGCCGCCCGCCAGATGCGGTGGTGCGCTGCGCCGCGCGGCGAGCACCCGGCCGCCGTGCAGGATCGCCGCCCCGACGACGATCACGGTGTCGTTCTCGGGGATGCCTGCGGAGTCGTCCGAGGGGGCCATGGCGGTCCACTGTACGGCTTTCGGGGGGCCGACCGGATATTCGGCGAACAGGGGAGGCGCACTCCGGCGCCGTGTCGGGCTTGACCGGCGGGCGTACGGGCGGCCACCCTCCGACGCATGCCCGAAATCTTGGACGAAGCAGCCGTTCTCGCCGCCATCGCCGCACTCGACGGATGGTCGGGCGACGTCGAACAGATCCGCCGCACGGTCCAGGCGCCGGATTTCCCGACCGCGATCCGCATCGTCGACGTGGTGGCCGTCGCCGCGGAGAACATGAACCACCACCCGGACATCGACATCCGGTGGCGCACCCTGCACTTCACGCTGAGCACGCACGACGCGGGCGGGGTCACCGCGCTCGACATCGAGCTGGCAAAGAACATCGACGCGATCGTGAAGCAGCACGCGTCGAGCTGAGCCACCGACGACACAAGCGGCCCGCTCCCGGAGCGACCGTGCCCACGACGTCAGCCCCAGCCCCGGTACCAACCGTCGGCCGCCGAACCAGGCGTGGACGACAGCCGGGTTTCGCGCTCGCCCGCCCTCTTCCCGGCGCCCGCCGCGCGGCGCCCGGCCGGTCGTGCGTCCGCCACCGCACGCCGCCCGGCGGCGTTCACCCGCCCCGCACCATGCGGCAGACATACTTTTCGGCGTTTGCGGATAGTCGCGGCATATTGTCCGCGCCTGCCCGTCTCAGGCCGGCCGTTCCGCCCGAGTGTGTTGGAGAGACGCCGTGCCGCACTCCCGTCGTTTCCGTCTGGCCCTCGCCGCGGCGCTTCTCGTCGCCGCCCCGACCACCGTGCTGAGCGGGTGCGGCGCCGGGCCGGACGCCGAGACGCTCCAGATCCGCCCGGACACCCCGGAGACCGCTCTCGGTGGCCTCAAACTCCAGAACATCGCACTGGTGACCGGTCCCGTGGGGGAGGGCGGCCCGCTTGCGGTCGTCGCGTACGTCTACAACGGGGGCACCGAGGTCGACCGGCTCGAACGCATCTCGGTCAACGAACTCCCCCTGGACGCGGCGATCACCCCCGCCCCGAGCACCCCCGAGCTCCGGATCCTCCCCGGCCAGGCGCTCCAGATCGGCGGCGAGGGCAACACCGCGGCGGTGCTGCCGAACGCGGACAACATCATCAAGGCCGGCGACACCCGCCTGGTGACATTCGGATTCGCGCGGTCGGGCGAGGTCACGCTGTGGGTGCCGGTCGTGCCCGCCACCGGCTCCTACGCGGGCTACGGCCCGGCTGCCGCCTGACCCGGCACTATTCGCCGACACGGCGAAGCGTGCGGGGAGCTACTGCGGGTTCGCGGGGCCCGGATCGGTCGGCAGCGACTTGATCTCCTCGGCGGTGAGCGCCCGGTCGAAGACCGCGACGTCGGCGATGCCGCCGGAGAACAGGTCGGAGTTGTTCTTCGAGCGCCCGATGGTGAGCGGGCCCGTCGCGTTCCAGCTCATCGGAGCGTCCGTCGAGCTCTGTGCCACCCCGTTGACGTAGAGCGTGATGCGTCCGGCCACCGCGTCGTATACGCCCACCAGGTGCGTCCAGGTGTCCTTCGCGAATGGGCTCGTTGCGAGCGCCGTGTACCAAGCCGCCGGGTTGCCCGAGTCCTCCGACGTGCGGACGAAGGCCCAGGTGTGCGCGTCGCCGTTGTAGTGCAGGAGGAAGCCGCTGGTCTTGGCGCCGTCTTGGGCGACGATGGTCTTGTGGCCGTCGGTGGCGGACACTTTGGCCCACGCCGCGACCGTGAAGCTCTTGGACGTGTCGACGACTCCCCGCGCGGTCCCGAGGCTGCCGTCGCCGGCCACGACGATGCTCCCGCCTCGGTCGGGTGACCACTTCACGTTGCCCGTCACGGTCGCCGGTTGTTTGCCCGTCGCGTCCGCTGCCGTGGTGCCTTGGCCGTCGGCAAGCCTCCACCGACCGGTGGGGTCCGGGGTGCTGGGGACCGGCGGCGCGGGCGCTTCGACCGGCGCGGACGCTTCGCCCGCCGCGGGCGGCGGTGCCGATGCCGAAGCGGTGTCGGCTTCCTTGCCGTCGTCGCCGGACGTCCCGATGAGGAAGCCGCCGACGCCCGCCACGACGACGAGCACGACGGTGATGGCGATGCTGATGACGCGCTTCTTGGTCCTGTCCGGCTCAACCGCCTCGAACTGCACGGGAGTCGGCACAGGCCTCGGCTGGTTCCACGAGGGCGTGTCGTACGCGGCCGGCGGGAACACCGAGGTATTCGCCTCGGGCTCACGGGGCGCCGGGGGCGGCACGGACGCCTGTGCGGAGACCGTCGGGGAGCCGGCGGGGTCGCTGGTGCTGCGATAGCCCTCCGTCCAGGCTGAACCATCCCACCACCGCTGGGAGTTCGGTCGCCCTGAAGGGTCCTGGTACCAGCCGCTCGGCCTGCCTCCCATCTCCATGGCGCGAGATCCTAACATTCCTCGAACAACCAGGCTGTGTAAGGAAATTGCAGCACCTGCGGCGGCATCGGCACGACGCCGTGACGCGCTGCCCAAGTCGCCCTGGTCACACCGGCGGATGCCAGGACTGTTCCGTGGAACCGTCGCATTCTCGCGCTCGGACCGCGCCTTCGCCGGTGTCGGCGTCGAGGCACAGGCCGGTCTCCGGGTTGACGAGCGCACCGGACGGGCCGGCCGTCCACTGCTGCGCGGGCGCGCCGGTGCACGCCACAAGCGTAAGCGCGCCGGACTTCGCCGCCTGGAGGCACGTGCCGCCGTGCGCCAGGGCGTTCGGCTCGGTTCGGGACCACTCCTGCGCGGCGCTCGCGTCGCAGGTCTCCATCATCGGGCGCTCGGATTCCTCGGGAACCTCCAGGCATTTGCCCGGGAGGCCCGAGGTGACCGCCCCGGTGGGCGGCCTGGCCGAAGCGGAGAAGCCGAACGACTCCGTCGCCAGCCCCACACCGCCGTCCCAGATCTCGAAGCCGGCCTGCACCGAGCACAGCGACGAACTCGGCGGCACGTAGCCGCGTCGCTGCGCGTCGGTGGCGAACGCGAGCAGGTCCAACTCGGTGACCGCTTCGGCCGGGTCGTTGCGGGAGTACACGATCAGCGTGTGGCTGCTCTTCTTGGGCGCCTCGTAGACGGTGTAGTCGGCGTCTCCGACGCGGATGACCGCCGTCCGCTCGCCGGTGGGCTGCTTGTTGCGGCTGTCGATCCAGATCATGAGCTCGGCGCTCTCGGTGAACGAACACTGCCCCGGAACGCTGCTGAACCACAGGTCGTACGCGGCGTTGTAGGTGCCCGCGTCGGGGGTCGTGAAGCGCCAACTGCTGGTCGCATTCTGCAGCCGGTCCATGCGTATCGGCAGCGCGCCGCCGGTCGGGGGCGTCGTGATGTGCGCGTACGCGCCCGGGCCGCGCTGCGCGTCCACGATCGTGGACGGAGCCACGCCGCTCTGCGTCACGTGGAAGTCGGTCTCTCCCTCGCTGCGCACGCACAGTCCCCCGACGGCGTTCCACTCGTTGGGGTTGACCAGGTACCGCCCGGCGGCGACCTCGCGCGCCGGATGCCGGTTGACCTGGTCGGAACACAGCTCACCGGGTTCCGGCAACACCTGCGCGATGACGGCCGGCGGCGGCGGGTGATCGGCGCCCGCGGCGTCCATGTGCTGCTCTTCCCCGGGGCCCGACGGCGCCACGAGCCACGCGACCAGCGACGCGATGACGACGGCGCAGGAGACCACGGCGAGCAAGGGGTACCGCAGGGCCAGCGACTTCAGCCGCGGGTAGTGCCGCACCCGCAGAGCCCGCGAGAGGGCCCGCACAACCCCCAGGACCGCCAAAGCCTTCAGCCGCACGGTCAACTCCCGGTCGTGGTGGCGCGTGCCGTGGAAGTGCGGGACGCGGGGCGGGTGGTCTTGGTGGTCGACCCGCCCGTCGGCGCCTTCGTGGTCGTGGTCGGTGCCTTGGTCGTCGGCGGTTTCGTCGTCGGCGGCTTCGTCGTGGCCGACGCGGACGGGGACGCCGAAGGACCGGCACTCGGCGGCGCTCCCGCGGCGGGCGGAAGTTCGCGCAGCGGTGTCGAGTTCACCGTCCATTTCAGGTCGTAGCGCGGGGCCGACATGCCGGCCCGATAGGCCGTCGACGCGCTTTCCGACACCGAGATCCGCCAGTCCGCCTCGTCTTCCTTGCGTGCCTCGTACCAGATCACACCGATGATGTCGGGGTTCTCGGGAAGCTGCCGGAACATCTCGGTGATCCATGCGGCCTTCATGCCGTCGAAGTCCACCGCTCCGGTTTCCGTGACGACGATCGGACGGCTGGTGAACTCCCTTATCTGCCGCACGGACGGCTGGAAGATCTCATTGAAGGACTTGTACTGCTCGACACCCTTGGTTCCGAAGTAGCCCGACAGGCCGACCCAGTCGACGTATTCGTCGCCAGGATAGAGCGACTTGAGCGGCGTGGCGTTCTCGTAGTCGCGATTCGGACTCCACACCCACGTGACGTCGGTCGCGCCGGCGGCGGTGAAGATGTCGTGCACGTGGCGCCACGCCTGGATGTACTGGTCGGCGGTATTGCCGTTGGCCTGTGCGGCCCACGGGTACCAGAAGCCGTTCATCTCGTGCGCGAACCGGATACCGACCGGATAGCCGAGTTCCTTGACGCCTTGCGCCCAACTCGTGATGTAGGCGTCGAACTTGCCGGAGATGATGTTCGTCAGCGCGTACTCGGGCTGGAGGCCGCGCAGTTCCTCGACCGGGTTCTCCTTGCGGAAGTCCCACGGCTCCCAGGCCAACAGGGGCATCATTCCGCGTTTCGCCACCTGGTCGAACAGGCGCCGGTCGAAAGGCGAATCGGCCCAGCCGACGGAGAACTGGAGGACCTGCGGCTCACGTTCCACCGCCTCGGAGAACTCGTCGACGGGCCCGAGGTCGTAGGAGCCGCGGGACGTCATGATCCCCAGAAACGTCTTCCCCGCTTCGGGGAAGACCTGGGTCGGCTCGACCTGGATGCGCTGTTCGAGCCAGGTGGGCGGCGGTTGTTCCTCGGGGATGGGGCCGACGCCGGGCGCCTCGGAGGCGATGTTCTCGTGGACGAGTTTGGGGGCGAGGACGAAGGCGTACGTGACGATCAATGCGGTCACCAGAACGCCGAGGATTCGCGGAACCGTTATGCGCATCGCCCGTCACCCGGCCCATTGCCGAGTCGGCGGACCCACGGCGGCTTCGTCGTACAGTGCGTCGAATTCGCGGTGATCGGACGCGGGCGCGGAGTGGCCCGGGGCCGACTCGCCCGCATCGGCCTGGTCGAACGAGGCCTGTTCTGCGGCTCCGGGGTCTGCCGCGGGGTCTGCCGTGTGGTCCGCCGCCGGCAGCGCGTCCGACGCGCGGGGCGAGGGCAGCACGGATTGAGTCGGGCCCTCGCGGCGGCGCATGCGCCGGGCGTCCTTCGCGATGCGGCGTCCGGTGAACGCCGAGATCAGCGGCGGCATCAAACCCGTCACTAGGCTGACACCGGCCCAAAACCGCAGCACCACCAAATCGTGCGAGAACACAAAACTCGCCGCGAGAAGACCGCCCGAGAAACCCGCCCACATAAGGTGCAGACGGAAAGTCGCCAACGACTCGGCACTGCGCAATTCGCCTTTCGCCGTCACCGCGTAGGCGAGCGGCCGTCGGAACAACGCGGCGACGGCAGCCGCGACATAGACGGGACCGGCGAACAAGGCGAGACCCATGCCCGCCAGTCCGATCTCGCGTCGTTCGTGGGCGGCGAGGTTGAAGCGACGCAGCCACAGCCAGAGCACGAACCAACTACCCATGCTTGCCGCCCACAACGCCAGCCAATGCATGCCGTTGACACGCATCGACGTCACACCGAGCAGCAAATAGGTCGCCGTCGCCAGACTGCCGAGGACCGTCGTCACCGCGACGCTCGGATAGTAGAACTGCACGAACCCGTACAGCACCCGCTGCCGCAGCCGCAGCCGAATGCCGGACCGCAGTTTCTTTTGGAGCAGGATCTCCCAGATGCCGTATGCCCAGCGCTTTTGCTGGTTGAAGTAGTCCGTCCAGGAGGTGGGGCCTTCGCCGACGGCCAGAACGTCCGGGGTGTAGACGCCTTTCCAGCGGTTGCCGGTCTCCGGATTGTCCGTGGCCTGCACGCGCATGCTGGTCAGGTGGTCCTCGATGATCGAGTCCTGGTAGCCGCCGATTTGGCGCCACGCCGCGGGCCGGTAAAGGTGGTTGGTGCCGATCAGCAGCGGAGCGTCCATTCCGTTGCCACCGCGTTCGACCAGTCCGCTGAACAGGTACTGCTGCACGGACGCGCCGTGGGCGACCCAGTTGTCGTACATATTGCCGTAGACCTGCGGTGCGACGACGAAAGCGACGTCGGGATCCCGGAAATAGCCCAGGGTGCGCTGAAGGAAACAGGTCAGCGGGACGTGGTCGGGGTCCATTTGGGCGACCACGTCGTACTTCGACTCGTGCTCCGCCCGCCACGAATTGTGGTTGCCTGATTTGGTCTTGGCGCGGAACTCGCCCTCGGCCTGGTTGTATTCCGGACGGCCCTTGCGGCTGAAGTGGTGCACACCGATACGGGCGGCCATCTCCTTCACCGCGTCGTCGTCGCCTTCGTCGAGAATCCAGACGTCGACCTGGCCGTCGTACTCGATCTCCTTCATCGCCCGCAGCGTCCGCTCGACGATGTCGATCGGCTCCTTCGCCGGGACGATCGTGGTCAGCACCGCGACGCGCAGGCCGGACGGCGGCTCCACCGGCACGGGGTCCTTGGCACGGAACGCGAAGACCCAGACCGCGACGCTCTGGACGAGGCGGACGAGTTCCACGAGAACCACCGCGCAGAAGGCGACGCGCGCGACGGTGAGCTTCCACCCCTGGATCCACGTGACGCCCGCGCCGGGCACGTGCTCGGGCAGCAGCAGCCAGCCGACGAACGCCAGTCCGGCAAGCGCGTTGACCACCACGAGGATGGTCAACGCGAACTTCGCACCGATCGAGGCGACCGGACGGAACCGGACCCGGTAGCCCTCATCCGGCGGGCTCGTCAGCGGCCCCGACACGTCGGCGCAGGCGACGTAAGCCCGATGGGCCTGCCGGTTGCGGCGTTCGCGCTTGTTGGCACGCCGCACAGGCCCCCGAGGAGCCCGGCGACTGCCACCCCCCGTCGCGGACACTCGGCCCACCCTCTTCTTGTCGTTCATGCGGTGCTCAGGGCTGCATGGTTATCGAATTCGCGATCTGGTCCATCAGGGAAGCCTGTGGGGCCTCGCTGGTCCTGTCGAGGCAAATCTGAAGCACCGCGATCTCCGGGGAGTTCGCAGCCGTGCGCACCGTCAGCACGCCGCAGTAACTGCTGGGCGCGGACTGCCCGGCGAGCATGGGGAGGTCCCACATGGCCAGGTAGCCGTCCAGGCCCTGGATGGTGATGGCCTTGTGCTTCAGCGGACCGGTGACTCCGGGCGGGGCGGTGCCGCCCGACTGCGCCGTGATCAGCTCCTGGCCCATGCCGAGCGTCAGCGACGGAAGATCGGACCAACCGCCGCTCAGCAGACGGAGGTTCTGGACGACGAGGCCGCGGGCGCACATGTTGTCGACGCGCCCGGTGCACTGGTACGGGTCGAGGACATAACGCGCCTCCTCGCTCGTCGCCTTGGGGTTGACCTGCGGCGTCCAGCCCGCGGGCACGGAGAACTTCATCTTGTTCTTGGGGCCGGAAATGACCTGGCCGCCCGCGATGGGGTTGCCGCCGGCAAGCGGTGTGCCCGCGAAACCCTCGGGACTGGCAACGTCGTTGGGCAGCGCACTCGGACTGCCGGAGGGACCGGACGAGGAACTCGCCGTACCGCCCGCTTTGTCGTCGTCCCCCGACGTCCCGACGAGGTAGCCCCCGATGCCGGTCGCGGCCGCGAGGACCACCGTGACTATGCCGATGATCACCCGCTTCTTCGTACGGTTGGGCTCGACCGCTTCGAACTGCACAGAGGCGACGGGCTGCGGAATGGGGCGCTCGCTGCCGGGCCACGGCGCCGGCGACCCGGAATCAGCGGCCGGCGACCACGGAGGGGCGCCCGCCGAAACGGTCGGCTGCGCGGCCGCGTCCTGGACCGCGAACCCCGGCTGGGGACCCGCCGGAGGCGGCTCGTGGTTTCCTCCGGAAGTGCTGGTGCCCGACGTTTGCAGGAAGTCGGACTGCGCACGGTAATCGTCCGTCCAGGAAGTCCCGTTCCACCAACGCAGCGTATCCGGCCGACCCGAGGGATCCCTATACCAGCCGCTGGGCCGATTGTCCGTCACCATGCGGCGAGATGCTAGCAGGATCGGATTTACGCGTGAGGCGACACCATCTGCCGGGATGGGAAACGGAATACGACCGTGCGCTTTCCGCGTGCGCTCAGTGGACACCACGCCGCATCGGTGGCGCCGCGTCCTCCGCCGATCCGGCACACATCGGCCGTACCCCGTGAACTTCCGTTCGGGTAGGGTGCGTTCGCAGAAAAATCGAGCACTCCCCGGCGGAACACCGTCGTGCACGCCTTTGATCCGGCCGCAATCCCTGGGGGTCCCATGCCCGGCTTCACCGGCATCTCACACGTGTCACTGTCCGTCTCGGACGTGGCAGCCAGCGCGCGCTGGTACACCGAAGTCCTCGGCTTCACCGAACGGATGTCCCTCGAAGGCGAAACCTTCACCCAGCGCATCTGCATGCACGACAGCGGTCTGATCCTCGGCCTGCAACAGCACCACGGCAACGACGGCACCGCGTTCGACCCCGCCCGCGCGGGCCTGGACCACCTGTCGCTCGCGGTCCCCGACCGCGCCGGCCTCGACGCGTGGGCCGAACACCTCGCCGCCCACGGCGTCAAGCACTCGCCGATCGCGGACACCCCGGCCGACTGCGTCCTGAGCTTCCGCGACCCCGACGACATCCAACTCGAACTCTTCAGCCCGCCGGCCTGACCACCTGACGGTCAGTAGTGGTAGCGGGCGGCGAGAATCACGATCTCTTTGTCCGTCACCAGATAAACCAGACGGTGTTCGTCGTCGATCCGGCGTGACCACGCCCCTGGCAGGTGGTACTTCAGGGGCTCGGGTTTGCCGATGCCCGAGAAGGGATCACGCCTCGCCTCGTCGATGAGCCTGTTGATGCGCGCGAGAATCTTGCGGTCGCTCCTGAGCCAGGACGTGTAGTCCTCCCAACCCTGATCCTCGAAGACAAGCCTCACGTGTCGGTGCCCACGCCGAAGTCCGCCGCCGCGGGGTCGATCAGCTCGCGCTCGGAGACGTTTCGTTCGGCCAAGGCATTCTCGTAGGCCTTCAGCAGGCGCCTTGCGTTCGCCGGAGAACGCAGCAGGTATGAGCCTTCCCGCAGCGCCGCATAGTCGTCGGCCGAGAGGAGCACGGCGTTCCCGTGCCTGGAGACGATCTCTATGGCCTCGTGATCGTCGTTGACCTTCTTGATCAGCGGAAAGAGAGCCTTACGGGCTTCACTCGCGGTGATGGACATGGCTACACCCTTCGGCCAGTGGTACAACTTACGGTACCACTGGCCGGGGTTTGCCCTCAGACGTTGAAGCGGAACTCGACCACGTCGCCGTCCTGCATGACGTAGTCCTTGCCCTCCATGCGCGCCTTGCCCTTGGCGCGGGCGTCGGTGCGGGAGCCTGTTTCGACCAGGTCGTCGAAGGCGATGACCTCGGCCTTGATGAAGCCGCGCTGGAAGTCGGTGTGGATGACGCCGGCGGCTTCGGGGGCCGTGGCGCCTTTGCGGATGGTCCACGCGCGGGCCTCCTTGGGGCCCGCGGTGAGGTACGTCTGCAAGCCGAGGGTGTCGAAGCCGACACGGGCGAGGTTCGACAGGCCGGACTCCTCTTGGCCGAGGGCCTGGAGGAGTTCGAGGGCTTCGTCGTCGGGAAGCTCGATGAGCTCGGACTCGATCTTGGCGTCCAGGAAGATGGCCTCGGCCGGTGCGACCAGCGCGCGCATCTCGTTCTTCAGGTCTTCGTTGAGGAGTTCGTCCTCGTCGACGTTGAAGACATAGAGGAAGGGCTTCGCGGTGAGCAAGTGCAGTTCGCGCAGCGGTGCCGAGTCGAGGCCGGCGGCGAAGACGGTCCGACCGCTCTCCAGGACCTTCTGCGCCTCCTCGACCGCCTTGGCGGCCTCCGCCGACTCCTTCTTCAGGCGCGATTCCTTCTGGAGGCGCGGCAGGACCTTCTCGATGGTCTGGAGGTCGGCGAGGATCAGCTCGGTGTTGATGGTCTCGATGTCGTCCTTCGGCGAGACCTTGCCGTCGACGTGGACGACGTCCGGGTCGGTGAAGACGCGGATCACCTGGCAGATCGCGTCCGACTCGCGGATGTTGGCGAGGAACTTGTTGCCCAGGCCCTCGCCTTCCGAGGCGCCGCGCACGATGCCCGCGATGTCGACGAAGTCGACGGTCGCCGGCAGCACCTTCTGCGAGCCGAAGATCTCGGCGAGCTTGTGCAGCCGAGCGTCCGGCACCCCGACCACCCCGATGTTGGGCTCGATCGTCGCGAACGGGTAGTTCGCCGCGAGCACGCTGTTCTTCGTCAGGGCGTTGAACAGGGTGGACTTGCCGACGTTGGGCAGACCGACGATTCCGATGGTGAGCGACAACGTGGCTTCCCTGGGTTGACGGGGTGGGGATGCGCGCGTGTACGGCACGCCGACCGCCCATTCTATCCGCGCGGCGCGACAGCCCGGCGGGCGCTCGTCCGGCGTCGATAGGCTCCCCCGACGACCGGCGCAGGGGGCCGCCGGCCCGGAAGACAGGGGGGACTCGACTGCGGGGAGAAGTGGGATGAGCGTTCAGGGGACCGGCAACCGCGTCCCATACCCGGACTACGTGCTGTGGCAAGGCGAGAAGTTCGGCAAATTGCTCTTGGCGGCCGTCGTTCCGCTGATTCTGCTGCCGCTGGACCTCGCCGACATCGCGAGCGACACGGGCCTGCCGCAGGGGGCGATGGCGGCGCTCGCGGTGCCGCTCTCGTTGTTCGTGGTGCTGGGCCACTACGTCTACAAGCACCGCAAGATCGCGCTTAGTGCGCAGGGCATGGTGCTGTACGGCATGTCCAAGACGCGGCAGGTCGCCTGGGCCGACATCGTCTCCGTCACCGTCAAGCTCCGCCTGGGCACCGGTGAGGCGCCGAGCAGTGTGACGCTGCACGCGACCCGGCGCGACGGCGGCTCGGCCAAGCACACGCTCAACTTCATCGCAGCCGAGCAACTCCCGTGGTTCGCCAAGGACATCAAGGACGCCGCGGCGCTGTGGGGAATCCCGACCGAGGTGAAGGGTTCCCGCGCGGCACGGAACGCCTTCGAGCAACTGGAGGCGCAGTCGGCAGGCGCCTGGCAGCACGGGCACGTCCCGCCGCGACAACAGGCTCCATACGCCCCGCCCGGCGCGGCCCCGGCGCCGCAATCGAACCACCGCCCCTGGGCGTCTCGGGACTGAGCCCGGCGTATTCGGCGCGGCGGCGGTCCTCGGTGACGCGCGAACTGCCCCGCCGCCTCCGCCGCCCCGAAAGCACGGTTCGCGAAACCGCACGCGTTCCGGTGCCACCGATCGAGGGGTCACGCGCGTCCTCGCCTGTGAAGGATCCCGAGGGCCGGGATCCAAGTTGCGCGGGATCGTGCCGGTCAACGCCGCCGAACGGGGTAGTCCGGGGCGTGGTCGCTGTGGCCGGAAGGGGTTCGCCGGTGCTCGTCACGCTGGTGCGGGCCATCCCCCGCACGCCCTGCCGCCGAGCCCGAACGGGGTGTCCGGAAGCAGGGAACGGTGGCCCTTGCCCGTCACGGCATCAGGTGTCCGGCCACCCGGGTGGCGCTGTCGTACTCAGATGAGGATGAGCGTGTTCTTCACCGATTTGAGTCATGTCATACGCATAGCGTGGATAGATGAATCAGCGCAGCCGTGCCCGGCCGCCCGCGGCC
>NZ_JBPKBI010000003.1:28925-53258 GCF_051388935.1 Yinghuangia sp. YIM S10712
CCCGTCCCGTCACCGAAGCGGGCTGAACCGGTGCGCCGCCGCCGACAGCCGCCCGGCGCCCCGCGCCCCGCGCCGCCGCGCACGCCGCCCGCCACCGACCCCCGCGTGGCCGGGCCGCCGCCGCAGCCGCACCTGCCGCCGCCCGCACCGCCGCGCTTCCCGCCGGCGCCCGCACCCGCGCCGGCCGAGTCCGAGGTGCGCGGGGCGACCGTCCCGCCCGCCGCAACCGCGCGCACGACGGCCCCTGACCTTCATCCGCCCGCGGCGCCGTCGGTCGGCGGGGGGCCGACACCGCGGCCGAGACAGGCCGGCGGACCGGTCGCCTCCCCCGGCCGGACGGCCGCAGGTCCACCTGACGCGGGGAGAGACCGCGTACGCCGTCCCGCTCCGTCGCGGCGGCCCGTCGCCGCAACCGGGCTGACCGCGCCCGGAGCGCTCGTCCTCGCGTCCGGCGCCACTCTGCTGGGCGGGCTGCTGGACGAAATGTTCACCGACACGCTCGGTCTGCTGTTCGCGACGGTTTTCCTGGTCTCGAGCGCGCTGGTCGCAGCGAAGACGCGGATCCGCGATCTGACCGCGGCGTTCTTCGCACCTCCGGTCGCCTTCGCGCTGACGGTTCTGGTGCTCAGCGTGGTGTTCCCGAGCGACAACGCCGAGAGCTTCCTCGTCCGCACCTTCCTCGACATCTTCACCGCCCTGGCCTTCAAGGCCGGCCTGCTGTGGGGCGGCACGACGGTCGCCGCGGTGATCGTGCTGGTACGCCGCCGCGCCGACCGCGAAGCGACCCGCCGCCGCACCGCCCGCGAGGCGCGCGCGTCCCGGGGTGAGGCCCGGGACCCGCGTGCGGGACAGCCGGTGGACCGTGATCGCGCGTGGAGCGGCCGGGTCGCTCCCGGCCTGCACAATCCGCGCGAGTCGCGCGACGTCCGCGAAGCGCCGCGCGAGCACTGACGCCCGGGCGCCGACCGAAGCCCGTCCGGCTCAGGCCGGCCGGCCCGCGGCCTTCAGATCGCGGCGCAGCTCCTGCGGCAGCGAGAAGGCGAGCTTCTCCTCCGTGGCCGTGTGCACGCGCACATCGTCGAATCCGCGCTCCGCGAGCCAATCCAAAACGCCGTCGACCAGGACCTCGGGCACCGAGGCTCCGCTGGTCACGCCGACCGTGCGCACACCCTCCAGCCAGGCCTCGTCGATCTCGCCGGCGTGGTCCACCAAGTACGACGCGCTCGCGCCGGCCTCAAGGCCGACCTCGACCAGCCGCACCGAGTTCGACGAGTTCTTCGACCCGACCACGATGATGAGGTCGGCTTCCGCCGCGATCTGCTTGACGGCGGTCTGGCGGTTCTGCGTCGCGTAGCAGATGTCGTCGCTGGGCGGGCTCTCCAGCAGCGGGAACTTCTCCTTGAGCGCGCCGACGGTGGCCATGGCCTCGTCGACCGACAACGTGGTCTGTGAGAGCCACACCACCTTCGATGGGTTCTCCACCTCGACGTCGGGGACACTGCCCGGCCCGTCGACGAGCGTGATGCTCTCGGGCGCCTCGCCCATCGTGCCGACGACCTCCTCGTGGCCCTCGTGGCCGATGAGGAGGATGTTGTAGCCGTCCTCGGCGTAGCGCACGGCTTCCTTGTGCACCTTGGTGACCAGCGGGCACGTCGCGTCGATGGTCTTGAGCCGGCGCTCGGCGGCCTGCTCGTGGACGACCGGGGCGACGCCGTGCGCCGAGAAGATCACCGTGGCGCCCTCGGGCACTTCGTACGCCTCGTCGACGAAGACCGCGCCGCGCTTGCGGAGCGTCTCGACGACGTGTTTGTTGTGCACGATCTCGTGGCGGACGTAGACCGGGGCCCCGTACAGCTCAAGGGCCTTCTCGACGGTGACGATGGCTCGGTCCACGCCCGCGCAGTAACCCCGGGGGGCGGCGAGCAGGACGCGGCGGGCGTGCGGGGCAGCGGCGGCCTCAGTCATGGTGTCCATGGTACGGGCGCCTCCCGGCTGCGGTTCCGACCTCGCCCATCCGAACTGTCGGCCCCGGCCCGTAATGTGGCGGCATGGCGCTGACAACCTCTGCGGAATCCCCCGTCCCGGTCTCGGAGATCTCGCGCCTCATCGGCGGGTGGATCGACCGCCTCGGCGCGGTCTGGGTGGAGGGCCAGATCACCCAGCTCAGCCGCCGCCCGGGGGCCGGCGTGGTGTTCCTGACGCTGCGTGACCCGTCGGTGGACGTCTCGATCTCGGTCACCTGTTACCGGCGGGTCTTCGACGCCGTCGCCGACGTGGTGTCCGAGGGCGCGCGGGTGGTCGTGCAGGCGAAACCGGAGTGGTACGCCCCGCGCGGCACGCTCTCGTTGCGTGCCGCCGAGATCCGGCCGGTCGGCATCGGGGAGTTGCTGGCCCGTCTGGAGAATTTGAGGCGGGCGCTGGCCGGCGAGGGGCTGTTCGACCCGCGCCACAAGACGCCGCTGCCTTTCCTGCCGCACCGAATCGGCCTGGTGTGCGGGCGCGCGAGCGCGGCGGAGCGCGACGTTTTGGAGAACGCGCGGCGGCGGTGGCCGGCCGTGCAGTTCGAGGTGCGGAACGTCGCGGTGCAGGGCGTGCACGCGGTGCCGCAGGTGATCGCGGCGGTCGAGGAGCTCGATGCGGATCCATCGGTCGACGTCATTGTCATCGCGCGCGGCGGCGGCAGCGTCGAGGATCTGCTGCCCTTCTCCGACGAGGCGCTGATCCGGGCGGTGTTCCGGTGCACGACACCGGTCGTGAGCGCGATCGGGCACGAACCGGACTCGCCGCTGCTCGACCTGGTCGCCGACCTGCGCGCGTCGACGCCGACCGACGCCGCGAAGAAGATGGTCCCCGATGTCGGCGAGGAGCAGACCCGCGTACGCCAACTCCGCGACCGCGCACGGCACACCATGGCGATGAGGATCGAACGCGAGGAGCACGGCCTGGCGTCGGTGCGCAGCCGTCCGGTGCTCGCGGACCCGTACCGCGTGGTGGAGGTCCGCGAAGACGAGATCGCCGCCCTGCTCGACCGCTCGCGGCGCACGCTGCGCCACTGCCTCGACCACGCGGCGACGGACCTTGAGCACACGCGTGCCCGCGTCGTCGCCCTCTCCCCGGCCGCGACGCTGGAGCGCGGCTACGCGGTCCTCCAGAAGGGCAACGGCCAGGCTGTGCGCCGTCCCGACGAGGTGGCGACCGGCGAGAAACTGACGGCCCGCGTCGCGGCGGGGCGGATGACGGTGGTCGTCGCCGACAACTGACCGACCGCGCAAGTTACTTGATGGGGGCGCGGGCTAAGCCGATCGCCCCCACAGCCCTGGGAGACAACTCATCGGGAGGCCATCGAATGCCCCGGTGAACCGAACCACACCTCCTGACGCGCGAGTTCGCCGTCCGGGGTGATGCGCAGACCGAAGCCTTCCGCCTGCGGTCGGTCGTGATCGTGCCACCAGCGCACCGCTCGGACGAAGTCCTCCGCGAGCCGGCCGTCGCCCGCGACGGTGGTCGGGACGTTCCGTCCGAACCCCAGCGACGCGAACTTCCCCGGGCGCTCCAGCCAGACCACGCATCCGTCGTGGTCGTCGGCGTGCCCGGAGACCCAGAGCCTGGTTTCGGGCAGCAGCAGACCAGCACGAATCGTTCGGCGTCGGTGACTGCGTGGTCGATCTCCCGCCAGGTGACCGGGAGTTCCGCTTCGTCGGCGACTCCGGTGTCCGGCCACTCGGCCAAGGGAGTCGGCCGCTGTGACCGCGCCTCCTTGACTTCCTCCCCATCGTGAACGAGGGGGATTCCCCTCGGCCTCGCGGCCGAGCCGCCGCGCGTCAGCGCGGCGGTTGGGACGTTTCCTGCTTCAGCGACGACCGCCCCGTCCGGGAGGACTCCCGTTGAGGTCTCACACCGTCTCCACAGGCGGCAACCGCCAGCCCGGCGGCCAGAATGTTGTTCGCGGCGTTCACGTCGCGGTCATGGACCACGCCGCATCCGCACGTCCACGCGCGGACGTCCAGCGGCAGCCTCCCCCGCACGGTTCCGCACGCCCCGCACAACCGGGAACTGGGGANGTTCACGTCGCGGTCGTGGACCACGCCGCATCCGCACGTCCACGCGCGGACGTCCAGCGGCAGCCTCCCCCGCACGGTTCCGCACGCCCCGCACAACCGGGAACTGGGGAACCAGCGGTCGACCACGACGAGTTCGCGCCCGTACCAAGCGCACTTATACTCCAGCATCATCCGCATGTCCCGCCACGCCGCGTCCGAGATCGCGCGGGCGAGCCCGCGGTTTTTGAGCATGTTGCGGACGGTCAGGTCCTCGATCACGACCACTTGGTTCTCATGGACGAGTCGAGTAGTGAGCTTGTGCAGGAAGTCCCGCCGCCGGTCCGTGATCCGCGCGTGGACGCGGGCGACCTTCACGCGGGCTTTCGCGCGGTTGTTGGAGCCCTTCGCTTTCCGGGACAGCTCCCGCTGCGCCTTGGCGAGGCGGGCACGGTCGCGTCGCTCGTGCTTCGGGTTGGCGATCTTCTCCCCGGTCGAGAGCGTCACCAGCGACGTGACGCCCGCGTCCACACCGACCGCGTTCGTGGTGGCCGGGGCAGGCACGATGGTGTCGTCGCACAGCAGCGACACGAACCAGCGCCCGGCCGGATCGCGGGACACCGTCACGGTGGTGGGCGTCACCTCGTCGGGCAGCGGACGCGACCAGCGGATGTCCAACGGCCCGGACATCTTCGCCAACGTCAGCTTCCCGTCGCGCCACGTGAACGCGGAGCGGGTGTACTCCGCCGACGCACGGGACCTCTTCCGCGACTTGAACCGCGGATACCCCGCCCGCCGCGCGAAGAAGTTGCCGAACGCCGTCTGCAGGTGCCGCAGCGCCTGCTGGAGCGGAACGCTCGACACCTCGCCGAGGAACGCGAGTTCACCGCTCTTCTTCCACGCGGTCAGCGCGGCCGACGACTCCACGTACGAGACACGGCGCTGCTCGCCGAACCAAGCCCGGGTGCGCTCCTCCAGGGCCTTGTTGTAGACGAGACGGACACAGCCGAACGTACGCGACAGCTCCGCCGCCTGCTCATCCGTGGGGTAGAAGCGGTACCGATACGCCCGCTTGACCGACAAATGCCCCATACCTCACAGACTATCAGCATCCGCGTGAGTCACGGGCGTTCGCCTTTCACTGTGCTGAACACCGAACCGCTCGGGGGCGGTTCCGCTGCCCCTGCCCTGCTCCGCAGGGGCGTCAGGTGCTCTTGGCGGTGAACGAGGGTAGCGGTTGATCGCTTTGCGATTGACCGTCATGCGTTCATATACGTCTTCCGTGAACCCATCGGCCGTCGACGGCCGGGCGGAGGGATTGGGGGCCGTAGTCCGCCGGGCCGGTGCGGAACTCGCCTGCTTCGGCGGCATTTTGCGTCCAGGTCTGGCGTAATGCGGTGCGGGCGTTCTCGCGGTCGCGTGGGGAGACGGCGGAGTGGCGTACGAGCCACCACGCGAGGCCGTAGGTGACCTCGCGGCGCTCGAAGTGGTGAAGCGCGATGGCGACCAGCGGCGATTCACGCATTCTGCCGCCGTAACCGGTGAACGACTCCTGCACGTGGAAACCGAAATCCTCGGCGTGGCAACGGCCTCGGTGCAGGGCGAGGGTCGCGTGTGCGGCGTCGGCGCCCCAGGCCACCAGCACGACTGGTGGACGCGGGCGGATGGTGACGGCCCGGAACTCCCTGGGGTACGACCCCATGTCGGGACGGACGAAGAGGCGGGAGACGTAGGGGCGTACGGGGCTCGGGGGCTGCGCGTCCTGTGTGCTGCCCTGCGAATCGTCGCCGGGTGTAGCAGCGTTCACGCCGCCGCCGGTCAATGCCCGTTCCTCCAGCCGCTCGGCGAGACGGTCGGCAAGCGCGGCGGGGACGGGGCCGATGCGCACGCCGGGCGACCCGTCGGCAAGCAATGTCGGTTGGACGCACGGAAGTTGGATGCCCGTCGCCTCGAATGCCGCAGCAAGCTTCTGCGCCGTGCGAGTGGCATCGGAGATCGGATGCCGAAACACGTCGGTGAACATGCCGAATACGCCTTCCCTTTGCCGCACCCGCCTCTGAGTGGACGGGGTTTCCCTTAAGAGGAAACCGTGGCAGGGGGATGTGACCGACGGATACACTCGTGGCGGAAAATCGCTTCTTGCTTTTCCAGGCAACTGCCGTCGGGGGCAAGGATATTTCACAGCGAGATGAAACATTCTGCTGCGGCGCAGAACGTCACGCGCCACGGCAGAATGTGCGTCCACTCCTTGGGAGAGAGGTCCCGATGACGGCAGATATGGAATCCGCTCCTCCCGCGCTGTGCCGCCTCCAGCTCGGCACCGAACTGCGGCGACTGAGACTGGAATCGGGCCACAAGGCGGGGGCCGTGGCCAAGCGGCTGCTGTGGAGCCCGTCGAAGATCACCCGGCTGGAGAAGGGTGAGAACGCGATCGTGGAGTTAACGGATGTGATGGCGCTGTGTGCGGTGTACGGCGCGGACGCGGAGACGCGGTCGACGCTGGAGGGCTACGCGGTGGTCACGAAGACGCGGCGGGATTGGTGGCAGTCGCCGAAGTTCCGGCCGGTGATCCGGCCGAGCTTGAAGGCGTTCATCGGACAGGAGGCGACCGCTGAGCGGTTGCACACGTACCAACCGGAGTTCGTCCCAGGGCTGTTGCAGTGCGAGCCGTACGTGCGGGCCATCCACCAAGCGACGATCATGGGCTTGGACGAGGACGATATGGATCTGCTCGTCACGGTGCGGATGACGCGGCAGGAAGTGCTGCGTCGCCCCAATTCACCACTCAAACTGACCGCCGTCGTGAATGAAGCCGTATTGCGTCGCGAAGTCGGCGGTGCGGACGTCACGCGCCAGCAGCTCGGATACATGATCGACATGGCGAGGTTGCCAAACGTCAGGCTTCAAGTGGTGCCGTTCAAGGCCGGGCTGCACCCAGCGATGAACGGCCAGTTCACCATTTTGACCTTCCGCAACGATGCCGGACTCAAGCCACTGCTCTACATGGAGAAGCTTGCCGATGCCTGGGTCCTCCGAGAGGATCACACGGTAGCCAGGTACCACGATGCATTCGACGAGCTTCAGGCTGTCGCAGCCAGCCCGCGAGAATCGCTGCGCATGATCGACCAAGCCATCAAGGAGCTTTGACCATGACCCCCACGCCCCGGCCCGGCGACTGGTTCAAGTCCAGCCACAGCGACAACAGTGGCGGCGAGTGCGTTGAGGGGGCGCGTATCGGCACAAGCGCGATGGCCGTCCGCGACAGCAAGGACACCACACGCGGCAACCTCACCATCGCCACAACCTCGTGGTCCGCCCTGACCACAACCCTGAAGAACTCCTGAGCCGAAACCGCCGCCCCGGTCCGAGAGCCCCGTCACCCGGCAGGGCTCTGCCGTGGGTCCGCAAGGACCCGATGGGGTGATTCCGGGGCGCACGCTTGGCGTGCCGGCTGGTGGGCGATCCGGCGCAACCTAATGTCGGAAGCTTCGGGGTTCGTCGTCCCAGGAGCTGCCATGCGCCGTGTCGGTTTTCCGTTTCGTCGTCTGCTCGCGGTTTCGTGCCTGGGGGCGGCGTTGGTCGCCGGGGCCGGGCCTCTGCAACCGTCGCGGGCCGCCGCCGACTCCCCCGCCCGCTGGGTTCCCTCCGAGGCCGACCACTACGTCAACTATGTGGCTCCGCGCGAGAACCTGCCGCCTGATCCACATGCTGTGGACAACGCGAGACGATCCCGCATCGACGCCGCGGCGCGGCAAGCCCGGGAGTTGGACCGGAAGTTCGCAGGCGGCAATCCCCCGGCGGCACGCGGCCTCGCCGCGATCGAGGCGGAGGCGACCGCGACCGGCCGCAGCCCGCGGGAGATCCGCGCGGAACAGGAACGCCGCGCCGGGCGCGACGCCGACGCGCCGCACGAAGCCCAACTACTCACGCTCCTCGTCGAGTTCAACGACCAGGCGAACGACGACTTCTCCGGCTTCCGGCGTCCGACCAGCGTCGCCGACCCCACATGTGTGACCGAACCGCCGGGCACCGTCATGAACGGGCCGCTGCACAACCGGCTCCCCGACCCGGCCGGCACCGACGACAACAACTCGATGTGGGTGCCGGACTTCTCACCCGCCTACTACAACGCGCTGCTCTACTCCGAGACCGGCCTGACCGACCGGGTGCGCCCCGAGCTGACCGGCCCGGACGGCAGGCCCGGCGTGGACCTCACCGGTCTGACCATGCGCAACTTCTATTACGAGATGTCGAAGGGCGCGTACCGCGTCGGCGGTCAGGCCGTCGGTTGGGTGAAGGTGCCGCACTCCGAGGCCTGGTACGCCGCCGGCCACTGCGACGCCCCGCGCCAGGACAACAGCGGCCATCCCGGCAACCCGCGCGGCATGAGGCAGTTCGTCACCGACGCGGTCGACGCCCTGGCCGCGGCGCAGCCCCACTTCCCGTGGTCCGACTACGACCGCGAAGACCTCGGTGACGCCGACCACGACGGCGACCTGCGCGAACCCGACGGCGTGGTCGACCACTTGGTCCTTGTGCACGCCGGTCGCGACAAGTCGGCGGGCGGCGGCGCCGAGGGCACGTACGCGATCTGGGCGCACGCGGGCAACGTGCTGCGGGGCCACCAAGTACCCGGCACCGACCTCAAGGTGGCGAACTACATCGTGCAGCCGGAGGATTCCGGAGTGGGTGTCTTCGCCCATGAGTTCGGGCACGATCTCGGGCTGCCCGACCTGTACGACAACTTCAGCGGCGGCGAAACCGACGTCGATTTCTGGGACTTGATGGCGTCGGGGTCGCACAGCGGGCCCTTGTTCCAGTCGATGCCCGCGCACATGGGCGCATGGTCGAAGTACGTGCTCGGCTGGACCGAGCCGGAACGCATCGAGGTCGGCGACGCCCAGCGCGCGCTGATTCTCGGCTCCGCCGCGAAACCCCTTGCCGGCACGCACGATTCCGTCCGCGTCGACCTCCCGGCCGAGACCGTCCGCATCGGTGCGCCGCACTCCGGCTCCGGCATGTGGTACTCCGGGCGCGACCAGGAGTGGGCGGACACCGCGATCGTCCGCGATGTCGCCGTACCGGCCGGTGCCCGCGATGCCGCGCTGTGGATGTGGAACGACTATGTGATCGAGGAGGACTGGGACTTCGGTTTTGTCGAGGTGTCCGCCGACAACGGCGCCACCTGGGCGCAACTGCCGGTGTTCGACGAGGCCGGCAGCCCGGTGACGACGCCGACCGACTACCCGGACCCGAACCGCAACCTGGCGGAGTTCCGCAAGACCAACGCCCTCACCGGCGACAGCGGCGGCTGGCGGCACGACCGCGTCGACCTCACCGCCTACGCGGGCCGCACGGTGCAGGTGCGGCTCGGCCTCATGACGGACGCCGCGTTCGCCGAACGGGGTTGGTTCGCCGACGACTTCGCGCTCGTCGTGGACGGCGCGACGGTGTGGTCCGACGACGTCGAGAACGGCGACGCGGGCTGGCGCACGATGCTCGGCACGTCCACGATCACGCGCGGCGAAGGCTGGTCGCGTACGTCCGGCTCGATGCAACGCGAGCAGTACTACCTGCTGGAGTGGCGCACGCCGACCGGCTTCGACGAGGGCCTGCGGTACGCGTACACGACTGTGCGCGGCGTCGGCGACGGGAAGGGCACGAAGGTGGCGCCCCTCCCCTACAACGTGCCGGGCCTGCTGGTGTGGCTGCGGGACGCCGAGTACCAGAGCAACGGCGTGCGGTTCGCGCTGGACGCCCCGCCGAGCCACGGGCCGAAGGGGTCGGTGCTGCTGGTCGACGCGCACGTGGATCCGCTGCGGTGGAGCGGCGAGGCGGGCGAGCACTACACGAGCACCCGCAACCCGCTGAAGAACCTGGAGAACCGCGCGCAGTCCTCGAACGCCGCCTTCTCACCCGACCCCACGGCTCCCTTCGAGGCGTGCCACACGCGGGGTGAGTGGTGCCAGGAGTTCCCGCCGCTCGCCGGGCAGCCGGCGTTCACGGACGAACGCGGCTGGGTCGCGGGCGTCGAATACCTCGACGGGAAGCCGGTCGACCGGCTCCGCGACGGCGGCACGGTGGTCCCGGCCCGCGAGCCGTACTCGACCCGGGTCGTCCTGCCGGACGGGACACCGGACACCGCGCATTACGGGGTGCCGTACGGCGGTTCCGTGCTGGGCACCGGCGACCCCGGCCCGGAGCGGGCGTACGGTGTCACCGCCCGGGTCGTGGGCGTCCTGGGCGCGGACCGCGGGGCGATTGTGCAGGTCGACCCGGCGCGTCGGTAGGGCCGCCTAGGCTGGTCGCCATGACCGAGAAGAATGCGGACGCGGACGCGGCGGGCTCCCCGGAGGAGTCGCTGGGGTATGAGCAGGCCCGCGACGAGCTTGTCGAGGTCGTCCGCAGGCTGGAGACCGGGGGGATCACGCTGGAGGAGTCCCTCGCGCTGTGGGAGCGCGGGGAGAAGCTGGCCGCGGTGTGTCAGCAGTGGCTCGACGGCGCGCGCGCCCGGCTCGACGCGGTGGTGAAAGAGCAGGAATAGCTTGATCGAGACGCACGGGAACCGGCGGTCGCGCCGGTTCCCGTGCGTCTCGGTGTCAACCGTCTGTCACCCGTCCGCCAGTGCGACGGCGATCGTCAGGCCGAGCATCACCACCGCGGCGAGTATGCCGAACACGACCCACCGCAGCCGGGGCAGCACCTCCCACCCTTCGCCCGGTCTGGTGTCGACCGGGCGCCACCGCCGCGCCGCACGGAGCACGTGACCGGTCACGGGACCGGTCACAGGGCCGGTCACAGGGCGACTCGCAGGACGCGTCACAGGGCGACCCACGCCGGCACATACGGTTGCCCGGCCGCGTTGGCCTCCGCCTTGGCAGTCAGCCAGGCGGGGTCGTAGCGCAGGTGGAGGTGCGGTTCGCTGTCGACGACCGACCGGCTGCCGAGGGCGGCGAAGCCGCGTTGTTCGAACCACGGCGCGCTGCGTACGAAAACGTCGGCGACGATCGGGCGGCCTTCCGCGAGGGTGACGGCGTGTTCGAGGAGAGTGGTGGCGTATCCCTTGCGGCGCTCCTTGGTCGCGGTGCACAGGCGGCTCAGGCGCAGGAATCCCGAGGAGTCCTCGGTCAAGCGCAGCGTTGCCACCGGTACGCCGTCGCGCTCGGCCCACACGTGCAAGGTGTCGGGTTCGATGTCGAGTCCGTCGGGTTCGTGGCGAGCCCGCTGGCGGGCGACCACGAAGACCTGGCTGCGCAGCGCGAGCAGGCGATACAGCCGCTCGGCGCTCAGCTCGGCGAGGCTTCCGCAGAAGTACGAGACATCCACTGCCGAAGGCTGACATTTGGATCAAGACATCCGGGCGACTCCGGGGTGAACTTCCGATGCCACCCCACCAAACCGTCGGAAGAAGGTGTTCCGCCACCCGCAACCTGGCAGGTGTCTGCGCTGGTCACACGCCTGCGCACATGATCGTCCGCACGGACGGGACGGACTCGACCGGCAGGTCGGACCGCGCGTATGGGACCGCTCGTGACGGACCGCTCGTACCGGAACGTTCGGCCGGGCCGTTCCGCCGGACCCCCGTACCGGGCCGATCCGCCGGACCGCTCAGGGGGCCGTTGTGGCGGCCGGGATCGGTCCCATGCCGGGCAGCGGGGTCGCGGGGCGGAGCGCTGCCGCGAGGGTGGCGAGGTCCTCGTAGGTCGCGGTGCCGGTGACCATGGTCGTCACACCGTTCTCGACGCGCACGAGCGAGCGGTATTTGGGGCCGTCGTACGACTTCCACTGCTCCCCGGCCACGTCGACGAAGCCGACGGGCCTGCCGTTCTTGCCCTTGTCCTTGACGAAGTCGTCCGGCGTCCCGTTGCCCTGCTCGACCGCCGCGTACTCGTCGGCCGGGTTGATGAACCCGATGTGCCACGTGGTCTCGTCCGGGTCGGTGCCGTCGAAGTAGGCGGAGGTCGGGCGCCAGCGTTCGGCCAGGCCCTCGGGGGCGAGCAGCGGGTACGGCGCGACCTGGCTCGCCTGCTGGAACTTCAGCGTGTAGTCGATCGGCTTGACCGGGTCCTGCTCGCTGTGCCGCCCGAAGAGCAGCAGCAGCACGACGACGATGCCGACGGCCCCGAGCGAGAACACCATGTCCCGGACGGTCTCCAGCCCACGCTTCTTTGCCACGGCACCATCGTCCCCCATGCCCCGGAATGCCCCCGCAGCGGGTGTGCTGCTACCGCATATGCAAGGTGAAAAGCGATTACCCCTTGCAGATGCGAGAGGATATTGCTGTAACGTCCCGCACATGCCTGTCTACCGCATGGGCCGGGTGGCCCAGCTTCTCGGGGTGAGCCCGGACACCGCACGCCGCTGGGCGGACTCCGGACGCCTGCCCACGTCCCGCGACGACCACGGTCACCGGGTCGTCGAGGGTGCCGCGCTCGCGGCGTTCGCGGTGTCGCTGGCCGAGGAGTCGGGCGCCGGGGTACCGGACAGCCCCCGGCCGACCTCGGCCCGCAATTCGTTCCCCGGCATCGTCACCAAGGTGATCCTGGGCGACGTCGCGGCGCAGGTGGAGATCCAGGCGGGGCCGCACCGGGTGGTCTCGCTGCTGACCCGCGAGGCCGTCGAGGAACTGGGCCTGGTGCCCGGTGTCGAGGCGGTCGCGTCGGTCAAGTCGACAAGCGTCACCGTGGAACTGCCATGACGATCGGGAACACCGAGGCGACTGCGGGGACATGGCGGCGTGCCGCCGCCCCGACGGCCGTCGCCGCCGCGCTCGCGCTGGTGTCGGCGGGATGCGGCGGCGGGGACGACGAGCCCGCGTCCGGCGCGTCTTCCGGGACGCGGCCCTCCACGATCACCGTGCTGGCCGCCGCCTCGCTGACCGGGGCGTTCAACGAGGCGTCCGAGGTCTATGCGAACAACCACAAGGACCAGACGGTCAAGTTCTCGTTCGCCGGCTCCCAGGAGCTCGCGGCGCAGGTCAGGCAGGGGGCCCCGGCGGACGTCATCGCCACCGCGGACACCAGGACCATGGACGGTCTGGCCGGCGAGGTCACCGATCCGCAGGTCTTCGCGAAGAACAAGCTGACGATCATCGTCGCGCCGGGCAACCCCGAGGGCATCACATCGCTCGCCGACCTGTCGCGCGGCGACCTGACCGTGGTGCTCGCCGGCCCGACCGTCCCGGTGGGGCGCTACGCTCGCGAGTCGCTGGCGAAGGCGGGGATCGAGGTCAGGCCGAAGTCGGAGGAGACCGACGTCAAGGCCATCGTGACGCGCGTGCGCATGGGCGAGGCGGACGCGGGGATTGTGTACACGACCGACGCCTCCGCCGCGGGTGACGACGTCGCGTCGGTGGAGATCCCGGAGCAGTTCAACGTGGTCGCGTCCTACCCTGTCGCGGTGATCAAGGACAGCGGCAAGCAGGGCCCGGCGAACGCGTTCGCGCGGTGGCTGCTGACCCCCGAGGCGCGGCAGGTCCTCGCGAAGTACGGTTTCGTGGCGCCATGACCGCTCCCCGGGATCATGGGATGGACAGTGCCGTGGAACGGCACTCCCTTGATCCCGGTCGCCCACGGACTCCGCGGCCGCGTGTTCCGCTCCTGCTGTGGGTTCCGGCGGTGGTCGGGCTCGCGTTCGTCGTCCTCCCGCTCGTCGGTCTGCTCGTGCGCGCGCCGTGGCAGTCGGTGCCGGAACGGCTGGGCGACCCGGCCGTACGCACCGCGCTGCGGCTGTCTCTCCAGTGCTCGTTCGGGGCGCTCGGCATCAGCCTGGTGCTCGGGGTGCCGCTCGCGTGGCTGCTTGCCCGTGTCGACTTCCCCGGCAAGTCCCTCGTCCGTGCGCTCGTGCTGCTGCCGCTCGTGCTGCCGCCCGTCGTCGGGGGTGTCGCGCTGCTGCTCGCGTTCGGCCGCAAGGGGCTGCTCGGGCCGTGGCTGGAGGCGATGGGCGTACGGCTCACCTTCTCCATGACAGGCGCGATGCTGGCCGGGGCGTTCGTCGCGCTGCCGTTCCTGGTGCTGTCGGTCGAGGGTGCCATCGCCGGCCTCGACCGCCGCTACGAGGAGACCGCAGCCACCCTGGGCGCCGGGCCGCTGCGGGTCTTCGCGACGGTCACACTGCCGCTCATCGCCCCCGGGCTGGCGGCCGGCGCGGCACTGGCGTGGGCGCGCGCGCTGGGCGAGTTCGGCGCCACGATCACGTTCGCCGGGAACCTGCCGGGCGAGACCCAGACCCTGCCGCTGGCGGTGTACCTGATGTTGCAGGACGATCCGGACACCGCCGTCGCGGTGAGCCTGCTGCTGCTCGTCGTCTCGGTCGTCGTGCTGGTGACGCTGCGCGGACGCTGGCTGTCCCCGGCGAAGGACACGCTGCGCGGGCGGCGTTCGGCGGCACGTTCGGCAGCGTCCGCCGAAACAGGGCAGACGTCATGACCCCCGCACTCGTGGCCCGCGCGGAAGGCCTCGTCACCGCCCGGCTCACCGTCGCCGCGGGCGAAGTCATCGCGGTGGTGGGGCCCAACGGCGCCGGCAAGTCGACGCTCCTGCGCGCGCTCGCGGGGCTGCCGGGCCCTGCGAGGGCCGCCGTGGCGATCGATGGCCGGGACGTCGGGGCGCTGCCCCCGCACCGGCGGCGCGTCGGGTATGTCCCGCAGGACGGCGCGCTGTTCCCGCACCTGACCGCGTCGCGCAACGTCGCCTACGGATTGCGCGGGCGCGGTCTGAGCCGCCGTCAGGCGCAGGACACCGCACGGGAATGGCTCGATCGGCTCGGCCTCTCCGAGCTTGCGGGCCGGCGCCCGGGCCAGATGTCCGGCGGCCAGCAGCAGCGTGTCGCCCTCGCCCGCGCGCTCGCCCCCGAACCGCGCCTGCTGTTGCTCGACGAGCCCTTGGCTGCGCTCGATGTCGAGACGCGTACGGCCGTGCGCCACACGTTGCGGCGCCACCTCGGGCCGTACGACGGCGCGTGCCTGCTGGTCACCCACGATCCCGTCGACGCGCTGAGCCTGGCCGACCGCATGCTGGTGATCGAGGCGGGCGCCGTCGTGCAGGACGCCCCGCCCGCGGAGGTGACACGCGCGCCCCGGTCCGCGTGGGTCGCGCGGATGCTGGGGCTGAACGCCTATGCGGGGCAAGGCGGGTCGGACGGCGTACGACTCGCGGACGGGCACCTGCTGGCCGGCGCCGACCCGGCGCCGCGCGGGCCCGTGCTGGTGACCGTGCACCCGGACCACGTCACCCTGCACCGCGAACGCCCCGAGGGCAGCGAGCGCAACGTCTGGCGCGGCGAGGTCGCCGAAGTCACGGGCACCGGCACGCGGTTGCGGGTGTCCGTGCACGGTACGGACGGTCCCGACGTGGTCGCCGAGGTCACCGCGTCCGCCGCCGCGGAGCTCGGCCTCGGCGAAGGGCTGCCGGTGTGGGTCGGAGTCAAGGCGACCGGTGTCGTGCTGACCGCGTTGTGACGTGAGCCACCTCGTACAGCCGTTCGGTTGCCATGCCATGCCCGCGAAAGCCGCAAAACCCCCGTACCGGCGCCCGGATTCGGCCCTACCTGCGCCGATACCGGTCCGTGCCGATAACATCGGGGCAATCCCGTTGGAATCTTCCGGGCCCGGTGCCGCGTCATCTTGGTGTCAGCAGCGTCGCCCGACAGCGCCGCCGCCCGCACCGGAGGGACGAGTACGGCCGCCGGGGATCAGGGCACCCTCAAGGTCCCGGATTCGATTCCCCGACAGGAAAGGCCCGCCACTATGACGGACCAGTCCGTACCGCCGCAGCTCGTCGTCGACCCCGAGGCTCCCGACCGGAACCTCGCCCTCGAACTCGTCCGCGTCACCGAGGCCGCCGCGATGGCCGCCGGCCGCTGGGTCGGCCGCGGTGACAAGAACGGCGCCGACGGCGCGGCGGTCAAGGCCATGCGCACGCTCATCGGCACGGTGTCGATGAACGGCGTCGTGGTGATCGGCGAAGGCGAGAAGGACGACGCGCCGATGCTGTTCAACGGGGAGCGGGTCGGCGACGGCTCCGGTCCCGAGTGCGACGTCGCGGTCGACCCGGTCGACGGCACGACGCTCACCGCGAAGGGCATGAACAACGCCGTCGCCGTCATGGCGGTCGCCGAGCGCGGCTCCATGTACGACCCGTCGGCGGTGTTCTACATGGAGAAGCTCGTCACCGGCCCCGAGGCCGCCGACGTGGTCGACCTGACCGTGTCCGTGGGCGAGAACATCCGCCGTGTCGCCAAGGCCAAGAACTCGACCCCCGAGGACGTCACGGTCTGCATCCTCGACCGGCCGCGCCACGAGTCGATCGTCAAGGAGATCCGCGAGTCGGGCGCGCGCATCAAGTTCATCACCGACGGCGACGTGGCCGGCGCGATCATGGCCGCGAAGGACGGCACGGGCGTCGACCTCCTCCTCGGCATCGGCGGTACGCCGGAGGGCATCATCGCCGCCGCGGCCATCAAGTGCATGGGCGGCGTGATCCAGGGCCGCCTGTGGCCCAAGGACGACGCGGAGCGCCAGAAGGCCATCGACGCCGGCCACGACCTCGACCGCGTGCTGCTGACCGACGACCTGGTCTCCGGCGACAACGTCTTCTTCGTCGCGACGGGCATCACCGACGGCGAACTGCTGCGCGGCGTGCGCTACCGCTCCAGCACGGCCCTGACGTCGTCGCTGGTCATGCGCTCCAAGAGCGGCACGATCCGCAACATCGACAGCCAGCACCGCCTGTCGAAGCTGCGCGCCTACAGCACGATCGACTTCGACCGCGCGCGGTAGCACGGAAGCGCGCCGCGGTCCCTGCGGCAGCAGGCCGCCGCAGCGCGCTCGGTGAAACTCCCCGATCCGGGGTGGGTGAAATGCCGCAAACGGCATTTCACCCACCCCGATCGCGTTCCGGACCTGCTGCTCACCACCCGCCCGCGCCCGGGCCCGTCGCGCCCACCCGGTGTGGGTTTCGCGCTTTCCCCCTTCAATCCGTTTTTCCGGGTATAGCTGACAGGTTGTCGGCGTGCGCGGTCGCCGGTCGGCCGCAGCGATCCTGGAGGAGCGGATGACCTCTCGTGGCAAGCCTGCGCGTTCCGGGAGCCCGACAGCCGGGGCGCGGGACGCGGAAGCGGCGCAGCCGCCGACGCAGGGGGCTGCCCAGGGTCAACGGCTCTGGCTGATCTTCACCGGTCTGATGCTCGGCATGCTGGTTGCCGCGCTGGACCAGACGATCGTGTCGACCGCGCTGCCGACGATCGTGGGCGACCTCGGCGGGCTCAACCACCTGTCGTGGGTGGTGACCGCGTACCTGCTCGCGTCGACGGTCAGCACCCCGCTGTGGGGCAAGCTCGGGGACCTGGTCGGGCGCAAGACGCTGTACCAGGCGTCGATCGTGATCTTCCTGATCGGCTCGGTGTTGTGCGGCATCGCGCAGAACATGCCGCAGCTCATCGCGTTCCGCGCGGTCCAGGGGCTCGGCGGCGGCGGGCTGATGGTGTTGTCGCAGGCGATCATCGGCGACGTCGTACCGCCCCGCGAACGCGGGCGCTACGCCGGATTGTTCGGCGCGGTCTTCGGCGTCACGAGCGTCGCGGGGCCGCTGCTCGGCGGGTTCTTCGTCGACAACCTGACGTGGCGCTGGGTCTTCTACATCAACCTGCCGATCGGTGTCCTCGCGCTGGTCGTCACCGCGTTCGCCCTGCACACGCACGACATCCGCAAGCGTCCGACGATCGACTACACGGGCATCGTGCTGCTCGCCGGGGCGACGACGTGTCTGGTGCTGCTCAGTACGTTCGGCGGCACGACGTACCCGTGGATGTCGGCGCAGATCTGGGGGCTCGGCATCGCCGCGGCGGTGCTGATCGCGTGTTTCATCGCGGTGGAGCGCAGGGCAGCCGAACCCGTGATGCCGCTGCGGTTGTTCGGGCAGCCGATCTTCCGCACGACGGCGGCCATCGGGTTCGTCGTGGGGTTCGCGATGATGGGGGCGCTGAGCTTCCTGCCGCTGTTCATGCAGGTCGTCAACGACGCGTCGCCGACCTCGTCGGGGCTGCGGCTGGTGCCGATGATGATCGGCCTGCTGGTGGCGTCGATCACCAGCGGCCAACTCATCACCCGATGGGGGCGCTACAAGATCTTCCCGGTCCTGGGCACCGCGGTGATGGCCGTCGGCATGTTCATGCTGTCGCGCATGGACGAGCACACGACCACGGCCGCGTCGTCGCTGTACATGCTGGTCTTCGGGCTCGGACTGGGCCTGGTCATGCAGGTCATCGTGCTCGCGGTGCAGAACTCCGTGGACTACCGGGATCTTGGTGTCGCCACATCGGGCGCGACGTTCTTCCGGTCGATCGGCGGATCGTTCGGCGCGGCGATCTTCGGGTCTGTCTTCAACGCGCAACTACGCGAGCAACTCGACAAGTTGGGGCCGACCGGGCTGCAACTGCCGCCCGGTGCGGACCCGGAGACCGTCGCGTCGAGCCCGGACGCGCTGCACCGGTTGCCGACCGCGACGCGCGACGGTTTCGTGCACGCGTACGCCCAGTCGTTGCAGACGGTGTTCATGATCGCGGCGCTGATCATCGTCGTGGCGTTCCTGCTCAGCCTGACGCTGAAGGAGATCCCGCTGCGCAAGTCCACCGAGACTCCCGACCCGTTCGAGACGTACCAGCCGACCGCGCGCAGTTCGGTCGAGGAGGTCGAGCACGCGATGGCGCGCCTGGTTCACCGCGAGAACGGCTGGAAGCGCTACGAACGCATGATCGAACGCGCGGGGTTGGACATCTCCGTGCCGTGCGCCTTCGGGCTCGTGCAGCTCGGTCGGTACGAGCCGGTCACCGACGGCGCGCTCGCGCAGAAGATCCACGAACCGGTCGCGTCCGTACGCAAGTACGCGGACCAGCTGATCGTCGCGGGGCACGCGAGTGTCGACTCCGAACAACGGATGTCGCTCACCGCATCGGGCAAAGCCGTCGTCGAACGCCTGGTCGACGCGCGGCGCGAACTGCTCGCCGAGGTGATGGCGGACCTGTCACCGGAACAGCACGCCGAACTCACCGAACTGCTGGGCAGGTTGGCGAGGTTGACGACGGACACCCCGCACGATCGGCTGGTGCAGGAAGGTACGAGGCGGGGCGCGTGACGAAGGGTGACGCCGTCGGCGGATGCCGGTCGCAGGTCGGTGCGGTGTTCGCCGGGCAGTCGGTCGGCGGTGGCGCGGTCGGCTGGGTCGGTCGGCGGTGGGTCGGTCGGCGGGCAGCGGCGGTGGTCGGCATTCTGCGGCGGGCGGTCGGGAGCCGGGGTCCCGAGCCCGGTTCGGTTCGCGGCGGACGGCCGTCGGTCAGCGGCCGGATACGCGGCGGGTGCCGCGGCGGCGCAGCCGCAGGGCGATCGCGCGGCGCTCCTCGGGGGTCAGGCCACCACGCACTCCGGTGGTCTCGGGGGCGGGGCCTGCGTCGGCCAGCGCCGCGGCCCGGCATTCGAGCAGGACCGCGCAGCGGGCGCATATGCGCTTGGCGTCCTCCTCCCGGGCGATGCGCACGACGGCGGGTTCCTCGGGCTTGCCGAGGAACAGGCGGAGGTCCTCCACGCGACAGGCGCCTGTCGCGGGCGGGATCCAGGTGGAGGCGGGCTTGTCGAGTTCGGCGATGTCGTGCGCGGAAGAAGGCAGATCGCTCGGGTGGGGCACGTTTGTCTCCTCGCGGACTAGGCGGGTCGTACGTCCCACAGACGGGCCTACCCGACCAAATCCCGGTGCATGCCCCCGTGCAAGACAACTGACGGGAAAGCAACACCCGGGAAACATCCGGGAAATGGCCCGATTAAGTCTTCTGTCTCACCGGGCAATCATCGCGCGTCCCAGGCCTGTCGGCAACGCTCCGCAGCCGATTGGCCACGCTCCACCGACGCCGACGGCACGGCGGGAAGTCGGCGGCACACGTCGATCTCGCCTCGGTTCGGGGGGATGCCGATGGCGGCACTGATGATCGACGGGATTGCGGCGGCACCGGGCCGTGTCCGAAGTTCTGTCCGCTGACGCGGCGTCTATGCCCGCGAGGTTGTGCTTGATGCGATGTGTTTGCGTCCTGACGAGTCGTCAGTCGTCGCGCGACTTCTTGGGTTTCTTCCGCCGGACGTCGACGCCGCCGAACACCGCGGCGCCGCGTACGACGACCACGGGGGCGCCGGGGTCGTCCGCGACGTGCTGATGCACGGAGAAGCCGCCGAAGATGCCCGCGCCGTGGCCGCGTACGGTGACTCCCTCCGGCACCCGCACGTCGATGCCGCCGAAGATGGTCACCGCGTCGACGACCAACACCGGCTCGTCGAACGTCGCCTCCGACAGGTCGATCTCGACCCCGCCGAACACCGCCGCGGCACGCAGGCGCCGCCCGATGCGGCCCGGCCCCTTGCGCTCCGCGCCGCCGAACACCGCCACCACGGACGGCGTCTCGGTCGGCGCCGCGCCCGGCGGCAGCGGCTCGTACACCGGGCGCGCGGCGGGCACCGTACCGGACGGCTTCGCCAGGTTCAGCCGTGCGCCGACCGGCAGGTCGAACGTCAGGGGCTCCAGCTCGCCCATCGTTTTCGCGGCGTACAACGCCTCGATCCGCTCGGTGTGCTCGTCGATCGTGAGGCGGCCCTCCTCGAAGGCGGTGCGCAGCACCTGCGCGACCCGGTCGCGGTCCGCGTCGGACGCCCGCATGTCGGCCGGCGAGACGGGCCCGGTGGGAATCCCGCCGACCGCGGCCGACCGGACCGGCTCGTCCGGGGTCCGCGGGACGTCGGGGACGCCGCGTACAACGGCCGCGTCCGACACATCGGGCACCCGTGACGGCCCGTCGGGCACCGGGTTCTCAGGGCTCTCCGCAGGCTGCTCCACGCAGACGACCATAGCCGCCCGCGACGCCCGACGGACCGGGCGCGAAGGGGATCCGCGGGCGACCCGCGTCAGGCGGCTTCCCGGCACGCCTCGGCGAGCAGGGCGACGGCCTCGCGCAGCCGCTCCTCGCCGAGCGACGCGTAGCCGAGCACCAGGGCCTGCGGCGCCCCGTGGGCCGACTCCCGCATAGGGCCGACCGGTTCGACGCGCACGCCGCGCGCGCCGGCGGCCTTGACCACCGACTCCTCGCGACAGCCGGGCGGCAGTTCGGCATACAGGTGCAGGCCCGCCCGGATGCCGTCGAGGCGCACCTCGGGCAGGAACTCCGCGAACGCCTCGGCCACCGCGTCGCGCCGCGACCGGTAGCGCAGCCGCATCGCGCGCAGGTGCCGGTCGTACCCGCCGCTCTCCAGCAGGCGGACGAACGCGAACTGGTTGATCACCGCCGACCCGAGGTCCGCGTACCGCTTGAGCTCGCGGACCTGCTCCAGCCACGTGTGCGGCACCACCGCCCAGCCGAGCCGCATGCCCGGTGCCAGGGCCTTGCTCGTCGAGCCGAGGTGCACGACGCGGTCCGGGTCGAGGCCTTGCAGGCAGCCGACCGGGTCGCGGTCGTAGCGGAACTCCGCGTCGTAGTCGTCCTCGATGACCAGCCCGTCGACGTCGCGCGCCCACGAGGTCAGCCGCGCCCGCCGCTCGGGCGACAACACCACACCGGTCGGGTACTGGTGGGCGGGGGTGACCAGCACGGCACGGGCGCCGGTACGCGCGAGCGCGTCGACGTCGAGGCCTTCGCCGTCGACGGGCACACCCACGATCGGCAGGCCGTTGCTGCGCAGCAGCCCGCGCTGGGTCGCGCTCGACGGGTCCTCGACGGCGAGCAGCGTGTGCCCGCGCGCCGCGAGTGCCTGGACGATCAGGGCGACACCCTGCGCGACGCCGCCGACGACGACGATGCGGTCCGGCGACGCGATCGCCGCGCGGACGCGGCCGAGGTAGGCGGCCAGCGCGGTGCGCAGTTCGGGCACGCCGCCCGGGTCGCCGTAGGAGAGGCGGCTGTGCGGCACGGTCGCGAGCGCGTGCCGCGTCGCGGCGAGCCACGCGCCCCTGGGGAACGCCGACATGTCGGAGGTTCCGGGCTTGAGGTCGTACGGCGGCGCGGCCTCGACGCCCTGGGCGTCGCGCGGTGCCTCGGACGGTGCCTCGGATGCGCCCGGTGCGTGCCGCTCAGGGATGTCGGCGACCCGCGTCCCGGATCCGTGACGGCTCGTCAGGTAGCCCTCGGCGACGAGCTGTTCGTACGCCTCGACGACCATTCCGCGCGAGACGCCCAAATCGGCCGCAAGGGTGCGGCTGGACGGGAGCCGGTCGCCGGGGGCCAGCCGTCCGGTGCGCACGGCGTCCCGCAGCCCGGCGGTGATCTGCGCTCCGACGTTTCCTTTGGCGCGGTCGATGCCGACGAGCAGGTCTCCCATGAAGTGGTTCCCTCCCTACGCGCCCAAGTGCTTCCGTCCGCCGAGCCACACGCGCCCCAACGTAACCCGCGGCACCGGTCGGGCGGCAGGGGCGGCCGGTCGGTGTGATATTCGCGGCATTTGTGGCGGCCTGTTCCCCCGCACGGTCGAGACAGGTGAGCCTGACCTCACAACCAATGGCCTCCCCTGGGCGTTCTACGCTGGAGGACGCCCTGTCTCCGCCGACCGAGGATGGCCATGCCCCCCGCCGACAGCAACGATTTCTCGTACACGGACCTGCTCCCGCTGGGAACGGACACGACGGAATACCGCCTGGTGACCGGCGAGGGTGTCTCGACGTTCGAGGCCGGCGGGCGCCGTTTCCTCCAGGTCGAGCCCGAGGCGATGACCCTGCTGGCCCGCGAGGCCATGCGCGACATCGCGCACCTGCTGCGGCCCGGCCACCTCGCCCAGGTCGCGAAGATCCTCGACGACCCGGAGGCCTCGCCCAACGACCGCTTCGTCGCGCTCGACCTGCTGAAGAACGCGAACATCGCGGCGGGCGGCGTCCTGCCCATGTGCCAGGACACCGGCACGGCGATCGTCATGGGCAAGCGCGGACAGCACGTGCTGACCGACGGCCGCGACGAGGAGCACCTGTCGCGGGGCATCCGCAACGCGTACACCGAGCTCAACCTGCGCTACTCGCAGATGGCCCCGCTGACGATGTGGGACGAGAAGAACACCGGCAACAACCTGCCGGCGCAGGTCGAGCTGTACGCGACGGCCGGTGACGCGTACAAGTTCCTGTTCATGGCCAAGGGCGGCGGCAGCGCCAACAAGTCGTACCTGTACCAGGAGACCAAGGCCATCCTGAACCCGGCCGCGATGCTGAAGTTCCTGGACGGCAAGATCCGCTCGCTCGGCACCGCCGCGTGCCCGCCGTACCACCTCGCGGTCGTCATCGGCGGCACGAGCGCCGAGTTCGCGCTCAAGACCGCGAAGTACGCCTCCGCGCGCTACCTCGACACGCTGCCCGGCACCGGCTCCCCGCTCGGCAACGGCTTCCGCGACCTCGAACTCGAAGCCGAGATCCTGAAGCTCACGCAGGACATGGGCATCGGCGCGCAGTTCGGCGGCAAGTACTTCTGCCACGACGTACGCGTGATCCGCCTGCCGCGCCACGGCGCCTCGCTGCCCGTCGCGATCGCCGTCTCGTGCAGCGCCGACCGCCAGGCCCTGGCCAAGATCACCGCCGAGGGCGTGTTCCTCGAAAAGCTCGAAACCGACCCCGCGAAGTACCTCCCGGACACGACGCACGAAGACCTCTCCGACGACGTCGTGCAGATCGACCTCAACCGCCCGATGAGCGAGATCCGCGCCGAACTGTCGAAGTACCCGGTCAAGACCCGGCTTTCGCTCACCGGCCCGGTCGTCGTCGCGCGCGACATCGCGCACGCCAAGATCAAGGAGCGCCTGGACGCCGGCGAGGAGATGCCGCAGTACCTCCGCGACCACGCCGTCTACTACGCGGGCCCCGCCAAGACCCCCGAGGGCTACGCCTCCGGCTCCTTCGGCCCGACCACGGCCGGACGCATGGACTCCTACGTCGAGCAATTCCAGGCCGCCGGCGGCTCCTTCGTCATGCTCGCCAAGGGCAACCGCTCCCAGCAGGTCACCGACGCCTGCGACAAGCACGGCGGCTTCTACCTGGGCTCCATCGGCGGCCCGGCCGCCCGCCTCGCCCAGGACTGCATCAAGTCCGTCGAGGTCATCGAATACCCCGAACTCGGCATGGAAGCCGTCTGGAAGATCGAGGTCGAAGACTTCCCCGCCTTCATCGTCGTCGACGACAAGGGCAACGACTTCTTCAACCAACTTGAGCCCACCCAAGCCCTGATCCGCGACATCCCGGTCCGCCAGAGCTGAACCGTTCGACACCCGTGTGGGGGGGGGGGGGGGGGGGGGGGG
>NZ_JBPKBI010000003.1:53377-78472 GCF_051388935.1 Yinghuangia sp. YIM S10712
CCCCACACGATTTTCTGCCTGTCCGGTATCACTTCGGTCGAATCCATTTGGCTCGCCGGCAATCTTTTTTTGCCTTCCGGCTCTGGACCCACAGTCCGCTAGCCAGGAAGGTCGTCCGCCTTGAGAGAGATCAATCCGAGAGGTTCCATGACGGGAACCAAGCGCTGCAAATACCAGCCGAAATCGCAGAACCGGGAGCCGCCTTCCATTGGCTTGCGGTTCACTTCGATGTTGAATGACAAGGCGGAGCGATCGGGAAAGAACAACAAATCGCCCCCGCGCGGCATATCGTCCAGGTACACGGTGATCCCGAGGAGCGCCGTGCCAATTCTCTCGGCGGTGAGCTGCCTGACGACTTCGGAGTACACAGATGCATCAACCCGTTGCCAGTCGAACATCCGGTCGTGATCGATCAGGTAGGAGACCACACCGTCTGCCTCGAACGACATCCCATGGACGGCGAGTCCGTGGATGACCGCTGCAACATCCACTGGCGCGGCAAAGCCGAAATCAATGCTGGCAGACCTGCTCACCAGAAGACCTCAAATCTGTGTCGCCACTAGGGCACAATTCTGAAGGGTATCCCCTTCTTGGTCAGCCAGTCAGCATAGTGCGCCGGGATGGGGCGTTCACTGACGACCATGTAGTCGGCATTGTTCGCGGTTGCGATCTGGAGTTTTTGTCCCTCATTGGAGAAAAACTTTGCCTGTGCCTTCGGATTGTTGTCCAACATCTGCCAGAACTCACCGGACTTGGCCTCGTACCAAGTCTCCCGGGATGCACCCTCCGGCGTGAATGCTCCGTCGAACTGCCTGCCGCCCGTGCTGAAGGAGCCGCTCCCTCCCAGTTCCTGCACCAAGCGATCTTCGTATGCCAGTCCCCGCTCTTGAGCAGCACGCCCCCCACTGGGCTCGCCCGTGGCATCGCCGGATTCGTCTGTTTCACAGGACATCAGCCCTAAGGGATCGCTCCAGACGACAGGGTTATGCACGTATGCACGGGAATGCATACCGCCACGCAATCCGATCGGGTCCGTCGAGACATACCCCGCAGAGATCGGATCATAATAGCGATGGACGTTATAATTAAGACCTGTCTCCTCGTCGTGATATTGCCCTGCGAATCCTATGGGGAAGTTGCTTCCGCTTCTTCCTGACGAGGCGGAACCCCATAGCTGGGTGGTCGGCACATGAAGAATATCGCCATTCGATCGCACCGTCATGAGAGCCTCGCCCGCGATACCGCAGACGACCAAGGAATGCTCTGCCTTGTCAGTCTCCAAATCGTGCAGCTGAAACAGCGGCACGGCTGAGAGTGCGGCCGTTCGATGTTTCGGTGAGTATGCGTCCGCACGCGTCGCGGGTGAAGGTCAGGTCGACGTCGGGGTTGGTGGCGCGGACCAGACGTCCCGCTGGGTCGTAGACGTACGTCGTCGTGCGGCCGGTGGCGGTGTGGACGGACTCGGTGACCTTGCCGAACGGGTCCCGGGCGTAGGCAACTTCCTCGCCTGCCCCGTTGACTCGGGAGATCAGGTGCCCGGCCGGGTCGTGGCGGTAGGTGAGAGTACGACCGTTGAAGTCGGTCTCGGAGGTCAGGCGCCCGGCAGCGTTATAGCGATACGTCCAGCTCAGGTCCTGCGGGTTCGTGACGGCGGTCAGGCGCAGTTCGGCGTCGTAGGTGAACGTGTAGCGGTTCCCGTCGGGCCCGGTCTGCGCGACGGGAAGGTCGAAGGGCCCGGATTCGTAACGCGTGGTGAAACCGGCCGCGTTGAGGTGGTGCAGCAGGTTGCCCTCGGCGTCCCAGGTCCAGGACTCCCTTGAGCCGTCGGCGAGTTCGCGCCAGCCGGGCTTGCCTTCGACGGTGTGCGCGAGGCGGGTGGTGTGGCCCAGCGGATCGGTGATGACCGCGGTGCGGCCGAACGCGTCGCGACTCACGTGTGTCGTACGGCCCAGCGGGTCGGCGATCGAGACCGGCAGGCCGGCTGCGTCCGGGGCATAACGGGTGACGCCGCCGAGCGCGTCGGTGACCTGGGTCAGCGCGCCGGAGGCGTTGTAGCTGTACTGCGTCCGCGCACCCGCCTCGTCGACAAGCGAAAGCAGGTTGCCGCGTTCGTCCCAGGTGTAGCGGCGGCGGGTGCCGTCCGGGTTGATGATCTGCGTGGGCCGGCACAGCGCCAAGTCGAAGTCGGCGACCGTGTAGGTACCGTCGGGGTGTACGACGCCGATCAGGTTGCCCTCCTCGTCGTACGCGAGGCGGGTGGTTTGGCCGAGCGCGTCGGTGACCGAAACTCTGCGGTGGAACGCGTCCCACTCGGTGTGCACGGTGTTCCCGAGCGGGTCGGTCTCGGCGACGACGCGGCCCAGGCGGTCCCAGGCAAAGGTACGGACGGCGCCCAACGCGTCGGTCATGCGCGTGACTTGGGCGTCAACGTCGTATTCGAAGGTGTTGTCCATGACGCCGTCGGTGCCGACGCCGTGCACGCAGCGCCCGACTTCGTCGTAGGTGTATTGGTACCAATTGCCGTTGCGGTCGGTCCACGAGGTGATGCGGTCGCCGTCGTCGTACGTGAACACCAGTGGTCGGCCGGAGGAGTTCACCACCTCGGTCACATTGCCGGGCTCGTCGTAGGCGAAGCGGACGAGGTCGATGGAGGCCGATGAATCCGCAGAGCGCGCGTGCGTCGCCGGATCCGCGCCGAGTAGCCGCAGACCGGCGACGCGCTCGTCGGCGGTGTCGACGGCGATGCGGTAGCCGCCCGAGTGCACCACCTCGTACGGCATACCGGCTTTGTCGTACGAGAACTCGATGCGGTTGCCGTTGCGGTCGGATATGGACCGGATCGGCAGCACGGGACCCGCGCGGCCCGGCACCGGGGCGAACGACCACGACCAGCCGCGCCGGGGATCCGTGACGGTGAAGACCCCGCCCGGGAGGCCGTCCCACTCCAGCGGCCACCGGTCACCGCCGACCGGCATGACCGGCACGCCGGGTTCCGGCACCGGGTAAGCGAGTTCGACGCCGCCCTCGGTGACGAATACGGCCCCTTCACCGCCCAACCGCACGTGCTGGTCGAGCGTGGACGCCCACCGCCTCCCGAACAACCTCCCCGGCTCCGAACGTGACAGGTGCCTGCGGTTCAACTGCAAGGGGAGCGCCCCCGGCAGCTCCACATCACGCTGGACGAGGATCATCTCGCCGGTCGCGGCGTTGACCGGTTCGCCGGTCTCGGTCCGCGCTCCCGGCGGAACGGACTCCGGTGTCGACCCGTTGCGCGCGTCCCTCTCGGCCTGTTCACGCGCCAGGCGCAGTGCCTCGCGTTGTGCCGCGACGCGGGCCGCCGCCGCGGACATCGCCTGGGTGGCGGCGGGGCCTGCGCCGCCGCTGGCCGCAGCCAGCGTCAGGTCCGGGACGAGCCTGCCGGTCGCGTACGCCGGATTGGCCAGGAACTGGTCCCATGTCTGGCCGGCGGCCAGCTTGACGTCTTGGGCGAAGCCGACCGGGTCGTACAGCGGCTGCGTCATGCCTTTCGCGATGGCCGCCAAGTCCGTGAAGTACGCCTGAGGTTCGACCCAGGCGCGGGCCGGGTCCAAGGTCCAGGCGAGCTTGGCGAGGTCGACGACGCCGTCGCGGACGCCGTCCACGAATGCGTTGAACGAGATGTTCGGCGTCTGCCGCAGCTCGTCGATGTAGCCGCGCAGCCTGAGGTAGCACTCGGTGTTGGCCTCCGTGTTGCGCTGCACCAGGCGGCCGAGTTGCTTGCGCAGTTGCAGCAGGGCATCCGCGACCGCCTCTCTGTCGGGCTTGGCCGGCAGCGGAACCAGGCAGTCCTTGGGGACACCCGCGGCGACGTCGGCATCCCGACGTGCCTTGGCCTGGTCGTACAGGATCTGCTCGCCCTCCTGCGCGGCCATCGTCTGGAACACGGCTGCGGCCTTGGGGTCGATGTCGTGGACGCACTCGCCCTCGGCGAGCCGGATCACCTCGGAGTAGTCGAACAGGTCCTTGGCGATCTTCGGATACACACCGGCGTGCAGGTCCAGCACCTGCACCATCGCGTGCAGGTCGTTGCGGAACCCCTCCGACGCCGCGCCCTTCCACAGCTCCGGCTTGTCGATCGGGCGCAGGTTGTCGGCGGCCTGCTTCGCCTCGGCGGCGAACTTGCCGAACTGCTCGGATATCCCGCGCAAGGCCTGCCACGATCCCGGGATCTGTTCCGCCGTCGACACGGACGACACGATCACCGGCAGGTACTCGGACCCGTAACTCACCCCGCGGCCCCCGGACCCGTCGACGCGGCAGGACCGCCCGGGTCGGCTGGAGCGGCAGGCGTGACAGGCCCGGCCGGGGCGGCGGGTTCGGGCGGCCCCAACGGCTGCGTCATGTCGATCGGCGGCGGTGTCGTGTCGATCCGCTGACTCGGCGGCAGGAGCGGAGGCGGGTACTGCAACGCCTCCCAGGCACGCGCCTCGGCCAAGTCGTACTGGTCGGCCGCCACGAGCAGGCCCACCGCCACCGCCTCGCCCTTGGCCACCAGCGCGGCCATCGTGTCCCGCGAGGTCTCCACGATGTTCAGGATCTGATTGGACAACTGCAGCGACCCGGCGTCTGCCATCAGCTCCTTGGTCGCATTCGACCAGCCCACGATGGCCCGCGCCGAGGCCAACGCCTCACTCAACTCCCGGGCGGCGTCGCGCAAATACGGCCCATCGACGGTGAATCCTGCATCAGTCATCCTGCGCCCCCGTTGCCGTCTGCGTCGTCCCGGCGCTCTCACGCCACAGCGCCGCGTGCAGGCGTACCGGCATCACGCCGCCCAGATCCACCGCGATGTCATAACCGTCGGGCAGCAACCGCAACAGATCCGCGCCGGGAGCCGAGAACCAGTCGCATGGTTCCTCGGCGAAAAGCGCAAGCTGCTCCAACGACGTGAACATCGGGACAAACCCCGCACCGGCCGGTCCCACAGCCGCGAACCCGACGTGCTCCGGCCGCACGCAGTACAAACGCGTCCGCAGCAACGCCGCTGCCAACGCGGACGGGTCACCGTCGCCCTCAAGCAGCTTGGCGATCTCGTCGAGAAGACCCGACGGATCATCGGAAGCGGGGCCACCGGCGGTTATTCGCGGCAAGCCGGAGTCATCGGTACGCATCAGTCCCCCGTCGAATGAGCGTCCTCGGCACCCTAGCAAGGCAGTTTGCTGTCCAGCGTTGGGAGGTCGACGACCTGCCAAGCGACTCTTGTCCGGGTATGGGATGCGCACGATCCTGAGGTGCCGCAGTTTTCGGGCCTGTCGCGGCTCACGCTCGCGGATGTGGCGAACGCCGCCTCAGCACGCAAGAGATCGCCCGGCGTCCCGCGTAGGCGAGGCCGGGCGATCAACGTTTGTCGGTGCTGTTCACCGCGTGGGAAGAGCCGGCAGTCGGCTCAACCCTTCAGGGCGATGGTGAGCGCAGCCCACGCTTCGGGCCCAAGGGCCAGGAGGCCACGACCAACATCCTTGCTGTCGCGAATACCCACCACCTCGACCGCCACGGATGCGACCTGGACGCAGTTGCCGGAGTTGCCGCTGTGGCTGGACTTGCGCCAGATCGCGGCGGGTTCTGTGCTCACAGGTTCTCCAATAGGTCACGCAGGAACACTGCGGATCGGCGCGGAGACAATGTCTCAGCTCGGAGCAGATCGTATCGGCGGGACACTTCCTCCACGATGTGCTCGTCGGTGGTCAAACGGCCTTCCCCGATACCTTCGTCGTACACGGCGACACCACGGCCAGGCAGGGTGAGCATCACGAACGCGCCGTTCATGCAGGCGTGCAACGCCACATCTTCAAGCAACACTTCAATCGTCACATGCGGCAACTCGGTCATCTTCAATAGGTGTTCCAGTTGCGCGCGGACCACGTCATTCGAGAGGTGAAGAAGCCTTCGCAAGGCAGCCTCGTCAATGACCGCCCAGTACTCCACCGGACGTTCACGGACCAAGACTTGTTGACGCTCCATTCGAGTCAGCCAGTCGGCGTCGATCTGCTCGGTCGGCATGCGAAGCTGCTTGAACAACTCGCGTGCGTACCCCTCGGTCTGCAGCAACCCTGGGATGACCTGGGGTTCATACGTGCGGATGCGATTCGCTTGCTGCTCGGCCTGAATCAGGCCGTCGAACCACCTCGGTCGTACCTCGCCAAGCCTGCGAGCGTGGGCCGCCAGCACAACGAGCATTCCTCGGGCACCCAAGACCCTGTCGAGGATGGGCACCAAATCCGGGTGCGGCTTCCGTTCACCCGTCTCAATCTGACCGACATGACTGCCTGTTGAGTTCACCTTCTCCCCTAGTGCCTCCTGACTGAGCTGCGCGTCATGCCGAAGTTGCCGCAGGTGGTAGCGGAAGACCGCCCAAAGGTCCTTGGTCGGGTCGATGTCCTTTTGCGGGGCCATGATCGCGTTTCCCCCGGGTTTGCGCGTTGAGTGCCTCTGATCGTTCCCAACGTACCCGTGAGCATGTTCGCTGTGTAGTGGCTCGATCACCAGGAGGCGCGATATGACCACTCACGGCCAGGAACCCCGCAGCGAAAGCCGCATGACGATCGGGACTTACGTTGTCGGGGGAGACGGGCGGCGGTCCGAAAGAGCACGAATGCATGTGATCCGCTCACACGACGACCCTCTGGTCAGCTCCACCCCCGCGCTCCAGTGGCCACACTGCAAATGCCCCCGATGCGCGCAAGGAGGGGCCTGATGGCAGCCCGGATGACGGCCACGCCCCTCGGTCCCGAGGAACTGTCCGGCCTGCCGCACCCGGAAAGGTGCGTGGCACTCTGCTTCGCCAAGGCCGCGATCGAACTCCGGGACGGCGGCTATCTCGTCGGCCCCCTCCACCTGCGAACGTCCCCCCTCGAAGCGGCCGTTCTCGCCCTCACCATCGAGCACGCGGTCGGTCCGGCGGCGATGCAGGAAGCGCGTGGGCTTCGCGCGCACGGTCACATGGCAGCCGACACCGGGGTGATGCGCCGGGTGTTGTCCGGGCTTCGGCACATGGACGACGCGGACTAGGAAACGATGTCCTTTCGTTCGAAGTGCCGGAAGGCCAACGCGGTGAAGACCAGGGCGTACGTGACGGACACCGCGGCCCCCTTCACCATGCCCTCCCACTCCATGTCCGCCTGGAGCGCGTCCACCCACGCGAACTGCCAGTGTGTCGGCAACACTTCCCGCCACACCCCCAGCGCGGTAACGGCATCGACGATGGTCGAGACCACCACCAGGCCCACCGCGCCGCCGACCGCGCCGAGAGGCGCGTCAGTGACCGTCGACAGCCAGAACGCAAAGGCGGCGACGACGAGTTGCGAGACCATGGCGTACACCACGACCACCGCCATACGCTGCATCGCCTCACCCGCCGGCACCGAGCCACCGGTCGGGACTTCGAGCGGCCCCCACCCGAACGCCACCACTCCCGCAAGCAACGCCATCGCCGGAAGCAGCACCATCGCCACAGCGCTGTATGTCAGCGACACCGCCAGCTTCACGCGCAGCAGCCGCGCGCGCGGCACCGGCGCAGCCAGCAGATAGCGCAGCGACGACCAACTCGCCTCGCTCGCCACGGTGTCGCCGCAGAACAGCGCGACGGCCACCACCAGCAGGAAGCTTGTCGAGACGAACAGCGCGAAAGCCGTCAGGTTGAGCGCGCTGCGTGTGGCGACGTCCACAAGCGTCGGCACGGTGTCGCGCTGCGGATCGCCGCCCACCTGGAACGCGATGACCAGCACCCACGGCACCGCCGCGAGCAGTCCCAGCATCACGAGCGTGCGGCGGCGCCGGAGCTGGCGCAGCGCCTCGACGCGGAACGGCAGCGTGTGGCGGGGCCGGTAGCCGTGTGCCCGCGTGGGTGCCGGCTGGACCGGCGTCGGGGCGCCCGGAACGGAAGTGCCGCTCAATGCTGCTCTCCGATCAACGTGAGGAACGCGTCCTCCAGTCGGCGCTTCGCGGTGACCCGGTCGACGGCGACGCCCGCGCCGACGAGTTCGGCGACCACCGCGGAAGCCTCCGCGCCCGCGAGGTGGACGAGAACCCCGTCGCCTTCGGGTTCGACCGACGCGATACCCGGCATGGCGGCGAGTGTTTCGACCGCCCGCGCGGGGTCCGGCGTGCCGACGGCGAGGGTGTTGCCGTTGCCGGTGATGTCGCCCACCGGACCGACGGCGACCAGGCGGCCCCGGTGCATGACGACGACATGCGTACACGTCTGTTCGACCTCGGCGAGCAGGTGGCTGGAGACGACGACGGTACGGCCCGCACCCCCGGCGGCGTACCGGACCAGCACGTCGCGCATCGCGCGGATCTGCGGCGGGTCGAGCCCGTTCGTCGGTTCGTCGAGTACCAGCAGATCAGGCAGACCGAGCATGGCCTGCGCGATCGCGAGGCGCTGCCGCATGCCCTGCGAGTAGGTGCGGACCTTGCGCTCCAGGGCCTCGCCGAGCCCGGCGATCTCCAGCGCCTCGTCGAAATGTGCGTCCTCGGGCGGGCGGCCGGTCGCGCGCCAGTAGAGCTCCAGGTTGTCGCGCCCGGACAGGTGCGGCAGGAAACCGGGCCCTTCCACGAACGACCCGAGCCGCGACAGCACCGGCGCGCCCGGTGTGACCACGTGCCCGAAGATGCGTATCTCGCCGTCGTTCGGGTGGATGAGCCCCATGAGCATGCGCAGCGTGGTGGTCTTGCCGGCGCCGTTCGGTCCCAGCAGGCCGAGCACTTGGCCGCGCTCGACCTCGAACGACAGGTCGTCGACCGCGAGCTTTCCGCCTTTGTAGCGCTTCGTGAGGCCGGAGATCCGCAGCGGGACTTCGGCGAGCTCGGCGATGGGCGCCCGGGCCGCCGCGCGGCGCCGTCCGGTCACCACGATCAGGGCGCCGGCGACCGCCGCGGCCGCGGGCAGCCCCCATGTCCACCACGGGTAGCCGGGCGGCGGCAGCTTGAGGCCGGGCACGGACGGCACCACCAGGGGTCCCGCGACCGCGACGCGGTACGCGGCGGGCACCTCCGGCGTGGCGTAGCCGAGGTCGGTGGCGGTGAGCACGAGCCGCAGGCGGTGCCGCGCGTCGATCTCGCGGTCGATGGCGGGCAGCCGGATCTCGACGTCACGCCCTTCCCGAGCACCCACGACCCTGAGGGGAGCCGCGAGTTGGTACGGCAACACCGCGGTGCCGGAGGGGTCGACGTCGTACAACTTGGCGAACAGCACGATGTCGTCGGCGCCCGAGACCCGCACCCGTACGGTCGACGCGCCGGTCACGCGCAGCGGTCGGTCCAGGGGTTCGCTGGTGAAGAAGGCACTCTGGCCCGGCATGTCGAGCGAGAAGCCCCCGGTCGCCGTCGCCGCGTCACCCAGTTGGCCCAAGGTGCCGAGAAGGCCGAGCCCGGGGAGCGTCGACATCGACGGCGGTGATCCTCCCGGCGGGTTGACGACGGTCTGCTCGGGCCCGTCGAGCAAGACGTCCCGGCGCCGGCTGCCGTCGATGCCGGGGTAGTCCGGCCCGGTCGCGACACGGATGACCTGTTCGCGCGTCGAGGTGTCGACGCCGCCGAGCCTGGTGACGGAGAACGGCCCGGCCGGGGCCGGTCCGGCCGGGGTGCCCGCGCGGCGTTCGCGGGTCTCGCGCGCGCCCGCGTCCGACGTGAGCCACCTGTCGAACCACGACGCGGTCTTGTCGCGCACCAGGCTCCTCTGCGGCGAGCCGCCGTCGTGGCCGCCCGACGTCCAGGCCACCTCGACCGGGAAGCCGTTGCGGGTGACCGCCTGCGCGGTGCGGTCCGCCTCGGCGAGCGGGAAGAGCGAGTCGTTCTGGCCCTGGACCAGCAACGTCGGGACGCGGATGCGGTCGGCCACGGGACCGGGGCTCGCCCGGTGCAGCAGGGCCACGGCCTGCGGCGTCGCCCGGCCGGTACGCGCGACCTCCTCGTAGACCGCGCACACCTCGACGGTGAACCGGCCGCACACCGACACCGTGTCGCCCGGCGCGGCGGGCAGTGCGCCACCCGCCGTGGACGACGCGATGGAGCTCGCGCCGGAGGAGAAGAACACCCCCGCCCACATCTTCTTGAACACCCCGGCCTCCGGCCCGGCCCCTGTGGCGTTGGGCAGCAGCGCGTCGGCCAGGTCGTGCCAGGTCCACTGCGAGGCGACCGCGTCGACGCGCGGGTCGTGGGCGGCGAGCAGCAGCGCGAGGGCGCCGCCGTACGACGCCCCGGCCGCGCCGACGCGCGGGTCGCCCGGGCCGTCGAGCGTCACCTCGGGGCGGGCCGCCAGCCAGTCGACGAGCGCGCGGGCATCGGCGACTTCGTGGTCCGGCTGGTTGAGTGCGATCAGTCCTCCCGACGCGCCGAAGCCGCGCGCGGACCACGTCATCACCACAAAGCCGCGCCGGGCCAGCGCGGCGGCGTCGGAGCGCACGGTCGCCTTGCTGCCGCCGAAGCCGTGCCCCAGCAGCACCGCGGGGGCGGGCCCGTCGGTGTCCGGCCAGAACACCGAGGTGTCGAGTTCGATGCGGTCGGCCGAGCCTGGTGCCGCGGCGACGGCCACGCGCTGGTCGCTGCTGCGCACGGGCGGTTCGCCGCCGCCGCCCGAGGTCAGCACGACCGAGCCGAGCGCCAGGATTGCCAGGGCCGCGACGACGACGGTCACGAGCCGGGCCCGGCGTGTCCCGGGCAAGCGGCGGGTGAGCGCCGTCCTCCACGTCATGCGCAGACCCTACGGCCGCTCGTACGACTGTGGGGCGGCAGGGCGGGCAGCGGTCCAAGCGGCACCGTGGCCGGGTGTGCGGAGGCGGCCGTGGGACAGCCGGAAAGGGGACGCGGGACGGCCGGGCCATCACCGGGCACTCTCCCACGGCCGCGCTTAGTCTCGACGAAGGAGGTGACTCGTGCGGATTGCCCTTTTCATCACCTGTTTCAACGACACATTGTTCCCCGAGACCGGGAAATCCGTCGTGCGGCTGCTGCGTCGGCTCGGCCACGAAGTCGCGTTCCCCTACGCGCAGACGTGCTGCGGCCGGATGCACTTCGACGCCGGCCACCGGCGCGAGGCCCTGCCCCTCGCCCGCGCGTTCGCCTCCACCTTCGCGCCGTACGACGTGGTCGTGACGCCGTCGGCGTCCTGCGCCGCGATGGCCCGCAACCGCCACCCGCTGCTTGCCCGGGACGCGGACGACAAGCGCGCCGACGTCCACCGGGCGCGCGCCGACGCGGTGGCACCGCGGGTGTTCGAGTTCGGCGAGTTCCTGGTCGACGTGCTCGGCGTCGAGGACGTCGGGGCGTTCTTTCCGCACACCGTCGCCTATCAGCCGACCTGCCACTCTGCCCGGGTGCTCGGTGTCGGAGACCGGCCTTTGCGGCTGCTGCGCAAAGTGCGCGGACTGCGCCTGGCGGAACTGCCGCACGCCGACGAATGCTGCGGCTTCGGCGGCACGTTCGCGCTGGACAACGCCGAGACCTCGACCGCTATGGGCGCCGACAAGGCCGCGGCCGTCACGGCGTCGGGGGCTCAGGTGCTGTGCGCGGCGGACAACTCGTGCCTCGCGCACATCGGGGGGCTCCTGTCACGGCAGGGCAGCCGCGTGCGCACGATGCACCTCGCCGACATCCTGGCCGCCACCGCGCCGCTTCCGGGGCTGACGGCCTATCCGTCGGACGACCTGGCCCGCGCGTCCCTCGACCCGGTTCATCCGGCCCCGGCCCACCCACGCGCGGGGGCCGCAGGATGACGACGGCACGCCGCGAACCCGCCTTCCTCGGCATGCCGCCGTTCCCGAAGGCCGCGCACGACGCACTCGCCGACACCGCGATGGGTGACAACCTGCGCGAGGAGACCCGGGCGTTCCGCAGCCGGCGCGCCGAAGTCGTGGACGAGCTCCCGCCGTTCGTGTGGGAGAAGCTGCGCCTCGCGGGTGCCGCGATCAAGGACGGTGTCCTCGCGCAACTGCCGCGTCACCTCGACGCGTTGGAGGCATCGGTCACCGCCGCCGGCGGCACCGTGCACTGGGCCCGCGACGCGGACGAGGCGAACGCCGTCATCGTCGGCATCGCCCGCGAACACGCCGCCGCCCAGGTGGTCACGACCGCGTCGACCACGACACGCGAGATCGGCCTGACCGAGGCGCTGGCCAAGGCCGGCATCCGCGCGTGGGAGACGGACCCGGCACAGTCGGCGACGCAATCGGGGCGGCAGCCGCGAGCGCACACCGTCGTTCCGGCTGTCCGCCGCCACCGGACCGGGCCGCGCGGCCGCCTCGCGCGCAAAACCGCCGCTGCCGGGGCATCCGACACGCGTCCCGTCCGTCCCACCGGCACCGAGAAGGCGACGCGACGCGATCTGCGCGACGTGATCGCGCACGTCAAAGTCGCCGTCGCCCGCGCCGACTTCGCGATCGCGGAGACCGGGACGGTGTGCGCCGCCGAGTCCGCCGCCGGCGGACGCCTGTGCTCGGCACTCCCCGACGCCCTGGTCACCGTGCTCGGCATCGAACAGGTCATCCCGACGTGGCGCGACGCGGAGGTCTTCCTGCAACTGCTGCCGCGCTCGACCGGCGAGCGGATGGCCGCGTACACCTCGATGTGGACCGGCGTGACCTCGGGCGACGGGCCGCGCAGCTTCCATCTGGTGCTGCTCGACAACGGGCGCAGCGACGTGCTGGCCGACCCGGTGGGACGGCAGGCGCTGCGCTGCATCGGCTGCTCGGCGTGCCTGCCCGTGTGCCCCGTGTACGAGCGGGTCGGCGGGCAGCCGTACGGCTCGGCCCACACGGGCCCGATCGGTGCGATCCTCACCCCGCAGTTGCGCGGCCTCAACCGGCACAGTGTCGACCCGCAGACCGCGTCGCTGCCGTATGCCTCGACCCTGTGCGGCGCGTGCTTCGACGTCTGCCCGGTGCGCATCGACATCCCGGGCGTTCTGACCCACCAGCGCGCGCAGCTCACCGACCTCGGGCGCGGTCCCGCGCGACGGGGGGAGAAGGCCGCGATGAAGGCGGCGGGGTGGGGCTTCGCCGAACCGTGGCGGCTCGGCCTCGCGCAGCACGCCGCAGCGCTGGGCCGTCGCGTCGTGGGCCGCTCGGGGCGGATCGGCCGCGTTCCGCGCCTGCTCGCCGGCCCGCTCGCCGCATGGACGGCCGACCGCGACGCGCCGGCGCCGCCGCCGGAGTCGTTCCGGGCCTGGTTCAAGCGCACCAACGGAGGTCTGGACGAAGGCGCTTCGGGCGATCAGTCGGAGAGCCCGCGGGAGGAATCATGACGACGCCCGACACCCACGCGTCGCACACCGAACTCGAACACGTCGACCTCACCGGCCCCGGTCCGCACACCGCCACCCCCGACCGCGCCAACCTGCCGCACTCCTCGCCGGGTCTGCCGACCGGCGCGAAGGCCGAGATCATGGCGCGGCTGCACACCGCGCTGGGCGACGGCGAACCGCCGGTCCGGGTCGACGTGGACCGCGGTTACCGCCACGGTCGCGCCGAAGGCACCGATTTGGTCGCGCTGTTCGCCGAACGGATGGCCGAGCGCGGGGCCGTCGTGGTGCGTGCCAACGCCTTCACCATGGTTCCCACGGCGGCCGGGCTGCTGCACCGCGCGGGGGTGCGGCGGCTGGTCGCCCCGCCCGGCCGAAGAATCGCCTGGTTGGCCGCGACCGGCATCGAGTTCCTCCGCGACGAGCCACCGCTGACGGACCGTCAACTCCAGCGTGTGGACGGCGTGGTGACCGGCTGCGCGCTGGCGATCGCCGAGACCGGGACGATCGTGCTGGACGGCGGGCCGGACCAAGGCCGCCGGGTGCTGTCGCTGCTGCCCGACCACCACCTGTGCGTGGTCCGGTCCGAACAGATCGTCGGCACCGTCCCCGAGGCGGTCGCCCGCCTCGATCCGACGCGCCCCCAGACCTGGATCAGCGGTCTCGCCGCGACCGGCGGGAGCGCGACGGACCGTACGCACGAGGACTCCCATGGTTCGCCCACACTGCACGTACTGCTGTTGGGCTGACGCCGCGGCCCCGTACGCCTGCGGGAACAGCGCCGACGGGGCGCGGAGTTGTCGCCGAGGACGCACCGCCCGCAATGGAGGAACTGATGAGCGACGACAACCGGCCCGCCGGGGCGACGCACCGCGTCGAGCGCGACTCGATGGGCGAGGTACGCGTTCCGGCGCACGCCAAGTGGCGGGCGCAGACGCAGCGGGCGGTCGAGAACTTCCCGATCTCGGGCGGCACCCTGGAACACGCGCACATCGCGGCGCTGGCCCGCATCAAGGCGGCTGCCGCGCGGGTGAACGCCGACATGGGCGTGCTGGACCGGGACATCGCCGAGGCCGTCCAGGAGGCCGCGGCGGAGGTCGTCGAGGGGCGCTGGGACGACCAGTTCCCCGTCGACGTGTTCCAGACGGGCTCGGGCACGTCGTCCAACATGAACATGAACGAAGTCCTCGCGACGCTGGCCACCGCACGCCTCGGCCGCGACGTGCACCCGAATGACCACGTCAACGCTTCGCAGTCGTCCAACGACACTTTCCCGTCCTCGATCCACGTCGCCGCGGCGACCGCCGTCGTGCACGACCTGATCCCGGCGCTCATCCACCTCTCGGGCGCTCTCGGCCACAAGGCCGCGGATTTCGCCGGCGTCGTCAAATCCGGGCGCACGCATCTGATGGACGCGACCCCGGTCACGCTCGGCCAGGAGTTCGGCGGCTACGCCGCCCAGGTGCGGTACGGCGTGGAACGCCTGGAGGCGACGCTTCCCCGCGTCATCGAACTCCCGCTGGGCGGCACCGCGGTCGGCACCGGCATCAACACCCCGCGCGGCTTCTCGGCCCGCGTCGTCGACGCTCTCGCGGCGGCCACCGGGCTCCCGTTCACCGAGGCCCGCGACCACTTCGAGGCGCAGGGCGCGCGTGATGCGCTGGTCGAGTTGTCCGGGCAGTTGCGGACCATCGCCGTCGGCCTCAACAAGATCGCCAACGACATCCGCTGGATGGGTTCGGGGCCACGCACCGGCCTCGCCGAGATCCGGTTGCCGGACCTGCAACCGGGCAGCTCGATCATGCCGGGCAAGGTCAACCCGGTGATCCCGGAGGCGGTCGGCCAAGTCGTCGCCCAGGTCGTCGGCAACGACGCGGCCGTGGCGTTCGGCGGTGCGGCGGGCAACTTCGAACTCAACGTGATGATGCCGGTGATGGCCCGCAACATCCTGGAGTCGATCCGCCTCCTCGCGGCCGTCTCGCGGGTCTTCGCCGACCGGACGATCGCCGGCATCACCGCGGACGTCGAACGTCTGCGCGAGAACGCCGAGAGCTCCCCGTCGATCGTCACGCCGCTCAACAAGTACCTCGGCTACGAGGAAGCCGCCCGCATCGCCAAGCAGGCACTCACCGAACGCCGCACGATCCGCGACGTGGTGATCGAACGCGGCCACCTCGACGCCGGGCGCCTGACCGAGGCCCAGCTCGACGAGGCACTCGACGTGCTGCGCATGACGCGCCCCTGACCAGCAGGCCGTTCCCCGCCCCAAACCTGCAGAACGCGACAAACGACAGGTCGGGTGATGGCTCGACTTGCCCCCTGCCGACGCCCCCGGGCCGTAGCATCCGGGCATGACGGAGGCGACCGACGCTCAGCACGTCCGGCCGCCGGAGGCGTGGTCCCCCGGCGACCGGATCCTGTGGCGCTATCTCAGATTCGGACAGGTGCTCGACTGTCGGCCGGTCACGGTCGTACGCGACGACCCCGACCAGCTCGCGGTGTGGCTCGCGGGCGGCACCCGGCGCGTCAAACCGGTCCTTCCGGACGGCTCGGACATCCGCTCGGCCCCTCTCGACCAGCGCTTCCGCCTCGGCCGCGTCCCCGCCGTGGAGGCGTGGACCGGCAACGGCGTCCTCATGCTCGCCCGTCCGGGCGAGCCGTGGTCGGTGTGGCTCTTCTGGTCCCCCGACTGGCGTTTCAACGGCTGGTACATCAACCTCGAACGCCCCCGCGAACGCTGGTCCGGCGGCGTCGACACCGAGGACCTGGTCCTCGACGTCTGGGTGACCCCCGACCGCCGCTGGCAGTTCAAGGACGAGGACGAACTCGCCGCCTCCCGCGACGCGGGCCGCTTCGACGACACCGACGTGGCGGAGATCTACGCGTACGGCCGTCGCGCGGTCGAGGCCGTGCGCGCGTGGGGCCCGCCGTTCAGCGAGAACTGGCAGAGCTTCCGCCCGGACCCGTCTTGGCCGCTGCCGGAGTTGCCCGCCGACTGGGCGACGCAAGAGAAGATCATCTGACTTCTTCACCTTTCGAGTGAAGAATGTTTATTTCTCCGCCCCGTGTCACGGGAATTTGTCAGGCTCGGCGACGAAAGGTTGTCCCGGCATACTCTGCGGAAGGAGTGACATGACCCTGATTGCCGAGGAGGCACGCACCGTGGTTCGCATCGACACGGACGAAGACCTCGATGTCCAGGCGTTCTTCGAGACCTTCGAACCGCCTGCCGGGTTCCGGGCCGAGTTGATCGAAGGGGCGATCGTCTTGTCACCGACACTCGTGGGCCGACACGGCTTCATTCTGGACCAGTTGTACGACTGCTTCCTGGACACGAACAGGCCCGAGGGCACCGCTGTGCCGCGATCCCCGTTGACCATCTCGTTGCCTGAGATGCCCGAAGGGAACATGTACATCCCGGACCTCGCCGTCGTCGACGAAGCGGTCCGTGACGAGGACCACCAGTGGAAGTTCCCGGCTTCCGTTTTCCATCTCGTCGTCGAGGTCGTGTCCCGTAGCAGCAAACGCGACGATCGGTTCGTCAAGCCCATGGGTTACGCGTCCGGGCCGGTCCCGCTTTTCCTGCTGATCGACCCGGAGAACTCACACGTGACGCTCTACTGCCACCCGGAAGACGGCAAATACCGTGCGATGACCAGGGTTGCGTTCGGAGGCAAGATCCCCTTCCCGGAACCCTTCGGCGGCGTCCTCGACACGTCCATTTTCATTCGCTGACCCACCCGCCCCAGCGCACCGCCCACGCCCCGGACCCGCTCGGCCGTGCACACTGTTCCCATGCACGACGATGTCGATATATCCGCGCTGCGGCGGCGGCGGACCGTCAAATGGCGGGCCGTCCCGAACGACGTCCTCGCCGCCTGGGTGGCCGAGATGGACTTCGCCGTCGCCGAGCCGATCCGCGAGGCGGTGCTCGACGCCGTCCGCCGCGAGGACTTCGGCTATCCGGACGACGATGCGGGCACCGGCCTCCCCGACGCGTTCGCGACCTACGCCGCACGGGCCTGGGACTGGCACATCGACCCGTCGCGGGTCGGCCTCGTGCCGGACGTCGTACGCGGCATCGAACTGGCCCTCGAAGTCTTCTCGCCCCCGGGCTCCCCCGTCGTGGTCCCGGTCCCCTCCTACCCGCCGTTCTTCGACGTCGTCGCGCGCTCCGGACGGCCCGTCGCCACGGTGCCGCTCACCACCGCCGAGGTGCCCGGGGACCGGCCCATACTCGACATCGAAGCCATCGGCCGCGCCCTCGCGGAAGGCGCCCGGACCGTGCTGCTGTGCAACCCCTACAACCCCGTCGGACGCGTCTTCACCCGTCCGGAACTCCTCGAACTCGCCCAGGTGGTCGACTTCCACGGCGCACGCGTGATCTCCGACGAGATCCACGCCCCGCTGGTGATGCCGGGTGAAACGCACATCCCCTACGCGTCGCTCCACCCGGCCGCCGCGTCCCACACCGTCACGGTCACGTCCGCCTCCAAGGCCTGGAACCTCGCCGGTCTCAAGTGCGCGCAAGTGGTGCTCGGCGACACCGCCGCCGCGGCGACGTGGTGGGCGCTGCCCGACATCGCCCGCAACGGCGCCACGACACTCGGCATCTCCGCCCAGATCGCCGCGTACGACCACGGCGGCCCGTGGCTCGCCGACACCATCCGCTACCTCGACGGCAACCGCCGGGCACTGGCCGACGCGGTCGCGAAGCACATGCCGCAACTCACCCACCGCACCCCCGAGGGGACCTACCTGGCCTGGCTCGACTGCCGCGCCCTCGGCCTCGCCGACCCCGCCGCGTTCTTCCTCGACAACGGCCGCGTCGCCCTCTCCGACGGCAGCCGCTTCGGCGACACCGGCAAGGGCTTCGTCCGTCTCAACCTCGCCACGTCCCGCCCGATCCTGAACGAGATCATCACCCGCATGGCCACCGCCCTGGACGCCGGCGCCCTGCGCTGACCCACGAAAGGCCCTGCAACCTTCTTCGGACTTCTCGGCTCCTACCCGGGTGACGCGAAGACAGGGGGACGCATGGACCGCGCACGGGACTTCACGGACTACGTCCGCGCCAGGCAGGACCGGCTGCTGCGCACGGCCTACCTGCTGTGTGGTGACCGCGATCGCGCCCAGGACCTCGCGCAGTCGACGTTCACCCGGCTGTTCCGCCACTGGAAGCACGCCCAGCGCGCGGACAGCGTGGACGCGTACGCGCGCTCCGTCATGGTGCGCATATTCCTGCACGAGCAACGCCGTTCACGCCACGAACGCACGCTCCACGAAAAGCTCGACCCGCCCACCGCGCCGGACCGGCCCGATGTACGCCTGAGCCTCTTGGAGGCCATGGCCCAACTGGCACCCCGCGCCCGGGCCGTCGTCGTCCTGCGCTACTGGGAGGACCTGAGCGTCGAGGCGACGGCGGCGCTCCTCGGATGCAGCGAGGGCAACGTCAAGAGCCAGTCCTCGCGCGCACTCGCCAGACTTCGCGAACTTCTGCCCGGCGACATCACGAACGACCTGACACGCAACGACTGCTGACACAGAGTCAACACACTTCATCGGTGACGCACGCCCGAATTCGGAGGACCGAATGCAGGAAGACCAACTCCGACGGCTCCTCGCGAGCACGGCCGACGAACTCGGCCCCACACCAGACCTGGCGCCTGAGGCACTGCGGCGGGGAAAACAGTCCGCGCATCTCGCCCGCACGCGCAACGGCGCGATCGCCGTCACCGCTGCCGTCGTCGTCCTCACACCCGCCGCGCTCGTTGCCCCGGTATGGAACGACGGCAAGACGCCCTCCGCCGCGTCGCAGTACTCGGTGACCTCACCGCTGCGCCCGACAAGCTGGCCCACGGCCGGCCCCTCACTGGCGCCACCGACCACCGCCTACCCGGTCGTGCACGTTCCGCCGACGGCGGAAGACGACCGGACCCCGCTGACGAAGGAACAGGAAGAAGTTCAGTACGCGTACAAACAGAAGGCGGCCGACGTTCTGCAACAGTTGCTGCCGCCGGAGCTGGGCAGCATGCAGGTGACGGACTTCGATCTCAACGGATTCCAGATCGCCGACGACCGATTCACCTACCCGATCACCTTCCGAATCGACCCCGCGGATGCAGGGGCGGGAACGCTCGACTGCACCGGACGGCCCGGCTGCCTCACCAAAAGGTTGCCGAACGGCGACCTCGCGGCCGTCATGCAGCCAAATCCGCCCATGGCGCCCAACGCAACGTTCGTCTACAAATCCCACAGCGTCGGCTTCGGCGTTTATTCCACGGACCCGAACGCGGAACCACCCATCACCATGGAGCAGTTGCTGCTGGTGGTGACCGATCCGAAGTTCATCGAGCTGGTGGACTTCCGCATCGCGAATCCGGTGCTGCTGGACGACGGATACGAAGTGCACAAGGTCGTACTGCCGGCGGAAACCTCACAAACGAATTGAGCATCGCACCACGCTCCGTTCTCCCGCTCAGCTCCCCACCACCCGGACCGGCAGCCCTGCCACCGCACTTCGCAACGACTCCGCCAACTCCCGGAATTCCGCCGCGCGCCCCGTGCTCGCCCGCATGACCAGGCCTATCCGTCGCCGAGGGGCGGGCTCCGCGAAGCGTGCGACGGCGAGTTGCGATCCGGGGCGGGTCTCGACGTTTATGGCCGTCTCCGGCAGGAGCGTGACGCCGAGGCCGCCGGCCACGAGTTGGACGAGGGTCGGGAGGCTTGCCGCCCGGGTCGCGCCCGCTTCGGATGCGCCGACCTCGCGGCACACGTCCAGGGCCTGGTCGCGCAGGCAGTGGCCCTCGTCGAGAAGCAGCACGTCGAGGTCGCGAAGTGCCGCGCGGGGTACGTCCGAACGGCCGGCGAGTTTGTCGCCCTCCGGGACGACGAGGGTGAAGTCCTCGTCGTAGAGCGGTATTTCCTCGATGCCCGTGATGTCCGCCGGGAGCGCGAGCACCAGGAGGTCAAGGCGCCCGGAAGTCAGGCCGTCCAAAAGGGAGTTGGTCTGCTCCTCGTGGACGAACAGCTCAAGCTCCGGGTATTCGCCGCGCGCCAACCGCAGCAGCGTCGGCAGCACGTAAGGCGCGACGGTCGGGATGACGCCCAGGTGCAGCGGCCCGGTGAAGGGACGCCGGGCCGCCTCGGCCTCCTCCAGGAGGTCGTCGAGCGCGTCGAGCACTCTGCGTGCGTGCCGGGCGACCCTTTCTCCGGCTGGAGTCAAGAGGACACGCCGCGTGGTACGTTCCACAAGCTGTGCCCCCAGGGTCTCCTCCAGCGTCGCGACCGCACCGGACAGCGCCGGCTGGCTCGTCCCGACCACCGCTGCGGCGTCTCGGAAGTGCAGGTGGTCGGCCACCGCCGCGAAGGCCCTGAGCTGCGAGATCGTCGGCATGCGCGTACTGATAACTACTCCCTATCAAATGATCAGTCGGAAGCTATTTCCCTGATCAATGAAAACATGGCACCTTGATCCGCGTACGTCCGACCGGGCGGCCGAACGGGCCGGCCGGGCACCATCGCGGAGGAGCACCAGTGCTTACTGTCGGTAACCAGTTCCCCGAGTACGACCTGACCGCCTGCGTCTCCCTCGACGCCGACAAGGCCTTCGAGCAGATCACGCACAAGTCGTACGAAGGCAAGTGGCGCGTCGTCTTCTTCTGGCCGAAGGACTTCACGTTCGTCTGTCCCACGGAGATCGCCGCGTTCGGCCGCCTCAACGAGGAGTTCGCCGACCGTGACGCGCAGGTCCTCGGCGTGTCGACCGACTCGGAGTTCGTGCACTTCGCGTGGCGCAAGGACCACCCGGACCTGCGCGACCTGCCGTTCCCGATGCTGAGCGACCTGAAGCGCGAGCTGTCCTCGGCCGCCGGTGTGCTGAACGCCGACGGTGTCGCGGACCGCGCGGTGTTCATCGTCGACCCGAACAACGAGATCCAGTTCGTCATGGTGACCGCGGGTTCGGTGGGCCGTAACCCCGACGAGGTCCTGCGTGTCCTCGACGCCCTCCAGACCGACGAGCTGTGCCCCTGCAACTGGCAGAAGGGCAGCGAGACCCTCGACGCCGCCGCTCTGATGGCGGGCTGACGCATGGGTCTGGACGTCCTGAAGGCCGAACTCCCGGAGTTCGCCAAGGACCTCAAGCTCAACCTGGGCTCGGTCATCGGCAACTCCAAGCTTCCCGAGCAGACGCTCTGGGGCACCGTGCTGGCCTGCGCGATCGCGTCGCGCAGCCCGAAGGTGCTGCGTGAGCTGGAACCGGAGGCGAAGGGCCACCTCTCCGAGGAGGCGTTCACCGCCGCGAAGGCCGCCGCGGCCATCATGGCGATGAACAACGTGTACTACCGCGCCATGCACCTCATCGGCGACCCCGAGTACGGCAACCTGCGTGCCGGGCTCCGCATGAACGTCATGGCCAACCCCGGCGCACCGAAGGCCGACTTCGAGCTGTGGTCGCTCGCGGTGTCGGCGATCAACGGCTGCGGGCGCTGCCTGGAGTCGCACGAGCAGGTCCTCCGCAAGGAGGGCGTGCCGCGCGAGACCATCCAGGAGGCGATCAAGATCGCCGCGGTGCTCAACGCGGTCGGCGTGACGCTGGAGTCCGAGGGGCAGCTCGCCGGCTGACCCGCGACTCCGTCCGGTCGACGAGCGGGCGGTACGGAAACCCACACGGGTTCCGTACCGCCCGTTCCGCGTTCCACAACCGGCGTCACTCGGGCCGGGCGCCGATCCCGCCGAGCACGATCTCCTGGTAGAGCGCGGTGACGTCCGGCACCGGCAGCGCGGGGTACGCGACGCTGCTCGTCGAGATCGCCGTGCGCACGACGCGCTGCACGAACACCGGGTCGAGGTCCGCGCGGAAGTCGCGGTCGCGCATTCCGTCGGTGATCACCCGCGTCCACACGTCTTCGACGGCGCCGAGCAGGCGGCGGAGCTCGGCCGTGGGCACGTCCTCGGCGGACGCCTCGTTGAGCAGCATGACCGACGCGACACCGTGCCCGGCCAGGCCCTCGACGGTCCGCGCGACCAGGCCTTCGAAGCGCCGGCGCGGCCGTGTCCCGGCCGCCTCGTCGCGGTCGAACCCGTCCAGCAGTTCCTGGAAGAACCCGGCCAGCATGTCGGCGAGCAGCCGCTCCTTGCTGCCGATGTGATGGGCGAGGCTGCCCACCGGCACGCCGGCCAGTTCGGCGATCTGCCGCGTGGTGGTCACCGCGTAGCCCTGCCGGGCGAACAGCAGTCCGGCCGCGTGGCCGATCCGCACCCGGGCGTCGGCCCCCTCGGTCGGCCGTGCCCGGCGGACGAGCGCGGGCGCGGCCGGCAGGCGCACCGCCGTGTCGCCCAGGATGGCGCGCATGTCGCGGCGGCGGTACGCGTCCGGCCGCGCGACGCCGTGCACGAAAAGGTCGACGAGCACGTGGGACGCCTCGTCGGGGTCGTAGCGGCCGGCCGCGCGGTACCACTGGGCCATCGCCCACACCGCCGTCTGCACGACGTGCGCCGCGGTCTCCGCCTCAAGGTCCGCGCGCAGCCTGCCGGTTCGCACGCCCTCGGCGATCACCTTGTGCCAGACCTCGGTGTTCCGCGCGGTGCGCTCGGACAGCCACTGGGCCCGCTCGGTCAGGGCCAGCCTGCGGCACTCCCCCACGACCACGACGGCCGCCTCGGGGTTGCGGACGATGACCGCCAGCGTGGCCCGGATCAGTCCGCGCAGCGCCGCGATCGGATCCTTTTCGCCGTCGAGTGTGCTGCGGTGCCGGGCGAGTGTCTCGGCGAAGAAGTCCTCCAGGATGTCGAGGAGTATCGCTTCCTTCGACGGAAAGTGGTGGTACAGGCTGCCGGACAACAGCTTTGCGGCTTCTGCGATCTGACGGACCGTCGTACCGCCGTACCCCTGCCGGGCGAAAAGCGCGCAAGCGTGCCGCAGGATTTCGGAACGGCGGTCCACGGGCCGGGTATGCGTGCGCATGCGGCCGTTCTCCCCCTCGCTGTTCACACCAGGAAGGGTATGTGCGCACGCCCGTCAAGCCACTGCGGCCTCAGGACTTTCGGTGGCAACTTGCGCCACGGCAGCGCGCACTGGGGCGCGGTTGGGGCGCACGCAGTTCGAGGGGTTGTCCGCTCCGCCGCCGGGCCGTACGGTGAACCCACCCCAGATCCTTGACCAAGTCACACAAACTGTCGGGCGATCCCGCCTGACAGACCGCGGCAGATCCGAGGAGCGCAGCGTGGGCAACCCCGTCATCGTCGAGGCCGTACGCACCCCCATCGGCAAGCGCAACGGCCGTCTTGCCGGGCTCCATCCCGTGCAACTGCTGGCCGCGGCCCAGCGCGCGGTGGTCGAGCGGTCCGGCATCGACCCCGTCCTCGTCGACCAGGCGATCGGCGGCTGCGTCACCCAGGCCGGCGAGCAGTCCGGCGACATCGTGCGCCACGCCTGGCTGTACGCGGGGCTCCCCGAACGCACGGGCGGCACCACCATCGACTGCCAGTGCGGCTCGGCCCAGCAGTCCGTGCACCTGATCGCGGGCCTCATCGCGGCCGGCGCCGTCGAGGCCGGCGTCGCGTGCGGCATCGAGTCGATGAGCCGCAACCCGCTCGGCCACACCGCCAAACCCGGCCAGAAGTCAAAGCCCGACGACTGGGCGATCGACCTGCCCGACCAGTTCACCGCCGCCGAGCGCATCGCGCGCAACCGCGGCATCACGCGCGCCGACACCGACGCCCTCGGCCTCCGCTCCCAGGCCAACGCGCAACGTGCTTGGGACGAGGGGCGGTTCGCCACGCAGGTCGTCCCCGTCGAGGCACCGGTCCTGGACGCCGACGGCAAACCGACCGGGGAGACCGCCACGGTGACGACCGACCAGGGCCTGCGCAAGACGACCGCGGAGGCGCTGGCCGGGCTGGCACCCGTGCTCCCGGACGGCATCCACACCGCGGGCACGTCGTCGCAGATATCCGACGGCGCCGCGGCCCTGCTGCTGATGGACGAGGACCGGGCGCGCGCCCTCGGCCTGCGCCCGCGCGCCCGCATCGTCGCCCAGTGCCTCGTCGGCGCCGACCCCTACTACCATCTCGACGGCCCGAACGACGCCACCGAGCGCCTGCTCGCCCGGTCCGGCATGAAGCTGTCCGACATCGACCTGTACGAGGTCAACGAGGCCTTCGCGTCGGTGGTCCTGTCGTGGACCCGCGTCCAGGGTGCCGACCCGGACAAGCTGAACGTCAACGGCGGCGCCATCGCCCTCGGCCACCCCGTGGGCTCGACCGGGGCGCGCCTGCTGACCACCGCGCTGCACGAGTTGGAGCGGACCGGCGGGAGCACCGCGCTGGTCACGATGTGCGCGGGCGGCGCGAACGCGTCCGGCACGATCATCGAGCGCATCTGACGGACGCTCCCGGGCCCGGATCCCCGGGCCGAAAGGCGGTCCCGGAGCCACCGGGCCGTCCCGTTCGGCGCCCTCGGTGTGCCCCTCGGTATGCCGCTCGGTGTGCCCCTCGGTATGCCGCTCGGTGTGCCCCTCGGGTGTCGGTCGGGTGTTGGTCGGGTGTCTGGTTTGCTCCCGACCTGGTCGGGTATCAAGGCCTTCGTGCGTCTCGGAGCCCTTCCGCCGAGCCGCACAGCCTCACCCCGACCCGGTCGGTGCGCTGGTCACCACCACCGGGCCGCCAAGAGAAGATCCGCCCGACGCCCCGGCCGACGCCGCAGGGCCGAACGGGCACTCCGCAGATGTCCGGCGCTGTGAAGCGTCGGCACGCACGCACGAGCGCGGAGACGCGCAGGCAAGCGTTCCATGCGAACAAGCCCTGCCGGTCTCTCGATC
>NZ_JBPKBI010000003.1:78621-103299 GCF_051388935.1 Yinghuangia sp. YIM S10712
TGGCCTCAGGCGGGCGCACAGGGCGTCGCAGTGCCCCGCGCGGGTACGGACCCGCTCAGTACCAGTGGTTCTCCTGCCAGAACGCCCACGCCTCACACGGGCTGCCGTAGCGGGTGTTCATGTAGTTCAACCCCCACTTGATCTGCGTCGCGGCGTTGGTGCGCCAGTCCGACCCTGCCGTCGCGTACTTCGACGCGGGCAGGGCCTGCATCAGGCCGTACGCGCCCGAGGACGGGTTGGTGGCGGTGACGCTCCAACCGCTCTCGCGCGAGACGATGTTGCTGAAGCACGTGTACTGCGCGTCGCTCGCGATCATCGAACGCGCGATCGCCTTCGGGTCGCCCGAGGTGACCGGAGTGCGCTCCTCGTCGCGGCTCGCCGCCTCGGCGGCAGCGCGCTCCTCGGCGGCCTTCTTCTCCGCCGCCGCCTTCTCGGCTGCGGCCTTTTCCGCGGCGGCCCTGGCCTCGGCGGCCTTCTTCTCCGCCGCGGCCTTCTCGGCAGCCGCCTTCTCGGCGGCTGCCTTCTGCTCCGCCTGGATGCGCGCCGCCTCGGCGGCGGCGAAGCGCTGGGCTGCGTCGTAAGCGGCGGTCTGGGCGTCCGCCTGCTGAAGAACACCGCTGCTGACCTGCTGCGCCTGGGTGGTGCCCGGCACATCGAGCAGCTTGGTCGTGGTGCTCGCGGTGTCGACCGTCTGGGCGTTGGAGGTGGTCGCACCGGTACCCGTGATACCGACGACAGCGCCGACCGCCGTCACCGCCGTGGCGGAGGCCACGGCTATCCCCCGGACCGAAACCCGGCTCACACAAAATCCTTCCGCAGTCGTCCGCAGCCTGACGGCCGCAGACGTGCCTCACCCCGGTCGCGGGCCTCCCCTACGTACTGGTCACGGGAAGCACGGGCCCGGCCGGCCCCACGCGGGGGACGACACTGACTTCGGGCGGCGTACGGCGGCCAAAAGGGTTGTGCATGGTGCTTTGTGACGAAATGTCACCGGTGTGTCCACCCTGGAGCGGCACACCCAGCCGTACGCGGGGTCCTACAAGTCCCCGAGCCTGCCCCAGGCTTGTATGCGAAGGCAATTTCCCCACGCGTGTCGAAAGTCACAATAATGCCGGGACCGGCAACAAGTCGGTTCTCGGGCAGGGCAGTTGTGACGAGGATTACGCTCGGGGGTTTGCCCGCACGGGCATTGCGCGGCCAAGGCGCCCGCCACGGCAAGTGTTCGTCACAAAGGTCCGGGGGCACCGTACGAACGGTGCCCCCGGACCTTTGGGCGATGCGTCGCTTCTATGCCGGAAGGTCTTCCAACATCTCGGTGACGAGCGCCGCGATGGGCGAACGCTCCGAACGGCTGAGCGTGATGTGCGCGAACAGCGGGTGGCCCTTGAGCTTTTCGACCACCGCCACGACGCCGTCGTGCCGGCCGACGCGCAAGTTGTCGCGCTGGGCGATGTCGTGGGTGAGCACCACCCGCGAGTTGGCCCCGATGCGTGACAACACGGTCAGCAGCACGTTGCGTTCGAGCGACTGGGCCTCGTCGACGATGACGAACGCGTCGTGCAGCGAGCGTCCTCGGATGTGGGTGAGCGGCAGGACCTCCAACATCCCGCGTCCGACGACCTCTTCGATGACGTCCGCGGTGGTGACCGCGGAGAGCGTGTCGTAGACGGCCTGCGCCCACGGGCCCATCTTCTCGTTCTCGGTACCGGGCAGATAGCCGAGCTCCTGGCCGCCCACCGCGTACAGCGGGCGGAAGACCATCACCTTGCGGTGCTGCCGCCGCTCCAGCACGGCCTCCAGGCCCGCGCACATCGCCAGCGCCGACTTGCCGGTGCCCGCGCGTCCGCCGAGCGAGACGATGCCGACGTCCGGGTCGAGCAACAGGTCGAGCGCTATGCGCTGTTCGGCGCTGCGGCCGTGCAGGCCGAAGACCTCGCGGTCGCCGCGTACCAGGCGCACCTGCTTGTCGGCGGTCACGCGGGCCAGTGCCTTGCCGCGTTCGCTGACCAACACCAGTCCGGTGTGGCACGGCAGTTCGGCCGCAGCCTCGATCTCGGTGCGGTCGTATTCGAACAGATCGTCGACATCCTGTGCGGCGACCTGGAGTTCGGCCATGCCGGTCCACCCGGAGGTGTTGACCAGTTCGGCGCGGTATTCCTCGGCATTGAGGCCGACGGCCGATGCTTTCACCCGCATCGGCACGTCCTTCGAGACCAACGTGACATCGTGCCCCTCGGCCTGGAGGTGGCGTGCCACCGCCAGGATGCGCGAGTCGTTGTCGCCCAGCCGGAAACCGGGCGGCAGTACGGTCGCGTCGATGTGATTCAGTTCCACCCGCAGCGTTCCGCCGGCCTCCCCGATCGGGATCGGGGTGTCCAGGCGGCCGTGTCCGGTGCGCAGTTCGTCGAGGCTGCGCAATGCGTGACGGGCGAAATAACCGAGCTCGGGGTGGTGCCTTTTGGCTTCCAGCTCGGTGATCACAATGACGGGCAGGACCACTTCGTGCTCGTCGAACCGCAGAAATGCGGCGGGATCCGCAAGCAGCACGCTGGTGTCAAGAACATACGTGCGGCGCTGCGGAGCACGGCGTTGGTTCGTGGCCACGGAATGCCTCGCCCCCTTTCAGGGCGCGCGCACCGTGCGCCCTGATCGCTCGGAGTCCAGGACCTGGCCCGAGGGCCGGGTGCCTGGCCCTCCTGTCACCGTGGCAGTGGTGCTGTGTCCGCACGGAAGGGCCTCCCTGGCAGGTGACGGGCGGTCACCTGCGTTGCGACACCCGGCGGGTGGCCGCCGAGTTCTGGCGGGGTTATTCCCTATGCGGTGGGCCGCAACACAAACTGGGCGATCATTTGCCCGGTGTTCACGCAATGAACAGCCGGATATCGCTTGGTGATTTGGCCGACGACTTTGTTTGAGGACGCGAAACCTCAGGAACCGTAACGGCGATGGCGCGCGGCGTAGTCGCGAAGGGCCCGCAGGAAGTCGACCTTGCGGAAGTCGGGCCAGAAGGCCTCGCAGAAGTAGAACTCCGAGTGCGCGCTCTGCCACAGAAGAAAACCGGACAACCGCTGTTCGCCGGAGGTGCGGATCACCAGGTCGGGATCCGGCTGCCCCCGGGTGTACAGGTGTTCGGAGATGTGTTCGACGTCCAGGACCTCGGCCAGTTCCTCGATCGAGGTACCGCGTCCCGCGTGCTCCTGGAGCAGCGAGCGGACCGCGTCGGCGATCTCGCGGCGACCGCCGTAGCCGACCGCGACGTTGACAAGGACGCCGTGGATGTCGGCGGTCGCGGTCTCGGACTCCTTGAGCACCCGGGCGGTGTGCTCGGGCAGCAGGTCCAGCGCACCGACGGGGTGCACGCGCCAGCGGCGGGTGGCCGCGAGGTCGCGGACCGCGTTCTCGATGATCTCCATGAGGTCGGCGAGCTCGTCCGGCGGCCGGTTGAGGTTGTCGGTCGACAGCAGCCACAGCGTGACGACCTCGACACCGACTTCCTCGCACCAGCCGAGGAGCTCGTGGATCTTGTCGGCGCCCTTGCGGTGCCCTTCGGCGGGCTGCTCGCCGTACGCCTTCGCCCACCGCCGGTTGCCGTCCAGGATGACGCCGACATGGCGTGGCACGTCCGTGGGGGCGAGCGACGTCTCGATGCGCCGCCCGTACGCTCCGTAGACGAGGTCTCGCAGGCCCATGTCCACCTGCCGCTCCTCCGTCCCTCAGGCTCTCCCGCGCCCGAAACCCTACTCCCGCAACCGGACGGGCGGGAATCGCATGATGGCCGCACGGCGTGAAGAGTCCGTGAAGACTCCGCGTGTCGGCGTGTGTCGTGCGCGTGAAAGGGCCCCGCCGACGGCATCGGCGGGGCCGCTGTCACTCACTTCGCTGCGCGAGACGCGTCAGGCCTCCAGGCGGGCGACGAGCGCGTTGTACTCGTCCCACAGCTCCTTCGGCGTGTGCGAGCCGAACCGCTCCAGGTGCTCGGGCACCAAGGCGGCCTCCTGCTTCCAGATCTCGCGGTCGACGCTGAGCAGCAGGTCGAGGTCGGCGTCCGACAGCTCCAGGCCCTTGAGGTCCAGGGCGTCCTTGCCGGGCAGCACGCCGATCGGCGTCTTGACGCCGTCGGCGAGGCCTTCGAGGCGCTCCACGATCCACTTGAGCACGCGGCTGTTCTCACCGAAGCCCGGCCAGACGAACTTGCCGTCGGCGTCCTTGCGGAACCAGTTCACGTAGTAGATCTTCGGCAGCTTCGAGGCGTCGGTCGCCTTGCCGATCTCCAGCCAGTGGGCCATGTAGTCGCCCATGTTGTAGCCGCAGAACGGCAGCATCGCGAACGGGTCGCGGCGCAGCTCGCCGACGGTGCCCTCGGCCGCGGCGGTCTTCTCGGACGCGACGTTCGCGCCCAGGAAGACCCCGTGCTGCCAGTCGAAGGACTCGGTCACCAGCGGGACCGCGCTCGCACGACGACCGCCGAACAGGATCGCCGAGATGGGCACACCCGCCGGGTCCTCCCACTCGGGCGCGATGGTCGGGCACTGCGAGGCCGGGACGGTGAACCGGGCGTTCGGGTGCGCCGCGGGCGTCTCCGAGTCCGGCGTCCAGTCGTTGCCCTTCCAGTCCGTCAGGTGCGCCGGGGGCTCGTCGGTCAGGCCCTCCCACCACACGTCGTTGTCGTCGGTGAGCGCGACGTTGGTGAAGACCGCGTTGCCCCAGAGGGTCTTGATGGCGTTGGCGTTGGTCTCCTCGCCGGTGCCGGGGGCGACACCGAAGAAGCCGGCCTCGGGGTTGATCGCGTACAGCCGGCCGTCGGCGCCGAAGCGCATCCACGCGATGTCGTCGCCGATGGTCTCGACCTTCCAGCCCGGGATGGTGGGCTGGAGCATCGCGAGGTTGGTCTTGCCGCAGGCGGAGGGGAACGCCGCGGCGACGTACTTGGGCTCGGCGCCGGAGGGAGGCGTGAGCTTGAGGATGAGCATGTGCTCGGCCATCCAGCCCTCGTCACGGGCCATGACCGAGGCGATGCGGAGCGCGTAGCACTTTTTGCCGAGGAGGGCGTTGCCGCCGTAGCCGGAGCCGTAGGACCAGATCTCGCGGCTCTCGGGGAAGTGCGAGATGTACTTCTCGGTGTTGCACGGCCACGGCACGTCGGCCTGGCCCGGCTCCAGCGGGGCACCGAGGGTGTGCACCGCCTTCACGAACGGGCCGTCCTCGCCGAGGATGTCCAGCACCGGCTGGCCCATGCGCGTCATCGTGCGCATGGAGACGGCGACGTACGCGGAGTCGGTGATCTCGACGCCGTAGGCGGCCAGCGGCGAACCGAGCGGGCCCATGCAGAAGGGCACGACGTACATCGTGCGGCCACGCATCGAGCCCTTGAATATCTCGCCGAACTTGGCGCGCATTTCGGCCGGGGCGACCCAGTTGTTCGTCGGACCTGCGTCTTCCTGCTTCTCCGAGCAGATGAAGGTGCGGTCTTCGACACGCGCGACGTCCCGAGGGTCGGACGCGGCGTAGTAGCTGTTGGGACGCTTGACGTCGTCGAGCTTCTTGAACGTGCCGTTCTCGACGAGCAGGTCCGCGAGGCGCTGGTACTCCGCCTCGGAACCGTCGCACCATTCGATCCGGTCCGGCTGGGTGAGCTCGGCGATCTCGCGCACCCATTCGATCAGCTGACTGTGTTTCGTCGGGGCCTTGTCCAGGCCAAGGGCCTCGTACGCCACGATCGCTCCATTTCGCGCCGGGGACGGCGAGCCCCCGGCGTCGGGGTTGAGGGTTGCGGGGATTTTAACGCGGTCACCCACATGGGGGATCGGGCGGGAGGCCGCCTGCCGGGAAGTTGTTCCCCCAAACCGGACGGATGACCCAAAGAACGGCGTAGGAACCGGGGTTGACGCGCGATATTCCGTGACGTGTCTCACGTCCTACCCAGAAGTAACCTACGTCCCCGTAAGTACACTTCCCGTATGAGTGTGGACGTACACGCCCTCGCGCCCGGCGGGGCCGACACCCCCCGCGCCACCAAGCCCAAGCTTCGCGGCTGGATCCACGCCGGGACCTTCCCGGCGGCCGTGGCGGGCGGCATCGTGCTGGTCAGCGTCGCAGACTCCACCAAAGCCAGAGTCGCATGCGCGGTCTTCGCCCTCACGGCGGCCATGCTCTTCGGCACCTCCGGCCTCTACCACCGCGGCGACTGGGGGCCGCGCGGCGAGGCCGTGCTCCGGCGCCTGGACCACGCGAACATCTTTCTGATCATCGCGGGCACCTACACGCCTTTTTCCATCCTTCTCTTCGGCACGGACTCGCCGTTGCTGTGGGTCGTGTGGAGCGGCGCACTGGCCGGCATCTGTTTCCGGGTCTTCTGGATCGGCGCGCCGAGATGGCTCTACACACCCGTGTACGTGGCACTCGGCTGGGCCGCGGTCTTCTATATCCCCGACTTCCTGCGCGAGGGCGGCGTCGCGGTCCTGGTCCTGGTGATCGTCGGCGGCGCGCTCTACAGCCTGGGGGCCGTCGTGTACGGGCTGAAGCGGCCCGACCCGTCGCCGAAGTGGTTCGGCTTCCACGAGGTGTTCCACGCCTTCACGCTCGCGGCCTTCACCTCCCACTACATCGGCGTCTCGATAGTGGCCTACTCGCACTGACCGCCCAGCGACCCCGATCCACCCCCTGAGCCCCCTGCCGGGAGCCGAAACCCACATTCCGAGCCCGAGGCCCGCATCCGCAACGGATGCGGGCCTCGGCGTTTGTGACAACGCCCGGCAGGCCGAGAGCTGGAACGAGCTGCTGGGCGTCTTCCTCGAACGCTCGGGCGGCACGACCGACGATGCGCGCCCGCGGTACGCCGTCGCCGCGATCAGCGCGGTCGTCGGTGAGGCGATCACGGCCTGGGGCGACTCGGGCTGTGTCGGTGATCCGGCGCAACTCCTCGATGAGGCGCTGGACTTCCTGGAGTCCGGGCTGCAAGGGGGGTGACCGCAGGGCCCGCGCGACGGGCCTGCCGGGCGGCGAGTGCGAGGAAGCCGACGCCGAAGACGATGTACCAGGCCGACAGCGCGGTCTGCCACGGCGCGAAGTGCAGTTCGACGAACGGCACGTGCGGGACGTACCAGACCGCGAAGGTCCAGAAGACCGCCACCGCGACGAGCGCCCGGGGCACGTCCGCCCACAACAGCACCGCGATCGGGATGCACCACACCCAATGGTGCGACCACGCGATCGGCGCCATCATCAGGCCCGTCACCGCGCACACCGGCAGTCCCCAGCGGTCCCCGAGACGCCGGTGTGCCAGGACCGCGCACGCCAGCCCGGCGACGGCCACCGCGGCGACCAGTACGAACCACACCTTGTCGGGCTCGCGGGTGTGGGTGATGCGCACGATGACGCCGCGCACCGACTGGTTCGCGGCGTTCTCCAGGCGGCCGACCCGGTTCGGGTCGAACACCAGGTCGCCCCAGAACCGCCTGCTCGCGTCCGGGAGCGCCGCGAACCCGACGCCCACGGTCGCCGCGAACGCCGCCGTCGCCACCGCGGCCTCGCGGAAGCGGCGGGTCAGCAGCAGGTACACCACGAAGATCGCGGGCGTCACCTTGATCCCCGTCGCGACGCCGAGGGCGACGCCGCGGGTGCGGGCGGTGGGCGGGCGCGCGAAGTCGGCGAGGACCAGCACGAGCAGGAGCATGTTGATCTGGCCGTACCGGAACGTCGTGAAGACCGGCTCCGCCCACAGGCCCAGCGCGGTCACCACCACCGCGACGGTCGTGCGGCGGCGGCCGTCGACGCCCACCAGACGGCACGACAGCAGCGCCGCGACGAAGAGCAGCCCGATGTTCCCGGCCACCGCGACGCCCCGCAACAACTCGTACGGCGGCACGATGAACGCCGTGAAGAGCATCGCCGCGAACGGCGGGTAGGTCGCGCGCAGATCGTGCGGGGTGGCGAGCGGGCCGTACAGATCGACTCCGGCGGCGACTGCCGCGCCCTCCGCACGGTAGACGACGAGGTCGACCATCGACGGGTGCGTCAGGGCCCGGACCAGCAGATACACCGCGACCGAGATCACGAGGAACCCGACTGCGGCGGGGTGCGGAGTGCCGCTTCGGATCGCGGTCACCCGGCGGCGGACACGTAAGGCTTCCCGCATCGGCTCGCAGCCCCGTTCTGTACCGTTTGCCACCAGTGCCACCAGTGCCACCAGTAAGGACTGTTCATGATGATCAGCACCGTACTGGCGGTTTGTGGCCGCCGGGGAAACGACGCGGCTACGTCGCGGATACTCTCGGTGGCTCCGGGTCCCGGGCCCCGACCTGGGCCGCGAGCTGCGCGGGATCGCCGGTCGGCGCGCGACAGACGAAGTGCCGGCACACGTACGCCGCCGGACGCCCGCCTTGCAGGGACCGGTCGCGCAGCAACGCCACGGGCGCGGCTGCCGGTTCGGCTCCGGGCGTGGCGACGTCCGCGGTAGGCGGACCGACGGCGACGACGGCGCCGGGCGCGGTCGCCATCAGTGCGATGCGTCGCAGTGCCTGCGTCGCCGTGTCGTCGGCGTCCCCGACCACGGCGATCTCGCGGGGGCCGTCGAGCCACGCCTCGGCCACCGCGAGACCCCAGCCGATCGCGCGCGGCGCCCTCGGGCCGAGCGAGCGCACGAGGCCCAGCCCGACACCCGCGGCGTCACGGTGCTCGGGCGAGCCGGTGTAGGCGGCGTACGTCAGCAGCGCGCCGGCCGCCGCGGTCCACCCGGACGGCGTCGCGTTGTCGGTCGGGTCCTGCGGTCGCCGGAACAACCGCTCGGCGTCGTCGGCGGTGTCGAAGAACTCGCCGTTCTCGGCGGTGAAGTGACGCAGGATCACATCGAGGAGCACGCCGGCGAACGTAAGCCACGCGTCGTCGGAGGTCACCGCGTACAGCGCGAGGAAGCCCTCGGCGACGTCCGCGTAGTCCTCCAGGACACCGGCGTTCGGGCCCGCGCGGCCGTCCCGTGAGGTGCGGGCGAGCCGGTCGCCCCACGTGTCGTCGCCGTGCCCGGCCGCCCCGAGGTGCACGCCGACCAGCAGGTCGCCCGCCGCGACAGCCGCCTCGACCAGGTCGGGACGGTCGAACAGGGCGCCCGCCTCGGCAAGTGCGGCGATCGCCAGCCCGTTCCAGGCCGCGACCACCTTGTCGTCGCGCGCCGGGGGCGTACGATCCGCGCGGGCACGGAACAGGCGCTCACGCACCGCGTCGTAGCGTGCCGGGTCGGCGGGGTCGGCGGGCAGTTGCAGCACCGACATGCCGTGCTCGAATGTCCCGGCATCCGTCACCGCGAACAACTCGGCAGCCCAGGCGCCGTCGTCGGGGCCGAGCACGTCGCGAAGCTGCGCGGGCGTCCACGCGTAGAAGGCGCCCTCTGCGGACCGCCCGGACGCGTCGGGGCTGTCGGCGTCCAGAGCGGAGGCGAATCCGCCTTCGCGTGTGCGCAGTTCACGGATCAGGAAGTCGGCGCTCTCCAGCGCGATCCGGCGGGCGAAGCTCGATCCGGTGGCGCGCCACAGGTGGGTGTAGACGCGGATCAGCAGCGCGTTGTCGTACAGCATCTTCTCGAAGTGCGGCACGACCCAGTCCGCGTCCACCGAGTACCGTGCGAAGCCGCCGCCCAGTTGGTCGTACAGGCCTCCCCGGGCCATCGCCGCACACGTGTGCTCGACCATCGCGAGGGATTCGGGGGAGGCCGTGCGGGCGTGCCGGCGCAGCAGAAACTCCAGCATCATCGACGGCGGGAACTTGGGGGCGCCGCCGAATCCGCCGCGCTTCGCGTCGTACTCCTGGGCCAACGCGCTTGCGGCGGCGTCGAGTTCATCAGGGCCCGGGGGTTGCGCCCCGACCAGGCCGCCGCGCGGCGCGGCCAGTTCCTCGACGACCTTGGCACCGCCGGCGAGCACTTCGTCGCGGCGCACATGCCACGTGTTCGCGACGGCCTCCAGCAGTTGCCGGAACCCGGGCAGCCCGTGGCGGGGCGCGGGCGGGAAGTAGGTGCCGCAGTAGAACGGTTCGCCGTCGGGCGTGCAGAAGACCGTCATCGGCCAGCCGCCCTGGCCGGTCATCCGCGTCGTGGCCTCCATGTAGACCGCGTCGACATCCGGTCGCTCCTCGCGGTCCACCTTGACCGCGACGAAGTGGGCGTTGAGGTATTCGGCCACGTCATCGTCCTCGAACGACTCGTGGGCCATGACATGGCACCAGTGGCACGCGGCGTAGCCCACGCTGAGAAGGATCGGCACGTCGCGGCGGCGTGCCTCCTCGAACGCGGCCTCGCCCCACGGCCACCAGTCGACCGGGTTGTCGGCGTGCTGGAGCAGGTACGGCGAAGTGGAGCCCGCAAGGCGGTTGGTCATACCGGCATCCTCCCAGGGGCGCCGGAGGTTATCGGGCGCCGTTGCCCTGTGTTTCGCGGTCTCCTGCCGCGTCGGCGGGCTCCGCGGTGTCCGCACCGCCGCCTTCCACGTGCCCCGGTTCGCCGTCCGCCTGGTCATCCGCGCCCCGGACGGAGCCCGCCGCTGCCGGACCCCGCGTTCCGTCGGAGTCGCCGACGCGGTCGCCGCCCGGTCCGTCGCCGCCACCGCCGCCGCGGATGTCCCTCTCCTCGAAGTTCACGCGCTTGAGCCGCTTGGTCATGGACCTCAGCAGCACCCACGTCGCCACCGCGAGGATCGCGACCACGGTGAACCCGAGCAGGCCGGGGGTGACCTTGTCCTCGTCCAGCGCGGCAAGCTGCAAGGCGAGCGGGGTCATGGGGCGATCCTCCAGTCGACAGGGTGCGGCACGCCACGGTCAGGTGCTCTGCTCTGCACAGCCGCCCCCCAAGGGTCGCACGCGCTTGTGCGCATGAGAAAAGTGGGGCGGCCACCGGGTCACTCGTCCGAGCGACGACGAATCGCTCGCGCGTTCGAGTGCGGGCGTGGGTGCGGAGTCGGTCCGGGCGGGCTGCCGCCGACGGTCGGGACGGACGGTCGGGACGGACGGTCGGGCCGATGGTCGGACGGTCGCGGGTCAGATGGCCACGGCGGTGCGGATCCCGGCGAACAGGTCGTCCTCGGGGAGATCGGTGTCCACCAGCGAGCGAACCAGCTCGTAGTCCTCCGTCGGCCACACCTCCTGCTGCACGGCGAGCGGCACCCGGAACCAGAACCCGTCCGGGTCGACCTGCGTCGCGTGGGCGATCAGCGCCTGGTCCCGCAGCGGGAAGTACTCCGCGCACGGCACCCGCGTCGTGATGTCGCGTTCGTCGCGGTCGCCCCAGCGCTCCAGCCACTCGCCGTACGGCGACTCCAGGTCCCGGGCCACCATCGCGTCGTGCAGGGCCTGCACGCGAACGCGCGAGATGCCCTGGTTGTAGTACAGCTTCAACGGCTGCCACGGCGCGCCCGCCTCGCGGTACGCGTCCGGGTCGCCGGCCGCGTCGAACGCGGCGACCGTCACTTTGTGGGTCTGGATGTGGTCAGGGTGCGGGTAGCCGCCGTTCTCGTCGTACGTGGTCACGACGTGCGGGCGGAAGTCGCGCATCAGGCGTACCAGCGGTTCCGCGGCCTTCTCGACGGGCTGCACCGCGAAGCAGCCGTCCGGCAGCGGCGGCAGCGGGTCGCCCTCGGGCAGCCCCGAGTCGACGAACCCCAGCCACGCCTGCTCGACACCGAGGATCGCGCGCGCGGTGTCCATCTCCTTGCGCCGGATCTCGTGGATGTTCGCCTCGATCTCCGGGTCGCCCTGGAGCTTCGGATTCAACACGGACCCGCGCTCGCCGCCGGTGCAGGTGACCACGAGGACGTCGGCCCCCTCGCGGACGTACCGTGCCATCGTGGCCGCGCCCTTGCTGGACTCGTCGTCGGGGTGCGCGTGCACCGCCATCAGCCTCAGCCGCTCACTCACGGGAAAAGTCGCTCCTCCTGATAGCGCCCCCGGGCTCTGCGGAGGCGGCCCCCTGGTGCCTTGGGGACCCGTCATATAGTGGCCGAAGCAGCGCGCCCCGGCGAAACCGCCGGCCCGCGGGACGAAGCACGGGAGTGACCAGTGAGCCAGAACTCCGACGACGGGAACGTCTCGGCGTCTGACTCCTCCGCGGGCTCCGTGCGCGCCCGTCCCGACCGGTACGGGCGGCGCCCGTCCCGCAGTGGACAGGACCGCGGCCTGCGGATCGCTTTCGTGGTCTTCCTGGCACTACTCGTCTCCGGGACCGTGTGGTTCGGTCTCGACCACGCCAACCGCGATGTCACGGCGAGTATTCCGTCGTTCGAGGTGACCTCGGACCGGACCGTCGAAGCGCACATCGAGGTCCGCAAGGACAAGGACGACACCGCCGTGTGCATCCTGCGGTCGCGGTCCGAGGACGGCACCGAGGTGGGCCGCAAGGAGGTCCGCATCCCGGCGGCGGACTCGAAGACGGTGACGGTGGTCGAAGTCCTCCAGACCATCGCCCGGCCCAATACCGCCGAGCTGGACGGCTGCCGGATCATCTGACCCGGCACAAGCCGCCGGGCCGCTCGGCCGCCCGCATCCCCCGGGTGGGCGCATGAGTGCCGGTCGGCCTGGGAAATTGTTAGTCTCGTGGTTTCGTCCCTTCATCGCCCGGAGCGGTTTTGCACCGGATGGTGAGGGGGCGCTGATTTATTCGGGGTTTTCCGGAGCGCAGCACGCGTTCCCGTCAGCGACAAGGAGCGTCCCGTGTCCCGGATCTGGACGGACGAGGAGCACCCATGACCCAGACCAGCGAAAACGTCACCTGGCTCACCCAAGAGGCGTACGACCGGCTCACCGCCGAGTTCGAGCACCTCTCGGGCCCCGGCCGTGCCGAACTGGCTGCCAAGATCGAGGAAGCCCGTCAGGAGGGCGACCTCAAGGAGAACGCCGGCTACCACGCGGCCAAGGAGGAACAAGGCAAGCAGGAGCTGCGCATTCGGCAGCTCAAGGGCCTCCTGGAGAACGCCAGGGTCGGCGTGGCACCGGCGGACAACGGTGTGGTGAGCCAGGGCATGATCGTCACTGTCGCGTTCGACGGCGACAAGGACGACACGATGACGTTCCTGCTGGGCTCCCGCGAGGACGTCGGCGGCGACATCGAGGTCTACTCGCCGGCCTCGCCCCTGGGTACCGCGATCAACGGCAAGAAGATCGGCGACACCGGCTCCTACGAGCTGCCCAACGGCAAGACGATGGATGTCGAGATCCTTGAGGTCAAGCCGTACACCGGCTGATCCACGCGCGACGCGAAAGGGCCCCGGCCGATCGCCGGGGCCCTTCGCTGTGCGGGTGCGGTTGCGGTTGCCGGGGGTGCCGCGTCAGGCGGTCGCGGAGCGGTACTTGCGCACGGCCAGCGTCCGGAAGACGGCGATGATCAGGATCGACCACAGCAGGGACGCCCACACCGGATGCTCCATGGGCCACGCGTCCGACTGCGAGACACCGGGGTTCCCGAACAGCACACGCCCCGCCTGCACGGTGGCGCTGAAGGGGTTCCAGTCGGCGACGTGTTGCAGCCAGGTCGGCATGCCCGCGGTCGGCACGAAGGCGTTCGAGACGAAGGTCAGCGGAAACAGCCAGATGATGCCCGCGGACGTCGCCGCCTCCGGGGTGCGGACCATCAGCCCGATCAGGGCGCCGATCCACGAGAAGGCGTAGCCCAGCAGAAGCATCAGCGCGAGGGCTCCGACCGCCTTGGGCAGCCCCTCGTGCACGCGCCACCCGACCAGCAGTGCGACCACGACCAGGACCAGCAAAGTGAACGCCGTCTGCACCGAGTCGGCTATCGTGCGGCCTGTCAGCACCGCGCCCCGGGCCATCGGCAGCGACCGGAACCGGTCGACGAGGCCCTTGGTCATGTCCTCGGCGATACCGGCGCTCGAACTCGCGGTGGCGAAGGTGACGGTCTGCGCGAAGATGCCGGCCATCAGGAACTCGCGGAACGCCTTCGGATCCGTCGAACCGTCGACGTTGATCGACCCGCCGAACACGTAGGCGAAGAGCAAAACGAACATGACCGGCTGAATCAAGCCGAAGATCACAATCTCCGGAATCCGGGTCATCCGAATCAGGCAGCGCCGCGCGATCACCAGCGAGTCGTGGACGGACTGCGCTACGCCCCCGCGGGGCTTGGGCGCGAGGGTGGTGGGCGAGATGTCCTTCGCCAAGGACTCGGTCGTCATCGGCGGCCGTCCTTCCGGGTGTTCCGCGCGGTCCGGCCGTCGGCGCCGTCAGCCGCGTCTTTGTCGTTCTCCTCTTCGGCCGCCTCCGCGTGGTGGCCGGTGAGCGAGATGAACACGTCGTCCAGCGTGGGGCGCCGCAGACCGATGTCGTCGATCTCGACGCCGCGCTGGTCCAGCTCGCGGATGACCTCGGCGAGCAGCTTCGCGCCGCCCTGCACCGGGACCGTGAGCCGCCGGGTGTGCCGGTCGACGCTGACTTCCTCCCGGCTGAAGCCGCCCAGCACCTCGGTCGCGGTGGCGATCCGGTCGCGGTCGTGCACGACCACCTCGACGCGTTCGCCGCCGGTCTGCGCCTTGAGCTGGTCCGCGGTGCCGCGGGCGATCACCTTGCCGTGGTCGACCACGATGATGTCGTGCGCGAGGTGGTCGGCCTCCTCCAGATACTGCGTGGTCAGCAGCAAGGTGGTGCCGTCCTCGACGAGTTTCTGGATCACTTCCCACAACGCGAGCCGGTTCCGCGGGTCGAGCCCGGTGGTCGGCTCGTCCATGAACATCACCGGAGGCCGGACCACGAGGGCGGCGGCGAGGTCGAGACGCCGCCGCATGCCGCCGGAGTACGTCTTCGCGGGACGGTCGGCGGCATCCGCGAGATTGAACCAGTCGAGCAGTTCGTGCGCGCGGGCCTTCGCGTCCCGGCTGCTCATCTGGTAGAGCTCGCCGACCATCCGGAGGTTCTCGCGTCCGGTCAGGTACTCGTCGACGGCCGCGAACTGCCCTGACAGACCAATGGACCTGCGCACCTGGGTGGGCTGCCGAACGACGTCGTATCCGGCGACGACCGCGTGGCCGGCGTCCGGGGTGAGCAGTGTGGTCAGCACGCGGACGGTCGTGGTCTTGCCGGCCCCGTTCGGCCCGAGCAGCCCCAGCACCGTGCCGGTGGGCACGTTGAGGTCCACTCCGTCCAGTGCTCGTACATCGCCGAAGGTCTTCACCAGGCCTTCGGCGACGATCGCATCCTGCATGTCGTTGGATCACTCCTCGGGCGGGATCTCCGCGTCGTGCCGCTCGGCCGCACCGCAGCCGAGCGCGTATGTCCTGGTCTCGGTCCGCCTGCGAATCCGGCGAGCGGTTCCGGGCAATGCCGGTCACCACCCTGTCGCGTCAATCCTGCATATGCGAGTGGTTTACCGGCCGCCCGGCGCGCTGGTACGGCGTCACGCCTCGGTGACCGGGTACCCCGCCACGGTCATGGCCGCCATGACCTCGTGGCAGTGCTCGACGCCCTTGGTCTCCAACTGGAGTTCGACCTCGACCTCACCGAGTTGGAGCGACGCGTCGGTGCGCACATGGGTCACGTTGCCGACATTGGCATCCGTGCTCGCCAGTTCCCCCAGCAGCGTGGCCAGCGCGCCCGGCCGGTCGGGAATGCGCACCCGAAGCGACAGGTAGCGGCCCGACGCCGCCAGGCCGTGCCGCAGCACCCGCAGCATCAGCAGAGGATCCACGTTGCCGCCGGACAGCACCGCCACCACGGGCGGCTCGATCGTGATGTACGACTGCGACCCGCCCGCTTCCAGCAGCGCCGCCACCGACGCCGCACCCGCCGGCTCCACGACGAGTTTGGCGCGTTCCATGCACAGCAGCAGCGCCTGTGACAGCGACTCCTCCCCCACCGTCCGCACCCCGTCGGCGAGTTCGCTGATCAGCGCGAACGGCACGTCACCGGGGCGCCCGACGGCGATGCCGTCCGCCATCGTCGTCACCGACGGCAGCGCGACCGGCCTGCCCGCCGCCAGCGACGGCGGGTAGGCGGCGGCGGACGCGGCCTGCACGCCGATGACCTTCACGTCGGGCCGCAGTGCCTTGACCGCGGTGGCAATCCCGGCGAGGAGCCCGCCTCCCCCGGTGCCGACCAGGATCGTGCGGACCTCGGGGCACTGTTCGAGGATCTCCAGGCCGACAGTGCCCTGCCCCGCGACGATGTCGGGGTGGTCGAAAGGGTGGATGAACACGGCGCCGGTTTTGTCCGCGTACGCCTTGGCGGCCACCAGGCAGTCCTCGACCGTAGTGCCCTCCAGCAGCACCTCGGCCCCGTAACCGCGGGTCGCGGCGATCTTGGGCAGCGGCGCGCCGGCCGGCATGAACACGGTCGAGCGGACGCCGAGCAGCCGCGCGGCGAGCGCGACCCCCTGCGCGTGGTTGCCCGCGCTGGCCGCGACGACGCCCTGGGCGCGTTCGTCCTCGGAGAGCCCGGCGATACGCACGTACGCGCCTCGGATCTTGAACGATCCGGTGCGCTGGAGGTTCTCGCACTTGAGGTACACCGGGCCGCCGATGCGCTCGGTCAGGGCGCGGCAGCCCTCCAGAGGTGTGGTCCGGGCGACGCCGTCGAGGAGTTTGCGAGCCACGCGGACGTCGTCCAAAGAGACCTTTTTGGGCTCTGCGCTTTGTGGGTCTTCGCCGGACTCTGCGGGGGATGGTTGTGAAATATCCGGCTTGCGGGGGAGCGAGCTCATGCTCTCAGTGTGTCACCGGCCCCTCCGAGCCTTGCGGAGGAAGGCGCCGCGGACGCAAGCCGCCGCGCGATCGGGACACGGCCCCGCCCGTCGGCGCGTCAGTCGGCTCGGGGAGACGGGGGCATGTCCGCGACCTCGACGGCCTCCACGACCGCGGGCCCGGGCGGGTGCGCGGCAAGGCGGGCCGCCTGGCGCAGGACCATGGCCTTGTTGAAACGCGTCAGCAGATCCGCGAAACGCTCGCGGTCGTCGGCACTCCAGTCACCGACCATCTCCGCCATCAACTCGATGCGGGCGCTTCGCACTTGGTGCAGGCGTTCGCGGCCCATCTCCGACAGGCGCAGCAGAACCGCGCGGCCGTCGTCGGGGTTCGGCACGCGGTCGACGTAACCCTGCTCGACCAGCGGAGTCACCTGCCGGGTCACCGTGGACGAGTCGATCGACATCGCCTGGGCGAGCGCCTTGACGCCCATCGGCCCCTCGGCTTCGAGCCGCCCGAGGAGGAGGTAGGCGGCGCGGTCCATGGTGTAGCGCAGTCCGCCGACAGCGGCCAGGCGCGTCTGTTCGGCTCGCCGCGCGAACAGCGCGACTTGGTGTTGCAGACGGTCGTACACCTCGTCTTGGTGCACCTGGTCCGATGTCATGAGGACTCACTCGTCGTCTGGTATGTGGTGGGCTGAAGGATAGAGCCACGGCGGCGGCGCCGGGCCGGTGGTCCGGTACGCGTTCCGCGACACGGCGGATGCGCTGTGTGCTTATCGGGGCAATCTCGGCAAGGACTTCGGGTTCTAACGAACCGGTTGGATTGTTTTTGATCGCCGTCGACGATCGGAAAACTACGGAAACCGGTCCAGATCATCGCGTTCGCGTGATATTCCGGTCAGGGGATCGCCTCGATCCCCCGGGAGACGCACAGCACGGGACACACCCGCCTGGAGGTGTCGTGGGCCGCCGTGAGCAACACGAGTTCGACGCATTCGTCCACGCCGTGGGCGATCGGCTTCTGCAAACCGCCGAACTGCTGACCGGCGACCCGTCGCGGGCCGAGCGGCGGGTCGACCGCGCGCTGGCCAGGACGTACCTGAAATGGCGTCAGGCGACCGAACTCGATCCGACCCGAATCGCACACCGCGCGCTGCTGACCGGTTACCTGGACCGGTGGCGGCCCCTGCCGTGGAGACCGCAGCCACCGCACGCCGCGCGCACCGACGCCCGGTCCGACGAGGAAGCCGCCCGCACCGAGGTGTTGCGGAGCCTGGACCGGCTGACCCGGCTGGAGCGCGCCGCCACGGTGCTGCGGGCGTACGCGCGCCTCGACGAATTCGACACCGCCGACGCCCTGGGCGTGCCGGAGGAGACCGTGATGCGGGCGTTCGACCGGGCCGCACGACGGCTGCTTCCCGAGACCGTGACCTGGACGGCGGAGGCGGACGCCGGGCGCGCGGCCTCGGTGGTGCTGGGCGACGCCTCGACGCCGGCTCCGCCTGCCCACGCCGACCCGCCAGACGGACCGCGCGGCGCTGCGTGGCCGCGGCTGACGATGCGTCAATGGGCTTGGCACGCCGGGCAGTCCGGCACGGGGAGGGCCGATGGGTAGCGCCCTGGACCAACCGCCGGCGAACCCCGCGACCGCTCTCCCCGGCCTCCCGGACTGGCCCGCGCGCCCGCAGTCCCCCGGACTGTCGCGACGCGCCCGCCGCCGGGCACTGCGCATGCGCATATCGCGGGCGGCGGCTGTACTCGCCATAGGCGCAGGCATGTTCGCCGCCGTCACCGTCGCCGCGGCGCCGTCGCGGACCGTGGCCGGACCGCCGCAACCGCCCCCGATACCCGACACCCCGGCACCCCGGATCGGCGACCCCCAGGTGCCGCGCGCACCGGTCGGCATCGGCGGCAAGGCGTGGGTGCAGTACGAGGGCTGGTGCGTCGGCGACATCACGACAACCGGCGAGGTCCACGGGGTCGAGGCCTGCCGCCTTCTCCCCGAACCGGGGCATATCGACGTTGCGGTGGTGGAACCGGGCCGCTACGCCCCGCCCGGCCACGCACTCGTCGTGGTCGTCGTGGTCGGCCAGGCATGGCCGCGACTCGCGTACGACGCGACGCTGACCGACGTCGACAGCTCGAACGCGATGGTCCTCGACCGCCCCGTGGGGCTGTTGGGCGTGGTGTTCTTCTGGGGTTACACGCGCGGCGGACCGCTGTCGATCACCGTCACGTCCGACGGCTCGCCTTTCGCGAGCTGCCACGACTGCGCGCACCTGGGTGAGTGACCCCCGGCCGCGCCGCGCGTCGCCGCGGTCAGCGCAGCGCCTGCTCCAGATCGGCGAGCAGGTCGTCGACCGTCTCGATGCCGACCGACAGGCGGACGAGATCGCCGGGCACTTCGAGGGCCGAGCCCGCCGCCGACGCGTGGGTCATGCGCCCCGGGTGCTCGATGAGCGACTCGACCCCGCCCAGCGACTCCGCGAGTGTGAACAGCTTCGTGCGGTCGCAGACCTCGACGGCTCGTTGCTCGCCGCCGGCCACGCGGAACGACACCATGCCGCCGTACGCCTTCATCTGCTTCACCGCGACGTCGTGCCCGGGGTGCCCGGGCAGCCCCGGGTACAGCACCTCGGTCACCGACGCGTGTCCGTCGAGCAGCCGGACGATGCGCTCGGCGTTGGCGCAGTGCCGGTCCATGCGCACACCGAGAGTGCGGATGCCGCGCAGCGTCAGCCACGCGTCGAACGGCCCGGCCACCGCGCCCATCGCGTTTTGGTGGTACGCCAACTTCTCCCCGAGCCCGGCATCCGCCGCGACCAGCGCACCGCCGACGACGTCCGAGTGGCCGCCCATGTACTTCGTCGTCGAGTGGACGACGACGTCCGCGCCGAGCGTCAGCGGCTGCTGGAGATACGGCGACGCGAACGTGTTGTCGACGACCAGCAGCGCGCCCGCTTCCCGCGCGATGTCCGCGAGCCCCGCGATGTCGGCGACGCCGAGGAGCGGGTTGCTGGGCGTCTCGCACCAGATGACCTTCGTCTTCCCCGGCCTGATCGCGGCCCGCACCGCCGCGGCGTCGCCGGACGCGGCGGGAGTCCAGCCCAGGCCCCACCGGTCGAGCACCTTGGCGAAGAGGCGGAACGTGCCGCCGTACGCGTCGTTCGGGATCACCACGTGGTCGCCGGGCGCGCAGACGGCGCGCAGCAGGCAGTCCTCCGCGGCGAGACCGGACGCGAACGCCAGCCCGCGCGCGCCCGCCTCCAGCGCGGCGACGCAGTCCTCCAACGCGGTGCGCGTCGGGTTCGCCGAGCGGCTGTACTCGTAGCCGCCGCGCAGGCCGCCGACGCCGTCCTGCTTGTAGGTGGAGACCTGGTAAATCGGGGGGACGACCGCGCCGGTGAGGGCGTCGGGTTCCTGGCCGGCGTGAATGGCCAGCGTCTCGAAGCCGTGCGCGATGTCGCGCGGGGCGTCCTGCGGGGTGTTGCCTGGGGCGGAGTGCGCAGCGCTCATGCCCGCAACGCTAGCGCTTGCGGGCCGGGGCACCGGCTCCCTCACACGCCGGTTCATCCACCGCGCGCCGTGCCGGCGGGCAAGTCCGCGCGGACGGTACCGCGGCGGAATCGCGGCGGCCACCGAAGTGTTTCCCCTACTGTGTCGCCGCCCCTTTGACGACGGAGGAGACCGTGCTCTTCAACCGCAGCACCTTCGACCCGCGCATGCCCGAGCCCGAGGAGGCCCTCAAGGGCCGCGCCGAGCGCCCGTTCGCGATTCCGGCGGCCCACACGGTCCTCGGCAACCCGCTGGAGGGTCCTTACCCGGCCCACCTGGAAATCGCCGACTTCGGCCTCGGCTGCTTCTGGGGCGCCGAACGCAAGTTCTGGCAGACCCCGGGCGTGTGGACCACGGCGGTCGGCTACCAGGGCGGCACCACCCCGAACCCCACCTACGAAGAGGTGTGCAGCGGCCTCACCGGCCACACCGAAGCGGTCCGCGTCGTCTTCGACCCCGCCGAGGTCTCGTACGAAACCCTCCTCAAGGTCTTCTGGGAAGCCCACGACCCCACACAGGGCTACCGCCAGGGCAACGACGTCGGCACGCAGTACCGCTCCGCCGTCTACACCCACTCACCCGCCCAGGCCACCGCCGCCAAGGCCTCCCGCGACGCCTACCAGCAAGTCCTCACCAAAGCCCTCCTGAACGAAATCACCACAGAAATCCTCCCCGCACCCCCCTTCCACTTCGCCGAGCCATACCACCAGCAGTACCTCGACAAAAATCCCAACGGCTACTGCGGGATCGGCGGCACAGGCGTCAAGCTAAGTGACCCTGGCGCGGACGCATGGGGCTCCTGTCCGGTGGGCCTCGCACCGACTGACGGCTGATCCCGTCACTTGCCTGCCCGGCATCCGCCGGGCAGGCAAGCATGCTCACCAAAGCTGTACAGAATCCTGTACATTTGCCGCATGGCGATACTGAGGGATGCGCATGAGCTGAGCGTCACCGAGGCGACGCGACGTGGCGTGGCCGGCCTCGTGGCCGATGCCGAGCACGGAGCCGACTTGGTCGTCACACGTCATCACCGCCCTGTGGCGGCCGTGGTCGGAATCGCACGGCTGACGGAGTTGGAGGAAGCCGCGGCAGACCTCCGCGACCTCGCGCTCGTCCTCGCCCGCACAGCGACGGACGCCGGCAGGCGGACATCCCTGGACGACGTTCTCAGGGCTTACGGGCACACGCGCGAATCCATCGCCGACACGCCGGATGACGACTGAACGATGGCAGAGGTCGCCTTCACCGACGACGCCATCGACGATCTGCGTCGGATCGGCCCGGACGCAGTCCCCAAGGTTCTGAAGAAGATCCTGATGCTCGTCGACGAACCGACGGCCGGGCACCCGCTCGGCGGTGAACTGACGGGGTACCGCAAGCTCGTCGTCGGCCGGAACACGTGGCGCGTTGTCTACCGGATCGTCGACGACAAGACCGTCGAGGTCTGCGAAGTGTGGGCGGTCGGAGCACGCGCGGACGCGGAGGTCTATGCCGAAGCGATTGCTCGCGTCCGCGACGCGTCGGCCGACAGACCGGAACTCATGCCGCTCGCCCGAGCCATCGAAAGGCTGGGGCGCCTGGCCGGGGACATCAAGGTCCCCGCGGCCAAGCCGGTCGAACCGGTACCGGACTGGCTGGCCGAACGTCTGGTCCACAGTGCGGGGCTGACCCGCGAGGAAGTCGCATCGCTGTCGCTCGAAGAGGCGGTCGACCGGTGGGCCGAGTTCGTCAGCCGTCCGCGCCGGTGACCTGGCGAGCCGAACGGCTGCAGCCGTCACCCCTTCGGACAGGGCCCGACGAATCCCGGCGTACATCCCACCAGGCACCTGGCACGACAGGCTCGGCGGTACGGGCGTCAAGCCAAATGACCCTGGCGCGGACGCATGGGGCTCCTGTCCGGTGGGTCTGAAGCCGACCGATGGCTGACGCGGCGTTGCCGAACACCGCACTGCTGCTGGCGCACGCGTTGCAGTGGGTCGACACGGATACCTTCCCGTGGGTGGTGGAGGTCGTTTTTCACGACGCGGACGGGAACCAACACACCTTGATCGACAAGGTCCCGCTTTTCGCCGATATGGAGGACCTGCATCCGGGTCTGGCGCTGCCCGTCGGTGTCCGGCTCGGCTGCCGAGTGCTGGGCGCGGCCTCCGGCAACCGCTTCCGCGTCGCCATCGACCACCGCTCGGTCCACGACGACGGCCAGGCCGAATTCACCGTTTCCCCGGATCAATTGACAGCGGAGACAACGACCGGGAACTCGGCCGAGCATGTCGAGTGACTGTGCCCCGCAGCATCTCTCCGACAGTAAAGATCCGGACGGCTACCACGGCTCGGGCGACGACGGCGTGAGCTGCCCAGTGGCTTGGGCTCTGCGAACGGTTGATCGGGGGTCAGTCGCCGATGTCCTCGAACCACAGTTCCGGGTGGTCGTTGATGAAGGCGGTCATCATGGCCGTGCACTCGGGGTCGTCGAGGACGGTGACGGCGACGCCGTTCGCGGCCAGCCACTCGTGGGCGCCGGGGAAGGTGCGGGCTTCTCCGATGACCAGCGACGGAATGCCGAATTGCCGAATCAGGCCGCTGCAGAACCAGCAGGGTGACAGCGTCGTGACCATGGTCGTGCCCGCGTAGGAACGCCTGCGGCCTGCGGCCCGGAACGCCGTGGTCTCTCCGTGCGCGGATGGGTCGCCGTCTTGGACGCGGCGGTTGTGGCCGCGCCCCCAAACGTCGCCGCCCGGGCCGATGAGGACGGCGCCGATCGGGATTCCGCCGGCGGCCAGTCCCGCACGCGCCTCGGCAACAGCGAGGGCCAGCATGGTGTCCGTGTCCATGACGGCAGATACTGCCCGAGCCCACGTGCGTCGTGTGTGTCGGCGGAAAAGGGACAGCCCTCGGCGCCGAGGGCGGGCGTACGGCGGTCGCTGTCGGCGAGCGCTGGGAGTCTCGTGGGCATGAGCACACCCACAGCGCTGGACTATCTCTGGTTCGACGAGCACTATCCCGATCTGGCGGAGGCCTACTGCGTCCTGCTGGTGCGCGGGACCACGCCGGAAGCCCTGATGGATCAGCTCGGCGTCGAGGAGCGGTGTCTTGTCTCCGGGGCCGGCGGCTTGGACGCCCACGGACTCGCCGCGTGGGACAGGCACCACGGGGACCGGTTGTTCGCCGCGGTGACGTCGGTTGGCGACTGGACGCTGATGATCGAGCCCAATGGGTATCTCGGAAGCTTGGAGGCGATCATTCAGCCCCTCTCACTGGGCACCACGGTCGTCTCCCACTTCCGCAACGTCAACGCGGTGGATCGCTTCAATTGGTTCGAGGATGGCGAGCTGCGACTGCACTTCGAACCCTTGTTCCCGTATCAGCGCGAGGGTAGGGACGCCGACACCGTGGTGGACGAGATGCTCGCTGTCGGGTTCGACCTGGCCGAGGACGGCGACACGGACCTGACCTCGGAGGCCGCCTTCGCTCTCACCGAACGCATCACCGGCGTGCGCCTGACCCATGAGCTCTTCGAGGCGGCGGAGTTCCAGGGTGGTACGGCACCCTTGCCGCCCAAATGAACCTGTGCGCGGATCAGTGGAAGGTGCGGGTCGCCTCCGGCGCCGTGAGAGCTGCCGTGGCTTCCGCGCCGGCGCCGTGGACGCCGAAGATGCCGCCCACGGCACGGGCGTCCGTGGTGCGTGTGCGTTCGATCGCCAGGCCCTCGACGGTGCCGGTCCGCCGGGCGGTGCGCCGGGCGATCACGACGGTGAGGACGGTGATCGCGGTGGCCAGGGCGGCGGCGAGCAAGGCGATGGTGGCCATATCCGGCTCCGATCGGGGGTGCGTGGTGCTTTGGGAGTTGATACCCGCGGGCTGCTGTGGGCAGGCCTCCGGTACCGCGCCGATACTTGGTGGAGAGGCGGGGGCGAGCTAGGAGGCGCCATGACTGCCGAGGAGAGGCGGTACCTGCTGGAGCCGGACCAGGGACTGGGCGGGAAGCGCACGTTCTTCCGGCATCCCCTGCGCGTGCTGGCGACCGGACAGGAAACCGGCCAGGCGTTGGCGATGTTCGAACAACGCGTCGAACAAGGGTTCGCTGCCCCGCTGCACGTCCACCACATCGAGGACCAGGTCGTCTACCTCGTCGCGGGCGAGATCGACATCGCCTGCGGTGACGACCGGTGGCGCGCCGCACCGGGGTCGTTCGCGTTCCTCCCGCACAGCGTGCCGCACTCGTTCCGCGTCGTGTCCGACGAGGCGGTGCTGCTCCTCCTGACGCGGCCGGCCGGCTTCGAGGAGTTCGCGGCGGAGATGGCGGACGTCGACGTCACCGAGGAGAACTACCCGAAGATCGCCGAGGCGGCGCATCGGGCGGGTTACGAAGTGCTGGGCCCGCCACCGTTCTGAGACGCGCGGGGCCGGTCCGGAAACGAGCGTGGGGGGCGGCGGCGAGCCGTACCCCACAACCCCTCCGC
>NZ_JBPKBI010000003.1:103396-109161 GCF_051388935.1 Yinghuangia sp. YIM S10712
CCCCACGATCCTTCCGCCCGTTTATTCGAGCGTCCGGCCGCTGCGCTCGTCCTCGGGGCTCTCGATGTGGATGTCGTCCACGGAGATGTTCACTTCGACCACTTCGAGACCGGTCATGCGTTCGACCGCGTCGATGACGTTCTCCCGGACGTCCGCCGCCACCTCGGCGATGGCGACGCCGTACTCGACGATGAGCGTCAGGTCGACCGCGCACTGGCGCTCACCGACCTCGACGCTGACGCCCTGTGCGACGTTGGGCTTGCCGCCCGGGACGCGCTGCCGCACGGACGCGAAGGCCCGCGCCACCCCCTTGCCCAGCGCGTAGACGCCGGTGACCTCGCGGGCCGCGACGCCGGAAACCTTCGCGACCACGGAGTCGGCGATCGCGGTACGCCCCCGCTCCGACGCCAAAGTGGACACCTGGATCGAGTGGCCGGTGCTCGCGGACGTCGAGCCGCTTGGTGCACCGGTATCGGTCGTCGGCTTGATCGGGCGCTCTGCCATGGGAACCTCTTTCGTTGTGCCGGGACCGGGCCAGGCAGGTCGTGCTGCGTCGGTGGGCCGTCGGTGGATGCCAGTCCCCGACATTCCCCGGACAGAACCACGACATTCCCTGACAAATCCCATAATCCCACCGGACGCGCGCCACTTCATGGGTGAAACGTGTTCCGATTTGCTCTCCGCGGCCCCTTGAACCCGTCGGCTGTTCGGCTTCTGATGGTGGGTCAGGTGAGGGCGGGCCCACGGCCGCCCGTGGTGCGACGGAAGTGGGGATCAGTGGAGAGGTTCCAAAATCGGCGGATCATCGTCACCGGCGGCGGCTCGGGCATCGGCCAGGCCACCGTGCTGCGCCTGCTGCGCGAGGCGGGCACCGTCCACACGGTCGACGTCAACACGGACGGGCTGGCGAAGACGCAGGCGATGGCCGAGGAAACCGGCGTCGGCGGCAGGTTGACGACCGGGGTCCTCGACGTGTCCGACGAGGCCGCGGTCGCCACCGGCGTGGGCGAGGCCGTCACGAATCTCGGCGGTCTGGACGTGCTGGTCAACGCGGCCGGCATCCTGCGCGCCGGACACACCCACGAGTTCTCTCTCGACGTGTGGAACCGGATCATCAGCGTCAATCTGACCGGCACGTTCCTGATGACCCGCGCCGCGCTGCCGGCGCTGCTGGAGAGCGGCTCCGGAGCGGTCGTGGTGAACTTCAGTTCGACCTCGGCGGCCTTCGCACACCCCTACATGGCCGCGTACGCCGCGTCCAAGGGCGGCGTCGACTCGTTCACCCACGCGATCGCTCTGGAGTACAGCCGCCGGGGACTGCGGGCGGTGTGCGTCGCGCCGGGCAGCATCTCGACCGGCATCGTCGAGGACACTCCGAACCAAGTGCCCCAGGACGCCGACTGGGAGCTCTTCGGCAAGCTCATGCCGATCATCGGGGAAGGCATGGCGCACCCGGACGTCGTCGCCGGCATGATCGCCGCGCTCGCCTCGGAGGACGGCAAATTCGTCACCGGCACGACCCTGCGCATCGACGGCGGCACGCACGCCTGACGCCCGACACGGCAGCGGGGGGGGGGGGGGGNAGGCATGGCGCACCCGGACGTCGTCGCCGGCATGATCGCCGCGCTCGCCTCGGAGGACGGCAAATTCGTCACCGGCACGACCCTGCGCATCGACGGCGGCACGCACGCCTGACGCCCGACACGGCAGCGGGCGCCGTACGGAACCGGCAGTCCCGTACGGCGCCCCCGGCACGTCGGCCCTGACGGACCGTCACCGCGCCTCGGCGACGAATCAGCCGTGGTTGACGCAGACGTTGCCGAACGCCGGGTTCAGCAGCGCGATGACGTCGACCGTGTTGCCGCACACGTTGACGGGAACGTGGACGGGGACCTGGACCTGGTTGCCCGAGATGACGCCCGGCGAGCCGACGGCGGCACCGTCGGCCTCGCTGCTGGCGTGCGCGGCGCCCATGCCCGCGGCCAGGAGACCGCCGGCGGCGGCGGTGATGACGACCGCCTTCTTGACCGTGTTCATTGATCCTCCATGTCGCAGTGCCGCGCGTTGTCCGCGCGGCATCCGGGACAACGAAGGAACTGCGGACCGGGCACGCCCTTCCTCGGGATTCACCCGTTGGGAGCCGACACCGCGGAGGGTCAGCCTTCGTCCTCGTCCACTTCGTCCTCGTCCTCCGGCACATACTCGGCGCCCTCGGACTGCCAGCCGGCCTCGCTGAGTTCGGTGCCCGGCACGTCGGCGACGAGAGCGAACGGGTCGATCAGGTACGAAACCGACTCCGCCAGGTCCGCGTCGATCGCCGCGACCGCGTCGGCGCGTTCCTCCGCGGTCAGGTCGTCGTCGCCCTTGACGGCCTCCAACGCAGCCGCGCGCAAGGAACCTTCATCGGTGACCTCCAGCACGATGTCCAGGCTCAACCGGATGAACTGGGGGATGTCGGAAACAGGTGCGGTGTCCATGGCAGGAGCCTAGGCCGTAGCCGGGGGTTCGCTTCGCGACCGCGCCGCGCGCCGGGGCGAAGGCCCTCGTGCGGCACTCCGCCGCCGGTCACGCGCACGCCGCGCCCGGCTCCGCTCCTCCCCCCGGGACCGCGCTCCGCACGACCGGCATGCTCAGCCGTACGACGCCCTCCTCGAACCGCCGCCGGCCGGTCAGCCCCGCCCGGTCGAACACGCCGAGCATGCGCCCGTTGCCCGGCAGCACGTGCGCCCGCAGCTCGGCCATCCCGCGCGCCCGGGCGAGCGACCCGAGACGCCGCAGCATGGCGGTGCCGAGGCCCCGCCCCTGCCAGTCGTCCTCGACCAGGAGCGCGAGTTCGCCGCTGCCGGGGTCGTGCGTGTGCAGGAGCGAACCGACCGCGGCGACACCGCCGTCCGGCCGTACCGCGACCAGCGTGACGCCGGCGCGCGGGACGAGCAGGCGTTCGAGGGCGACACGCGGCAGGCGCGGGATCGCGGTGAAGTACCGCAGCCGCCGGCTCTCGGGCGAGCAGCGGTCGTGCATGTGCTGCACCTCGTCGACGTCGTCGGCGCGGCCTGGCCGGAGCAGCACCTCGGTGCCGTCCGCGAGCAGCAGCCACGTGCCGACGGAGGCCGGCGGCGGAAGGGGCGCGCCGGAGTCGACCATGCGGGCCAGCGCGGCGGCGCGCGCGGCCTCGGTCATCGTGAACGGCATGCCGGCACGCGAGACGCGCACCGCCCGCCCGTCCGGCACGGGTACGTACAGCACTCCTGCGTCGCAGGAGCCGGCGAGGGACACCTTCGCGTCGACCCAGTTCGCCCGGTCGGCGTCCAGGAGTTCGGCCAGGACCTGGGGCAGCGTGTCGGGACGGTCACGCAGGCGTGCGGCGAGGACCAGGGCCTTCGTCGGCGCGTCGACGAGCTCGTGCGCGTCGGCGGGCCGCGTGACCACGTCGCGGCCGCCCGCCGCGACCAGGCCGGCCGCGAGCTCGGCCGCGCGCACCGATTCGGGCGCGTGGACGAAAAATTCGTCGACCGGGCCGTCCTCGCAGGCCTGGATGTTGAGGGCAAGGACGTTCGCATCGTGCGCGGCGAGCACCGCGGCCAGCGTCGCCAGCCGCCCCGTATCGTCGTCGACCTGGGCGCGAACACGCCACAGCGCCATGGTGGATCACCTCCGTGCGTGGTTGAACACGGATCAAGATTCACCCGGGCGTGTTACGCGTCGGCTACGCCGCCATGACCGCACGGTACGAACCCACCCGGCCGTGTAAGAACCAGGTCTCGCCGGGCGGCCGTCATGTCCCGGCCAGGTGGCCGAGCAGGTCCTGCCGTGTCACGACGCCCTGCGGTTTGCCGTCGACGAGGACGAGCGCCGCGTCCGCAGTCTCCAGGACCGCCGCGAGCCGGGCCACCGATTCACCCGAGCCGACCACCGGCATCGGCGCCGACATGTGCTTCTCCAGCGGGTCGTTCGAGGCCGCGCGGCCGGAGACAAGGGCGTCGAGGAGGTCGCGTTCGGCGATCTTTCCGACCACCTCGGCCGCCATGACGTCCGGGTGGCCGGCACCCGGCTTGACCACGGGCATCTGGCTCACGCCGAACTCCCGCAGGATGCCGATCGCGTCGCCCACGGTCTCGTCCGGGTGGACGTGCACGAGCGCGGGCAGGTCGCCTTGCTTGCGCGACAGCACGTCGCCGACCGTGGCCTCGCCCGGCGCCCCCTCCAGGAAGCCGTGGTCCGCCATCCACTCGTCATTGAACACTTTGGACAAGTAGCCCCGGCCGGAGTCGGGGAGCAGCACGACCACGACGTCTTCGGGTCCCAGGCGCTCGGCCGCCCGCAGCGCCGCCACGACCGCCATGCCGCACGAGCCGCCCACCAACAGGCCTTCCTCGCGGGCGAGCCGACGCGTCATCAGGAACGAGTCGCGGTCCGAGACGGCGATGATCTCGTCCGGGATGCTCGCGTCGTACGCGGTCGGCCAGAAGTCCTCGCCCACGCCCTCGACGAGGTACGGCCGCCCGCTGCCGCCCGAATACACCGATCCCTCGGGGTCCGCGCCGATGATCCGCACGCGCCCGTCCGACACCTCCTTGAGGAAGCGGCCGGTGCCGCTGATGGTGCCGCCGGTGCCGACGCCCGCGACGAAGGCGGTGACGCGCCCCTCGGTCTGCTCCCAGATCTCGGGGCCGGTCGTCGCGTAGTGCGACTCGGGGTTGTGCGGGTTGGAGTACTGGTCGGGCTTCCACGCGCCCGGCGTCTCGCGGACCAGGCGGTCGGACACGTTGTAGTAGGAGTCCGGGTGCGCGGGGTCGACGGCGGTCGGGCACACGACGACGTCGGCGCCGTACGCGCGCAGCACGTTGATCTTGTCGGTGCTCACCTTGTCGGGGCACACGAAGACGCACCGGTAGCCGCGCTGCTGGGCGACCATCGCCAGCCCGACTCCGGTGTTGCCGGACGTCGGCTCGACGATGACGCCGCCCGGACGCAGTTGGCCGGACGCCTCGGCGGCGTCGACCATGCGCACCGCGATGCGGTCCTTGACCGAGCCGCCGGGGTTGAAGTACTCGACCTTGGCGAGCACGGTCGCCCGCAGGCCTTGGGTGACGCTGCCGAGCCGGACCATCGGGGTGTTGCCGATCAGGTCGAGCATCGAGTCGACGTAGCGCACAGGGCTCCCTCGCATCCTTGCCGGGTCCCGCCGGGGCCGCCGGGTCCGCCAGGTGACCGGGTGCGACCGGTCACCGGACACCTTAGGACGAAACGCCCTGCGCGTGGCGTGTGCCGGCCGACCGACGACGCAGACCGGCCGCGGCGGGAATTCCGGGTCGTGACGGTCGGTTAGGGTCGTCGGACGAGCCTGCCGTCGGCCGAGCGGGAGTTCGGCGGGCGGCAGTCAGGCGTACGAGACATACGCACGACGGGAGGAGCCCGGATGACGACCATCCCGACCACCCCCGGGCCGTCCCGGTGATCCGGACCAGGACCGCGCGCCGCATCGCCGCCGCCGCGGCCTTCGGAGGCGGCGGCGTCGGCATTCTGACCGGCGCGATGTTCGCGGTGCTGTACACCGAGGCCAAGCTCGCCCGGCGCACGGTCGGCACCCCGGTGGGCGAGCCGCCGACCGCCGACGGCATCTACGGCGACTACAGCGAGTCCCGGGACACCGACGAGCCGCCGATTCGGCTCGCGGTCCTGGGCGACTCGTCGGCCGCCGGGCTCGGTGTGGACGACCCCATGCACACCCCGGGCGCGCTGCTGGCCTGCGGCCTCTCGGCGGT
>NZ_JBPKBI010000003.1:109266-119558 GCF_051388935.1 Yinghuangia sp. YIM S10712
CTCGGCGGTCGCCGAGAGGCCGGTGCAACTGGTCAACGTGGCCAAGTCCGGCGCGCAGTCCTCCGACCTGGAGCGCCAGGTGACGCTCGCGCTGGCCGCCGAGCCCGACGTCGCGATGATCATGGTCGGCGCCAACGACGTGACCCACCAGGTACGCCCCGCCGACTCCGTGCGCCGCCTGGAGCAGGCCACCCGCCGCCTCATCGCGGCGGGCACGGAGGTCGTCGTCGGCACGTGTCCCGACCTGGGCACCATCGAGCCGATCGCCCAGCCGCTGCGCTACCTCGCGCGGCAGTGGAGCCGCAGTCTCGCCGCCGCACAGACCATCGCGGTGGTCGAGGCCGGCGGCCGTACGGTGTCGATCGGCGCGCTCCTCGGCCCCGAATTCGCGGCCCGGCCGGGGGACCTGTTCGGGCCCGACCGGTTCCATCCCTCCGCCGAGGGCTACTCGACCGCGGCGATGGCGATCCTGCCGTCGCTGTGCGCGGCACTCGACCTTTGGCCGCTCGACGAGGAGCGCCCGGACAGCTTCCGCGGCGAGGGCGTGCTGCCGATCGCGGTCGCGGCCGTGGAGGCGGTCGAGGAAGGCGGTACGGAGGTCGCCGGCACGCGCGTGGCGGGCAACGAGCGCGGTCCGCGGGGCCGGTGGGCCCTGCTGCGGCACCGCAGGCGCCGGCGTATCCCGGCTCCCGCACCGCCCGACGGCGAGGCCGGAGAGGCGGAAGCCGCAGGCGAGGCGGACGAGACCGAGGAGACCACGAAGGCTTGTGGACCCGCACAGCGTCCCGGATCGGACAACGAGGCGGACTCACCGTCCAGTAGCCTGATCTGACTGGCCGTCAGGACGAGAGTGGGGCAGATCGCACCGCAAATCCGAAGACACCCCTCCCGCCCTTGGCTACCAAGAAGTAACTTCAGCTCCAGACGAGAGACCCCGACTCCTCGTACCGACGGCGCCAAGGAGTAACCCGCATGCCCGAAGCAGTCATCGTCGCGACCGCGCGCTCGCCCATCGGCCGCGCCTTCAAAGGCTCACTGAAGGACGTCCGCCCCGACGACCTGGCCGCCATGATGGTCCGGGCCGTCCTGGACAAGGTGCCCGCACTCGACCCGCGCGACATCGACGACCTGATGCTCGGCTGCGGCCTGCCCGGCGGTGAGCACGGCTTCAACATGGGCCGCAACCTCGCGGTCATGCTCGGCCTCGACCACCTGCCGGGCACCACGATCACCCGCTACTGCTCGTCGTCGCTACAGACCACGCGCATGGCGCTGCACGCCATCAAGGCCGGCGAGGGGGACGCGTTCATATCCGCCGGCGTCGAGGTGGTCAGCTCCTCGCGCACCAAGGGCAGCAGCGACTCGATCCCGGACACCAAGAACCCCCTCTTCGCGGACGCCGCCGCGCGCACCGTCGCCACCGCCGAGAACGGCGGCACATGGACCGACCCGCGCGAGTCCGGCCTGCTGCCGGACGTCTACATCGGCATGGGCTTCACCGCGGAGAACCTCGCGCAATACAAGGGCATCACGCGCGAGGAACAGGACGAGTTCGCGGTCCGCTCCCAGAACCTCACCGAGAAGGCCATCGCCGACGGATTCTGGGCCAAGGACATCACCCCGGTGGCGCTGCCCGACGGCACGGTCGTCAGCGCCGACGACGGCCCACGTCCGGGCACCACGCTGGAGGCGGTCTCTCAGCTCAAGCCGGTCTTCCGCCCCGACGGCACGGTCACCGCCGGCAACGCGTGCCCGCTCAACGACGGCGCCGCCGCGGTCATCGTCATGTCCGACACCAAGGCACGCGACCTGGGCCTGACGCCCCTCGCGCGCGTCGTCTCCACCGCTGTCACCGGTCTTTCCCCCGAGATCATGGGGTACGGCCCGGTAGAGGCGTCGCGGCTGGCGCTGAAGCGGGCCGGCCTGACGACGTCCGACATCGACCTGGTCGAGATCAACGAGGCGTTCGCGGCGCAGGTGATCCCGTCGTACCGCGACCTTGGCTTCGAACTGGACAAGGTCAACGTCAACGGCGGCGCCATCGCGATCGGCCATCCCTTCGGCATGACCGGCGCGCGAATCACCAGCACACTGATCAACTCGCTCCAGTGGCACGACAAGCAGTTCGGGCTGGAGACCATGTGCGTGGGCGGCGGCATGGGGATGGCGATGGTCCTGGAGCGGCTGAGCTGAGCCGGACCCGCGGAGAACCCGAGACCCACCCGGGTCGCACGGCCCGGGTGGGTCTCGCCTTTGCCGGGCGAACGCGCCCCTAGAAGACGCGTGCGGCGAGAGCGCGTACTGCGGCGAGGGCGGTCTCGGGCGTGGTGTCGTCCGGGTGCAGCGGACCGCGTCGCAGATACGCGACCAGGTCGAGCCCGGTGACGGCGATCTGGTCGCCGACGGCGAAGACACCCGCGTCCGGGACCTCGCGCCCTGCCGGGGCGTCGCCGAGCGCGGCGAGCGTACGCGCCAGCTCCAGGCCCGCCCGGGCACGCGTACGGCCGGGGTCTGACGGATCGTCAGGGTCGATGCGGGCGCGGAGCCGGGATTCGGAGAGATGACGGTAGCGGTCGGCGAGCCTGCGTATCTCCCGGGCGAGCTCCACGACGGCGGCAGAGTTGCCCGGATCCGCGTCGCCAGGCGGTTTCCGGGCGGACTCCGAGGGGAGGGAGGACATATGCGGAGCGTACCCGTCCGAAGATCGTCCGGATTGGTGCGCTTCGACCAGTTGCCAACCGTTCGCCCGTCATGCACGCTCGGGGCACGGAACGCTCACCGGAGGCGCTTATGTCCTTGCCGCACTTCTCCGAAGAGACCCACCGGAACCTGCTCGCCCGGGTTCCGTCCGTAACCGGCCGCGAACTCCCTGATTGGTTCAAAGAGATCGACGAGGGCCCGTGCTTCTCCCGCTTCGAGGACCGGGTCCACTGGCTCCAATACGAGCACAGCATCGCACACGGCCACGCTACGGCGATCATGCGTGAACACGACCGGCGCCGCTTGTCCCGCGGCGTGCGCTGATCCTCCTCGGAGAGCAGCACGACGAGAAGTGCGTCACACAGCGAAATACGACGGTGGGGGGGGGGGGGGGGGGGGGGGGGGNACGACCGGCGCCGCTTGTCCCGCGGCGTGCGCTGATCCTCCTCGGAGAGCAGCACGACGAGAAGTGCGTCACACAGCGAAATACGACGGTGGCGGTGGCCCGAAGGCCACCGCCACCGTCGTTACCGGCTCACGCGCTAGTCGCGGAAGATCGCCAGGAGCCGCAGCAGCTCCAGGTAGATCCACACCAGCGACAGCGTCAGACCGAACGCCGCACGCCACGCCTCGCGTTCCGGGGCGCCGGCTGCGACGAGTTGCTCGACCTCGTGGAAGTCGAGGGACAGGAAGAACGCACCGAGCGCGATGCCGATGACGCCGAAGACGACGCCCATGGCACCGCCGCGCACGCCGTCACCGCCTGCGAAGGCAACGAACACGAGGTTCACCAGCATCAGCAGCACGAAGGCGATCGCGATGGCGATACCGATGCGTGCGTACCGGGCGGTGACCCGGATGCGGCCCGACTTGTAGGCCCACAGCATGGCGACGAAGATCGCCGCCGTACCGAGGACCGCCTGGACGACGATGCCGCTGTACGCGTTCTCGAACGCGTGGCTCGCGGCACCGAGGAAGATGCCCTCCAGCGCCGCGTACCCGAGCACGAGGCCCGGGTGGATCGAGCGCCGGAACGTGATGAAGAGCCCGAGGCCGAACGCCGCGAGCATGGACGCGAACGCCCAACCGTAGTTCTCGGCGGGCAGCAGGGCCCACGCGAGCGCTCCGAAGACGACGACGGTCAGCAGCGTCATCGCGGTCTTCGCGACGACATCGTCGATCGTCATGCGGCCGGTCTGGACCGGGCCCGCCGACTGCTGCTGGTACATCCGGTTGAGCTGGTCCGGCGACATCGGCTGGCCATACTGGGGCTGCTGCGCGTATTGCGCGGCGTTCGGGCCGAACGGATTTCCGGAACCGGACGGCTGCTGCCCGTAGGGCGCGCCGTACTGCGGCGCCTGCTGCGGCCCGGCCTGCGGCGCACCGAAGGCCCCCCGCCGCGAGAGGACCGGGTTGCTGCTCCTCATGTCAACTCCTCCATGCCCCCGCGTCGTGCGGGGTCTGGCGTCCAGAGTAATAGTTCAGTAAAGCCGTTGGGGTAACCCGCAAGCAGGATCCGTACCCCGTCCTTGCGAGGGAGAACGTTCGCGCGAGCGCGATTGTGCCCGACGGCGGCACCGCGCGCGAGAGACATACGCCTCACGGAATCCCGTCTGGAGCGAGCGTGAACGATCGGAACCAATCAGGAATGATCATCTTCGGCGCGGGCGCACCACGTCTCGGACGGCTGCGCGTGCCATCGCCGCCCGAAGGCACCGGCATCAGGACTTCTATGAGACGCTTCCGGCCGCCGTCCGCGAAGGTGTCCACCATGTGACACGGAGACGGAAAGGAGGGCCGCACCCGGGCCCCCCTCCCGTGCCCACCCGGACGTCCCCCACCTGGCCCGACGCGCCTGCGGCGGTGGTGTTCTCCCAGGTCGGAGCCATTCCGATCCGGTGCCCGGAGCCGGACTCGAACCGGCACGGCCGTGCGGCCAGCGAGGTTTAAGCTCGCCGTGTCTGCGTTCCACCATCCGGGCGCGATGCCGAGCGTAGCGGCATCGAAGCACCCTGTTGACCAACCTCGGGCATCCCGCCGACCAACCGTCGGGATGGTGCTTGTGCCGACCGCCCGTCGCCTGCCGCCAGGACGAGCTCAGCGGACCCTGCGGGCGAGTGTGAACTGCGATACACCCAGGTAGGCGGAGCGGAATCCGGCTTCGCAGTACGCCAGATAGAACTGCCACATCCGTCGGAAGGTCGCGTCGAAGCCGAGCGCCGCGACCTCGTCGGACCGGTCGAGGAAGCGCTCCCGCCACATGCGCAATGTCTCGGCGTAGTGCGGCCCGAACTCGCGGCGGTGCACCACGCGGAGGCGGGTGTGCGCGGCCAGCGCCCCGTCAATGGCCTCGGCGGAAGGGATGAGGCCGCCGGGGAAGACGTACTTGTGCATCCACGTCCACGTGTCGCGGGCCGCCCGCATGCGGTCGTCGGCCATGGTGATGGCCTGTACGCACGCGCGCCCCTCCGGCTCCAGCGCACGGTCGATGGCCGCGAAGTAGGCGGGCCAGTAGCGCTCGCCGACTGCCTCGATCATCTCGACGCTGACGACGGCGTCGTACCGGCCCGAGATCTCGCGGTAGTCGCACAGCCGCACGTCCACGCGGTCCGCGACACCGGCCTCCCGGCAACGGCGCCGGGCGAAGGCACGCTGCTCCTCGGACAGCGTGATGGTGACGACCTCGGCGCCCCGCGCGGCGGCGCGCAAGGCCAACTCGCCCCAGCCGGTGCCGATTTCCAGGAGGCGTGTGCCCTCCGCGACCGCTGCGGCGTCGAGCACCGCGTCGATCTTGCGGCGCTGGGCGTCGGCGAGTGTGTCCCCGGGCTCGAAGAGCGCCGACGAGTAGGTCATCGTCTCGTCGAGGAACAGCGCGAAGAGGCCGTTGGACAGGTCGTAGTGCCGACTGGCGTTGCCGCGCGCGCCCGAGGGGGTGTTCTCCTCCTCCGCCGGACGCACGGCGACCGCCCAGCGCCGCAACCTCTGCAGCGGGCGCGGTACGAGGCTGCCCAGGCGCCGCGCGAAGACGGTGAGCACGCCTGTCGGATCGTCGGCGTCCCACGCGCCGGTCATCCACGCTTCGCCGAAACCGATCAGGCCGTGCGCCCCGACCCTGCGGTAGAACTCGTCCGGCCGGGCGATCCGCATGACCGGGTCGCCGAAACCGCCGCCGCCGACCACCTGGCCGCCGGGCAGGTGGACGCGCACACGCAGGCCCCGGACGGCGGCGAGAAAGAGCCGCCTCGCGATCCGGGCGCGGGCGGGGGCGTCGGGCACGGTGGCGAGGTCGGGCCAACTCGCGGCGCCCGGATCGGCGACGGGTCGCAGCGGCGTCGCGCCCGTCGCATACCGCGCCCGCAACGGCGAGCCGAATGTCGTGCCGGCCTTCGTCGTGCCGGCCTGTGTCGTGCTGGTGCCCAATTCGCTCGCCTCACTCCCGCTGCGCGTCGACCTACGTACGTTGCCCTGGTTGCGGTGGAATGACGCCAGTTTCCATCGTTTGCCGGGGTGGCCCGGGGCCGGCCGGCGGCGTGCAAGCCGGGCGGACACCGCATCCGGGAACGCGTCAGGGCCCGTACCCCGGTGCGGGGTACGGGCCCTGACGGTGACTCAGGCCCTCGCGCGGAAGGGCCGCAGCCGGTCGCTCAGGCGCTCTTGCTCGCGGCCGGTGCGGGCGCCGGCGGCAGGGCGGCCTCCGCGAACTCGTCGCGGGGGTGCTCCATGGAGCCGAGCGACACGATCTCGCGCCGGAAGAACATCGCGAGCGTCCAGTCGGCGACGATGCGCGTCTTACGGTTGAACGTCGGCATCGCGTACATGTGGTACGTGCGGTGGAACAGCCACGCCGGCAGGCCCTTGAGCTTGAACTTGCCGAACATGATCGCGACGCCCTTGTGCAGGCCGAGGCCGGCGACCGCGCCGAGGTTCTTGTGCTTGTACTCGGCGGGCGGGAAGCCGCGCATCACGCTGATGACGTTGTCGCCGAGCTGCTTGGCCTGGCGTACCGCGTGCTGGGCGTTCGGCGGGCACCAGGCCCCTTCGCCGGCGGCGAGGTCGGGCACCTGGGCGTTGTCACCCGCGGCGAAGACGTGGTCCATGCCGGCGACCTGGAGGGTCGGGCGGGTGTCGACGTGGCCGCGCGGCCCGAGCGGCAGGCCGAACCGGGCGAGCACCGGGTTGGGCTTGACGCCGGCCGTCCACACGATGGTGGACGCGTCGAACTCGGTGCCGTCGGACAGCACGCAGTGCTTGTCGACGCAGGACTGCAGCGATGTCTCCAGGTAGAACTCGATCCCGCGCTGCTTGAGCTTCTTCAGGGTCCACTTGCCGAGCTCGTCGCCGACCTCGGGAAGGATGCGGTGCATCGCCTCGACCATGATGAAGCGCATGTCGTCGCGGGAGATGTTCTTGTAGTACTTGATCGCGTCCCGCGCCATGTCCTCGATCTCGGCGAGCGCCTCGATGCCGGCGAAGCCGCCGCCGACGAACGCGAAGGTCAGCGCCTTGCGGCGGATCTCCGGGTCGGAGGTGGAGTCGGCGATGTCGAGTTGGCCGAGGACGTGGTTGCGCAGCGCGATGGCTTCTTCGATGGTCTTGAAGCCGATGCCGTTCTCGGCGAGCCCCGGGATCGGGAAGGTCCGGGATATCGAGCCGAGGGCGACGACGAGGTAGTCGAACTCGTGGTCGTACGCCTCGCCGACGAGCGGGACGACGCGAGCGACCTTGCGGTCCTGGTCGATCGACGTGACCCGGCCGGTGACCACATCGGCCTTGGGCAGCGCGCGACGCAGCGGGACGACGACGTGGCGCGGCGAGAGACTGCCTGCCGCCGCCTCTGGCAGGAAGGGCTGGTACGTCATGTACGACCGCGGGTCGACGACCGTGACGGAGACCTCTCCGTACTTGGCCTTCTTCAGGATGCGCTGCGCGGCGTACAGGCCGACGTACCCGCCGCCGACGACGAGGATGCGGTGGCGACGGTCCTTGTTGCTGCTCATGCAGGGAAGTATCCCGGAGCGGACAGGGGTGCCGCTTCGAGGTCGCTCACAGGCCGGTAACCCCCTTGTGATACCCTGCACGCTTTTGTTTTCGCCCGATTGGTCGTGCGGATATCCGTCCGGTTGCCCCGAATGCCGCCTTGTCTCGGTCGGCCGCCCCGACCACGCCGATGACCTGCAACGATCCACGGCGGCCGGGCGCTCCCGAGTGCCGTGTGATCCCCGTCATGATCTTGAGGGGCAACTACTTGGACCGGTCAAGCGATGACGCGGACGGTCGGGAAGGCAACGCGGAGCAGCACTTAGTGCCAAGGTGACGAAAAGAATCGCCGGCGGACATGTGAAGAGATTCACAAACATTCTCGGGCGGCACTCCCCGGGGGCCGCCCGACAACGTCGTCTGACGGCCGGTCAGTCGAGGGTGCTCCAGGCGATGCCGTCCAGGATGTCGTGCTCCGAGACGACCACCTCCGGGGCCCCCACCCGCTCCATGATGGTCAGCAGCACGAGGGCGCCGGCACCGATGACGTCGACGCGCCCCGGGTGCATGACCGGGATCGCGGCCCGCTCCTCGTGGGTCGCCGCGAGGAGGCGGCCGGCCACCTCGCGTACGTCGTCGATGCGCAGCCGCGAGTGGTGGATCCGGGCCGAGTCGTACTCGGGCAGGCCGAGCGCGATGCCCGCCACCGTGGTGACCGAACCGGCAAGGCCGACGAGGGTCTTCGCACGGTCCAGCGGCACGTCCGCGGCGGCCACGTCGATCGCCGCCTCGATGTCCGCCTTGGCGGCCTCGATCTGCGCGGCGGTCGGCGGGTCGGAGCGCAGGTGGCGCTCGGTCATGCGGACGCAGCCGACATCCACCGACCGCGCCGCCTCGACGCGGTCGGAGCCGAGGACGAACTCGGTCGAGCCCCCGCCGATGTCGAGCACGAGGTACGGCCGCGCCAAGCCGCCGCCCTCGGCGCCCAGTTCGCGGGTCGCCCCGACGAAGGACAGCGCCGCCTCCTCGTCGCCGGCGATGACCTCGGGTTCGACGCCCAGCAGCTCGCGTACGCCGTCGCGGAACTCGTCGCGGTTCTCGGCGTCCCGGCTCGCACTGGTCGCGACGAACCGAAGGCGCTCGACGCCGAGCGCGGCGATCGCCTCGTGGTACCTGCGGCAGGCCGCGAACGTTCGCTCCAATGCCTCGGGCGCCAGCCGCCCGGTCTTGTCGACGCCCTGGCCGAGCCGGACGATCTCCATGCGCCGGTCGAGGTCCTTCAGCGCACCTGTCTCCGGGTCGAGGTCGGCCACCAGGAGGCGGATCGAGTTGGTGCCGCAGTCGATCGCGGCCACGCGTTCTGTCATCACGAACCCCTCTGGCTGTCGTCGGTCGGGGCGGTCGGGTCGGTCGGAGTGCCGGGGCCGGCCGGCTCCTCGGCGGGGCCGGGGACCGCGACACACCGGCCCTTGCGCCACCACTCGGGCAACGCGGCCAGCGCCTCGTCGCCCAGCGGGTTGACCCCGCGGCCCGCCGCGAGCGAATGCGCCACCAGGACGTGCAGGCACTTGACGCGGTCGGGCATGCCTCCCGCGGAGGGGAAGCCCGCCAGCACCTCGATCGCGTCGCGGCGCCTGATGTAGTCCTCGTGTGCGGCACGGTAGCGCGCGGCGAGCTCCGCATCGGCGGCGAGCCGGTCGTTCATCTCGCGCATCATGCCGTCGGACTCCAGCGTGCCGATCGCGGACGCGGCGCGCGGACACGTGAGGTAGTACATCGTCGGGAACGGGCTGCCGTCCTCCAGACGAGGCGCGGTCTCGACCACGTCGGGCAGCCCGCACGGGCACCGGTGGGCGACCGCGCGCAGGCCGCGCGGGGTGCGGCCGAGTTGTGCGGTGACGGAGGCGACGTCCTGCTGTTCCATGGGGAGCAGTATTTCGGACTTTCCCGCGCCGGGTTCATCCGGCGGTGGGGTGCGGGAGTCCGTCGCGGCTACGGCGCGGCGTCCGCGTCCTCGACCGTGGTCCACAGCTCGCCGGTCCAAGTCCCGTCGGTCGGCGACGCCGTGGGGGCCGGGGCGGGGGGCGGCGGCGGAATCACCGAGTAGGAGGTGTCGCCGGGGTTCACGTAATGCAGGTTGAGGCGGGCCTGCTGGCGGATGTACGCCGGGTCGTTCCAGCGTTCCAACTCCTGGCGCAGGCGCTCGACTTCGGCGCGGCGCTGCTCGGTCTCCCCGCGCAGGTCCGCGCGTTCCCGGCGCTGGTCGAGGTATTGCCGGACCGGCACCACGAGGGCGATGGCCAGCACGGACACCACCAGCACCAGAACACCGGCGCGGCCGGTCAGGCGGTTCGGCCGTGTCTTGGAGCCGCCCCAGGTCACCACGATGCGGCGGCGCTTCGCGGTGCTCCGGGCCGGCGCCGCGCCGCTGCGTGCGGTGGCGCCCCGAGCGGTGCCTGCCCGTGCACCGCCGCCTCGCGGACCGCCGCCGCTCGCGCCGTTCTTCGCCTTGCCCGGCCCGGTCCCCTTGCGTGCGTCCGTCTCGGACACGCGCCCTCCCTGCCGTCGGGCCGGGGGGGGGGGGGGGGGGGGGCGGGGGGGAGGTAGGGGGGGGG
>NZ_JBPKBI010000003.1:119655-203343 GCF_051388935.1 Yinghuangia sp. YIM S10712
CGGACGTCCCGCGCGGCCGGTCTGACGATGTGTCAGGCGTCGGCCTTGAAGCGGGGGAACGCGCCGCGGCCGGCGTAGACCGCCGCCTCGTCGAGGACTTCCTCGATACGCAGCAACTGGTTGTACTTGGCCACACGCTCGGAGCGGGCCGGGGCACCGGTCTTGATCTGGCCGCAGTTGGTGGCGACGGCCAGGTCCGCGATCGTGGTGTCCTCCGTCTCGCCCGAACGGTGACTCATCATGCACCGGTAGCCGTTGCGGTGGGCGAGCGACACGGCATCGAGGGTCTCGGTGAGCGTGCCGATCTGGTTGACCTTCACCAAAAGCGCGTTGGCCGTCGCGGAGTCGATGCCCCGGCGCAGGCGCTCCGGATTGGTGACGAACAGGTCGTCGCCGACGAGCTGGACCTTGCCGCCGAGGGTGGCGGTGAGCTCCTGCCAGCCCGCCCAGTCCTCCTCGTTCATCGGGTCCTCGATCGACACCAGCGGGTACGCCGCGACCAACTCCGCGTAGTACGCCGCCATCTCGCCCGCCGACTTCGACGCGCCCTCGAAGGTGTACGAGCCGTCCTTGTAGAACTCGGTCGCCGCGACGTCGAGCGCGAGGGCGATGTCCCGGCCCGGCTCGAAGCCCGCCTTGCCCACGGCTTCGAGGATCAGGTCGAGCGCGTCGCGGTTGCTCGGCAGGTCGGGGGCGAAGCCGCCCTCGTCACCGATGCTGGTGGCCAGGCCGCGGCCCTTCAGGACCGACTTGAGCGCGTGGTAGACCTCGGTGCCCCAGCGCAGGGCGTCGCCGAAGGTGTCCGCGCCGATCGGCGCGATCATGAACTCCTGGATGTCGACGTTGGTGTCCGCGTGGGCACCGCCGTTGAGGATGTTCATCATCGGGACCGGCAGCACGTGCGCGTTCGGCCCGCCCAGGTAGCGGAACAGCGGCAGTTGCGCGGCCTCCGCGGCGGCGTGCGCGACAGCGAGAGAGACGCCCAGCATCGCGTTCGCGCCGAGGTTGGACTTGTCGGCGGTGGCGTCCAGGTCGATCATCGTCTGGTCGACGATGCGCTGCTCGTCGGCCTCGATGCCGACGACCTCGGTCTGGATCTGCTCGATGACCGCGAGCACGGCCTTCTCGACGCCCTTGCCGCCGTACCGCGACGCGTCACCGTCCCGCAGTTCGATCGCCTCGAAGGCACCGGTCGAGGCGCCCGACGGCACTGCGGCCCGGCCCTGGCTGCCGTCGTCGAGGACGACCTCGACCTCCACCGTGGGGTTGCCGCGGGAGTCGAGAATCTCGCGCGCGTGAACGACGTCGATGGACGGCACAGCGTCTCCTAGGTGATTCGGGCACAAGGGTCTGCTCGGCCGAGCCTAGTGCCTGCGCCGCGACGAACCGCGCGGGCACCACTGGGCAGTGCGCAGATCGGATGGACGCGAGGGGCGTTCGCCATACGCCGCCATGGCACGACATGTCGCGCCGGGCCGGAGCAAGTCGCGCCGAACCGGGTGGAAAAGCACGCGAAGCAGGCAGGAACCGCAGGGACTTCGCCGCGGACGAACGCCACACGCACGCGCGCTGTCTCCCGAACCCCCGGCGTTCTCAGACGAGATACCCCGGCACCCGGCCCGGGCCGCCGTCCAGGCCGAAAACGCGCCAGCGGGTCGGCGTGACGACTCCGAGGCTCGTGCCCTCGCGCGACAGTGCCCGAGGCTGCTGGGACGAGAACGCCTCGTCGCCCAGGATGAGCCGCATCGCGAACTCCCAGCGCTCCTGCGCCCAGGCGTCCTCGCGCAGTTCGACCTCGCCCCACACGATGACGTGGGCGATCTCCCCGTCCTCGGCGATGGACACGCAGACCTTGGGGTTCTTCTCCAGGTTGGCCTTCTTGGTGCGGCCGGTGAGGCTGAGGTAGAGGTGGTCGTCGTCGTACGCCAACATCACGGGTGTCACGTGTGGTTCCCCGTTGGGGGTGACCGTGCCGACGTGCACCCAGTGCTCGGGGTCGCCGAGCATGTGGTCGAGTGCGGCCTTCAGCTCCGGGTCGATCATCGTTTCCGCCTCTCGTGTGCCGTCCCGCTGCCGCGGGTACGGTCCGACGGTTCTCCGACCGGCCACGTTACCTCGGCGGATTTCGAAGGTGTGCTCCGGCGCCGGGAGGGGCTCAGTAGTCGTCGGGATAGAGCGCGGCGAACGCGGCGGCTCCCTCCGAATCGGGCGAGGCGTAGCCGGGCAGCAGCTCGGTGAGCAGACCCCGGACCGCCGCGTTGTCGTTGTCCGCCGCTGCTCCGTAGAGGTCGGGCAGCCGGACCACCGCGTCGAGCGCCGCGACGGGAGGGACGGTCGCGTACACGCGCGGGTGCTCGGTCGGCAGCCGCTCCTCGACCGCGGAGAAGAGCGCCTCGTGCAGCTTCTCGCCCTGCCGCAGGCCCGTGAAGCGGATCTCGACCTGCGGCTGGTTCACCTGTTCGACGAACTTGTGGACGAGGTCGACGATGCGCACCGGGTCGCCCATGTCCAGGACGAAGATCTCGCCGCCCTGCGCCATCCGCCCGGCCTCCAGGACGAGGCCGACGGCTTCCTCGATGGTCATGAAGAAGCGGGTCACGTCGGGGTGGGTGACCGTCACCGGGCCGCCGACGCGGACCTGTTCGGCGAGGACAGACAGCAGCGAGCCGCGGCTGCCGAGCACGTTGCCGAAGCGCACCCCCGCGAAGACGCCGGGTGCCTGCGTGTTGGCCTGGACGATGAGTTCGGCCAGTCGCTTGGTGGCGCCGAGGACCGAGACAGGGTCGGCGGCCTTGTCGGTGGAGATGAGGATGAAGCGCTCCACTCCGAGGTCCAGCGCCGCGCGCACCAGGTTCTCGGTGCCGAGCACGTTGGACTTGACCGCTTCGCAGGGGTGCCTCTCCAGCAGCGGCAGGTGCTTGTGTGCCGCGGCGTGGAAGACGACTTCCGGCTTGAGGTCGCGGAAAAGCTGTTCTATGCGTGGCCGATCCCGGATGTCGGCGATGACGAGGGTGTCGTCGTCGAGCAACGCCTCGCCCCAAACGTCGAGTTGCAGACGGTGCAGGTTGGACTCGTCGTGGTCCAGCATGTACATCTTGCTCGGCCCGAACCCGTGCACCTGGCGGCACAGTTCGCTGCCGATCGAGCCGCCGGCGCCGGTCACCAGGACGCGGCGGCCGGCGATGACCTCGCGGACCGACGCGGACACGACGTGCAGTTCCTGGCGGCCGATCAGCCGGTTGACGTCGAGGGTGCGCATGTCGCTGCCGACCACGTCGCGGCGCAGCGCGACGAGGAACGACGGCAGATAGCGCACGTTCGCGCCGACCGCCGACGCGTCGGCGGCGACCTTGCGGAAGTCCTCGGGCGGCAGGCCGGGGATCGCGAGCACGACCACCTCGACGCCTTGTTCGAGGCTCACCGCCACCAGTTCGTCCAGACGGCCGAGCACCGGGAGGTGTTCCGGACGGCCCGGCTCCTCCCACGGTTGCCCGGCCACGCGTACTTGCTTCTTGTGCGGATCGTCGTCGAGGAAACCCACTGGCCGCAGCCCGAATTCGGGTGTGCGCAGAAGGTCCCTCGCCAGTGCGCTGCCCGCCGACCCGGCCCCCACGACCAAGGTTCGCAGCCCCGCGCGCAGCTTGTCCGACGTGGTATCCGACCCCACCATCAAGCCCCCCAAAGTCAGGGGCCGCGACACCGTCGGCGGAGTGCTCCCGGTATCGCGTGCGGCATCGACCCCCCACGACCCGGCGGGCGAAATCCCCATCCACACCCGCCGGTTCGAGGCGTCGCACCGCGACTGCCCCTCCCGCCCCCACAACCCCGGCAGGCTTTGCCGCGCCCACCGGTACCGCCGTTCAGACTACGGGGGCAGTGCGCCGCGCGTTGGTCTTTGGCCCTATTTTTCAGGGCAGTTGCCACCGGCGGTACGCAAACTCCCGTCAGTCCCCGGCCTGTTCGGCGAGTTCGAGCCAGCGGGTCTCCAGCTCCTCGCGTTCGGCGGCGAGGGACCGCAGTTCGGCGTCGAGTTGGCCGATCTTCTCGAAGTCGGTGGCGTGTTCGGCCATACCGGCGTGAAGTTTCTCCTCACGCTCGGCGGATTTCGCCAACTGGCGTTCGATCTTCTGGAGTTCCTTCTTCGCCGCACGGGTGTCCCCGGTCCTCTGCCGGGCCGGTGCCGACGGCACGGCGGCCTCCAAGGCGGCCTGGCGGCGGTCGAGGTATTCGTCGACGCCGCCGGGCAGCATGCGCAAGGTGCGGTCGCCGAGCAGCGCCCAGACTGTGTCGGTCGTGCGTTCGACGAAGTAGCGGTCGTGACTCACCACGACGAGCGAACCGGGCCAGCCGTCCAACAGGTCTTCGAGCTGGGTCAGCGTCTCGATGTCGAGGTCGTTGGTCGGCTCGTCGAGGAACAGCACATTGGGCTCGTCCATGAGCAGGCGCAGGAGTTGCAGGCGACGGCGCTCGCCACCGGACAGGTCACCGACCGGCGTCCACTGCTTCTCGCCGGTGAAGCCGAACTGCTCGCACAGTTGTCCGGCGGTGAGTTCGCGTCCCTTGCCCAGGTCGACGCGCTCGCGCACGCGCTGCACGGCCTCCAACACCCGCCAGGCCGGGTCGAGTTCGGCGACCTCCTGGGACAGGTAGGCCAGGCGCACGGTCTTGCCGACCACGACACGGCCGGCGGCCGGGGCCTTCTCCTCCCGGGCCGCCGCAGCCATCGCGCGCATGAGCGACGTCTTGCCCGCTCCGTTCACGCCGACCAGGCCGATCCGGTCGCCCGGGCCGAGGTGCCAGGTCACGTGCTCCAGAAGAGTTTTGGGGCCGGCCTGCACGGTGACGTCGTGGAGCTCGAACACCGTCTTGCCGAGGCGGGCGTTCGCGAACCTCATCAGTTCCTGCCGGTCCCGTACGGGCGGCTCGTCGGCGATCAGCTCGTTGGCCGCCTCGATGCGGAACTTCGGCTTCGACGTCCGTGCGGGCGCGCCGCGGCGCAGCCACGCGAGCTCCTTGCGGACGAGGTTCTGCCGCTTGACCTCCTCGGTGGCCGCGATGCGCTCGCGTTCCGCGCGGGCCAGGACGTACGCCGAATAGCCGCCCTCGTAGTCGTGCACGCGGCCCGCCTGCACGTCCCACATGCGCGTGCACACCTCGTCGAGGAACCAGCGGTCGTGGGTGACCACGACGAGCGCCGACCGGCGGGCCTTGAGGTGCCGGGCGAGCCACGAAATGCCTTCGATGTCCAGGTGGTTCGTCGGCTCGTCGAGGATGATCAGGTCGTGCTCGCCGATCAGCAGCTTCGCCAGCGCGATGCGGCGGCGCTCACCGCCGGACAGCGGGCCGATGACGGTGTCGATGCCCTGCGGGAAACCGGGCATGTCCAGCCCGCCGAAGAGCCCGGCGATGACATCGCGGATCCGCGCGTCGCCCGCCCAGTCGTGGTCGGGCCGGTCTCCGACGATCTCGTGCCGCACGGTCGCGTCCGGGTCCAGGTCGTCCTGCTGGCTGAGGAACCCCAGGCTCAGCCCCGACATGTGCGTCACGCGGCCCGAATCGGCGGGCTCGCGCAGCGCCATGACCTTGATGAGCGTGGTCTTGCCGTCGCCGTTGCGGCCCACGACGCCGATGCGGTCCCCCTCGCCGACGCCGAGGGAGACGGCGTCGAGCAGCGTGCGCATCACGTACGCCTTGCCGACGGATTCGAGGTTGACGAGATTCGCCACGGAACGACCTTCTTGCTGGACGGGAAACACCAGATTCTACGGGCCCCCGAACACACCCGGACCCGAGAATCCCGGGCCCGCGCGGCCGGGGCGTCACATCGCGCCGGACTCGGAGTTCCACAGGCGGGGCAGGACCCGGGCCCCGCCGACGGGACCGTACGCGACCCGGGTCGTGCGGCAGGTGCCGGACTCCTCCAAGGCCCGCGCGACCGATGTGGCGGCGTCCTCGTCGGCGGCGAGGAACGCGCAGGTGGGCCCCGACCCGGAAACCAGGGCGCCCAGTGCTCCGGCGGAGGTCCCCGCGTGCAGGGTGTCCCGCAGCGACGGGCGCAGCGAAACCGCGGCGTCCTGGAGGTCGTTCGTCATCGCGGCGCCCAGCGCGGGGGCGTCGCCCGCACGCAGAGCGGCGATCAGCTCCTCGCGCGGCGCGGGTGCCGGGACCTCGTCGCCCGCCTCCTCACGCAGCCGGTCGCACTCGCGGTAGACGGCCGGTGTCGACAGGCCGCCGTCGGCGAGCGCGAAGACCCAGTGGAAGCGTGCGACCGACGCCACTGCGGCCAGCCGCTCGCCCCGCCCGGTGCCGATCGCGGTGCCGCCCAGGTCGCTGAACGGCACGTCGCTGCCGAGCTCGGCACCGAGCCGGCGCAGCATCTCGCGGGGCGTGTTGCCGCGCCACATCGTGTCGCACGCCAGCAGCGTTGCCGCGGCGTCGGCGCTGCCGCCGGCCATGCCGCCCGCGACGGGGATGCCCTTGCGGATGTGGACGTGCACGTTCGGCGACTGTCCGAGGCGGTCCGCCAGCAGCTCGACGGCACGCGCCGCGAGGTTGTCCCGGTCGAGCGGGATCCCGTCGGCGCCGTCACCCTCCGCGGTGACGGTCAGCGCGTCGGCGGGGGCCACGGTGACCTCGTCGAAGAGCGACACGGCGTGGAAGACCGACACCAGCTCGTGGAAGCCGTCAGGCCGTACCGCCCCCACGGCGAGCTGGAGGTTCACCTTTGCGGGCACCTGGACGGTCACGGGGGTCACGAGCGCTGCTGCTCCTCGGCTGCGGATGTCGGTTCGGCTGGGGTGTGGATTCGGACCGCGACGATCGTACGGTGCGTGACGGCTGCCTCACGCCGGGGGTCGGCATTCCGCGATCCGGGCGAACTGCTCGACGTCCAACGCCTCACCGCGCGCCTTTGGGTCGACGCCGGCCGCGACAAGGGCCTCTTCGGCGGCGGCGGGCGACCCGGCCCACGTGGCCAGGGCCGCGCGCAGCGTCTTGCGGCGCTGCGCGAACGCCGCATCGACCACCGCGAATACTTCCTCGCGCGTCGCGGTGGTGGCGGGCGGTTCGCGGCGGATCAGCGACACCAGACCCGAGTCGACGTTGGGTGCGGGCCAGAACACGTTGCGGCCGATCGCGCCCGCGCGACGGACGTCCGCGTACCAGGACGCCTTGACCGACGGCACGCCGTAGACCTTGCCGCCGGGCCGGGCCGCGAGGCGGTCGGCGACCTCGGACTGGACCATCACCAGCGTGCGTTCGATGCTCGGGAAGACCTGGAGCATGTGCAGCAGCACCGGGACCGAGACGTTGTACGGCAGGTTCGCGACGAGCGCCGTGGGGGCCGGACCAGGCAGTTCGGTGACGGTCATCGCGTCGGCGTGCACCAGCTCGAACCGGTCCGCGCGCTCGGGCATGCGCGCGGCCACGGTGGTGGGCAGGTGCCGCGCGAGGACCGGGTCGATCTCGACGGCGACGACGCGGTCGGCGGCCTCCAGCAGCGCCAGGGTGAGCGAACCGAGCCCCGGGCCGATCTCGACCACGGTGTCGTCGGGGCGCACCTCCGCGGTGCGCACGATGCGCCGCACGGTGTTCGCGTCGATGACGAAGTTCTGCCCGAGCTGCTTGGTGGGGCGGACGCCGAGCGCTCCGGCCAGTTCGCGGATGTCCGCGGGACCGAGGAGACCGGGTCCCGCGGGACGATCACTCACGAGTACAGCTTACTTCCGCAGATCGGCCACGGACTCGATCCCCTTTGCACGAAGAGCAGCTTGGCGCGGTAGGTCTGCTCCGCGGCCGGGGCCGCGCTCGCGACGCCGGTGCCGCCCATCGACTGCCAGGTGCGCGCGTCGAACTGGTACAGGCCGTGGTAGGTCCCGGACCCGTCGACGACGGTGGGCCGACCGCCGGACTCGCACTGCGCGAGTGCCGTCCAGTTGAGGTCGTCGGCACCGGCCACCGAGTCCGGCTTCTCCTTCGTGCCGACCTTGACCACCTGGGTCACCGGCTCCTTGACGACCTCGTCGGACACCTTCTGCGGATCCTGCCGGACCCCGTCGATCGTCTCGTACGTCCAGGTCACCCGCCGGATCCCGGGGACGCCCTTGGTCTCGACGGTCTCGGTGCCCTCGAACTCCGTGGGGTCGTCTTCCTCCACCGTCTCGAAGGGGATCCGCTCGTCCTTGACCACGGTCGTCCCGCTGACGCGCACAATCGACACCGTCATGCCGTCGGTGGGATAGGCGTCCTTCGGCACACTGATCCGGTCCTGCGGTCCGAGCGTGACCCCGGCCTGCGCCATCGCCTCGCCGAGCGTCGCGACGTTGGTGCGCAGGGGGATCTGCCGCCCGTCGACCATGAAGGTGATGCCGCGTTCGGTCCGTACGTCGAGTTCGACGCCCGCGCGACCGATCGGCACGTCGCGGGACAGCGACAGATGCGCGCCGTCCGTGCGTACACCGAGCTGGTCCATCGCCTCGCCGACGGACGTCGCGGTCACCCACACGTGTTGCGGCTGCCCGTCGAGGGTGAGGTTCACCAGGCGGCCGTAGCGCACGGAAACATGGTCTCCGTCGGCCAATTCGGCGTTTGCGGCCGGGGTCACGACGTCGTGCTCGCCGACGTCGATCTGCTGCCGCGAGAGCACCTGGTCGACACTGGACGCGAACGTCCGGACCTTGTGCGCCTCGCCGTCGACCACGACCGTGACCGTCTTGTCGTAGTGCACGAACGCGGTGGTGCCGCCCACCAGTGCGGCGACGACCAGCAGTTGGGGCACCAGCATGCGCGTTGAGAACCTGCGCCTGGGCGTTTTCCCGCGCCGGCGGCTCCGCTCGGCGGAACGACTCAAGGGGTGGCTCCTGTCACCTGCAAGCAGTCAACCGAGCAGGGACTGTAACAGTGGCAGCGAGCCAACCGGGCGCCCGCCCACCGCATTTGGAGCAACGCACGACGCCGCGCCGGGCCGGGTGCGCGAGCGATCAGCCGTGCCCGGAAAGACGGTTCGGGTTCGGCTCAGGGTGCCGCGGGGGCCTCCGGCGCCCCGAAGACGCGTTCGGCGTTGGCCGCCAGGGCCGTGCACAGTTCGTCCTCGTCGACGCCCTTCACCGCGGCCATCGCGCGGACCGTCACCGGCACGAGGTACGGAGCGTTCGGCCGCCCGCGGTGCGGCACCGGGGTGAGGAACGGCGCGTCCGTCTCGACCAGCAGCAGTTCCAGCGGCGCCACCGCGACCGCGTCGCGCAGCGGCTGGGCGCTGGGATAGGTCATGTTGCCGGCGAACGACATGACGTACCCGCGCTCGGCGCACGTCTTCGCCATCTGCGCGTCGCCCGAGAAGCAGTGGAACACGACGGTGTCGGGGGCTCCTTCCTCGGCCAGGATGCGCAGCACGTCGTCGTGGGCGTCGCGATCGTGGATCACCAGCGCCTTGCCGTGCCGCTTGGCGATGCCGATGTGGCGGCGGAACGATTCCTGCTGCGTCTCGGCGCCCTCGGGCCCGGTGCGGAAGTAGTCGAGCCCGGTCTCGCCGACACCGCGCACCTGCGGCAGTGCCGCCAGCCGGTCGATCTCGTCGAGCGCGGCGTCGAGCGCGGCCCTGCCGCCGGGCTCGCGGCGCTGCCCGGACCACCCGTCGGGGTCGCCGTGCACGAGCCGGGGAGCCTCGTTGGGGTGCAGCGCGGCCGTCGCGTGGATGCGCGGGTTGTCCAGCGCGGCCTGTGCGGCCCACCGGGAGGAGGGGACGTCGATGCCGACCTGCACCAGCGTCGAGACGCCGACCGAGGCGGCAGCCGCGAGCGCGTCGGCGATGTCGCCCTCCTGGAGGTCGAGATGGGTGTGCGCGTCCCAGACCGGCACACGCAGCGACGGCGGGGCGGGCGGCGGGGTCCTGTCCTTGGGCCCGCCGTCGCGGCGGCTGCGCTTCGCCATCGTCGCTGGTCGCTTCCTTCGAGTCAGTGTCGTTCGGCCTGCTGCCCGGCAACTCGGCAGCCGCCGGAATCCTACGGCCCGCACGCGACGGGCCGCCCCCGGAAATCCGGGAGCGGCCCAGCCCTGCCGGGTCGGCGGGTCAGCGTCGGGTCAGCGGCGGGTCAGCCCCAGCAGCCACTGGCGGGCGCCGACGGATCCGGCGGGCGGGACGGTCGGCTGCGGGGCCGGCTGCGCCGCGGGGGTGGTGGCCGAGGCGACGCGGCCGGCCCGCAGAATGCGCAGGCGCCGGCCGTCGCAGTTCTCACAGCCGGGACGGCTGAACGGCGACGGCACCCGCCGGCCGTCCGCGTAGTAGTGGCAGACCCGCTCCCCGTGCAGGTCGGTGACGTGGTGGATCTCGTACGCGCGCTCCCAGCCGTGGCCGCAGCCGAGACAGACGAACGAGTACTCCTCGTGCACAACGGTCGAGGTGTTGTTCATGGCGACCTCCTCGCGCGGGCCTGCCACCGATGATTCGGTGGCCCCCTTGGCCCATGCCTTCAAGGAAACGCCCGGGGGACGGCCCGGCGTACCGGTGGTTACGTCCCCTTGGTCTGCCCTGATGCTAAAACTGACCAATTTGGGACGTGCTTGGGCCGATTACTCCTATTGTGCTACCGACACCTTGCCTCCGCTTGACGTTGCCGCCGCGCTTCTTTCCGCGCAGCCGGCTCCGCGGGCGTCGCCCGTCCCCGGGCCTCAGCCCCCGGCGCCCGCCTTCTTCGCGGCCACGACCGCGTCGAAGACGTCCCGCTTGGGGCGGCCGGCCTCGGCCGCGACCGCCGCGATGGCCTCCTTGCGCGCCTGCCCCGCGCTCTCGCGGTGCGCCACCAGCGCCGCCAACTCCGCGGGGCCGAGGTCGGCCGGCCCCGCGGGGGGCGCGCCGGCGACCACGACGGTGATCTCGCCGCGGACTCCGGCGGCGGCCCACGCAGCCAGATCGGCGAGGGGGCCGCGGCGTACCTCCTCGTAGGTCTTGGTCAGTTCGCGGCACACCGCCGCGCGCCGCTCACCGCCGAACGCCTCGGCCATCGCCGCGAGTGCGTCGGCCAGCCGGTGCGGCGCCTCGAAGAACACCAGGGTGCGCGGCTCGGCGGCCACTTCGCGCAACCGCGACGCGCGTTCGCCGGCCTTGCGCGGCAGGAAGCCCTCGAAGCAGAAGCGGTCGACCGGCAGTCCGGAAAGCGCCAGCGCGGTCAGCACCGCCGACGGGCCGGGCACCGCGGTCACCCGGATCCCCTCCGCGACGGCGGCCTCGACCAGGCGGTAGCCGGGGTCGGACACCGACGGCATCCCGGCATCGGTCACCAGCAGCACACGCGAGCCGTCGAGCAGCGCACGGACCAGCTCCCCGGTGCGCGCCGCCTCGTTGCCCTCGAAGTACGAGACCACCCGGCCGGGAATCTCGACGCCGAGGGCCGACGCCAATCTGCGCAGCCGCCGCGTGTCCTCGGCCGCGATGACGTCGGCCGAGCCCAGTTCGGCGGCAAGGCGCGGAGGTGCGTCGGCGACCTCGCCGATCGGGGTGCCGGCGAGCACGAGAACGCCGCAGAGTTCGTCTTCCACGGGGCCATCCTCCCCCGTCGCGGGCCCGACACCGTCTTCCGGTCAATACGATGACTCGCGTGACGAGCGACGTGGCGACCGACAGCCCCACCCGGAAACGCTCCCCGGAGGGAGGAGGCGGCACCACGACCACGCCCCCCGACGCTTGGTCGCGCACACTCGCACGCTTCTCGTTCCAGGCACGCCCGCGCATCTCGCTGCGTGAACGCCTCGTCCCGAAGTTCACCGACTCGTCGCCCTACACCGGCGGCGGCTGGCTGCCCTGCATCCTCGTCACGCTGCTGGCCGGCTTCCTGCGGTTCTGGAACCTCGGGAAACCGGACGAGGTGATATTCGACGAGACGTACTACGCCAAGGACGGCCTCTCCCTCATCAAGCTCGGCTACGAGGGAACCTGGGACGACCACGGCGAGGAAGGCCGGGCCAACAAGTTCTTCGCCGAGGGTGACTGGGGGCCGTTCCTCAACCACGACGGCTCGTACATCGTCCATCCGCCCGTCGGAAAGTGGACGATCGGCCTGGGCGAATGGCTTTTCAACGTCAACCCGTTCGGCTGGCGCTTCATGGTCGCGCTGCTCGGCACGCTGTCCGTGCTCATGCTGTGCCGCATCGGCCGACGCCTGTTCCGCTCGACACTGCTCGGCTGCATCGCGGGCCTGCTCATGGCGTTGGACGGCCTGCACTTCGTGATGAGCCGCACCGCGCTGCTCGACCTGGTCCTCATGTTCTGGGTGCTCGCCGCGTTCGGGGCGCTGCTGATCGACCGCGACGACGCACGCGCGGGCGTCGCCCGAAAACTCCGCGACGACATCGCGCCGCACCACGCACTCCGCATGGGACTCGGACTACGGCCATGGCGCATCGTCGCGGGCGTCTGCCTGGGACTGGCGTGCGGCACCAAGTGGTCGGGCGTCCCGGTGGTGCTGCTGTTCGTCGCGCTGACGCTGTTCTGGGACGCCGGCACGCGCCGCGCGGCGGGGGCCGCGGGCTGGCGCGTCTACGCCGCCGTGCTGCGCCGCGACCTGCCGTTCGCCTTCCTCTCGATCGTCGTCGTCGCCCTCATCGTCTACGTCTGCTCGTGGACGGGCTGGCTCGTGACCGACGGCGGCTACAACCGCCAATGGGCGGCGGGCAAGGAAGGCCTGTCGCCGGACACCTTCAAATTCGGGCCGATCAAGTTCTCCGGCCTCCCGCAGTTCGACATGACGTGGGTTCCGGAGGGGCTGCGCAGTCTGTGGCACTACCACGGTGAAATGTGGAAGTTCCACAACGGCCTCGACGACCCGCACGTCTACCAGTCGAACCCGTGGAGCTGGATGGTCCTCGGCCGTCCGGTGTCGTACTACTTCGAGAACAAGTCGCGCGGCGAGGCCGGCTGCGAGGTCGAGAAGTGCGCACAGGAAGTCCTCGGCATCGGCACGCCGTTCCTGTGGTGGGCAGGCTGCTTCGCCGCCGTCTACCTGTTGTTCCGGTGGGCCGGCCGGCGCGACTGGCGGGCCGGAGCCATCCTGTGCGGCCTGGCAGCCGGACTCGGCCCCTGGATGTTCAAGCAGGACCGCACGATCTTCCTCTTCTACGCGGTCGTGTTCGTGCCGTTCATCGCCCTCGCCGTGGCCATGATGATCGGCGCGATCCTCGGCCCGCCCGGATCGAGCCACCGCCGCAGGGCATGGGGCGCGGCCGGGGCGGTCGCGATCATCGTGCTCATCGCCTGGAACTTCCTGTACTTCTATCCGATCTACACCGGGACCACGATCCCGATGTCGGATTGGCAGGACCGCATGTGGTGGACCACATGGATCTGACCCGGGCCCGTACGGCGGGCCCCACCCGACGACAGCATCCGCCGGGCGCCGTGGCAGCGCCCGGCGGGGGCAACAGGGCTGCCGCGTAACGAAGTTGCGCAGGCCATATCCCGTCCCCCGTCCCCGCACTACAACGGCATCAGATCCGGGCGCTTGGGATCGCGTACCGAAGCCCCGAGTGCGCCTCCGCTAGCCGCACCGCGAACCGGTCGGCCCATCCCAGCAAACTGCCGTCAGGCCCCGGATCGCCCACACCTTCGGTGAAACTGTCGCCGATGGCCACACAGGAACCGACCGCTGCCGGTCGGGGGTGCGGCACGTCGACGTTGACCGCATCGTCGGCCGTATCACGCGATGTTGACTCCCGGCACCACGCCTACGCGACCGTAGCCAGGCCCCCTCCGGCCGAACACGTCCGACGTCACACGCACAAACACCAGGGGCCTGACCCGATTTCTCGGATCAGGCCCCTGGCCTGTTGTGGAGCTGAGGGGATTTGAACCCCTGGCCCCCTCGATGCGAACGAGGTGCGCTACCGGACTGCGCCACAGCCCCAACGAGAGAAGAGATTACCACCTTCCCCGTGTGCCTCGCGCCAGGGTTTCCCCGGCGCGGGGCACGGTCACTCGTTGCCGGCGCGGGGCCAGTCCTGGTCGAAGAGGTCGCCGGGGTCGGGGTAGGGGTGGCCGCGGCGGGAATCGTCGGCGTATTGGTCGAACAGGGGGGTGGGGCGCGGGGGTTCGGGGGCCGTCTGGGCGGGCCGCTCGGCTTCCGGCCGGGCGGGGTCCGTGCGGTCGGGGGCGGCGGGCTCGCCGCGCGGGACGACCGGGGCGGTCACGTACGTCGGGAGCGGGACCGGCACGGGGTCCCAGGCGTCGCGGTCGGTGTCGTCGATGACGTCGGCGGGGTCGGCGTGCAGCGCGGCGATCCACTCGGCGTGGTCGAGTTCCTCGGCGGCCCTGCGGTCGGCGCGGGCACGAGGCTCCGGGCTCGCGGGCCGGTCGGTGCTCGTACGGGACGGCCCCGGCGTGCGCGGCGGGCCCCCCGGCGGGCCGTCTGCCGGACGGCGGCGGGCGGCCGGTGCGCCGCCGCCCTGGGCCGCCGGGCGGCGGATCTCGTTGTCCGCCCCCCGCGCGGGCCGGGGCGAGGCCTGTCGCGGCGCGGGTGCCCCCCGCAGGCGGTTGCGGAGGTTGGTCTCGTAGCGTCGGCGTTCCTGCCCGCGGAGGTGGGCGATGTAGCAGGTCAGCGCGATGCCGGGCAGCAACGGCAGCCACAGCCACGCGAGTCCGGCCATGCCGGTGACCACGGCGCCCGCGGTGAAGAGGAGGAAGAGGCCGACCACGACGCGGCGGCGGCGCGCGAGGAGCTTCGCGCGGCCGTCGGAACGCTTGGGAGCGGTGGGCGGCTTGGCGGTGGCCGACAGCGTCCGCTTCGGGGTCGCCGGGCCGCTGCGGGGAGCGGGCCGACCGGCGGCGGGCGTACTGCGCCGGGGGCGGGCGGGTGCCTTGTCGAGCTCGTCGGTGGCCCGTCTGTTCATGGCGGAACTGTCCGAGGTGTCGGGAGCGACGCCGGCGGCGGCGTCCGGGGCGGCGGAGGCTTCGGGGGGCTCGGCGGGTGCGGAGGCCGCACCGTGACCGGTCGCGGCGTCGTGGCGGCGGTCGGCGGCCTCGGCCGTGCGGGCGGCGTCGGCCGCGGCGCCCCGAGAACGCTCGAAAGCCCCGGCGGGCGGGCCGGGGCGGGCCGCGTCGTCGTCAACGGACGCGTGTACCTGTCGAACACGGGGCCCCTGGGCGGGCGAGGCCTCCGTACGGCGGCGGGCAGGTGCGTCGCCCGACTCCGGCCCGGCCGGACCCGGCGGCGCCTTCTCGGCGCGGCGGGAGTCGGGCTCGGGGTCGGGAGGGGGCTGGTCGTCGCGAACGGGCATGTCGACGAGCGAGACGGCGTCGTCGCCGTTCGCGATCATCCGGGCATAGCGGCGTTCGAGCGCGCCGCGCCGGGACAGGATCCGGATCGCGGTGGTGAACCGTTCGGTATGACGGCCCTCGTTGAGCTCGTCCTGCCGACGGAGCCACATGGGCACCAGATAGGCAGCCCAGGCCCCCACGATCGCTGCGTAGATCAGGCCGCTGCTGCTCACTCGGACACGCTAAGCCGGATGGAGGTCCCGGCGTCGGAAGCGCGGCGGTGTGTCGCACGATCTTCTTTGATGCGTGTGTGACTACTGGGGCATAAGTGGCTGCTGCGATCGTACGAGTACCCCTCGTCGGCGTAATAACCCGAGGTCATCGCCATTGTCGCGGCAACGGGCGGCGACTCAGCCGCCGGCGAGTCCGTGTGCGTCCCGGTATGCCCGCCACCTCGCGAGAAGGCCTTCCGGAACCTCTTCGACGTTCAACGCGTACACCAGGTGGTCGCGCCAGTCGCCGTCGATGTGCAGGTAGCGGGGACGCAGGCCCTCCTCGCGAAAACCGAGTTTCTCGACGACGCGGCGGCTCGGGGCGTTCTCGGGGCGGATGCACACCTCGATGCGGTGCAGGCCGATGCGAAAGAAGCAGTGGTCGGCGGCCAGGGCCACGGCTGTCGGCATGACGCCGCGTCCGGCGACCGCCTCGTCCACCCAGTAGCCGAGGTGGGCGGAGCTCATCGAGCCCCAGGTGATTCCCGAGACGGTCACCTGGCCGACAAGGCGGCCGTCGTAAAGGATCACGAACGGCAGCATGCGGCCCGCGGCGGCCTCGGAGCGCAGGTAGCGCGCCATCTGACGGAAGGTCGGACGGCGGCCGGCCGCGGCGCCGGGCGGGACGGTGGCCTCCCAGCGCCGCAGCCACTCGCGGTTGCGAGTGTGGACTTCCTGCCACGCGTCGGCGTCGCGCGCGCGGATGGGTCGCAGCGCGACGTGCCCCTCGGCCAGTTCCACCGGCCAGCCGCGGGTCAGGAGTTGCCCCACGGCGGCGAGGCCTGGAAGCCGCCCCCGCCGCCGAATCCTCCCCCGCCGAATCCGCCGCCCTGCTGGGGCTGCCCGTAACCGCCTTGGTTCCCGTAGCCGCCGGGGGCCTGGTAGCCGCCCTGACCGCCCTGGTTGCCGTAACCGCCGGCCGGGCCGCCGCCGAAACCGCCTTGGCCGTGGTCGCCGCTGCCCTGCATCTGCTGGACCGCGTGCGTCAGGACCTTCGACAGCACCTCCATGCCGTCGCGCGCGCCGCCCTGCGATCCGGGGAGGTTCACGATCAGCGTGCGGTAGACCCACTGCGCGTCCTGCACGACCGCGACGCCGGCAATGCCGCGCGAGAGCGCCGAGGTGGGCACCTTGTCGAAGTTGTGGCGGCGAATCGCCTCGGCGATGCCCGGGATCTCGAAGGTGATGACCCGGCGGGTCATCTCAGGCGTCTGGTCCATCGGGGTCAGGCCGGTGCCGCCGGTCGTGACGATGACCTCGAAGTGCTGCGAAACCGCGTCGCGCAGGGCCTGGGCGACCGGCTCGCCGTCGGCGACGACGACCGGGCCGCGCACCTGGAACCCGAGCCGGGTCAGCTCCTGCTGAATGATGGGACCGCTTTCGTCCCGATATTGTCCGGCCGCGGCCCGCGTCGACGCGGTGATGACCATGGCTCGCATCAGTCTTGCCCTCCGTCCCCTGGGACCGGCGCGGTCGGGCTCTCCCCGGCCACCGCACCGGCCACGTCCCCGTTGCTGTCGTCCGGCCGCCGATCGGCGCCGGAGCGTACGACCTCTCCTGTCGCGCCGCGGTTCCAGTCGCCGGACACCCCGCCGGTTTTCTCCTCGACGCGCACGTCGGTGATCACCGCGCCGGGATCGACCGCCTTGACCATGTCGACGACCGTCAGCGCGGCGACCGAGACCGCTGTCAGCGCCTCCATCTCGACCCCGGTGCGGTCCGCGGTGCGCACGGTCGCGGTGATCGCGACCGCGTCGTCGTCGACCCGCAGGTCCACGGCGACGCCGTGGATCGCGATCGGGTGGCACAGCGGCACGAGGTCGGGGGTGCGTTTGGCGGCCATGATGCCCGCGATCCGCGCGGTCGCCAGAGCGTCGCCCTTCGGCATGCCCTCGCCGCGCAGCAGTTCGACGACGCGCGGCGACACCAGCACGCGTCCGGAGGCCCGGCCGGTCCGCACCGAGACCTGCTTCTCCGTGACGTCGACCATGCGGGCCGCGCCGGTCTCGTCGACGTGGGTCAGACTCTCGCCGCGCACCGTTCTCCCTCTCGTGCCGGAGTTGCCGGCTGCCGGTGTTGCCGACGGGGCAACGTTACTTGGGTGTGGGGACGAGGGAGTCGACGCGGCGGGACGTCACAGGACCATGACGTCGACGGTCGACCCCTGCGCCACCGCGGTCGTGTCCTCGGGAACCACGATCAGGGCGTTCGCCAGGGCCAGGCTGCCGATCAGGTGGGAGCCGTGGCCGCCGACCGGTTCGACCGTCGGCGGCGTGCCGGGCTTGTCCCCGGGCGTCAGAGTCGCGCGGACGAACTGGCGTTTGCCGTCCGGTGAGCCGAACGCCTTCGCACAGCGCGCCTGCACGATGTCGCGGTCGATCGTCGCGGTGCCCCGCATCTTCTGGAGCGCGGGGCGCACGAAGACCTCGAAGGACACGAAGGCGCTGACCGGGTTGCCCGGCAGCGTGAAGATCGGCGTCTCGTCCGGGCCGATCGTGCCGAAGCCCTGCGGCATGCCGGGCTGCATCGCGACCTTCTCGAAGGCCACCGTGCCGAGCTCGGAGAGGACTTCCTTGACGACGTCGTACGCTCCCGCGCTCACACCGCCGGTGGTGACCACCGCGTCGGCACGGATGAGCTGGTCCTCGATCGTGTCGATCAGCACCTTGGGATCGTCCGGCACGTTGCCCACGCGGTAGGCGATCGCTCCCGCCTCACGGGCCGCCGCGGTGAGCATGTAGCTGTTCGAGTCGCGGATCTGTCCGGCGGCCAACGGCCGTCCGGGCTGGACGAGTTCGCTGCCGGTGGAGAGGATCACCACGCGCGGCCTGGGGCGTACGCGCACCCGGTCGCGGCCGATCGCGGCGAGCAGGCCGATCTGCGCCGAGCCCAGCTCGGTGCCGCCGGCCAGCACGGTCTGACCGACCGTCACGTCGTCGCCGTGCCGCCGGATGTACTGGCCCTCCTTGGGCGCGCGCGTGATGCGCACGCTCGGCATGCCCGCGTCGGTCCACTCGACCGGCACGATCGCCTCGGTGCCGGCGGGGATGGGGGCGCCGGTCATGATGCGCGCGCACGTCCCCGGTTCGAGGGTGGCGTCGGAGGCGGTGCCGGCGGGGATGTCGGCGATGACGTCCAGCACCACCGGGTATCGCTCGCCCGCGTCCGCGACGTCGGCGAGCCGCACGGCGTAGCCGTCCATGGAGGAGTTGTCGAACGCCGGCAGGTCGACGGTCGCCGCGACATCGTCGACGAGCAGGCTGCCGTAGGCGTCGAGGAGTTGGAGTTCGAGCGGGGCGAGGGGCGCCACCCGTTCGAGGATTCCGGTCAGGTGCTCCTCGACGCTCTTCATTCCCGCAGCTCCTCGTCGACGTACGTCTTCAGCCAGGCCCGGAACTCCGGCCCCAGGTCCTCGCGCTCACATGCGAGTCTGACGATAGACCGAAGGTAGTCCCCGCGATCTCCCGTGTCGTAGCGGCGCCCGGTGAAGAGTACGCCGTGCACGGGACCGCCTGCGTCGGCTTCGCGCAGCGCGAGTTCGCGCAGCGCGTCGGTCAGTTGGATCTCGCCGCCGCGCCCGGGGCCGGTGGCGTCCAGGACGTCGAACACCTCCGGGTCGAGCAGATAGCGGCCGATGACCGCGTAGGCGCTGGGCGCGCTGCCCGCCTCGGGCTTCTCCACGAGGTCGGTGACCCGCACGACGTCGGCCTGGTCGGTGGGTTTGACGGCGGCACAGCCGTAGAGGTGGATCTGCGTCGGGTCGACCTCTATGAGCGCCACGACGCTGCCACCGAGTTCCTCGCGGACCTCCAGCATGCGCGCGAGGAGGGGGTCGCGCGGGTCGATCAGGTCGTCGCCGAGCAGGACCGCGAACGGCTCGCGGCCGACGTGTGGCCGGGCGCACAGGACGGCGTGGCCGAGGCCGCGCGGGTCGCCCTGCCGCACGTAGTGGATCGCGCCCAGTTCGCTCGACTCGCGTACGCGGCGCAGGCGGTCGGTGTCGCCCTTCGCGGCCAGGGCCTCTTCGAGTTCGTACGCGCGGTCGAAGTGGTCTTCCAGGGGGCGCTTGTTGCGGCCGGTGACCATGAGGATGTCGTGCAGGCCGGCCGCGACGGCTTCCTCGACGACGTACTGGATGGCCGGTTTGTCGACGACCGGCAGCATTTCCTTGGGGGTCGCCTTGGTCGCGGGCAGGAAGCGTGTGCCCAGTCCGGCCGCGGGGACGACGGCTTTGCTGATGCCCCTGGTCCGGGGCGTGGTCGCCGAGTTCATGGTCGATGACTTTAATCGGGTCATCTGAACGGCGCGTGAGAAAGCGGGCCGATTGCCTGAAAGCCGCCTGAGAGCGGGATTTGGAGTCGCTTCATGGGTGACGGAACAGCGCGCGACCGGGCGGAGTCCGCAGGTCAAGCCGGGTTTGGGGGCAGGTCGGAGCGCGATTCCGCGACGCGGCGGGCCGCCGCCACACGGGCTGCGACGGGGGCTGCGGCGACGGGACCGGGACCGGCCGCCTTGGAGGGTCCGGCCGCGGACAAGGCGGCGTTGCGGGCTCGGCTGGTGGCCGCACGCCTGCGGCTGGACACGTCCGAACGGGTGAACGCGGCGCGGGCGACCGGTGCGGCGCTGCGATCGCTGCCGGAGCTCGCGGCAGCGCGGACGGTCGCGGCGTACGTCCCGGTCGGCTCGGAGCCCGGCCCTCGCGACATGGGCGAGGTGCTGGCCGGGAGGGGGCGGCGGGTGCTGCTGCCGGTCCTGCTGTCGGACAACGACCTGGACTGGGCGGAGTACGACGGACCGGCGTCGCTCGTGGCGGCCGGGCGGGGTCTGCGGGAGCCGGCGGGGCCGAGGCTCGGGCCCGCCGCGGTGGGGCAGGCGGATCTCGTGGTGGTTCCGGGGCTTGCGGTGGACCGGCGGGGAATGCGGCTGGGGCGTGGCGGCGGCTCGTACGACCGGGCGCTCGCGCGGCTTGCGCCGGGCGCGTTCACCGTCGTGCTGCTGTACGGCGGTGAACTCCTCGACGCGGTGCCGACGGAGCCGCACGACCGGCCCGTGTGTGCGGCGATCACGCCGGAGCGGACGGTGCGTTTCTGAGACGGCGGGAAACGCCCGCGCGCGACCGGGGAAAGGTGTCCTCGGTCGCGCGCGGGCGGGTCTTGGTCGTTTGTCGGTGGCTGTTGGTCGTTTTCCGGCGTCAGTCCGCTCCGGACGACGTCGAGGACGGCGAGCGGGAAGACGTGGCCGAAGAGGTCGCGGTCGAAGTGGGTGTCGACGTCGATCGCCCGGTCGCCGTCGCGGACTCCGAGGGGCCGGGTTGCGGCGACGGCGACAGGCCGGGTGTTGCCCCGTCCGTCGGCGGAGGCGCGCCGGCCCCCGGCTGCGGTCCCTCGGGCTCAAGCGTCAACGTGTGCTTGGCCGCCGCCTCGACGGCGGGCCGGGTGAACGCCCAGGGCAGCGTGCGGCCCTTTTTCCACAGCTCGGTCTGGTCGGTGTAGTTGTCGTGCCAGACGTGGCCGGACGCGCCGGTGAGATTGATCCACCGCGAGGCGTCCAGATTCGACAGGTCGACGACCATGCGCATGGACGGCACGGTGGTCACCTCGTAGCCGCGCGCGGCGTTCCAGCCGGTCGCGTCCACGAGGCCTTCACCGCCGCCGAGTTCGTATTCGCCGCGATTGAGCATCCACTGCACGATGCCGGGGCCGTCGGTGCCGAGGGTCTGGTTCTTCAGCTCCAGCGTGTGCAGGCGCCCCCAGCTCCAGGTGTCGATGTCCTTGCCCATCTTGGCGGTGAGCTCCTTGCGGGCGGCGGTCATCGCCTTGAGCAGGAGCGCGTCGCGCGTGGTGATCGTGCCGGGGTCGTCGGAGATGTTCCACCAGGGGCTTTCGGCGTCCGACAGCAGATTGCGGACGACCTCGAACCAGCGGTCGCCGCCGTCGGGCAGGGCGGTGTTGTCGTCGCGTTCGCCGCAGTTGGTCTTGCCGTTGGTCGGGTCCAACTGGCAGTCGCCGGTTGCGCGTACCGAGAACGGCATCTTGTCGCCGAACGCGAGCATGAGCAGTTGGCGCCATACGCCGTTGAAGTAGGCGGCGGCCTTGGAGTCGGACGTCTGGCGGGCGTCCCAGTCCTTGAGCAGGTTCTGCGCCTCGCGGACCCAGGGGTCGTCGACCTCGACCGCCAGCAGGTACGGAACCAAGGTGTCTGCGATGGGGTTGCGGTCGTCCATCTGCATGTCGGCCATGGCCTGCGGGTCGATCTTGGGCTTGGTGTTGATCATGTCGATGATGCGTTGGCTGCGCGATCCGTACCCCCAGTCCGTGGTCAGGGTGTACGGGTAAGTCGGTGTCGTGACCGCGTTGTTGGCGGTGACGATGAAGCCCTCCGGCGGGTTGAAGGTGTTCGGCAGGGAATCGAACGGGATCATGCTGTCCCACTCGTACTTCGGGTCCCAGCCGTAGGCGGGCCAGCGGCCGTCGCCGGCGAGCCGGATCGGGATGCGCCCGGGGGCCTGGTAGCCGATGTTGCCCTCGACGTCGGCGTAGACGACGTTCTGCGACGGCACTTCGAACGAGCGCAGCGCCTCGCGGAACGAATTCCAGTCAGTGGCGCGGTTGAGCTGGAACACCGACTCCATCGTCGTGCCCGGGTCGAGCGCGGTCCAGCGGAGGGCGACGGCGAACCCGTCCTCGCGCTGCGGCCCGGGGTCCGGGATCGGGGCGTCCTTGCCGACATCCTCCATCTCGTCGGACGCCTCGGACAGGATGGGCCCGTGCCTGGTGGAGCGCACGGTGATGGTGCGGTCGTCGCCGCCGGAGACCTTGACGACCTCGGTGCGGACCTCGTCGAACGGCTGGTAGGCGCCGTTGTACAGGTACCCGGTGTCGGTGACCTTCTCCAGATACAGGTCGGTGACGTCGGCGCCCAGGTTGGTCAGGCCCCACGCGATCTTCTGGTTGTGGCCGATTATCACGCCCGGCATGCCGGCGAAGGTGTAGCCGGACACGTCGTAGGCGCACTGCGGGCCGACGACGCGGCAGTGCAAGCCCATTTGGTACCAGGCCGACGGCAGCGAGGCCGACAAGTGCGGGTCGTTGGCCAGCAGCGGTTTGCCGGTGGTCGTGCGGCTGCCGGACACCACCCAGGAGTTGGAGCCGACGCCCGACGAGCGGTCGGTGAAGATCGGCGGCAACTGCTCCAGGGTCTTCGAGAGTTCGGTGAGGGCGGCGGATGCGCTCTTGGACGGCACGACAGGTGCTGCGTCCTGGCGGAACGTCTCGACCGTCGGGTTGCCCTCCTTGACGACGGCGCCGCCGGTCACGATCGTCTGGTTGCGCTCGTACGGGTACGGCGGGTACAGCTCGTCGATCTGATTGACGGTGAGCTTCTCCGACAGCAGCGCGCGGTCGATCTCGTCCTGGAGGTTGGCGCGCAGGTCCCAGGCCATCGCCTTGAGCCACGCGACCGAGTCGACGGCGGTCCACGGCTCGGGCTTGTAGTCGTCGTGGACGAAGCCGAGCAGCGTGTACTCGAAGGACAGTTCGTCGCCGTCACGGCCCTTCAGGTACGCGTTGACGCCGGCGGCGTACGCCTCGACGTAGGCGCGCGCCTCCGGGGTCAGTTTGTCCACTTCCTGTTGGGCGACGCGGTGCCAGCCGAGGGTGCGCAGGAAGATGTCGTTGTCGACCTGCGACGAGCCGAACATCTCCGAGAGCCGCCCGGCGGTCATGTGGCGGCGTACGTCCATCTCCCAGAAACGGTCCTGGGCCTGCACGTAGCCCTGGGCGCGGAAGAGGTCTTCCGGGGTGTCGGCGTAAATCTGCGGGATGCCGTTCTTGTCGCGGAGCACTTCGACGTTGCCGGCCAGGCCTTCGATCTTGACGCGGCCGTCGAGATCGGGGAACGACCTGCGGCTGAGGTCGTAGGCGTACCAGCCGAGCGCGCCGACGACGACCGCGAGCACGACCACTAGCGCGATGGCGGCGTTGCGGAGCCGGCGCATGCGGCGCTTGGGGCGCGAGGCGGTCGCCTTGGCGGAGCGCTCGGCGACGTGTTGCACGCCGGGGGGAAGCTGGGGCTCGGTCGTCTGCGGAGTCTCGGCGGGCACCTCGGAAGTCGCGGCATGCGGCTCCGCCGCGTTCGGGACACCGGGGGCGCCAGGGGCGCCCGGCGCTCGTGGTGCTGCGGTGTCCGCCGGGTGGTTGCCTGGAACGTCCGCGAGATCCGGTACGGACGACTCGGGCTGGTCCGGGCCGGGCGTGTGCGAGGCGGGCATCAAGATCCTTCACGATCGGTGCGGCAAGGACACCTTAGAGCCGAGTCGGTCGCGACGACCGACGCCCTCGCAAGCCGCGGCCCGGCCGCTCGGCGGGGGCGCGATCGACCAGCGTTTTCGGGGTACTTGGCGAGCGGAACGCGGTGACTTCGGGACGGATCCTTCACTTTGGTAAAATATTCGCCAGGCGAAAGTAATGGTCCGTCAGGAAGCTTGTGCAGCCCTGGCGATCGCAGTCTCGCCATATCCAATTGTTGACGACGCGTCCGATCGTCGAGGTGGCCGGACCGACGACCACCGGAGGTGCCGTTCGTGACCGTGGACGAGTTGAACAACGTTCTCGCCCTCGGTGCACTGGTTCTTCTGGTCGCCGTGGTCGCGGTGCGCCTCGCGACCCGAACCGGCATGCCCAGCCTGCTGATCTACCTCGGCCTCGGCATGCTGATCGGCGGCGAGGGCTTCGGCATCAACTACAACAACGCGGAGCTGACCCAGACGCTCAGCTACGCGGCACTCGTGCTGATCCTGACCGAGGGCGGCATCAGCACCAACTGGCAGCAGATCAAACCCGCGGTGCCGGCCGCCGCGATGCTGTCGACCGTCGGCGTCGGGGTGAGCGTCGGAATCGTCGCGTGCACCGCGAAGTTCGTGCTCGACATCAACTGGACGACGGCGATCCTGATGGGCGCGATCGTCTCCTCGACGGACGCCGCGGCGGTTTTCTCGGTGCTGCGCACGCTCCCGCTGCCGAAGCGGCTCACCGGGATGCTGGAGGCCGAATCAGGCTTCAACGACGCGCCGGTGGTCATCCTCGTCGTGACGTTCGCGCACTCCGGATCGCACCCCTGGCACATCGTGGTCGGCGAGATCGTCCTCGAACTCGCGATCGGCGCCGCCATCGGGCTGGTACTGGGCAAGATCGGCTCCTGGGGCCTGCGGCACATCGCACTTCCCGCGTCCGGCCTGTATCCGATCGCGGTCATCACCTTGTGCGTTCTCGCATACGCCACGGGTGCGCTGGCCCACGGCAGCGGCTTCCTCGCGTGCTATCTCGCGGCGCTGGTCCTCGGCAACGCGGCGCTGCCGCACAAGGCGGCGACGCGCGGCTTCGCGAAAGGCGTCGGCTGGATCGCGCAAATCGGACTCTTCGTACTGCTCGGCCTGCTGGTCAATCCACACGAACTGGGCGGTGCCGTGGTTCCGGCGCTCGCCATCGGCACGGTGCTGCTGCTGCTCGCCCGGCCGCTGTCGGTCGTCACGTCGACGTTGCCCTTCCGGGTGCCGTGGCGCGAGCAGGTCATTCTGTCGTGGGCCGGTCTGCGCGGAGCCGTGCCGATCGTGCTGGCGACCATTCCGATCGTGGAAGGCGTGGCCGACGCCAAACGGCTGTTCAACATCACGTTCGTCCTCGTCGTCGTGTTCACCCTGCTCCAAGGGCCGACGCTGCCGTGGATCGCGCGGCACGTCGGCTTCGGCGGGAAACCGCAGACCGAAGACCTCGGCGTCGAGGCGGCGCCACTCGAACGGCTGCGCGGGCACCTGCTGTCGGTGCACGTGCCGCACGGGTCCCGCATACACGGGGTGGAGGTCAGCGAGCTGCGCCTGCCGAAGGGCGCCGCGGTGACGCTGGTCGTGCGGGGCGAGGAGGACAGCTTCGTCCCCGGCCCGTCGACGATGCTCCAGCACGGTGACGAGCTGCTGGTCGTGACGACGGAATCGGTGCGGGACGCGGCGGAACGGCGGCTGCGGGCGGTCAGCCGGGGCGGCAAGCTCGCGGGTTGGTTCGGGGAGCACGGGCGCTAGGTGTTCTGTCCGCTGGATCTCTCCGGGCCCGCGCCCTTGCGATCGCACGCACCACACCACACGTGCCGGCCCGATGAGATCCACCACGCGGGCATCAGGTGTGTCTCGGCCGCGCGGTCGTGGCGGATGGATTCCGGCCGTGTCGGTGTTCTACCGACGTTCGCCGCATCGGCCGATCACGCGGCCGTCGGTGCGTTTTCACGGCCTCCGGACGGCGGACACCGGTGCCCGCGAAGCGGACGTCGGTGGACGTAGCCCCGCCGATGCTGCACCATTGGCACTCGGCAGGTGAGAGTGCCAACACCTGTCTTGCGAAGGAGGACCTGACCGTGCCGACGTACCAGTACCAGTGCACTGCCTGCGGCGAGGGCCTGGAGGCCGTGCAGAAGTTCACGGACGACGCGCTCACCGAGTGCCCGGCCTGCCAGGGGCGGCTGCGCAAGGTGTTCTCCGCCGTGGGCGTGGTGTTCAAGGGCTCCGGCTTCTACCGCACCGACAGCCGCGGCGGATCCAGTTCGTCGTCCGCCCCGGCGGCATCCAACGGGAACGGCTCGTCGTCGTCCGACTCGTCTTCGTCGTCATCGTCGACTTCCTCGTCGTCCTCGTCGTCCTCGTCCTCGGACGGGAAGTCGTCTTCGGCGAAGCCGGCGACCACGACCACCGCCGCTTCCTGACGCGGCCGGTGTCGACGTGGCGGATGTGACCGACGTGACCGAGGCAGTCGCTCCCGCTCCCGGGAGCGTGCTGCCCGACGGCGTGGCCCCGGCCGAGATCGGTGTGATCGGCGGCTCCGGGTTCTACGCGTTCCTGGACGACGTCACCGAAGTGCGGCTGGAGACGCCATACGGCGAGCCCAGCGACGCGTTGTTCTTCGGCGTGGTCGGCGGTCGGCGCGTGGCCTTTCTGCCCAGGCACGGACGCGACCACGCGATTCCGCCCCATCGGATCAACTACCGCGCCAACCTGTGGGCGCTGCGGGCGGCCGGGGCGAGCCAGGTCCTGGCCCCCTGCGCGGTGGGCGGGCTGCGCCCCGATTTGGGCCCGGGAACGCTCGTGGTCCCCGACCAGCTCGTCGACCGCACGTCGGGGCGCGTCCAGACCTACTTCCACGAGGCACCCGCGCCGGTGGTGCACACGTCGTTCGCGGACCCTTACTGTCCGGCAGGCCGCGCGGTCGTCTCCTCGTGCGCGCGTTCGGCCGACTGGGCGCCGGTGGACGACGGGACGCTCGTGGTGATCGAGGGCCCGCGCTTCTCGACGCGCGCCGAGTCGCGGTGGTACAGCGCACAGGGCTGGTCGATCGTCGGCATGACCGGCCACCCCGAAGCCGTGCTGGCACGTGAGCTGGGCTTGTGCTTCACCGCCATCGCGCTGGTCACCGACCTGGACGCGGGTGTCGAGTCCGGCGACGGCGTGACGCATGCCGAGGTGCTCGAAGTCTTCGCGAAGAACGTCGGGCGCCTGCGGACGCTGCTGTTCGACGTGGTCGCGGCGATGCCGGTCAAGCGGTCGTGCGCGTGCGGCGGCGACGAGGCGGTACGGCCGCATTGAGGAGCGGGACCGCGGCCCTCCCGGCCCGCAGGTCGTCCCCCGTCTTCTCTCGGCTTCGCTCGGTTCGCCCGCTGGGCGGCGGCAGACACGGTTCGTCGAGCCGTTGCCGCGCAAAGCCCGCGTGCCTGCGGCCAACCGTCGCCGCCCGGCGAGGCCCCGGGCGTTGAACGCCTGATCGGGATGTGTGCCCTGTGTGGCCGGACACGTTCGTGTCCGACGCCGCACAGGGCTTTTGTGTGCCCGAGAAATCTCCGAATCCGCTCTGTAATCACAATTGCGGGCGTGGCGCAATCACTCGCGGGAGTGACATGGTTTTCCACAATCCGGCCTTTTCCACAGTTGCGAGGAGCGGGCACCTCCGAACCACTGGCGTGACCCAGGGTGGAACCACGAAACGTCGCCGCTCTGCGCGTTTCGCCGCCGAAGGCATTCCGGAGTCGCCGTGTTCCACACCAGCAAATCCCCCGTCCCTGCCCTGTCCGGCACGTCGTCCGTGTGGTCTGCGTCGCGAGATGCGACCGGGCCGACTGCTCTGACACCTCGTCAAAAAGCACGGATTGCAAGCCTCTTCCTGGCTCGTCACCGCCGCCTTCTCGCCGCCCTTGCCACAGCCGGCGCGCTCGCCTGCGTGCTTGTCACACTCCGCCCGGCTCCACCGCCCACCGTGCCGGTGCTCGTCGCGGTTCGCGACCTCGACACCGGCGCCGTGCCCGGACCGCAGGACGTACGGGTCGCACGGTATCCGCCGGGCAACGCGCCGCAGCACGTGCTGCGCCGGCACACCGACATGCAGGGACGTGCCTTGGCGGCGGCCGTGCGGCGCGGCGAACCGATCACCGATGTCCGGCTCGTGGGGCCGCAGTTGCGGGGGGAGCCCGGCGGCGTCGCACTGCCCGTGCGGTTCGCGGATGCCGACGCCGCACGCCTGCTGCGTCCCGGGGACCGCGTCGACGTGCTCGCCGGTCCTGTCGCTGACGAGGTGTCAAGCGCGGTCGGTGGCACGCGAGTCGGTCCGGCTCCGGCCCGGGTTGTCGCGCGCGGCGCCACCGTCCTCGCGCGACCCGCCGATGAACAGGGGCGCGACGGTGGGCTGTTGATCCTGTCGGTGCCGCCCGATGTCGCAGCGGCCATCGCGGGTGCCGCGACAACTTCCCCGTTGACGTACACCTTGCGCGGCGCTCCGAAATGACGCCGGTTGCGGCAGGCGCCGACGAAAGCCAGAATCCCTCGGGTTGTTCCGCATGAGAGCACCGCGATATCCGCCCGAGTAACCCGCTCATCGAATTCTCGGAACGGGCGGCGACCACGTGTTCCTACCACGAACACGACGCGGCGAGACGGAACAGCGGTTCGAGACCACACTTGACGGAGGGGACCACCGATGGGTGGCTTCAAAAAATTCCTGCTGCGCGGCAATGTCATCGACCTGGCCGTGGCCGTGGTCATCGGTGCCGCGTTCACCGCCTTGGTCAACGCGTTCGTCCGCGGCATGATCAACCCGCTGGTCGGCACCATCGGCACCAAGAACCTCGACGCCTACAAGACCTGCGTCAAGGGGCCCTGCGCCACCGACGCCGCCGGCAACGTCACGGAGGGCGTCTTCATCCTCTGGGGCTCCGTGCTCGGGGCGCTGCTGACATTCGTGATCACCGCGGCCGTTGTGTACTTCATCTTCGTGCTGCCCGTGAACCACCTCCTGGAGCGCCGCGCCCGAGCACTGGGGCAGGCGCGCAAGGAGAAGCTGACCGACAACGAACTCCTCACACAGATCCGCGACCTGCTGGCGAAGCAGGCCGGGGCCGGGGGCGACGGTCGCGCGGACGGAGACGGAGACGGAAGCACGGGCGGCACGCCGGGGCCCGGTGGACGCGGGGGTTCGAGCGGCACGGCAACCCCGGGAGCCTCAGGCGGCGCACGACGGGTCGACTGAGCGACGGCCCGTTCGGTGGGCCGAACAAGTCAAGAAGGTGCGTCGCCGAGGGCGCTGTGCACGACGTGCGGCGCCGTCTTGTGCGGCGGCTCACCGAAGGTACCCGGTGCACTGCACCGGCCCTCGAACTCACAGATGGTGCGGCGGCTTCTCGTCCAGAAAACGCCGCAGGTCGGCGTCCTCCGAGGCATCGGCTCCGTATCGCTCGTCACCCCAGCCGGGGCCTCGTTCGTCGCCGGTCGCGTCCGGCAACAGCTCGCGGCCGTCCCAGCCGAACGCGTCCGATCGGCGCACGGCGCGACTCGGCGGGGTCGGCGGGGTCGGCGCTCCCTCCGCTGCGGTGCCCTCGGCGGATTCGTCGCGTTCTGCCATGTCTGCTCAGCCTTTGCTTTTCCGTCGCATCGCCGCGACGGCGGCGCGAAGCGGGTGGTGGTCGCGGGGGCCTCTTCTCTGCTCCCGAGACCTGCTCGTCGGCCGCAGCCTACGGCCGACGGTCTCGGTGGCCGGCAGCCGCCGACACCGACGGCCAACCACCCCGAACACACCGCGACCCCGGGTAGGCCCCCTGCCCGTCCCGGGGTCGTGCGTCGTGGTGGGCGTCGCCACAAGCGACTCAGTTGTCACCGGCTGTGCTCGCCTCGGCGGCGGTTCAGGCGGCCAAGCCCTGCTCCGCGGCAAGGTGACGCAGTTCGAGCAGTGCCTGCTTCTCGATCTGGCGGATCCGCTCCCGGGTGAGGCCGAGCTGCTTCCCGACTTCGGTGAGCGTGTGCTGCTTGCCGTCGAGCATGCCGTACCTCGCACGCAGGATCGTGGCGGTACGACCGTCCAGACGGCCCACAAGATCCGCTATCTGTCGGCGCTCCATCTCGGCGAGTGCGACGTCCTCCGGTGTGACCGGGTCGGTCTCCTGCACCAACTCGCCCAGCTCCGTCTCGCCGTCGTCGCCCACCGGGCTGTCGAGGCTGATCGGATCCCGCGCCCAGCCGAGCACATCCGCGACGCGCTCCGGCGTCGTGCCGAGGATCTCGGCGATCTCCGGGAAGTCCGGCTCGTGTCCGTGATCGCGGGCGAACTCGCGTTGCACACGACGGATCTTGCCCAGTTCCTCGACCAAGTGGACCGGCAGACGCACCGTGCGTGCCTGGTCGGCCATGGCCCGCGTGATGGCCTGACGGATCCACCACGTCGCGTACGTCGAGAACTTGAAGCCCTTCAGGTAGTCGAACTTCTCGACCGCCCGCACCAAGCCGACGTTGCCTTCCTGGACGAGGTCCAGGAACGGCATGCCGCTGCGCGGGTACCGTCGGGCGACGGACACCACCAAGCGCAGGTTTGCCCGAATGAACTCGTCCTTGGCCCGCTCCCCCTCGGCGACCAGCGCCCGCAGCTCGTCCTCGGCGACGCCGTCCGGCAACTTGCCTTCCGCCAGAAGGTGCTCGGCGAAGAGTCCGGCCTCGATGGCCTGCGACAACTCCACCTCGCGCGCGGCGTCGAGGAGCTGCGTGCGGCTGATCTCGTCGAGGTACACACCGACCGTGTCGCGCTCCGCATCCGCGGCTTTCCGCGTACGCGAGGCGGCGACCCGATCGGCTCCCTGACGGGCAACGCCCCGTGTCGTCGGCATGCTGTGGCCCTCGCTTTCCTTCGCGTTCGTCGTAATTTGCCCAACAAGCGAGGGTCCTGTGGTATTCCGTCCACAGGTGTACTCTCGAAAGGTTGGCGCCGCCCACCCGAAACCTCGGCGCGGCCGCAGCCCCGTACCCGGTAAGCTGACGACCGACCGCCGCCACGGCGATCACTGACCGGGTAACGGCTGAGCGCCTCCCGGTGTTCCGCCTCAGTAGCTCAGGGGATAGAGCACCGCTCTCCTAAAGCGGGTGTCGCAGGTTCGAATCCTGCCTGGGGCACACGAGTGCGACCAGCGATCGCGCCCTCGGACCTGGGATCTCTCCCGGGTCCGGGTCGGCTGTATGGCGGTCTTCGAAGGCCCTGCACCCTCGTCTTGTCGCCGCGCGCTTCCGTTGAAACGCCTTGTCTTCGGTGGGCTACCCGGGATTCGCCGAGTCACGACTGCCGCAGGAAAAGACCGCGAAGGGCCGTTGCGGCGGAGGCTTCGCGGTCTTGGTTCGGCGGAGGGGCGACGTCAGGGCGTCGCGCTGGTCTTGTCTTCGCGGAGTTCCTTTTCGGCCTTCTCCATGAGTTGGCCGGCGAGGTCGTTGAGGGCTCGGGCGCCGGCGACTTCCTCGCCTACGCGGAGCTGCGGGGCGTCGGAGCGGTGCCGGCGGCAGGAGCCGTGGCCTCTGATCTCGGTGCCGTCCGACAGACGTACCAGTGCGACTGCTCTGGTCCGGTCGCCTTCTTCCTGGAATTCCGTCTCGATGTGCCATCCGACGAGCGTGTGCACGGCAGCCACCTCCCAAGGGCCTTCTTTTCCAGACTGCGCCGGATGGGTGACGCCTGCCAGTCCGCGGGCGGGCGCACGCCTCAAGCGAGCACGATGTTCACCGGTGTCTTTCAACCGGCCGTCGGTGCGTTGAACCCGGCCGTCGTTGCCATACGTGTGGAGGGCATGCGCGGCCACGGCATCGTGGGCGTGCCCCGACGAGTCCCTTAGGGGGAACTGTGGAGACCGACATCGCGAATGTGGCCCGCCGGAAGGTGCTCGCTGTTTCCGCCGCGGCGGTGGGCGCGGTCGCGTTGACCGCGTGCGGCAGCGACGACAAGGACAGTTCGTCGTCGACGGCAGAGGCCGCCGGCGAGCAGACGGCGGGACAGCAGCCGAGCGGTCCGGCGGAGAGTCCGGCCGGGAACGGCGGTGCGGGCGGAGGGGCCGCCGGGAAGCCCCTCGCGAAGACCTCGGAGATCCCGGTCGGCGGCGGCAAGGTGTTCGGCAGCGAGAAGGTCGTCGTCACGCAGCCGACCGCCGGGACGTTCAAGGCGTTCAGCGCGACGTGTACGCACCAGGGCTGCCTCGTGTCCGAGGTTGCCGACGGCAACATCGACTGCAAGTGCCACGGCAGCATGTTCTCGGTGACGGACGGCTCGGTCACGAAGGGCCCGGCCACGCGGGCGCTGCCCGAGAAGCAGATCGCGACGTCGGGCGACCAGATCTCCCTGCTCGGCTGAGGCCGGTACCGGTTCGGGCCCTGGTGACGGTCGGTGGCCGGCCCCCACCACTGACGACGATCGCCGTGCGGCGGCGCGCGTACGACGGGTTCTGCCTGCCGTACGGCGCCGCCCCGGCGGTGTCATCGCCGAGGCGGGCCGGTCGCCGTCATCGCGATGATGGAGTTGAGCGGGGTGCCGGTCATCCACAGGCCGAGCAGGTCACGATCGATCGCGACGATGCGCTGGCTGTGTGCGAGGTCGCGGGCCGGCGCGGTGAACCGGCAGCTCGCCACCAGCATCGCCACGTCTGCGTGGTGGACGGGCCGTGCGGTGCCGACGAAACGCTGCATGTCGGGGCTGCCGACGCTGCGGTCCGGCGCGTAGCGCTTGCACTGGACGACCAGCGACCTGCCGTCGGGCAGACACCCGGTCACGTCCGCTCCGAGGTCGCCCGCACCGCCGTTGACCTGCACGCGCGTGCAGCCGTCGCGCAGGCAGAGAGCGGCGACGTGGTGTTCGAACGCCGTGCCGTCCATCGCGTCGACGGCGGTCAGCGATCGCGTGATGCGTCGGCGCCGGTTCGCGTTGGTACGGCGGTGCGGCCGGAATCCGCTGCGAACTCCGTTTGCCAGCCAGCGCGTTCCCAGAATCACGATGAGCAGGAACGCGGCTGCCGCGACGATGCCGGCGAGTGCGTCCCACGCACGCAGGTAGCCGGCGATGCCCCCCGCGATGCAGAACGCGGCGGTGGCGTAGGTGTAGAAGCGCGCGAGTGTGCGTCGGGTGCGGGAGGACGGACGCGACGGTGGTCTTCGGGTGGGACGCCGACGCTGCTGCGGCACGCGACGGGGACGTCGGGGCGTCCGAGTCCTGCTTCTCGCGCTTCGTACCGGCCGTCGTGCCGCGCTCACCGCCCCGCTCCCCCGCTTCTCTCGACCAAGGTCCGTCTGCCGGACACCGCCTGACGGTACCTCAGCAGGCCGACGGCCATTCGTGGGCGTACGCGGGGAATTTGATCGGGCCATACCTGGTTGCGGCCGGCCGACGTCTTCGGCGTATCCTTGACCCGACCCGGGCGATTAGCTCAGCGGGAGAGCACTTCGTTCACACCGAAGGGGTCACTGGTTCGATCCCAGTATCGCCCACGCGGATCACGGGCCCGGTTCGTCGTTGTCTTCGGACCGGGCCCTTTCCCATGCGATGCCCGGGTTCCTTGCGAAAGTCCGGGCCAGATGCGGCCGAAGCGCCTCCCCGGCGGCTATGCGCGACGGACGGCCAGGCCCGGGTACTCCACGACGAACCCGGAATCGTCGTACACCAGGCGGGCGGTGAAGTCGAAGGCCGGCGCGGTGTAGTCGTGGCACTGGCCTTCTGCGCTGTCGGTCAGCCGGCTGTAGGTCTGCCCCAAGCGGTCGACGCCGAGGTCGGCCGCTCGGACATAGACCGCCGGCACGTCTGCCGTCTGCCCGACCGCGAGGCCAAGCCGGTGCACGGGCAGCGCGTTCGTCATCGCCGATGACTCCAGGTCGATGTCGAGGCAGCCGTCTAGTTCGGGAACGCGTCGGCCGTCGACCAGCCACCGCCCCTCCCCGACTTGCCGAACCGTGAGAGCGGTCGAGCCCTCGTCGAGTGGACGGGACACCCGGGCTCGGCGCGTGCGCCACTGATCATCCACGTCGATCGCGTAGTCGACGGCCCAGGGGCGTTCGTCCTCAACCGCGGTTGTGGCACCCCGCAATCTCCACCCGTCGCCGAGGCGGACGATGGTGACCACCTCGAACCCGGTTCGGGCATCGCAGTGCTGCCAGGCGGCTGTTGCCGGGGGGCTCGCGAACGACACGCGGCCATCATGGCATTCGGTGACAGCCGGGACCGGACAGATGGCGGTATCCGGCCGGCGCACACCGGCGACCGTGGCGTCCGTCCGACCGAGGCAGCCACGCAGAGTGTTGTGGAGCTTGCGGTGCGGATCCTTCGCGCGGGGCGTCTGGGGTGCTTGTCTTTGTCTGGTATCTCGCGGCGAATCGTGCTTCCGTACGTCAGCATGGACGCCACCGCTTCCCGCCGGATTCGGCCCCCGCTCGATCTCCTCGACGGCGAGTTCTATGCGCGTGACCCGTACCCGGTGTTCGCGTGGTTCCGCGACAACGAGCCGGTCGCCTGGGACGAGACCAACGAGCTGTGGGGCATATTCCGTTACGCGGACCTCCGCGAAGTCGAGGCGCGCAACGAGGACTTCATCAGCTCCGACCGCAACAAAGGCGGTTACCGCCCGAATCTGCCGGCGGATCCGGCGATCATCGGGCTCGACAATCCCCTGCACAATCAGCGTCGCAGGCTGGTGAGCAAGTGGTTCACGCCGCGCGGCGTACGCGAATGGGAACGGCATGTGCGTGCGGTGGCTGTCGAGTTGCTTGACGCAGCGGTCGCGAAAGGGACGGTCGAGGTCGTCTCGGAGCTGGCCTCGGTGCTTCCCGCCCGGATGATCGGCCGTCTTCTCGGATTCCCCGATGAGCAATGGCCGTTGCTGCGCGACTGGTCGGAGCGCACGATCGCCCTCGGCGGCGGCCCGCGCTACATCACCGAGGACGGCAAGGCCGCCGCGGTGGAGTTCGCCGCGGCCGGGCTCACGTTGTACGAGGAGAAGAAGCGCTGCCCGGCCGACGACGTGATGACGACGTGGACGACGGCGGTCATCAACGGTGAGCCGGTCGGCGCGGCGGAGGTGGTGAGCGACTGTCTGCTGCTGCTCGACGGGGGCGCGGAGACGACGCGCACGGTCATCGCGCGGACGTTCCTCAACCTCATCGCGCACCCGGAGCAGTGGGACCGGCTCGAACAAGGTGCCGATCTGGCCGTGGCGACCGAAGAGTTCATCCGCTACGTCACGCCGATCCACAACATGTGCCGCGTCGCGGTCGGTGATCAGCGCGTGGGGGACACGGTGGTTCCGGACGGGCATCAGGTCGTGCTCATGTACGGCTCGGCCAACCGGGATCCGCGCGTGTTCACCGATCCCGAGCGGTTCGACGTCACAAGGTCACCGAACGAACACATCACGTTCGGTTTCGGCACGCACTTCTGTCTCGGTGCGCCGCTGGCCCGCCTGGAGATACGAATCTTCTTCGAGGAGTTGTTGCGGCGCGTACGGGCGATCCGGCTCGCACCGGGCACCGAAGTCGTCGACATGCCCAACGCTTTCGTGCACGGAATCCGGGAGGCGTACGTCGAGCTGATACCGCGCTGACAGGCGGGTGGGGGCCGGTTTCCAGCCGGGTGTGGGAGCCTGCCGAGGGCGGTGCATGATGGGTTTTCCCTGATCCGCGTCACCCGAGGAGTCCCGCAATGCCGCCGTCGTCCGCCGCGCTCCCGCTGGCCGGGGTGACCGTCGTCGCCCTCGAACAAGCGGTCGCGGCGCCGTTCGCGACCCGGCAGCTGGCTGATCTCGGCGCCCGCGTCATCAAGGTCGAGCGCCCTGGTGAGGGTGACTTCGCACGGGCGTACGACAGCGTGGTGCACGGTCAGTCGAGCCATTTCGTGTGGCTCAACCGCAGCAAGGAGTCGATCGCCCTCGACCTGAAGGACGAGAAGGCGGGCGGCGACCGGGAGGTGCTGGATCGGCTTCTCGCGCGTGCGGACGTGTTCGTGCAAAACCTCGCGCCGGGCGCGGCGGACCGGCTCGGGTTGGGTGCGGAGGAGCTGACCGCGCGGTATCCGAAGCTGATCGTGTGCGGGATCTCCGGCTACGGGTCGGACGGGCCGTACCGGGACAAGAAGGCCTACGACCTGCTCGTGCAGTGCGAGACGGGCCTGCCGTCGATCACCGGCGGTCCGGACTCGCCAGCGAAGGCGGGGATCGCGGTGGCGGACATCGCGGCGGGGATGTACGCGTTCACGGGCGTGCTGACGGCGTTGTATGAGCGGCAAGTCACGGGCCGGGGCGGGCAGTTCGAGGTCTCGATGCTCGAAGCGCTCGGCGAGTGGATGGGATTCCCGTTCTACTGGACCGAGTACGGCGGTGTTCCCCCGGCCCGAAGTGGCGCCCGGCACGCGACGATTGCCCCGTACGGGCCCTTCGCGGCGGGCGACGGCGGCCAGGTCTTCCTGGCGATCCAGAACCAGCGCGAGTGGGGCCTGCTGTGCCGGGAGGTGTTGCAACGCCCGGAGATGGAGAAGGACCCGCGCTACGCGACCAACCCCGACCGCGTGGACAATCGGACCGAACTGGAAGCCGAAATTACCGCCGTCTTCGCTGACTTCACGGCCAACCAGGTCCTCGCCCGCGTGGACGACGCGGGAATCGCCAACGCCCTCCTCCGCGACCTGGCCGGCTTCGCCGACCACCCGCAGTTGAAGGCCCGCAACCGCTGGCGCGAAGTAGCCTCCCCCGGTGGCCCTTTGCGCGCACTGATCCCCCCGGTGACAGTCCCCGGCCGCGAACCGGCGATGGGCCCGATCCCGGAGGTCGACGAACATGGGGCGGCGATTCGGGCCGAGTTGGGGTTGTAGGGCGCGAGTTGGCTGGGGAGCACCCTGACTTGCGAAGACCCGGATTACCGCCGGTCGAGGGTCGCGCCAACGAGCGCAGACCACGAGGCGGAGGAGAAGGCGAGACGAGGCCCCTGCACGTTCTTCGAGTCGCGGACGCAGATGACCTGCGTATCGGAGGCGACCTCGACGCACTCGGGGCCGTCATTGCTGCTGTAGCTGCTCTTCACCCAATGCAACTCAGACGTCATGTCTCCGTCAGCAACCTCTCGATGAAAGCCCGCGACTCGTCAGGCGACAGGGCCTGTGCTCGGATGATCCCGTAGCGTGCTTCCAGGATGCGCACCTCATGACGATCAACGCTTACGCGGCTGGACAGCGCAGCTTCGGTGTGGACGAGTTTGGTCCCTGCCTGCGGCTCCAACACCAGCATCGGCCCTCCCATCCCCGCGTGATCGTACCGTTCGGTCGGCATGATCTGAATCTCCACGCTTCGCAACTCACCGATTTTTAGAAGCCTTTCGAGTTGTGCGCGCAAAACGTCCCGTCCACCGAGAGGCCGTCGCAGCGTCACTTCCTCCTGAACGAAGCTCAGCATGGGCGCGGGCCATCGCTTGAAGATCTCTTGGCGGGCCATACGCGCTGCGACTTGCCGTTCGATCGTGTCTTCATCCAAGACCGGGCGCCGCATCTGGAACAGCGCCCTCGCGTAGTCCTCGGTCTGGAGCAAGCCATGAATGTTGTGGTTGCTGTACGCGCCGATCTCGACCGCGTCGCTCTCCAACCTCGCCAAGTCCCGGACCTTCTTCGGGTACCGCGCCTTCGCCACATCCTCGACGAACGCCGCGAGCATCCCGCCCGCTCCCACAGCCTCGTCGGCCTGCTCCAGGAACTCCGGCTTCGGAATCCTCCGTCCGCGCTCGACCGACGACACTTGGTGCTCGCCGTACCCGATCGCCGCGCCAAGCTCAGCCCGCGTCAATCCCGCGCGTTCGCGCCAGAGTTTGATCTGCTTGCCCACCGTCCGAACGATCTCGGACACGTCCTCGTCCCACTCCTGCACTTCGGCGTCGTCCCCGTTCGTCGCCATGCGGTCCTCCCCGAGTCAGTGTCCTGAAAGCAACGGCCTGCGTTGGCAGGGAGTCACGGAGTACAGGCGGTACAGCCCCTCGATATCGCCGGACAAGTCACTGTCTGTACGCCATCATCCCCTGCACAGACTAAACACAGACGAACACACTGCGTCATGTGAATTCGAGAATCTCCAACCAACCAGCCACCTTCAGCCGGACACGAACAGGCCGTTTCTCCGCCTCGTTCAGCTCCACCGCGCGGGGCGCCCGGCTCGCACGACTCCTCGCGGTGGAACAACTCGCCGCCTGGGGTTGGCCGTACGACACCGAACTCACCCAGGACACCGCGCTGCTCGTGGCCGAACTCGCCGCGAATGCCGCCTTACACGGGGCCACGGAGGGCGGGCGGTGTTTCCGCCTTCGGATGGAAGCGAACGAAACGAGGCTCCGGATCGAGGTCACCGACGCGCAGCCGACGAGTTATCCGCCGTGCACCGGAAACACCGAATCGAACGAGACGGCGGAATCCGGGCGCGGCATACAGCTCATTGAAGCCGTCGCCACACAGTGGGGCGTGGCCAATAACTGCCCTTACAGCAAGACCATTTGGTGTGAGCTGAGCGTCGACGTCGCGGAGTCCCCTCCGGCATCCGGATGCCAGGAGTCACGCGCAGTACAAGAAGATCGGCAACCGCATTGAAGTTGCCACCACCAACTTGCCCAGCGTCGTCGCCCTCCGGAGACACGAGATGCCGGGCCCTCGCGACGACTGAGTCGTGCTCCGGCACGAACCAAGTCACCGATACAGGTCGTCCAGGCCGACGAGAACGATGTCGCGGTCGACTCCGGCCAGTTCGTGGAGGTCATCGGTGAATCCGACGCCGCTGTAACAGACCAGGCGTGCCGACTCGGCGCCCAGTCGGTTCTGCGCCACGAGCAAATCGCGGATTCGACGCAGGCGTTCCACATGGCCGACGCCCATCGTCTCCCCCCACTTCACCTCGCCGATGGCCAACAGCCTTTGCCGTTCGGTGTCGTCGAGCCCGGACACGACGACGTCAAGCTCGTGTGACGTCCTCTTGGCCGGGTCGTTGACGGTTCCCGAGCAAACGCGGTTCGGAAAGTCGCCGAACATGTCCTCGGGGGCATCGTGGCGTGTCCAGTGGCGACACACATGCTCGAAGTGTGGGCCGACGACGTTGGCGACGAACCGCCTTCGGCTGCGCCGCCAAAGGCGTGTCGCGTCGCGGGTGTGTTCGAGGTCGGACCAGATCGGGCGCATGATCGCGTGGTAGAAGGTCACCAGCGGTTCGGCGATACGGAAGTTCGTCCGGTTGTCCTTGAAGGCGTCGGGCTCACGCATGACCATGCCGCAGTCTTCGAGCACGGTCAGAGGGTGGGCGAGGTCACCGGATTTACGGCCGAGGTATAAGGCGATGCCCCCGCGCTGCGCGTTCCCGGCCGCGATCGCTGCGAGGACGGAGTGGTACAACCCGGTGTCCCTTATCTCCGGCTCGTCGGCAAGCAGGTAGCGCGCCTCACGAAACAGCGGGCTGGCGGGAGAGAGCACCGCGCGTACGACCCAGGGCTCGAAGTCGTCGGGTCCTGCCGGACTGTCGTCACGGGCGAACTCCCGTCGGTACGCGGGGGTGCCACCGACCACGGCGTTGACCTTGAGCGCGGTCGCTGGATCGTCGATCTCCCAGAACTGTGCGGCCAGTTGGTGGTCGAGCGTCGGTACCACGAGTTCGAGTCCGGCTCGACCCCGCAACGGCGCGTTGCCGCTGAGAAGCCCGCCCATGAAGGACATCGCCGAGCCGCACAACAGCAACCGTGCGCGGCTCTCGTCGCGCTCCCGTCGCAGGGGCGCCAACGCGTTCTGCATGATTGACGGAAGGCTGGAGTTCGCCCGTACGAGGTAGGGAAACTCGTCGATGACAACCGGCACGGGCCGCTCGCGTCCCAGTGCCAGCAACGCGTCGACCGCGTGGTGCCAGTCACGCAGGTCCAGCGGACCGGGCGCCCCCGTGAATTCGCCCATCGCGGCACCGAGTCGACGCAGCGACTCGGCGTCGGCGGCCTCGTCCGCAGCGAAGTAAAAGCCTTCGGTGGCCGCGCACAGCGCACGAAGAAGGAATGTCTTGCCTTGACGCCGCCTGCCGGAGACAACACCCAGCATGGCGCCGGGCCGCGCGTCGGTGGCGAAATCACCAAGCGCGGCCCACTCGAAATCCCGGTCGAACATCTCGGCCGGCCTCGTCAGCACCACGGCAGCACTCCAGTCATTGACATAAGTGCACTTATGATAACTGGACTCACGAAAGATGCTCGCGGATCAGTGGGCGGCCGGGACGTCCTCCTCGCGGGCGCGCTTGGGCATCAGGAATGCCGCGAACCAGGTTGCGGCGAGGACGGCGGCCATCACCACAAGGGAGTTCGTGATGCCGTCGGTGAAGCCGGCCCGGGGGGTCGAGGCGTCGTCCGCGTAGCCGAAGAACAAGGTCCCGAAGACCGCGATGCCCACCGCGCCGCCGAGTTGCTGCACGGCGTTGAGGATGCCGGAGGCCGAACCGGTTTCGGTGAAGGTGACTCCGGCGATGGCGATGTCGAAGAAGGGGGCCATGATCAGGCCGAAGCCGGTGCCGGCGACGGCGAGGGCCGGGGTGAGAGCCCAGCCGGAGACGCCGGACGGGTCGTGGTCGATCGTGTAGGCGAGTGCGAGGACGCCGAGGATCTGGACGATCAGGCCCGCGTGCAGCACGTGGCGGCCGAACTTCGGGGCGAGCAGTCCGCCGGAGAGGCCCGCGCCGACGGTGCAGCCGAGGGAGAACGGGATGAGCGCGACCGCCGCGTCCGTCGCGCTCCAGCCGAGGCCGGCCTGCAGGTAGACGGTGACGATGAGCATGAAGGCGACCATCGTGCTGAAGAACATCAGGCCGACGACGAGCGAGCTGGTGAAGGCCTTGTTGCGGAACAAACTGAGTTCGACCAGCGTCGCGGTGCCCCTGCGGCGGCGGCGTACCTCGTGGGCGGCAAACATGGCGAACACCGGCAACGAAGCGGCCATGCAGGCGAACGTCCAGGTGGGCCAACCGGATTCGCGGCCCTGCACGAGCGGCAGGATGATCAGGACCATCCCCGCGCTGAGCAGGACGATGCCGATCGGGTCGAGGGTCACCACGCGCCGCCGGGCGTCGGTGGGGCGGTCTGCGGGGAGTAGGCGCGTCGCGGCGAGGAAGGCCGCGATGCCGATGGGGACGTTGACGAAGAAGATCGCGCGCCATCCGGTGCCGAAGAGGTCGGCGTCGACGAGGAAGCCGCCGAGGATCGGTCCCGCAACCGCGCCGAGGCCCATGATCGGACCGAACACACCGAAAGCGGCGGCGAGTTCGCGGGGCGGGAACATGTCGCGCAGGAGGCCGAGGCCCTGCGGGACCATCATCGCCGCCGCGACGCCTTGAAGGGCGCGGTAGGCGATCAGGGTTTCCGGGGACGTCGCGAGCCCGCACAGCAGTGACGTCGCGGCGAACGCGGCGGTGCCGATCAGGAACATACGGCGTCGGCCGAAGAGGTCGCCGAGCCGTGCGCCGGTGATCAGCAGCATGGCGAAGGCGAGGGTGTAGGCCGCCGACATCCATTGCAACTGGCTGTACGTGCCGCCCAGCGCCGACTCGATGCGCGGTCCGGCGACGGTGGTGATGGTGCTGTCGAGCAGATCCATCAGCTCGGCGCCCAGGATGACGAAGAGCGCGGCCCAGCGCCAGGCGTACGGGGAAGGGCCTTCGGGCGAGCGTGGATGGACGTCGGTTTCCTCGGTACGCGTCACGTCGGTACTGGTCACAGAGCCCCCAGAGAGAAGGTTTGGAACGCCGTTCGCATGAACGAACAGCGTTCGTACAACGAACACCGTTATAGATACGAACAGTGTTCGCGTCAAGTACAGTGTTCGAACCCTGTTCCGGAGGTGAGCTGTGGCGGAGGCCCCCGACGTCCCCACGCCCCCGTGGCGCACCGCGCGCAAGCCCGCGCGGGCGCCGCGCAAACCGCCGATCACGCTCGACGCGATCGTCGACGCCGCGTTGGCGATCATCGACACGGAGGGCATGGACGCCCTGTCCATGCGCCGCGTCGCGCAGAAACTGGACACCGGCGCCGCGACGCTCTACGCGCATGTGCAGAGCAAAGACGAGTTGCTGGAACTGCTCGTGGACCGGGTCACCGGCGAACTCGATCTGCCCGAACCCGATCCGGAGTGCTGGGACCGACAGGCGCTGGCGGGCATGCGGGCGATCCGCGACGTCTACACCGCGCACCGGGACCTCGCGAAGGCGAGCTTCGGCAGGATCCCCACGTCGCCGAAAGCCCTGAAGGCCAGCGAGGGAATGCTCGCGATCCTGAAGGCGGGCGACCTGCCGGACCAGGTGATCGCGTGGGCGGCCGACCTGATCGCGCTCTACGCGGTGTCGGCGGCGTACGAACAGGGCCTGGTCGCGCTGCGGGAGGACCAGGAACCGGGTTCGACACAGCGGTACTTCGAGCAGGTCGGGGAGTTCTTCGCCGCCCTGCCGCCGGAACGCTACCCGGCGCTGACGTCGCTGCTGCCCGCGATGATGGCGGGCGGCAGCGACGAGCGGTACGACTTCGGCGCCGAGGTGATCCTGCTGGGCATCCAGGCCTACGCGGAGCGCATGCGGGCGGCGAAGGCCGGCGGGGCTGAAGATGTCTCGGACTCTCCCTCCCGAGAAGGCGGATCAGGCGAGACCGCGGACTGAACCGGGTTCGGCGGCCAAAGGCCGCGTTCGGTCTCGGCACCCGCCGGGGTCAACGCAGCCGCGGCCATGGGGCACCGCGCACCGCTTGCCGAAGCGGTCGACGGCGGCTCCCCACAGAACGAGGTGCACAGCAGGCCGATGGTCGGGCAGGTGACGACCGTGCCGGCGCTCGCCGGTGAAATGCGTCGGCGAGGGCCGCGAGGCGATGTCCGGCGCGGACGTACAGGCCCCGCACAGCGCACGGTGGGGGCGTGCGCGGCAGCATGGCTTCCATGACGACTCCGCTTCCGGTCCGCCCCGGCCCCCGCAACGCGCTCACCGACGTCGCCGGGCTGCGGGTCGGGCATGCGAGCCGTGTCGGCGACGGCGCTCTCACCGGTGTCACCGTCGTGCTGGGACCGCCCGGAGGCTTCGTCGCGGCGGTGGATGTGCGCGGCGGCGGGCCGGGGACGCGGGAGACGGATGCGCTGGATCCGGACAATCTCGTGCCGCGCGTCGAGGCGATCGCGCTGACCGGGGGCAGCGCGTACGGCCTGGACGCGGCGTCCGGCGTCGTCGCGTGGCTGGAGGAGCAGGGGCGCGGGTTCCCGGTCGGTGCCGCGGCGCATCAGGTGGTGCCGGTGGTGCCGGCCGCGACGATCTTCGACCTCGGGCGCGGCGGTGACTTCCGGCGGCGTCCCGACGCCGCTCTTGGGCGCGAGGCGACGGAGGCGGCGGCGTCTGCTCCCGAGCACGGCCCCGTCGCGACCGGGAACGTCGGGGCCGGGACCGGCGCACGCGTAGGCGGATTGAAAGGCGGTGTGGGCACGGCGAGTTGCGTGCTCGACGGGGGTGTCACGGTGGCAGCGCTGGTGGTGGTCAACGCGGCCGGGTCGGCGGTCGATCCACTCGGCGGGCTGCCGTACGCCGCCCGTCTCGGGCTGCCCGGCGAGTTCCCCGTCACCGCGCCGACGCACGACGAACACGCCGCCGCGCTACGGGAGTTCATGCCCGGCGGGGCGTACGCGCCCGGTGCCCCGCCGCTCAACACCACCCTCGCGGTGGTCGCGACCGACGCCGCGCTCACCCGTGCGCAGGCCCACAAGACGGCCGGTGTCGCACACGACGGGTTCGCGCGGGCGCTGCGTCCCGTGCACACGTTGTACGACGGCGACACGGTCTTCGCGTTGTCGACGGGCGCGAAGCCGCTGCCTCCGGTGTCCCCCGATACGCCGTACGGGGTCGACGCCGAGGCGGCGGCGCTCACGGCGATCCACGCCGCGGCCGCGGACGTCGTCGCGCGGGCGATCGTGCACGCGCTGCTGGCGGCGGACACGGTGGAGACGGCGATCGGGCCGCTGCCCTCGTACCGCTCGCTGTATCCGGTCGCGACGTCGCGGTGGCGTCCGCGCGACTGAGTCGCCCATTGCGTCGCTTGTGGCCCCGGCAGGCGGGCCGCATATAGGCATTCAGAGGCGCATATGAGACAAAGCCAACCTGGTTGAGGGCGCACTATACGCGCGAAGAACAATTCGCACGTCGTTTCCGCGTACTTTGCGAAAGCGAAGTGTCACTCCCGGTCACGCTGGTGGCCGAAGGGAGGACCGCCGTCCCCCGTACATCGCGGGTTGCACGGCGCGAAAACATGAACCACTTCACGTACGGCCCCGTCACCCCCGGACTTGCTTTCCTGATGTCGTGCGTCGGCGCCTGCCTGGGCCTGCTGTGCAGTTCGCGGGCCCAGGCCACGCAGGGCGGCGCGCGGTGGCGCTGGCTGGTCCTGGCGGCCTTGTCGCTCGGGGGCACGGGGATATGGGTGATGCACTTCATCGCCATGCTCGGGTTCAGCATGCCGGGCAGCAAGGTCCGCTACGACGTCCCGCTGACGCTCGCGAGCATGTGCATCTCGGTGATCGTGGTCGGGATCGGACTGGCACTCGCGATCGGCGGAGTGCACCGCCGTTCGGCGCTGTTCGCGGGCGGCGGACTCACCGGGACGGGCGTTGCCGGGATGCATTACCTGGGCATGGCGGCGATGGACACGTCCCGGCCGGTCACCTACGACACGCGCCTGGTCGCCCTGTCGCTGGTCGTCGCGATCGTCGCGTCGACTGCGGCGTTGTGGGCCGCGCTGTATGTGCGCGGCCTGGGTGCCACCTTCGCGGCGGCGCCGGTGATGGGCCTCGCGGTGTGCGGCATGCACTACATCGGGATGTTCGCGATGCGTACCGGCAGCGAGGTGCCCGAGGCGTCGCCGCATGCGGTGCACGGCGCCGAGCCGGTGGAGTTCCTGGCTCCGCTGATCACCGGGATCAGTGTGGTGACGCTGGTGATCCTGGTCGTCGTGGCGATCTGGCCGAACGTCGAACAGATGGCGGACGACCGGGACTTCGACGTACGGGTGAGCCGTCTGACGCGCATGAAGACGACGGTCTGACCGCACGGGGCGGCCGGGACGCACACCGCCGCGGCATGGCGGCGGCGCGCGTCTCGGCCCCTCGTCCGGCGCGTCTCGGCCCCTCGTACTGCGCGTCCCGGCGGGCGGTCAGTCGTCGGCGAGCAGCGCGCCGAGCCGTTCGGTGGTCTCGACCCATTCCTGCACCATCGACAATACGACCTCCTGGGTGGGACGTACGCGGTCGATCGCACCCACGACCTGGCCCACCGGCCAGCCGTTGAGCTCCTTGTTCTTGGTGCGCATGAACCGCCGCGCGGCCTTGTTGAAGACCAGTCCCTGGAGCGGCATCGGAAGCGGGTCCGGGTTGGCGGGGTCCTCCCACGCGTCGGTCCACGCCGTGCGCAGCAGGCGGGCCGGCTTGCCGGTCATCGCGCGCGAGCGGACGGTGTCGTTGGAGGTGGCCTCCAGGAGGTTCTGGAGTGCGGTCTCCTGGGTGTCGGCCTCGGCGACGGTCAGCCAGATGCTGCCGGTCCATGCGCCCTGCGCGCCGAGGGCGAGGGCCGCGGCCATCTGGCGGCCGCTCGCTATGCCTCCGGCCGCAAGCACCGGGACGTCGGGCCCGACGACGTCGACGACCTGCGGGATCAGCACCATGGTGGAGATTTCGCCGCAGTGGCCGCCCGCCTCGGTGCCCTGGGCCACGACCACGTCGACGCCGGCGGCCACCTGCTTCTGGGCGTGCCGCGGGCTTCCGCACAGCGCGCCGACGAGCACGTTCTTCGCGTGGCAGGCGTCGATGATGTCGGCGGGCGGCGGGCCGAGCGCGTTGACGAACATCCTGACGAGCGGATGCGCGAGCGCGACGTCGATCTGCGCGCGCGACTCCAGGTCGACGTTGAGCCCGGCCGCCTTGGCCGCCTTGCCCTCCAACTCCTCGGGCAGCGGCGGGATTCCGTGTTCGTCGAGGAGGGCGTCGACGAACTTCCAGTGCCCCTCCGGGATCAGCTTCTCCAGGTTCTCCGGCAGCGCGGCGTCGCCGCCGCCCTTCCCCAGGTAGTTCATGGGGATGGCCAGGTCGACGCCGTAGGGCCGCCCGTCGACGTTCTCGTCGATCCAGGCGAGCTCGATCTCCAGTTGCTCCGGGCTGTACGCCAGCGCGCCCAGGACGCCGAAGCCGCCCGCGCGGCTGACCGCGGCGACGACGTCCCGGCAGTGGGAGAAGGCAAAGATCGGGAACTCGATCCCGAGCTTCTCGCATATCGGTGGCTTCATGCCGCGAGCGTAGACAGAATCCTTGACTCATACAAGGTCAGGTAACCTTACAAATAAGCCGGGCCGGGACGCGCGTGCGAACGCGTCCCGGCCCGGCTTGTCGGTCAGCTCGACGGGAGCTCCGAGCCGACCGCCCACATCGCGAAATACTGCGCCGCGGCACCGTACGCCTGCGCGAGAGCGACCCGCGCCCCGTCCACCTGGTGCTCGCCCGCGGCTCCGCGGACCTGGAGCGCCGCCTCCAGGAAACGGAGCATGCCGGACGCCCCGATCGGGTTCGACGACAGCACGCCGCCGGACGGGTTGACCGGGAACGACCCGTCGAACGCGGTCTCGCCGCGGTCGACCATCTTCCAGCCCTCCCCGACCGGAGCGAGGTCGTGGCCTTCCAGCCACATCGGCTCGTACCACGAGAACGGCACGTACAGCTCGGCAACGTCGATCTCGCGGCGCGGGTCGGTGATGCCGGCCTGCCGGTAGACGTCCCACGCGCAGTCGATGCCCGCCTGCGGGCGGATCGGGTCGCGGCCGTTGAACGACGACGGCTCCGAGCGCATCGACGTCCCCAGGATCCAGGCCGGAGGCCGCCCGTCGGCCGCCGCCGCGAGCCCGCCGGCCTTGTCGGTCAGCACGATCGCCCCGGCGCCGTCGGACGACGGGCACGATTCGAGGAAGTGCAGCGGGTCCCACATCATCGGGGACTCACGGACCTTGTCGATCGAGATGTCCTTCAGATGCAGGTGCGCGTACGGGTTGCGCAACGCGTTCTGCCGGTCCTTGACCGCGATCTGCCAGCCGATGTGCTCGGGCGCACCGGACTTGCGGATGTACGCGCGGATCCACGGGGCGAACGCACCTCCCGCGCCGATGGATCCGGACTTGCCGCCGCCGAGGCCGAACTGCGCGTTCCCCTCGGACTGCTTCTCCCACGCCACCGCGAGCACGCGCGTGTGCACGCGCGACGAGACCAGGTGCGACGCGACGATCGCGGTCGAACCGCCCACCGACCCGGCCGTGTGCACCCGGAAGACCGGTTTGCCGGCCCCGCCGAGCGCGTCCGCGAGGTACAGCTCCGGCTTCATGACGCCCTCGAAGATGTCGGGGGCCTTGCCGATCACCACGGCGTCGATGTCGGTCCATGTCAACTGCGCGTCGTCGAGCGCGCGTTGCGCCGCCTCGCGGACGAGGCCGGCGATCGACAGGTCGTCGCGCTTCTTCCTGTGCTTGGTCTGGCCGATGCCGACGATCGCGACCGGTTCATGAGCCATCGGTTACTCACCCTCCAGAACGCACACCAGGTTCTGCTGCAACAGCGGCCCCGAAGTCGCGTGGCCCAGCGTGCGGTTGCGACCGCCCGTGATGATCTGCCCGGCGGCCTCGGCGATCCGCACGAGGCCGGTCGCCATCAGCGGATTGCCGGTGAGCGCACCGCCGGACGGGTTGACCAGAACGTCGTCGCCGAGCCCGAGTGCCTGCCGCAGCACGACCTCCTGGGACGTGAACGGTGCCATCAGCTCGGCGACTTCGACGCCTGCGACACCGCCGGCCTTCTCGGCCGCGAGACGCGTGGACGGCGAGTCGGTCAGGTCGCGCAGAGCCGGGTTGTGCACCTCGCTGCGGTGGTCCAACCCGGCGATCCAGGCGGGGCGTTCGACCAGTTCGCGGGCCCGCCGCACGGTGGCCATCACCACGCACGACGCTCCGTCGGAGATCGGCGGGAGGTCGCTCTTGCGCAGCGGTGTGCGCACGTACGGCTCCGCGAGCAGCTTGTCGACGTCGGTCTCGCCCGAACGCACTTGCTGCCGCGGGTTGTTCACCGCGTCACGCCGCGAGCGGACGGCGATCTCGGCGAGTTCACGTTCACTCGACTTGCCGGAGTCGATCAACTGCCGTGCCTGCAAAGCCGCGAGCGAGACGGGATCGACGCCCAGCGGTGCCAGGTAATAGGGGTCGAGCTCCAGCGGATGGATCTCCGACGGGTCGCCGGTGGACGACTTGCCCGAGCCCATCGCGACGGCGACCTCCACGTCGCCGTGCTGCATGCGGACCCACGCCTCGTAGAACGCCCAGGCGCCGTCCATCTCGACGTGCGACTCGTGGATCGGCGGCCAGGCCCCCATCGCGTCGAGGTTGGGCACAAACGAGAAGGTACCGCCGGATATGTAGTCGCACGAGCCCTGGCAACTGAAGCCGACGTCGGAGCGGTTCAGCCCGACATTGCCCAGTGCCTCGTCGACGACCGCGATGAGCATCTCGGTCTCGGTGAGTTCGTTGCGCCGTACGGAAGGGAGGTATGCGGTGGAAATGACCGCGATGTCACTGTCGTTGCGCACGCTGTCGGTCTCCTCGTTCTCCTCGCGAAACCGCGGTCAGAACACCCGGTCCATGTACTGCTCGGCGGGCTCGTCGGGTTCGCCGGTCGGCACCCAGCCCTCGATGAAACCGGCCACCGTTCCCCAGCCTTTGCTGGTGATCTCGGCGGCGTTGCGCTCGGCCTCGGCGAACCACTGCGCCCGCACACGCATGCCGACGCGGATGTCGCTCACCGGGATGCCGAGGATCTGCTGCTGGGCGATGACCATCTCGTCGCCGTGCAGGACGACGGACGCGCGGGCGAAGGGCTCGGTCTCCTGCTGGCCGGGGTACGGAGTCGGCGTGACGATGGTGTAGTTCGACACGACGCCGTGGTCGGGCAGGGCCTCCTCGTGCTCTGGGCCGAGCACGAGTGCGTCGACCGAGCAGTAGCCGCGGCCGAGGAACACGCGGTTGCAGGTCGGGCACCGCTGGCCGGTGATGACGCCGGCGCGCATGCTCGCGGCGTACCGCTCCAGGGTCGGGGAGAGCACGTCGGTGTAGGTGATGGTCGAGAAGAACTCCATCGCCTGGACGTCCTGCGCCTCACCGGCGGGCGGTCCCTCCGACGTCTCGCCGGGGATGAACGCCTCGATGTCGTCGATGCGGCCGACCGGTTCGGCCCGCCAGCGCGGTGCGACGCGCATGCCGGTGGTGACGGCGTCCTCGGTGCCGGCGTCCAGCACGTGCAGGAAGTTGGTGTCCGCGCCGTCGAGCTTGATCAGCGCGTACGCGAACGGCCTCCCCAGCGGATGGTGCTTGCCCGGCTCGGCGACCCAGGTCCACGACACCAGCGTTCCGGCAGGCCCGACTTCGACGAAGTCGTGGGCCAACTCCTCGCCGGTCTGCGGGTCGTACTCCATCGGGGGCACGACGACCCGGTCACCGCAGCGGATTCCGACGATGCGCTGGGCCGTGAGTTCGGAGAAGAAGCGGCCGATGACCGGGCCGAGCGTGCGCTTGTACGGGAACTGGATGGTCTGCGAAGTCTGTGTCGACACGCGGTCGTCCTCTCGGCGCAGGGCAGTCGGCCACGGCCGCACGATAGGTAAGGTTCCTTGACCATGTCAATGGTTGTGAAGGTCAAGGAACCGCGTGCCGGGAAACGTCCGAGTGGTCAGGCGAACGACAGCGGGACGACCTCGAAGGACGCCGCGAAGCGGGTGCCCAGGCGCGTTCCCGCGCCGCGTGCGAAGCCTTCGAGCCACTCGGCGGCGTTCGCCATGTCACCGCCCCCGCCGAGACCGGCGAGGTAGGCGGCATGTGCTTCGAGGGACGCCACCCCGCGCTGGAACGTGTCGGTGGTGTCGACCGCGTGGGCGGCGTCCGGGGAGCCCGCGGCCCAGATCTCCTTGACGCCGTTCCACGGTTCGAGTGCTTCGGACTCGGCTAGTTCGCGAAAGACCCAACGGTTGCCGGCGTCCCGTACACCGTCGAGGACGGACCGGCCCACCGCGATGTGGTCGGCCTGGTTGGGGACGGTTCCGCCGTACGTCTCACGCCAGTTGCCGGTGATGACAATCTCCGGCCGGTGACGGCGCACGACGCGGGCGACCGCGCGGCGCAGCGGCAGGCCGTACTCGAGCACGCCGTCCGGGTAGCCGAGGAATTCGACGGTGTCGACGCCGACCAGCGCGGCGGACGCGATCTGTTCGGCCTCGCGGATCGGCTTGGCCTCGTCGGGGTGCATGCCGTCGATGCCGGCCTCGCCGCTGGTGACCATGACGTAGACGATGTTCTTGCCCTGGTCGGTCCAGCGCGCGACGGCGGCCGCGGCACCGTACTCCATGTCGTCGGGGTGGGCGACGATCGCCACCGCCGTCGACCAGTCCTCGCGGAGCGGGGTGAAGGGGGCGAGTGCGGGCTCGGTCATGCGCGTTCCTTCCGTCGCGGCGATCAGATCATGGCGACTCTAGGCACCCGCGCGGGGCCCGGGGTGAGGCAACGCCGACCAGGCTTCTACCACACGGGAGTTGCCTTGATCGGTGTGACAAACACCAAGTCCTATAAGGATTTCTTTACCTTCGGGTTCCTACTATTTTTTTGGCTCCCTATTCCCTCAGGAGCCAAAAATCAACAGTCATCGGCGGCGGCGCCGCCCGCGCAGATCAGCGCGTCACCTGCTCACCGCAATGGTCGCCGTCCTCGCCATGACGGTCGGCCTGCTCACCTACGCCAGCCTTGAACAACGCAGCCAGGCCGCCCCGTCCGTTCCCGACGGATTCGTCCTCGAAGACCTGCCGAGCGGCCAGGAGTCGCAACTCACCGACGTGGCCCAGACGCCCGACGGCGGCTACTTCACCACCTCGAAAACCGGCCATGTGGCCTGGGTTTCGGCCGACGGCGCGGTGGTGCCGCTGGCCGACCTCGGCGTCGACGCGTCCGGCGACCTCGGCCTGACCGGCATCGCCGTCGCGGCCGACTACGCGACCTCGCGCGAGATCTACACCGTGCGCACCACGGCCACCGGAAAGATGCGCCTCAGCGCGTGGATCGCGAGCGGTACGGGCCAGCCGACCGGGCTCGGCACCGAGCGCGTGGTCCTGGAGGCCGACCGGCGTTCCGACGTCCACAGCGTCGGCGCCCTGATCACCGACACCGACGGCACACTGTGGATGGCCATCGGCGACAGCGCCGACTTCATGTACAGCGACCCACTCGCGTTCGACGTGTACGACCCGAACAAGCCGTACGGCAAGCTCCTGCACGTCAACCCCGACGGCACCGGCGTCGCCACGAACCCCGCCTACGACGCGGCGAATCCGTCGTCGTGGGCGAGCCGCGCCTACGCGAGCGGCTTCCGCAGCCCCTTCCGCCTGTCCATCGACCCCGGCTCCGGCGCCCCGATCGTCGGAGACGTCGGGTGGATGTCATGGGAGGAAGTCAACCTCGTACGCCCGGGCAACAACTACGGCTGGCCGTGCTGGGAAGGCGACCAGGTCACGTCGGGCTATTCCGACATGCCCGAGTGCCAGGGCACCGAGAACACCGAGCCGCTGTACACCTACCGCCACGCGGGCGGCGGGGCGAGCGTCACCGGCGGGCTCGTCTACACCGGCACCTCCTACCCCGAGCAGTACCGGGGCGTGTACTTCTTCGGCGACTACTCGGCCGCAAGCGTCCAGACGCTGCGCCTGCGCGACGACGCGGGCCAGGCGATCGAGGACCCGCAGGCCGAGCCGTTCGGCGCGCAGGTCGGCGGGCCGGTGAAGTTCATCGCGATGGAGAACGGCGACATCGCGTACGCCGACATCTACACCAGCACCATCAAGCGCATCGTCTACAAGCCCGGCAACCGCGCGCCGGTCGCCAAGGCGTCCAGCGTCGTCACTCCGGAGACCCGCAGCGTCGCCTTCGACGCGTCGGCGACGTACGACCTGGACGGCGACGAGCTGACGTACACCTGGGACTTCGGGGACGGCGAGACGGGCAGCGGACTCCAGGTCACGCACACCTACCCCGAGGAGCCCCGCGAGTTCACCGCCGAACTGACCGTCTCCGACGGCAAGGACGGCACCGGGACGTACCTGCTGAAGGTCATCCCGAGCAACCACTCGCCCGTCATCGACTGGGTGGCACCGCCGGACAGCGCCGTCTTCAAGGTCGGCGACCCGGTCACCATCAACGCGACCGTCACCGACGCCGAGGACGACGCGGCCGGTGAACCGCTGACGCTGACCTGGGAAACCGTCATGGTCCACTGCGTCGGCACCAGTTGCCACGACCACCCGAGCGTGAGCTTCACCGGGAATCTGTACGACAAGCAGTTCGTGGACCACGGCGACGACACCTATCTCCAGATCACCGCGCACGTGACCGACTCCGACGGCGTCAAGACACAGCGCGTCTACCAGGCACGGCCCAAGCTCGTCACGATGACCGTGCGCTCCACCACCCCGGCCAACGTCACGATCAACGGCCGCGCGCTGCACACCACCACGGTCACCTCCGGAGCTCAACTCTCGGTCACGGCACCGGAGTTCGCTGCGGACGGCGTGGCGACGTTCAAGTCGTGGCAGAACGGCGGCACCAACCGCACGCTGCTGATGACCATGCCGGACGCCGACACGGTCCTCGACGTCGTCTACGAGACGCCGATCGACAAGCGGTACGCGGCCGACCCGGCCTTCCGGGCGCGTCTCGGCAACCCGGTGAGCGAGGAAATCGGCGGTCACGACGTGCGGTTCCGCGACTTCCAGTACGGCCGCGCCTACTGGTCGGAGGAGCACGGCGTGCACTCCATGGGCGGCGCGATCCTGGAGACGTACCTCGCCGAAGGCGGCGCACGGAAGTTCCGCGAGCCGACCACCGACGAGATGACGGCACCGGACGGCGTCGGGCGGTACACCTACTTCGGGTGGGGCGGTGCCGCGTACTGGACGCCGAACACCGGCGCGCACATGGTCTACGGCTCCAACATGCAGCAGTGGGCGGCGCTGGGCCTCGAAACCGGCCCGCTGGGCTACCCGACGAGCAGCGAGCGCGACACCGACGCACCCGGCGGCCGCTACAACAACTTCCAGGGCGGCGTCATCATCTGGTCGCAGGCAACCGGATCGAACGCGGTCTACGGCGACATCTACCGGAGCTTCGCCGCGAACGGCTACGAGTGGGGGCCGCTCGGCTTCCCGACCACCGATGAACTGAACACCGCACGACCCGGCGGGCGCCACAACAACTTCCAGAACGGCACGATCATCTGGTCGCTGAACACCGGGGCGCACGCGGTCTACGGCTCGATCTTCGTGAAGTACGGCCAGCAGGGCTGGGATTCGGGAGTTCTCGGGTTCCCGACCACCGACGAGCTGAACACCGCCCGACCGGGCGGGCGCTACAACAACTTCCAAGGCGGCACGATCATCTGGTCCGCCGGCACGGGCGCCCAGCAGGTGCAGGGCCTGATCCTGCAGAAGTACGGCGAGTACGGCTGGGACAACGGCCGGCTCGGCTTCCCGACCACCAGCGAGATGCCGCTGCCCGGCGGCGCGTACAACCACTTCGAGTACGGCTCGATCTACTGGTCGCCGGCCAACGGCGCGCACGCGGTGTACGGCGCGATACGCGACCGCTGGGCGGCGCGCGGCTGGGAGAACTCGTACCTCGGCTACCCGATCAGCGAGGAGTACGCGGTCCCGGGCGGACGGCGGCAGGACTTCCAACACGGATTCGTCGTCTTCACGACCGCAACCGGGCAGGTGGGCGACTGGTGGTACTGACCGGACCGGCCGTGCCGACCGAGAGGGGACACCCGGTTGCCGGGAACTTCGGGTACCCCTCCCCGCGTCCTGATGATGGCAGTACCTTCAGTGCGGTAATCGGAGCAGACAAAGACCAGCAACACGGAGGGATTCCCCCATGGCTGTGAGCCTCAGCAAGGGTGGCAACGTTTCGCTCACCAAGGAGGCCGCCGGCGGCACGCTTGCCGCCGTCGTCGTCGGCCTGGGGTGGGACCTGCGGACGACCACCGGCGAGGACTTCGACCTGGACGCCAGTGCCATCGTCGTGGACGCCTCCGGGCGCGTCGCGTCGGACCAGCACTTCGTGTTCTTCAACAACGCGTCGACTCCGGACGGCAACGTCGTGCACACCGGCGACAACAAGACCGGTGAGGGCGAGGGCGACGACGAGCAGATCAAGGTCAACCTGGCCGGCCTGCCGCCCGAGATCGACAAGATCGTCTTCCCGGTGTCGGTGTACGACGCGGAGACCCGCCGCCAGTCGTTCGGCCAGGTGCGCAATGCGTTCATCCGCATCGTGAACCAGGCGGACAACACCGAACTGGCCCGCTACGACCTCTCCGAGGACGCGTCCACCGAGACCGCGATGCTGTTCGGTGAGATCTACCGCAACGGCGCCGAGTGGAAGTTCCGCGCGCTGGGCCAGGGCTACGCGTCCGGGCTCGCGGGCATCGCGAAGGACTACGGCGTCAACGTCTGAGCGCGCCGAAGGAGCCTCTGCGTGCGCACCGGGATGGCCGGGCGTAGGCAGCGGCTCAGCGCTCTGACAGCGCATCAAAAGCCATAATTCGGACGCCCGGTGGCCGTCATCACGGCCACCGGGCGTCTTTTCGCACGCGCCGCCACCCAATCGAGGGAAATCCCCTCCCCCGCCGGTGCTTCCCCCGACACACTGGTTTCACCATGCACGACGGGCTGCGGGGGACGTTCCCGGTGGTCGCCCACGCCCGACCACCAGGGTCGTCCCGGAGGCGCTGACACATGTGGTTCAACACGCGCGGCACCAGAGGTCGAGCGCGTCGGTTGCGGAAGGCGTTTCTCGTCGCCGCGGCCTTGGTCGTCGTCATGTTCTGCTGGGCGCCCGCGGCATCCGCGGCGCAGAAGCGGACGATCATCCTCGTCGTCGACATCTCCGATTCGATGAACTCCGACGGGCGGCTCATCCAGGCTCAGGCCGCGCTGCGGTCGACCATCGGCGCGCTGGACAAGAACGATGTCGTCGGCCTGCACACCTTCTCGGGCAACTGCGGCGACGGCGGTGACCTGATCGTCCCGCCCGGCACCGGCAACCGCGACGAACTGCGCCGCGAGGTCGACAACCTGACGGCCTTCGGCGGCACCCCGACACCGGATGCGATCCGGGCGGCCGTGAGCGAGTTCCCGGACGACTCGTCCGAGAAGGTCCTCATGCTCGTCTCCGACGGCGAGAGCAGTTGCGAAGACCCGTGCGAAGTCGTGACCCAGGTGCAGCAGGACACGGGCGTCGAGTTCGTCGCGCACACGGTCGGGTTCCAGACCGACGACGAAGCGGACCAAGAGCTCAACGAACAGCTCAACTGCATCGCCGAGGTCACCGGCGGCAAGTTCTTCGCGGCCGAGGACGAGAAGGCCATCGCCGACAGCCTTGAGGAGGCGCTGGCCACGCCGGTCGGCGACGACGTCTCGACGGTCCTCCACTCGCTGCCGTCGCCGAGCGACGTACCGCTCGACGCGAAGAGCGTCGGCATCTCCGCGGCCCTGGGCGCGGCGTTCGTGCTGGCCATCGGGTTCCCTGCGGAGCTTTTCAACCGTACGTTCGAGGCCAACCAGGCGCGTATCGCACGCTCGTGGCGCAGGCGCGGCGGTCCGGGCACCGGCCCTGCCGGATCCGGCGGCTCCGGCCCCGGCGGCGGGGGCGGCGGGGGCGGCGGCCCGTACCCGCCGGACGGATCGGGCGGCGGCTCGGGCACGGGCCCGGGCGGCGCACCCGGCGGTGCCGGCGACGGCGCGGCGTACGGGCAACGCGCCTCGGACGCCGGGGCTTACGGACAACACGCCGGCGGCCTCCCGACCGGGAGCACGGGCATGGAGGGCGCCGCGGGCGGGGGCGGCACGGGTGCCGGCGACGCCGGCAGCGCCATGCACGGCGATATCTCCGGGGCGGAAGGCGGCGTTTCGGGCGGCTTCGCAAGCGGCGGCCCGGTGCCCGGCGCGACGGGCGGTGCCGCTGTGCCCGGAGCAGCCGGCGGCGTGCTGCCCGGGGCCACGGGCGGTGCCTCGCTTCCGGGCGCCGCAGGCGGTGTCGTCCCGATCGGGGCCGGCGGTGCCGCTGTGCCCGGAGCCGGTGGCGGTGTGGCAGCCGGAGCAGCCGGCGGTGTGGCTGCCGGAGCCGGTGGCGGCGTCGTGCCCCTGGGCGGCGCGGGCGGTACCGCACCGGGCATCGGTGCCATCGGCGCCGCGCGGTCGCTGTGGGCCTCGCCGTGGATCCTGCCGATCTTCGTGCTGGTGAGTGCGATCGCGTCGACGTTCGTCGACCCCGAGTCCGGTTTCAACACCAAGTCCGGGATCCTGCTGCTGGGCTTCGTGGTCGCCGTGCCGCTCGTGATCTTCTCGTACGCGTGGCCGAACGAGCAGGTGGCCAGGCGTGCTTCGCACGTGCCCGCAGCGCTTCGGACGGTACCGGCCGCGCTCGGCCTGGCGATCTTCTGCACGGTCTTGTCGCGCGTCTCGGAGTTCGTGCCGGGCTACGTGTTCGGCCTCGTGCTGGGCTACGTGACGCTGCGCGAACGGCGGTTGACGAGGGCTCAGGAGGGCAAGGGCGTGCTGTTGGGCGCGCTCACCGCCCTCGTGGTCAGCGTCGGGGCCTGGGTGGGCCTGGAGTTCGTGCACGACAAGGCGATCGAACCGGGCGCGAACGTCGGCCTGGTGATCGCGGACACCGTGCTGGCGACGACGTTCATCCTCGGTGTCGAGACCGTCATCTTCGGCCTGGTGCCGCTGCGCGTGCTCGACGGCAACAAGCTGCGCAAGTGGAACACCTGGTTCTGGGCGGGGACTTACGCGCTCGCGATCCTGCTGTTCGTACACGTGCTGCTGCTGAACTCCGATGCCGCCGGGAGCGACAACGACGCGTCGGTGACCGGGGCGGTCGTGCTGTTTGCCGTGTTCGCTCTTGTCTCGCTGGGGTTCTGGGCGTGGTTCAAGTACATCCCCGACCCCGCGCTGCTGCCCCGCCCGGCGTTCGCGGGCGGCCCGCACGGACCGGTGCCGCCGCCGATGCCGGCACCGATGGCACCGCCCATGCCAACCCCCACGCCGACCCCGATGACGCCCCCGATGGCGCCCCCCGCGCCGATGGCCGGGCCGCAGGCAACGCCGTTGCCCCCGCAGCCTGTTCGCACTCCCAGCCCGGCGACGCCGCCTCCGATGGCACCGCCTCCGATGGCACCTCCGACCTCGCCTCCGACAGCGCCTCCGATGCCGCCACCCCCGCCCGTGCAACAGCCGTACGTGCCGCCTCCGGCGCGTCCGCCCGTACCCCCCGCACCGGCCGCTCCCCCGCCGCCGGCCACGCCGCCTCGGCCCGCCGGTCTGCCGAATCCCTCGGCGGACGCGGGCACTTCGTCCGAGTCGTCGGACGAGAACGCGTGACAAACCGGCTTCCCGGACGTATCGGGAACCATCGCCGCACCGGCAACATCCGTATGAGGTAAGGGGAAACCGGGCAAAGGAGTCCTCGGAGAGAGGATTCGCCGTGTCCACATTGCTGATCGTCATCGTGACCATCGCCGTACTCGCGGTCGCCGGGGCGTTCTTCTATGGCGTCCCGGCGCTGCGCCGACAACGTCTGCAGCGTCGCTTCGGTCCCGAATACGACCGTGCGCTGGGGCAGTTCGGGAGCCGGCGGGAAGCGGAACGCAACCTCGCGGAGCGCGAGCGCAGGTTCCGCGACCTCGACATCCGCGAACTGCCGGCCGACAAGCGGGAGAAGTACGAGGAGGCCTGGAGCGCCCTCCAGGAGAAGTTCGTCGAGTCACCCGCCGAAGCGCTCGGCGACGCCGACGCGCTGATCACGCGCGTGATGCACGACCGGGGTTACCCCACGGGTGCGCGTGAGCGCCGCATGGAGATCCTGTCGGTCGAGTACGGGCGTTCGCTGGACCGCTACCGGCAGGCCCGGGAGATCGACCGGCTCAACGAGGCGGGCAAGGCGTCCACCGAGGATCTGCGCCAAGCGTTGCTGCATCATCGGATGTTGTTCACCGAACTGCTCGGCCGCACACCCGACGCGGTGGCGCGGGGGAAATGAGGTGCCGTCATGACGTCGTCCACCAACAAGCCCGCCGAGGATGCGCCGGTCGTCGAACGAGACAACCGCGACCGCGCCGCGCGCCAGGCGCGCGTGACCGAGAAGACCGGCTCGGCGCTGAAGCCGCCCGGTTCGATTCCCGCTCCGCCGGGACCTGTTGCCGCCTCGGCGTCGGGGCTGAGCGCGGCCCGGCACCTCACCGCGGGGGCGCCGAAGCGGGCGGCGGAAGCGCCTTCCGCCGGCGAGGGCCTGCCGCCGCTGCTCGGCAAGACCGTCGCGGACCGCTACCGCAGGAAGATGCGCGACGCCATGGCCGGGTTCGTCGACGACCCGGGCAACGCGGTCGCGGGTGCCGACACTCTGCTCGCGGAAGCCATCGACGAGCTCACCGAGGCGCTGCGTGTGCGCCGCGAGGAGATGGCGCGGCAGCGGCAGGCAAGCACGAACGACACGGAGCAACTGCGCCAGGCACTGCTGCGGTACCGGGCGGTGTTGGATTCGCTCGTGACGCTGTAGCGCCGCGGGTCAGGTGAGTCGAGGCGGTCCCGGTCGCGCGTCGACCGGGCCGCCTTTGCACGTTCCGGGACCCGACTCCCTCCGCCTTGCCGGAAGTTCAGGCGTCACCCAGGAAGTCCCCGATGATTTGCCGCATTTCGTCGGCCTTCTCGACGATGACCAGGTGCGCGGCGTCCTTGACCACCGCCAGGCGGGCCCCGGGAATGCCTTCGGCGACCTCCGTACCGAGGGCGAGCGGGGTCGATGGGTCGTGGTCCGCCGCGACGACGAGAGTCGGGGCGGTCACGGCGGCGAGGCGGGCGCGGACGTCGTAGGTCGCGATCGCGTCGCAGCACGCCGCGTACCCCTCCGGCGGGCATGCGCGCAGCATCGCCAGGATGTCGGCGACGACCGCCGGTTCGCGTTCGGCGTACGCGGGGGTGAACCACCGGGCGACGACGGTCGGGGCGAGCGCGTCCATTCCCGTGCTGCGGACCTGCGCGGCGCGGTCGTGCCACGCGGGGGGCTCGCCGAGCTTGGCTCCGCTGCAACACACGACGAGCCGGTCGAGGCGCTCAGGGGCGTCGAGCGCGAGGGTGAGGCCGATGGCGCCGCCGAGCGAGATGCCGGCGTACGAGAAGCGCTCGATGCCGTACCGGTCCGCAAGCGCGACGACGTCGGCCGCCAGATCGGACACCGTCGGCCTGCCGGGCGGCAGTTCCGAGCGGCCGTGGCCGCGCGTGTCGAAGCGCAGCACCCGGTGGCGTACGGCCAGTGCCGGTACGAGCGCGTCCCACACGCGGCCGTCCGCGCCGAGGGGTGAGCCGAGAATGAGGACGGGGGCGTCGTCGGGCCCGTCGAAGCGGTGGTGCAGGGCGCTCATGCGTCACCTTTCGTGTGCGGTCGCGGCGGATGCGGGGAGCCGTTCCCCGGTGCATCCTCGCAGGCGCGCACGCACGGCTCCCGGCAGCCGCCGCAGGACCACGGCCGCAAGACACGGCCAGCCCGACGCTCCATCCGGTTCCGATGGACCGGCCGCCCTGCTCCTGCCTCAGCCGCCGCGGGCCTTGCCCTCGAACTCGTTGAACGAGCCACGCACCTTGGTGATCATCGCGTGCCGGGCCGAGAAGCCGATCCGCCCTCCCGCGCTCGTCGAATCCGCCCGCCCGACCGGCTCCGGGCCCCGGCACGCCAAACCGGCGGCACCCGCGCTCCGGACAACCGGCACGGGCACGGGCGCCGAACGGGCGGCAGCACGCCGTCTGCGGCTCACCCCCGCTCCCAGCGCCCGGTCTCTCCGGCTCCCGCCCACGCGAAAATCCGCTAATCCAAGGCGCTTTCCGTGTCCTTGCCGGATGCGGGCGGCTGCGCCGGACGGTGGCGTACCGCCTGGAGATCGTCGACGAATCGGGTCATGAGGTCGCCCAGGGCGGTCAGTTCGTCCGGCGACCAGGCCGACAGCACCTCGTAGATGTGCCGGTCGCGGACGTTGCGCAGGCGCCGGACGACGCCGTGCCCCTTGGGGGTCAGCCCGACGCGGGTGATCCGCCCGTCGCGAGCGTCGGTCGTGCGGGTGACGAGCGCCGCCGCCTCCAGCTTGCGCAGCTCCCGGCTGACCAGCGACATGTCCGTGTGGGTGCGCCGCGCCAACTCGCCGATGGTGATTCCGCTGCCGTCGGCCTGGAGGCCGGCGAGGAGTATGACGGCCGGCTGGGACACCTGGGCGCGGGCTGCGGCGATGAGTTCGCCGTGGACGCGTCGGCTCTGCTGGAGCCTGAGCAGGCGTTCGACGGCGCCCTGGACGCGGCGCTGGGCGGCCTGCGCGTCGGGTGGGTTCCGGTCGTCACGCTGCATGGAACGCTCACCCCCGCGTTCGGTTCAGGGCCTCGCGTCGTGGCATCGGACGCGGATGGCCGGGGCCAAAACCGGGGCATGGGCCGTACGCTGCCGTCCGGTGGGCCGAAGTCTATGTCCGAAGACGTAGGCGGTGTCACGTGTCGGCAGGCTCTCCGGACACGGTTCAATTGTTTGACTCCACCAATGACCGGCGAACGCAGTGCGGTCCGTACCGCCGCAAACCCCGCCGAACTCCCAAGCGGGACAGGCCTGCCGGCCGATTCCCGCCGGTCCGCGGGGAACGGCCCGGCATCCTCGCGGACGCGGGGCCGGTGAGGCGCGCGCCCGCCGGGTCAGTCCTCGAACGTCACGACGACCTTCTCCGCCGCGCCCGGCGTCATGGTGAGGTCGAAGGCGTGCTTGACGTCGGAGAACGGGACTCGGTGGCTGATGAGCCTCGCGAAGCGGTCCTGGTGCTTCGCCAGGTGCTCGATGACCTCGAAGATCTCGGTGGGGTAGCCCTGCGAGGCCACGATGGTCATCTCGGAGCGGAGCATGGAGCCGAGGTCGATCGGCTCGGGCTGCTTGTGCATCGCCACCATGACGAGCTTGGCGCCCCACTTCGCGGCGCGCAGCGCGGTGTTGACGACCGCGCTGACGCCGGCCGCGTCGATGTAGATGTCGGTGTCCGGCCGCACGCCGCCGAGGGCGTTGACGCCTTCCCCGTGCAGTTCCCGCAGCCGCGCCTCGATGTCCTCGCGGGAGGAGTCGATCACCGCGTCCGCACCGACCGCGAGGGCGGTCTCCAGGCGCTCGGGCAGCACGTCGGCCACGACGACGTGCCGGACGCCGCGCAGCTTCAGCCAGATCGTCGCGCCGAGCCCGATGGGACCGGCGCCGAACACCACGACCTTGTCCGTCGTACGGGCCTCGGAGCGGTTGGCGCAGTGCAGGGCGACCGCCATGGGTTCGTTCAGCGCGGCGATGTCCCACGGCATCGAGTCGGGGATCAGGGCGACGCTCTTGCCGACGACGGCGTCCTCGATGAGCAGGTACTCGCGCATGCCGCCGAGTCCGCCGCCGCAGCCGATGACACCGGAGGGCGCGCCCTGCGGGTTCACGACCACACGGTCGCCGACCCTCAGCCCGACCACCTCGGACCCCACCTCGACGATCTCGCCGGCCGGCTCGTGTCCCAGCGGGATCACGTCGGCCTGCCCGTCCGGGCGGCGCATGCCACCCATGTGCAGGAACGCCACGTCCGTCCCGCAGATGCCGCACGCGCGGATCCGCAGGAGCGCGTCCTTCGGACCGGGCACCGGACGGTCGATGTCGACGACGTCGACGGTGCCGACCACGCCGGTCTGCACGGACTTCATCGCGGCCATGCTGGGCTCTCCTTCTCCGGCGTCCCGGCGGAACGCGGGCAAAGCGCAGGCGAAACAGTGGGCCATATCACACGGAACACGACGATCGACCGACTGCCGACCGCCACGATTTACCGGAAAGATCGTAACCTGAACCGAGAATGACGTTCCCATCGGGGCAGAATGTTGTTCTGTCAGCATGTGGCAGTAGCAGCCCGAGAGCACGGCCCCGCTGGACAGCGTGCGGAACCGGTGGGCCGGGCCTGCCGAGAAAGGGGCGACGACGCGTGGATCTCGGCTTCAGCGACGAGCAGGAGGCGTTGCGCGACACCCTGCGCGCGTTCCTCGACAAGGAATCGCCGACGACGGTGGTTCGAGCGTCCGAACCGCTCGGCTTCGACGCCGGGCTGTGGGGCAGGTTCGCCGACATGGGGCTCGCCGCGATCGCGGTTCCCGAGGAGCGCGGCGGCGGAGGCGGCGGGTTCGTCGAACTCGCCGTCGTGGCCGAGTCGGTCGGACGCCACCTCGCCCCCGTGCCGCTGGTCGAGGCCGCGGTGGCCAACCTCCTGCTCACCTCGCTCGTCGACGGATCGGATCCCGAACTCGGACCTCTTGCCGCACAAGCCGTCGCCGGCGAGCTCCTCGCGACCGTGGCGCCGCGCCCGGCGTCCAACGGCGTCGCACGGCTCGTACCGGCCGGGGCCGTCGCCGACCTGGTGATCATGCTGAACGGGGACGAGCTGCTTCTTGTCCGGCAGCCCGACCGGGGCCCCGACACCCCGGCCGCCGCCGTCCCCAACCTGGGGACGCAGCCGCTCGCCGACTGCCGTGTCGACGCCGGGAGTTCCGTCGTCCTCGCGCAAGGACCCGAAGCCGTCGCGGCACACGAGCGGGCACGCCGCCAGTGGGAGCTGTTGACCGGCGCGGCTCTGGTCGGCCTCGGCGAGCGCGCACTCGAAATCGGCGTCGAATACGTGCTTCAGCGCCGGGCGTTCGGTGTGCTCGTCGGCTCCTTCCAGGCCATCCAGCACCGCCTCGCCGATGTTGTGACCAATATGGACGGAGCCCGGCTGCTGGCCTACGAGGCGGCCTGGGCACACGACGAAAACCTGCCGGAAGCCGGGACGCTGGCGACGATGGCATTCCTCTTCGCGGCGGAAAGCGCGTTCCGGACCGCCTCGGAGAGCCTGCACTTCCACGGTGGCTACGGCTACACGCTGGAATACGACATCCAGCTCTACTTCCGGCGCGCGAAGGCCTGGCCCCTCGCGGCGGGCGATCCCCGCGGGGCGTACGCGCAGCTCGCCCAGCGCCTCTTCGCCACCAAGGGAGCGTGACGTCATGGACTTCCGCGAATTCGACGAACTCGCCGCCCACCGCGCCGCGGCCCGTGCCTGGGTCGAGAAGAACGTACGTCCCGAATGGGCCGACGAGCAGCACCGCAGCGGCACCCACCAGACCCCCGAACTGCACGGGCTGCTGGCACGCGACGGGATCCTCGGTGCCGGCTGGCCGGCCGAACTCGGCGGCAGCGACGTCGATCCCGGGTTCGCCCGCGCGGTCTTCGAGGAACTCATCGACGCGGGCATCGCCGGCGAAGGCTGGGTGACGACCGCCATGGTGATCAACACCATCAAAGACCTGGGCACCGAGGAGCAGAAGCGCACGTACATCCCGGCCGCGCTGCGCGGCGAAATCCTCATCGCTCTCGGCTACAGCGAGCCCGACTCCGGGTCGGACGCCGCCGCGGCCAAGACGGCGGCGGTGCGGGACGGCGACACCTGGCTGATCAACGGCCAGAAGATGTTCACCAGCACCGCACAACTGTGCAGCCACGTCTTCGTGCTCGCGCGGACCAACCCCGACGCTCCCAAGCACAAGGGCCTCACGATGTTCCTTGTGCCGACCGACAGCGAGGGGTACGAACTCCAGCCGATCCACACCCTCGGCGGGCAGCGCACCAACGCGACGTTCTACAGCGACGTACGCGTCCCGGACTCGGCACGGCTGGGCGGTGTCGACGAGGGCTGGAGCGTCATGCACGTCGCCCTCGTCTACGAGCGGGCCGCCCCCGGCACCGGCGCGATCGAGCAGACCCCGACCGAAAGCTTCGCGGCCTGGGCGCGCGAGACACGCCGCCCGGACGGCTCGACCGTCCTCGACGACCCGCTGGTCGCCGAACGGATCGGCCGCATGGCGGTGGACGCGGAAGTCGCGCGCGTGCTCTCCCTGCGGATCCGCTGGCTGGCCCAGAAGGGCGAGATGCCCGGTGTCGAGGGGTCGATGTGGAAGATGTTCGCGACCGAGGCCGCGCAACGCCACCACAGCGACATCCTCGACATCCTCGGCGCCGAGGGCGTCCTGACACCGGAGGCCGAGGGCGCGCCCGGTGCCGGCAAGTACGAGCACGGCCTGCGGACCGCCGTGGTCGGCACGATCTACGGCGGTACGAGCGAGATCATCCGCGAGATCATCGCCGAACGCCGCCTCGGCCTGCCCAAGAACCGGTCGAATCGCTGACCGGCGTCCCACGGATCCGACGCTCCGTCAGTTTCCGGAGCGAGCCCGACGGCGTGCGGCGTGACCTTCGTCCCACCGCACGCCGTCCGGTGCGCCGGGGTCGCTAGCGTGTTCGCCATGTCGATCGCCCACTCACTGCGCGGAAGCGGCCGACGGGCCGTATCGCGGGCTCTGCACCGCGGTTGGCAGGTGCTGCGCGAGGCCGGCACGATCACCGCCGAACGCCCCGGACTCCTGCGCTTCGGAGCCCTCGGCGCGGAATCGCGGTTCGCGTTCCCGACCGGCGCCATCTTCGGCGAACGCTGGATCCGCATCGGCGAGCGCAACCTCATCGGCGAACACGTGAGCCTGTCCGCGGGCCTCATCCCGGGCCACGACCTCGGCAATCGGACGATCGTGACGATAGGCGACCGGTGCACGATCGGGCGCGGCAGCCACATCGTCGGCCACAACTCGATCGTCATCGGCGACGACGTGTGGACCGGCCCGTACGTCTACATCACCGACCAGAACCACGGCTACGCCGACCCGGACCGGCCCATAGGGCTGCAATGGCCGGTCAACGACGTCGTCGAAATCGGCAGCGGGAGCTGGCTGGGCGCGGGAGCGATCATCCTGCCCGGCGCGCGGCTCGGCCGGAACGTCGTCGTCGCGGCCGGCTCGGTGGTGCGCGGCACGGTGCCGGACCACAGCGTTGTGGCCGGCGTACCGGCGAAGGTCGTGCGCCGGTACGACCCGGCCACCGGCTGGGACCCGCCACTGCGCAACGTCCCCATGGAGATCCCCGAAGGGATCACCCACGCCGAACTGGAGGCGTTGATCGCACAGGCGGAGTCGGTGGCCGCCAAAAGCAACGCAGCGGAGTCGGTGGCCACCATGGAAAACACAGCGGAGTCGGTGGCCGCCGAAGCAGCAGATCGGGAGAGCCGCACGACCGAATGAACTCCCCTGTAGCGAACGGGAATTCGTTGGCCATGCGGGCGGTCAAGCGGCCGGGTAGCGCTTGGCCCAGTGAGTGGGTGGCCCGTCCGCGCTGTGCAGTGCCGCCGACTGCGTCATTTCCATCGCGAAATCGTCGGCCAGTTGCAACAGCGTTCCCCGGCCCTCCAGTTCGGCGACCAAGTCGGCGGGCAGCGCGGTCTCGCCGTGCATCGCGCCGAGCAGGTTGCCGCAGATTGAACCGGTCGAGTCGCTGTCGCCGGAGTGGTTGACCGCGAGCAGCAGTCCGCTGCGCACGTCCGGCGCGACCAGGGCGCAGTACAGTGCGATCGCGAGCGCCTCATCGGCGGTCCAGCCCTGCCCGAGCCCTTCGACCCGAGCGGGGTCGGGCGTGCCGGCACGGACCATCCGCAGCGCGGCGTCCACGGCCGCGACGGTCTCCTCGTGTCCTTCGTACGCGTGCACGAGCTCCATCGCCTCGCGCAGCCCCGCCTCGATCCCGGCGTCCTGCATGACCGCGTGCACCAGGACCGCGAAGACCCCGGCGGACAGGTAGCCGGTCGGGTGACCGTGCGTCAGGACCGCGCATTCGACGGCGAGTTGGAAGACCAGGTCGGGACTCCAGCCGACGAGCATCCCGAACGGCGCCGACCGCATCACCGCGCCGCAGCCCTTGGAGTCGGCGTTCTTGGGCTTCTCCAAGGTGCCCATGATGTCGTCGTCGAGGCCGCGCAGGCACGCCTGGCCGGGTGCGCGCGAGCTGTACAACCACTCCTCGCGCACCAGCCAGCCCTCGTCGCGGCGTTCGTCGGGGCCCCAGTCGCTCTGCGTGGCTTTCCAGCGCAGGTACGCCCGGTGCACGTCGGTCGGCGGATGCCACACACCCTCGTCGCGGCGCACGTGGGCGCGTATCAGCCCCTCGACCGTGAACAGCGTCATCTGTGTGTCGTCGGTGACCGCACCGCGGCGGTGATACGCCGTCACATACCCGGTGACGCCGTCCGCCCCGTACTGCGCCCGGATCTCGTCGAGGCCCAGGAACTCGATGCCGGCGCCCAGCGCGTCGCCGATGGCGCCGCCGAGCAGGCAGCCACGCACCCGGCTGCGGAAGTCCTGCTGCCGCTCTCTCGACCACAGTGCGGCCATCACTTGCTCCTCCCCAAGTTTCGACGCCTGCCGGCCGAGCGCGTGCCCACAAGGCCCGTCAGCCGAGGATGGGCAGCATGATCTTCTGGACTTCCTCGTCGTGGCGACGCGCGATCTCCCGGCGCTCTGCGGGCACTTCGCCGTAGGTGGTGGTGCGCTGCCGCGCGCGACGGCCCAACGACGCGGCCATGGCCTCCAGTTCGGCGATGGACTTGCGCGAGCCGTTGTCGGCGCCGGCCATGCGCGAGATGGTCTCCTCCATCAGCGTGCCGCCCATGTCGTTCGCGCCGCCCTGGAGCATCATGTTGGTGCCCTCGACCCCGAGCTTGACCCAACTCGTCTGGATGTTGCCGATCCTGCCGTGCAGCAGGATCCTCGCCATCGCGTGCACCGCGCGATTGTCGCGCAGAGTCGGGCCCGGCCGCGCGATACCCGCCAAATAGACCGGCGCGTTGGTGTGGACGAACGGAAGCGTCACGAACTCCGTGAAACCGCCCGTCTGTTCCTGGATGCGGCCGAGCAGCCGCAGGTGCGCGAGCCAGTGCGCGGGGGTGTCCACGTGGCCGTACATCATGGTCGAGCTGGAACGAATGCCGAGTTCGTGCGCGGTCGTGACGACCTCGACCCACGTCGCGGCGGGCAGCTTGCCCTTGGTCAGGATCCAGCGCACGTCGTCGTCCAGGATCTCCGCCGCGGTGCCGGGGATCGTGTCGAGCCCGGCCTCCTTCGCGGCCTGGAGCCAGTCGCGGATCGACATGCCGGTGCGGGTCGCGCCGTTGACGATCTCCATCGGCGAGAAGGCGTGCACGTGCATGCCCGGGACACGCTTCTTGACCTCGCGCACGATGTCGAAGTACGCCGTACCGGGCAGGTCCGGGTGGATGCCGCCCTGCATGCACACCTCGGTCGCCCCGACGCCCCAGGCCTGTTCGGCGCGTTCGCCGACCTGGTCGAGCGACAGCGTGTACGCGTCGGCGTCCGTGCGGCGCTGCGCGAACGCGCAGAAACGGCAGCCGGTGTAGCAGACGTTGGTGAAGTTGATGTTGCGGTTCACCACGTAGGTGATGTCGTCGCCCACGACCTCCTTGCGCAAGTCATCGGCGATACGGGCGAGTTCGTCGAGCGCGGGGCCGTCGGCGTGGAACAGCGCGAGCGCCTGGTCGTCGGTCAGCAGCGTGGGGTCGGCGGCGGCCTGGGCGAGCGCGGCCTTCACGTCACCGTCGATCCGCACGGGCGCTGCGGTGCCGTCCCTGCCGTACGTCGCCTGGCCGCGCAACTCCTCCCAGTCGCCGTAGACCTCGTCGAAGTCGTCGCGGCGGTCGGCGGTGCGGCCGGTCGTGTCGATCGTGACGTGCAGGTCGGTACGCCCCGACGCCGCCGTGAACAGATCCTCCGGCTCCTGCCAGGGCAGGCCTTCGGGGACACGGCCCTCGACGGCCATGCCGTCGGCGTCGCTCAACGCGCGTACGTGCGGGAGGACGCGCGGATCGATCCACGGCTCGCCGCGCTTGACGAACTCCGGGTAGATCGTGAGGCGTTCGCGCAGCGTGAAGCCGGACTCGGCGGTCCGCTCGGCGAGTTCGTCGATGTGCGGCCACGGGCGCTCGGGGTTGACGTGGTCGGGCGTCAGCGGCGAGACACCGCCCCAGTCGTCGATGCCCGCCCGGACCATCAGGGCGAACTCCTCGCCGACCAGGTTCGGCGGCGCCTGCACGCGCGCCTTGGGACCCAGCACGATGCGGGTGACCGCGATCGCCGCGGCGAGTTCCTGAAGGTCGGCGTCGGCGACCGTGCGCATCGCGGTGTCCGGCTTGGCGCGGAAGTTCTGCACGATGACTTCCTGGATGCCGCCGTACTGCCGGGCCACCTTGCGCAACGCGAACACGGATTCGGCGCGTTCGGCCATCGTCTCGCCGATGCCGATGAGGATCCCGGTCGTGAAGGGCACGTTGGAGCGGCCCGCGTCTTCGAGGACCCGCAGGCGTACCGCGGGCTCCTTGTCGGGCGATCCGTGATGGGGCCCGCCCGGCTCCGACCACAGGCGTGTGGCGGTGGTCTCCAGCATCATCCCCATCGACGGACTGACCGGCTTGAGACGCTGCAGATCCGTCCACGACAGGACGCCGGGGTTGAGATGCGGCAGCAGGCCCGTCTCCTCCAGGACGCGGACGGCCATCGCGCGTACATAGGAGAGGGTGTCGTCGTAGCCGTGCGCGTCCAGCCACTCGCGGGCCTCGGGCCAGCGCGCCTCGGGACGGTCGCCGAGTGTGAACAGCGCCTCCTTGCAGCCCATCGCGGCACCGTCGCGGGCGATCTGCACGACTTCGTCGGGACTGAGGAACATCCCGTGTCCGTCGCGCTTCAGCTTGCCGGGAACGGTCGCGAACGTGCAGTAGTGGCACTTGTCGCGGCACAGCCTGGTCAGCGGAATGAACACCTTGCGCGAGTAGGTGATCACACCCGGCCGGCCGACCTGCTCCAGCCCCGCATCGCGCACCCGCGACGCGGACGTACACAGGTCGTCGAGGTCCGCGCCCTTCGCGTGCAGCAGCACTTCGGCCTCGGAGACGTCGAGCATGACCCCGTCACGGGCGCGGCGCAGCGCGCGGCGCATCGCGTTCTCGGTCGGAGTCTGGGTCATTCGACACCCCTCGCTGTCGTCCTCGCTCAGCCTGGCCGGACGGGGCCTTCCGGGCCCCGAACAGACCAACTGTAGGCGCGCGCTTCGCGGGGTTTCGCCGACTCGTGTCGCACATCACGGGAGAAGCGGGCGGCCGTGGGGATCGGCGGCCGGGCCCGCGCGCCGTCGTGGATCAAAAGCTCACGGAGTCCGCGGCCACGGTGTAGGTGTCCTTGCCCGAACGCAGCACCGTACCGGCCAGAGCACCGGTCGTACGGCCGTCGCGGACCGTCTCGACGCCGTTGACCCGCACGGAGACGACGCCCTCGGACTCGGCGGTCAGACGCGGGCTGTCGCCCGGCAGGTCGCGGACGAGGCGGGCCGGGCCGGAGTTGACGCGCTCGGGATCGAACAACACCAGGTCGGCGTGGCAGCCCTCGGCGATCCGGCCGCGGTCCTTGAGACCGAACAGCCGCGCCGGATCGCTGGTCAGCATCTGCACCGCGCGCTCCAGCGACACGAGTTTGCGACCGCGGAGAGTGTCGCCGAGGAAACGGGTGGTGTACGTCGCGCCGCACATTCGGTCCAGATGCGCTCCGGCGTCCGAGCCGCCGAGGATGACGTGTTCGCTCTGCCACACCTCGCGCCGCAGCTCCCACGACGCCGGGTCGTTGTCGGTCGGCATCGGCCACAACACCGTGCGCAACTCGTCCGCGGCGCATATCTCGACCAGCGTCGCGAAGTCGTCCTTGCCGCGCTCTTCGGCGATGTCCGCGACAACGCGCCCGCTCAGGCCCTCGTTGGCGGCGGAGTACGTGTCACCGATGACATACCGCCCGAAGTCGACCAGGCGGCGGAAGACTCCGGCCTCGTCGCTGTTGGCGCGCCGGAGCATCTCGGCTTGCGTCGCCGGGTCGGAGAGCCTTTTTATGCGCTCGGGTACGGGCAGCCCCAATATCTCGCCCCACCCCGGAAGCAGATTGAGCGCGCAGTAGTTGAGCAGCGACATGTTCATCGGCACCAACACCGGCAGCGTGAGGACGACGATCCTCCCGCCCGCCTCCTTGGCCTTCTCCGACGCGTGGAGCTGACGCGGCACCCGGTCGGGAGCGGCCGCGTCGACGGTCAGGACGTTCCAGTTCACCGGCCGGTCCGCGGTGACCGTCATCCTCGTCAGCAGGTCGATCTCGTCGTCGCTGAACTTGTCGAGACAGCCCGCGACGATGACCTCCAACTGCGTCCCCTCGTGCCGCCCGACCTCGGCGCACAACGCCAACACCTCGTCGGGCGCGGCGTGCCGCGACGGAACGGGACGGCCGTCGCCGTCGGTGTGGTTGGACCGCCCGGTCGAGAACCCGATCGCGCCCGCCCGCATGGCTTTGCCGAGTTCCGCGACCATCGCCTCGACCTGGGCCGGCGTGGCCTCCTTGCCCACCGCGTCCGCGCCCATCACATAACGGCGGATCGCACAGTGCCCGGCCATGAAGGCCGCGTTGACCCCGACCCTGCCGTCGAGCCTGTCCAGATACTCGGCGAAGGTCTCCCACGACCAGTCGATCCCGTTTTCGAGCGCCGGCAGGGCCATTCCCTCGACCTTGGCCATCATGCGGCGCGTGTAGTCGGCGTCCTCGGCCCGGAGGGGAGCAAGGGTGAATCCGCAGTTCCCGCCGATGACGGTGGTGACGCCGTGGTTGACGGACGGGGTCGCGTAGCCGTCCCAGTGCAGTTGCGCGTCGTAGTGAGTGTGGGGGTCGATGAACCCGGGAGCCAGCACGAGCCCTTCGGCGTCCTCGGTCGTCGCGGCCTCTTCCCTCACACTCCCGGCCGGTCCCACAGCGACAATGCGTCCGCCCCGAATTCCGACGTCACCTTTGTAGGCGGGTGCTCCCGTCCCGTCGACGACGGTGGCTCCGGTGATGAGGTGGTCGAGCATGCCTCGGACTCCCTGGGTCTCGGTACGCCTGCGCGCCGCGCCTCCGGCGCCCCACACAGTTTCTGATGGTACGTCAGATTTCTTGCGTTGCAAGGCGTCTCAGGCGCTCCCACATGCGCGAACGACGCTGTGCCGCCCCCGTGTCCGACGGACTCGACCGGCCCCGGAGCGGCGCCGAGATCCGCTAGTCCTTGCCCAGCAACGGCGCGACCTGCGTCGCGAACGACTCGATCTGGTCCAGCAGTTCGTTCAGCTCCCGGCTGCGGAAACGCACCTGCACCTGATCCGCCCCCTGCTCGCCATACCAGCGCAGCGACTCCGCGATGCGCTCGGGACCACCCGTCACCGTGCGCTCGCCGACATCCCAACCGGGGGTGCCGACATACAGCGGCTCAGGAATCGCCCCGATGTCCAGCGGTTCATCCCCGCGACAGAACTCCTCGCGCAGACGCCGCAATTCCTTGACCTGCGCGGGGAAGGTCTCCCTCGGGCTGCCCTGCGGCAACCAGCCGTCGGCGTACCTCGCCACCCGCCGAAGCGCCGGCCGCGCCGACCCACCCACCCAGATCGGCGGACGCGGCACCTGCACCGGGCGCGGACGCTGCCCCATGTCGCCGACCCGGAACCGCTCCCCCTCGAACGTCACGAACTCCTCGCGCAGAGCGAGATCAAGGAGCTCCAACGACTCGTCGAGCACCGCCCCCCGTTCCGCGAAATCCAGCCCGAGCATGGCGAATTCGGCCTCCACATGCCCAGCCCCCGCCCCCACGACCGCGCGTCCCCGCGAAATGACATCGAGCGTGGCGAACGCCTTCGCCGCCATCATCGGATGCCGGTACGCGAGGATCGCGACGTGGCTGAGCAACCGCACCTCACTCGTCATCCCGGCCAGCCACCCGAGCGTCGTCATGGTGTCCCACCACTCGGTGCCCATCATCGCCGCGTGACCGCGCGGAATCGCCGTGTGATCACACACCGCAACGTACGCGAACCCCCCGCGATCACAAGCCTTCGCAACCGCCGCCAACCCCTCGGCCCCCGCGGTCCCCTCCCACTCCTCCGCGAACAACCTGCTCTGCGCCTGAACCGGCAACTGCATGCCGTAGTGCAGCCCACCGGAGGACAGGATCGCGGCCATACGAGGCTCCCTCATCAAACCGTCACGCAGCCAGAGAACCCATCCTCGAACCTGACGCCCAGTCAGACAACCCCATGGGGAAAGCTGGGAGTACCGCCCGACCGGCGAACCTGACGCTCCGTCACTCTCAATCAGCGGCCACGCGACGAAGGTGCATCCCGTCGCGTGGCCGCCGTTCGAGACCGACTACTTGCTGTATGCGCGAAGGGTCAGCAGCGCCTCAAGGGTGACCATCGGGCGGGACTCCGCACGGATCGTGGGGGCCCACTCCGCCCAGCGGATCGGCCAACCTCCGTCCTCTTCCTGGGCGTTCACCAGATGGGTGAAGCTGTTCTGCATCTCGGTCTCGGAGAACCACGACCGGGCGAGGCTGTCCGGGCTCGGGGCGTAGTCGTAGGGGTAGTGGTACTCGCCGGGGGCGTAGCCCGGTGGAATCCTGGCCTGCTCACGGTGGGTCGGGTCCAGCACGACCAGCCTTTGCTCGCGGACCATTTCGCCCAACAACGCGGCCTGGTCGCGGGCCCACAGGCGGTCCGGAGCCCCTTCGAGGTACGCCAGTGCCGCGTGCACCTCGTACGGATGCGTCTCGGCGCGCGTCTCGGTGAGGGCGTTGATCGCGCCCCGGCAGAAGTCGGAAGCACCGGCCACCCACGGGTGCAGGACATCGGCCACCAGCATGGGCCCGACGATCCAGCCGGTGGGCAGAAGGCCGCTCTGGAGGTGGTCCGGGATCCGCACCCAGGGCGGGTGCGGGTACGGGCGCAGGGTCGGCAGCGCCGCCGGGACACCGCCGTCCGGTTCGGTGACGCCGGCAAGCCAGTCGCACAGTGCGGCCGTCCGCGTGTCGGCCAGCGCGCCCGTCTCGGCGAGGATCGGAACCGCCGCCCGCAGCGTCGCCGGTTGCGGGGCGGGGCCGCGTACGTCCGGTTCAAGGCCGTACGCGTACCCCCCGTCCGCCGTCCGATACGCGTCGAGCGCGTCCAGCACACCGCCGGGCCCGCCACCGCCTCCCCGGAAATGCCATGCGAAACGGCGCTGCTCCAGCACGCGCGCCGTCGTCCACACGAACCGTTCGGCGCGTTCGATGATGTCGTCGGTGATCCACGTCATACCGGCACGTTAGGCACCGGCCCCCGGATCGGTCTTGAATGAATCGGACGTGTCGGCCGGCGGCGGCCACCGGAACTCCACACGCCACATGGGTCAGTAGCGCGGGGTGGGCGTGTAGCGGCAGCCCGGCGTCTTCGCCTCGGTGACCTGGACGCCGTCGTGGGGCGCGAAATCCTGCTCGCAGTTCAGGAAGGGCAGCCCGGTCAGCTTGAGCTGCTGAGCGACATCGGCCTCCACCTCGTCGTTCGCGGATCCGACGAGTTCAACGGTGAATCCCATGCCGGCCTGCTCGCTGGAGTAGATGTCGTGCTGCTTGTGGAACGCCTCGAACGTACTGTTGTCCGCGTCGATGAGCAGGAACGCCAACGAGAACTGCTGCTCCTGGTAAAAGCACACGGCCTTCTGCGTCCCCCCGCGCGCTTTGTCCGCAGCGTTGAGCTCGGTGAGGGGGTGACCGGTCGTCATCAGGCGCTGGCAGGGGCCGAGTGCCGGCTTGAGCAGCGCGGCGATCTCCTCGAACGAGTGGGCCTCGGCGAGCTTCGTGCCCTGCTCCGGATTCTCAGGCTGCGGCTCGCCGCTGCCGTCGGCTCCGGCACCGCCGACCGACTGGCCTGCCGCGGGCGGACGGCTCGGGTCCTGCTTGTCGTCACCGCCACCACCACAGCCCGCTGCCAGAAACACTGCGACGGCCACGGCGACAAGGTTCCGATAGCTCAAGGTGCTCTCCGTTGCAGTTGTCGGTTTTCAGGCCGTTGCGAGGCAGAGAGCATGACGCGCCGTCAGAAAGCGTTCCGCAAGGCTTCACCGCCCTCGGCACATGAGCGTGTCAGACCGTCGGGACGGACACCATACGGATATCCATCAACACCGTGCGTGATCCAATATCCGCAGGAACCTTCGGGCGGCGGGGTTTTCCGGCGCGGGGACGGCGGCGCCGCGTCAGCGGCTTCCGTACCGCGCCGATCAGCGTGGGTCGCAGGAGGACGCCGCATCCAGGCAGGTGAATTCAGGACAGCCCAGGCTCTGTCGACTGCCGCACCGCCGCGTCAATGTCGAATTATGCGTTTCAGTGGGGAAGTTCCCGATATCCGAGGAGAGACGAAAACAACCGTTTTACACCAACTGTGTTTTGTCAGCGCGGGTTTCGCACACCTGTCCGGGTGGCCGGTGGCGAGGCGTGCACGGCAACTGCGGCAGCGGTCAGCGCGGCGTTGCCGCCCGGCTTCACGAGCACCGCGCGCATGCTCCCTTCGCGGAAAGGCCCGTTCAACGGCTCCCGGCCGACTCCTCCCGGGCTCGCAGCTCGTACTTCAGCACCTTCCCCATCGCGTTGCGCGGCAGTTCGCTCACGATCTCCACGTGTCGCGGCACCTTGTAGTTCGCCATTTCGCGGCGGCAGAAGTCGACAAGTTCGGCAGGGGTGGCCGATGCGCCCGGGCGGAGGAGGACGTACGCCTTGCCGACTTCGCCGAGGCGGGAGTCCGGGACGCCGATGACGGCGGCCTCGGAGACGGCCGGGTGGCCGGCGAGGGCGGATTCGATCTCGGCGGGGTAGGCGTTGAAGCCGCCGACGATGTACATGTCCTTGATGCGGTCGGTGATCCGCAAGTTGCCCTGTTCGTCGAGGATTCCGACGTCGCCGGTGTGCAGCCAGCCGTCGGCGTCGACGGCTTCGGCGGTGGCTTCGGGGTCCTCGAAATAGCCGCGCATCACGTTGTAGCCGCGTATGCGGACTTCGCCGGGGTCGCCGGGGGCCGTGGGCTTGCCGGCGGCGTCGACGGTGGTCACCTCGACACCGTCGATCGCGCGTCCGGAGGTGGTGGCGACGATCTCGGGCGGGTCGCCCTTGCGGCACATCGTGGCGGTGCCGCACGACTCGGAGAGGCCGTACGCGGTCAGGACGGTGTCGAAACCGAGTTCGGTGCTCATCCGTTTCACGAGCGAAAGCGGCACCGACGCCGCGCCGGTGACCGCGAGGCGGAGCGAGGACAGGTTGTATCTGTCGCGGGTGCGGGAGTCGAGGAGCGAGGTATAGATCGTCGGCGCCCCGGGGAGCACGGTGACCTTTTCCGCCTGGATCACCGACAGCACGGCGTCGACGTCGAAGACCGCCTGCGGGATCATCGTCGCCCCCGTGATCAGGCTCGCGAGGATGCCGGCCTTGTAGCCGAAGGTGTGGAAGAACGGGTTGACGATGAGATAGCGGTCGCCCTCGGTGAGCCCCACGCCGTCCGACCAGGTCGCGAAGACGCGGATCGACTGGCCGTGCGTGGTCGTGACTCCCTTGGGGCGGCCGGTGGTTCCGGACGTGAAGATGATGTCGCCGACGTCGTCGGCGGTGACGGTCGCGGCCCGCGCGGCGACCGCCTCGGGCGGCACGGTCGCGCCCGCGGCCAGGAATCCGGACCAGGTCGCACACGAGTCGGGCGCGTCGTCGGCGAGGACGACGGCGACGGCGAGGTCGGGGAGCCCCGCGAACGGCCGCCCTTCGGCGGCTGGGCCTGCGGCGGAACGCAGCATGGCGACGTACGAGGTGCCCAGGAACGAGCCGGAGGCGAAAAGGAGTTTGGCGCGGGTCTTCGCCAGGACGTACTGCGCTTCCGCGCCTTTGTAGCGGGTGTTGACCGGCACGATGACGCCGCCCGCGGTGAGTGTGCCCAGGGCGGCGGTGATCCAGTCGAGGGTGTTCGGCGCCCAGATCGCGACCCGGTCGCCCTTCCCGACGCCCGCGGCGATCGCGGCTGCCGCGGCAGCGTGCACGCGGTCGCGCAACTCGGTGAACGAGATTCGGGCGGTGCCGTCCACAACGGCCTCGTGGTGGCCGAAACGCTCGGCGGCGTGGTCGACGAGTGCGGGGATGCCGCCCCGGCTGAGATCGCTGGGCATGATCGCTCCTGAGAGGTCCGCTGCGGGCCGCCGGTGCTCTAGTCTCTAGCTGACGGTACGTCAGATAACTGCGATGGAAAAGGCGCCACGACAAGAACCGACTCGGGACACGCAAAGGACGGGCTATATGCGCAAGTTCGAGACGCTCGGGTACGAACAAGCCGACGGCGTCGCCTGGGTCACGTTGGACCGGCCGGACCGGCTCAACGCGTTCGACCTCGTGATGATCGAGGAACTCCACGGTCTGTGGCGGGACTTGCGCGTCGATGACGACGTGCGCGTCATCGTTCTCACCGGCGCCGGCGACAAGGCGTTCAGCACCGGCATCGACCGCTCCGTCAACATCGCGCAACCGGCGTCGCCGTACATGCCCGTGGACCCGATGCCGAAGATCGGGCCCAAGACCTCCGAGCTGTGGAAGCCGCTGATCGTCGCCGTCAACGGCTTCGCCTGCGGCGGTGCCTTCTACCTGCTCGGCGAATGCGAGTTCGTCATCGCCGCCGAACATGCGACGTTCTTCGACCCGCACACCACCTACGGCATGGTGTCCGGGTTCGAGTCGACGCACCTCGCGCAGCGCATGCCGTTCGGCGAGGTCATGCGGCTGACGCTGATGGGCAACGCCGAGCGGATGAGCGCGCAGCGGGCGTACGAAACCGGTCTGGTCTCGCAGGTCGTCCCCGCCGACCGGTTGCACGAGACGGCGCGGTGGGCGGCCGAGGTCATCGCGTCGTACCCGCCGCACGGCGTCCAGGGCTCGCTGCGCGCGCTGTGGGCGGCCCGCGACCTCACCCGCGCCCAGGCGCTGACGATCGCTCCGCACCTGATCACCATGGGCAACCTGCCGCCGGAGGACCAGGAGGCGCTGTTCCACCGGCGCGGCAAGGACTTCCGCGTGCGGTAGACCCCGCGCGGCTGGTGGGGGTAGCCCCACCCCGGGTCTGGGGGGTCGCACCATGTCGGTGCGACCGCCTTCGCCTGTTGACTTGAGGGAAAGCGTCGACGACCGCTCATGCGCGTCCCACACCGCACGCGCGGGTCTCGACATCCTCGGCATCGAGAAGGAGCCGGCCGTGACCTTCGGGGACCTGATGGCCTTGGAAAGCCGGTGGACGGTGCTGTTGGTCCTGATCGCGCTCGGTGCGATGGAGCTGTTCGGCATGCGCGAGATGCGGGCGACGCGCGACCGCCGGGCGGCGGCCCGAAGGGCTTTCGAGGACGGCGCCCCGCTGGTTCCGCGCCGGCAGAGCCCTGGACGGATGCCGGGAGAACCGCGCCGGTGACTTCGAAAGCCGCCGCTCAGAACGCCGGCGTCACCGGGGCCGGTGAGTCGCCCAGGAGGTCGGCGGCGACGCGGGCGCGGTGGTGGCCGACATCGCCCCACGCGGCGTTCAGCGCCCACGCACGTTTCATGAACAAGTGCAGGTCGTGCTCCTCGGTATAGCCGATGGCGCCGTGGACCTGGAGCGCGTTGCGGGCTGCGAGGTCGGCGGCTTCGCCCGCGTAGACCTTGGCCATGGAGACGTCGCGCGCCGCCGACGGCAGTCCCCTGGCCAGGGAGTACGCCGCGCGCATCACGACCGGACGCGCGAACTCCAGTTTGACCAGCACGTTCGCCAGGTGGTGCTGCACGGACTGGTGGCTGCCGATCGGCACCCCGCGCTGCACACGCTGCCTGGCATAGCCGACGGCCATATCCAGCATGCGCTGCGTGAGGCCGAGGAGGAACGCCGCGGCGCCGAGCGCTCCCCGGTCGGCCGCGCGGGCGAGGGCGGCGGCAGCCGCAGGGCCGGCCGCGACGAGAGTTTCCGGGACCGGCTCGAAGTCGACGCGGAAGAGGTTGCGGCTGCGGTCGACCGAGGTCTGCGCGGTCAACGCGCACTCCTCGGGGTCGACCACGTGGATCTCGGCGGACGCGCCTTCGCCGGCGACACCGATCACCAGCAGGTCGGCCGCCTCCGCCTCGATCGCGAACGCCTGCCCGGGCAGCAGGACGGACGCCACCGACTCGCCCCGCGCGATGGGTGCCAGCCGGCCCGCGTCGGCGGCGAATTCGGCCAGGAGGCCGGTGGCCACGGCGGTGTCCAGCAGCGGGTCGGGGAGCGCGGCGTACCCGGCCTGCTCCAGGACCGCCGACAGTTCCTCGTCGCCGAGGCCCAGCCCGTCGTGCTCCTCCGGGACGACGAGGCCGGTCACGCCGAGCTTCGCCAGCTCCGCCCAGCGCGGCGAGACGGCCGAGTCGGCCGACCACGCGGCCCGCAGGTGGGCGGTGGTGCAGTTCGCGGCCAGGAAGTCGCGGACGGTCTCGCGAAACAGGTGCTGCTCGTCGCCGTAGGCCAGACGCATCGTCGGTTCCCTTCGTCCGCAAGGCTGTCGGTACGAAACACTCAGCGGGCCCTGGGCAGACCGAGGACGCGTTCCGCGATGGTGTTGCGCTGGATCTCGTTCGTGCCCGCGTAGATCGGCCCGCCGAGGGCGAACAGGAAGCCGTCCAGCCAGCGAGCGCCGTCGACCGCTTCGGGGGACGCCGCGTCGAGTTCGGCGTACTCGCCGAGAAGCCGCAGCGCGGTCGCATGCAGGTCGACGTCCATCTGCGACCAGAAGACCTTGTTGATCGACGAATCGGCCCCGATCTGCCCGCCGCCTTGCAGCTTGGTGACGGTACCGAAGGTGAAGAGCCGGTACGCCTCCGCGTCCATCCACGCCCGCACGACCGCGTCCCGCAGCTCCCCGTCACCGCCGCGCTGCCTGTACAGGTCGAGCAGGCGCTGTGCGGGTGCCAGGAAGCGGCCGGGGCTGCGCAGGTTCAACCCGCGCTCGCTGCCCGTCGTGGCGATCATGATCCGCCAGCCCTCACCGGGTGCGCCGAGCACGTCGGCGTCCGGCACGAACACGTCGTCGAGAAAGATCTCCGCGAAGCCGGGCTCGCCGTCGAGCTGCGCGATCGGACGCACGGTCACGCCGGGGGACGCGAGGTCGACCGTGAAGTACGTCAGCCCGTGGTGCCGCCGCGCCTCGGGGTCGGTGCGGAAGAGGCCGAACAGCCGGTGTCCGTACGTGCCCCGCGAACTCCAGATCTTCTGTCCGTTCAGCACCCACCCGCCGCGTGTGTCGTCGCGTTCCGCGCGCGAGCGCACGTTGGCCAGGTCGGATCCCGCCTCGGGTTCGGACCAGCCCTGCACCCAGATCTCCTCGCCGGAGGCCATCGCGGGGAGGTAGCGGTCCTGCTGCTCCCTGCTGCCGAACTCGAAGAGGGTGGGCGCGAAGAGGAAGATCCCGTTCTGGCTGACGCGGCCGGGGGCGCCCGCGCGGTGGTACTCCTCCTCGAAGATCAGCCACTCGGTCAGGCCCGCGCCGCGACCGCCGTACTCCTCGGGCCACGACACGACGGCCCAGCGCGCGTCGAAAAGCTTCTTCTCCCAGGCCTGATGGAGCCGAAAGCCCTCCTCGGTGTCCATCGACGGCAGCGGGACGGCCGGGACGTTGTCGGTCAGCCAGGAGCGGACCTCCTGCCGGAACTGCTGTTCCTGCGTGGTGAATTCGAGATCCATCGGGAAACTCTCCTCACGCTGCACACGTCTTCGGCGTTCCGCCGCGCGCGGGTAGCATATAACTGACGGGTCGTCAGTTCAGCAGAGCTGCCGAAGAGGTGCCGAAGAGCTGGGGAGAGCCGATGCCCGAGGCCTACATCGTCGAGGCCGTACGCACGCCGGTCGGTCGCAAGAAGGGCTCACTCGCCGGGGTCCACCCCGCCGACCTGGGCGCGCACGTCCTCAAGGCGCTCGTCGAGCGCAGCGGCATCGACCCCGACACCGTCGAGGACGTCATCTTCGGCTGCGTCGACGCGATCGGCCCACAGGCCGGCGACATCGCCCGCACCGCGTGGCTGGCCGCCGGCTACTCCGAGGCGGTCCCCGGCGTCACCGTCGACCGGCAGTGCGGGTCGTCGCAACAGGCGGTGCACTTCGCCGCACAGGCGGTCATGTCGGGCACCAGCGACATCGTCATCGCGGGCGGCGTGCAGAACATGAACCAGATCCCGATCTCCGCGGCCATGACGTCGGCACGGCAATTCGGCTTCGACGACCCGTTCTCCGGCTCGACGGGCTGGGTCGAACGGTACGGCGACCAGCCCGTGGACCAGTTCCACGGCGCCGAACTCATCGCCCGGCGCTGGGACATCACGCGCGCCGAGATGGAGGCGTACGCACTCGCGTCCCACGAACGCGCGCTCCACGCGATCGACAACGGCTTCTTCAGCCGGGAAATCGCCCCCGTCGACGTGGGCGGAACCCTGGTGGCCACCGACGAACCCCCGCGCCGGGGAACGACGTCGGAGAAGATGGCCGAGCTGCGCGTACTCATGGAGGGCGGCCGGATGACCGCCGCCGTCGCCTCCCAGATCGCGGACGGCTCCGCCGCCCTCCTCGTGGTCTCCGAGCAGGCCCTCAAGCGGTACGGGCTGACGCCGAGGGCGCGCATCCACCACATCAGCGCACGGGGCGCCTCGCCGATCGAGATGCTGTCCGCACCGATCCCGGCGACCGAGTACGCGTTCGCCAAGACCGGCCTGACCATCGACGACATCGACGCGGTCGAGATCAACGAGGCTTTCGCGCCCGTGGTGTTGGCCTGGATGAAGGACATCAAAGCGGACCACGCCAAGGTCAACCCGAACGGCGGCGCGATCGCCCTCGGGCACCCCCTCGGCGCCACCGGCGCGCGGCTGATGACGACGCTGCTCCACCACTTGGAGCGCACGGGCGGCCGCTACGGGCTCCAGACGATGTGCGAAGGCGGCGGGCAGGCCAACGTGACCGTCATCGAGCGGCTGGGCTGAGCACGGCGGCGAAGCCGCCACCCGAGAAACCCCGAGAACATTCCTCGATACCGGCGGCGGACCCGCGTTCACCGAGCGACGGGACCGTGCGCCGGTATGCCCTTTCCTGTAGCCAAATGCCGTACCTGGTACGGGCGTTCGCAATTTGGCGTGCGCATCTTACGCCCACCGACCCGGGGCTCCGCTGGAAAACAGAGGATTTCACTCGTACGCGCATGCGCTCTGCGTAGCGTCGTGGTCACAGTCGCCACGCAGGAAGGGGAGCCGCGCGTGCCAGGGATCGACGAGTGCCTGCATCAGGCCATGGATCTACCGGGCGCATTGGGCGCGTCGGTCGTCGAGTGGGTCAGCGGCCTCGCACTCGGCACCGCCGGCGCGTCGCCGAACGGCGACCACGAGGCCACCGCCGCCGAAACCGCCGAACTCGCCCGGCTGACCGCCGAATACGCGGCCTTCGCGTCCCCCGGCGGAGGCTTCGTCGCCGCCGACACACCGGTCGAGGACATCATCGTCACGACCCGCACCGGGTTCCACCTGCTGCGCTTCGTCGAGACCCAGTTCGACACCAACGTGTTCGTGCACGTATGGCTCGACCGAACACACGCCAACCTGGCTCTCGCCCGAGTCCGGCTCCAAGACCTCGCCGAACGGCTGGCCTTGTCGTGACACTCGCCATCGCACCGCGCCGAACACCGGCACCCGGGTCCGCCCCCACGCCGAGGCCCGTGTTTCCTCCCCCCAGACCCCCCGTGCCCCCGGCCGTGCCCTCCTCCCCGGCACCGCGTTCCGCCACCCCCTCGGCGCCGCACGGCACCCCGGCGCCCTCGCCTCCTCCCGGCCCCTGCGGCGCACCGCGCACCCCCGGGGCCCGCCACGCCGCCCCGCGGGACCCCGGCGGCACCGACCCGCCGCCCGACACCGTCCCCGGACCCGCCGGCGCCTCGGCCGAAGTGCCCCCGCCCTCGCCCGTGCTCCCCACCGACGCCCTCCTCACACTCCTCGCCGACGACCGGCACGCGACCGGCGTCCTGCTCAGCAGCACAGGCGCGCTCTACCTGCGCCGCGGCGAGGTCGTCCACGCCGAAAGCCCGGCCGCGCCGACGCTCGACGCGCTGCTGACCGCAGGCGGGCGACTGACTCCGGAAGCCTGGCGGCGCGCGGTCGACCACGCAGGCGGCGACAGCCGGGTGGCACAGCACCTCGTGGACCAACACCGGATTTCCACGGGCGAGTTGGAGATCGCCCACTTGGCCACGCTGTTCGACGCCGCGTACTTCACGCTCGCGCCGGACTCCGGCCCCGTACGCTTCCGGCCCGGCGCGGCGCACTGGCTCGGCGCGGTACGCCCGGTCGCCGCGCACACGGTCGCCCGCGAGTGCCTGCGGCGCCGAGGCCTGCTCGAAAGCGTGTTCCCCGACGCCCGGATCGACCTCTGCCCCGTCCGCAGGCGAGAAGCGGCTCCCGAGCCGCGCACCGTCCTCCGCCGCGCGGTCCTCGGCCTCGCCGACGGCGTACGCACCCCCGGCACCATCGCCCATCTCCTCGGCCGGCCCGCGTTCCACATCCTGGTCGAAGTACGCCGCATGGCCGCCGCCGGACTCGTGGCCCCGCCGCCCGGCACAGCCCAGCCCACGCGAACCGACACTCCCTCCGACACACCCGCCGACACCGCGGCAAACCCGCCTGACCCCCCGTCCCCTCGCCCGGCCTGGGCGGCCACGACAGAACCACCGGACATCGAGCTCCTGCGCCGAATCCGCGACGCACTGGAGGCGCGCCTGTGACCGCGAAGACCGGTCGCGAGACCCCCACCACGCCGTCATGAAGCGCGCGCTGTGGCAGCGCGCCGGGAGGAGGAGACCACGAGTGCCCGCCGCGGAAGCCGAAGTCCTCGACGAAATAAGGCGGTTGCGGGCACGACTGCCCCAGGTGACCGGCGCGGTGGCGGCCAGTATCGACGGTCTGGTGATCGCCCAGGACGCGGCCGGGCCCGAAGGCGAGAGCGTGGCCGCGCTCACCGCCGCGTCACTGGCGGTCGCGGTACGCATGGCCGCCGCCACCGGGCGCGGCGACTTCCGCGAACTGCTCGTGCGCGGCGAGGAAGGCTACGTCGCGACGTACGCGGCCGGCCCGTCCGCGGTGCTGACCGTGCTGGCGGAGCCGCGCACCAACGTCGGCCGCCTGCACCTGGAATCGCGCCTTTCCAGCGCCCGGATCGCCGAACTGGTGACCGAGGCCCTGAATGCGCGCGACAACGGTGTTCGACCGTGAAAGGCGCAGCCATGCCCACACCACGAGCGAGACCGACGCGTGCGAGACCGCCTCGCACGACACCGACGACAACACCGAGCACAACACCAACCAGAGGAGACACCCGGATGGCTGCCAACACCGACACCGCGCTCAAGGAAGCCATGACCACCATCGAGGGCACGATCGGCGTCGCCCTCGTCGACTACACCAGCGGCATGGCGCTCGGCGTCCTCGGCGGCGGCAAGGATCTCGACCTGACCGTCGCGGCGGCCGGGAACACCGACGTCGTGCGGGCCAAGGCCCGGGCCATGGAGATGCTGGGGCTCAAGGACGAGATCGAGGACATCCTCATCACCCTCGGCAGCCAATACCACCTGATCCGGCTGCTGAGGGGGCGCGGAAAGAACGGCCTGTTCCTGTATCTGGCCCTCGACAAGGGCCGTGCGAACCTCGCCATGGCGCGCCACCAACTCCGGAGCATCGAAGCGCAGTTGGAGATCTGAGCCACAGCGCGACGCCCGGGCCGCCGACGGGGGCGGCACAAAGCAGTCGGGGGGGGGGGGGGGGGGGGG
>NZ_JBPKBI010000003.1:203461-206093 GCF_051388935.1 Yinghuangia sp. YIM S10712
CCCCGACGGGGTTCTCCGCCTCACACCGGCGGGTCGTCCTCCGCGCGCCGCACGACGACGCCGACCGTCCCGATCATCACGGCCATGCCGCCCGCTCCCAGGCCCATCGCGGCGCCCGGGTCGAGCGAGGCCACCGTGCCGAGGTCCGGCGCGACGCGGTTGGCCGGGTCGTACACCACCAGGAACCGGTCCCCCGGTTCACCGGGGCACCGGCCGCCCCCGCGCAACGCGTCGCGGTCGCCGTCGGGCAGCTCAACCTCGCACTCCGTGTCGGGCACGTCGGCCCCTGGCGGCGCGTCGTTTTCGCGTTCGCCCACAACGACGGCGCTGCCGTCCTTGCCGAACGTGAACATATAAAGGTCGTACGACTGAAGCGCCGACGCGAGCAGGAGGAGCCCCCCGACCGCGCCGGGCACGAGCAGCGCCCACGGGTGCGGGTGCAGGTGGCGCAGCACGTAGTAGCGCAGCAAGGCCAACTGGAACAGCAGCGGAGCGGCCACCAGGATGCCGCGCGCCATGCCTCCTTCGAGGAAGCTGCTGTTCAGCCCATAGGCCTGAAGGGGCCAGCACACCGCGCACACGACGACGAAAAGCGTCGCGCGCCAGGTGAGTGTGTGGCGGTCCACCGCAGGAAGCCGCCACCGGGGCAGTCTCCGAGTGAGTTCACTTACCGGGCCAGGCATACTCCACCGTCCACGGCCGAAGTCTCGTTCTGTGAGCCTACGCTGCCGCAGCGTGGGCGTGCGAGGTCGACGCATCTGCGGCTCGAACAACCGTCCGCCGTGCGTTTCCGCGGCGGTCGGCGAGCCGGTCGGGTTCCGCCGCCGCCCATCGGCTTGGCGCCGGGTGATGTACGCGGCGGGCGTCCGGCGCGAGAAACAGTAGCGCGCCGGGGGCCTCGCGGCACGCCTCATCGTGGCGAAAAACCGTCCCCGTTCGGCGATCGGCCGCATCCGCTCTCCGGTCTCGGCGACACCGGGCCGCCGAACCGGCCGTACGCCGTGTGCCACCGATGTCGCGCAAAACGGCAACGCCGGACCGCCGATGTCGCGCGGGCTCTTCCGGAGGGACCTCCCTCTGCCGGTATCAGGGCCAACGGCCCATCCTGGCAAGGAGGATCGAACATTTCGGTGGCGACGGCAGGGGGCCCCATGGAAGCGGTCGGGATATCGGTGGCTGTGGCCGTGGTCGTCTGCCTGGTTGCCGCGGTCGCGTTCGCACCGCGCACCCGGAGGTACGGCACCGCACTGGCCGAGGCGGTGCGGCTTCTGCAGAGCGGGCGGGCGACCCCGTACCAGGTAGCCGCGTACACCTCGGTCACGACAGCCGAGGTGGCCGTGTGGCTGCTGCTCGAAGACGGACTGGTGATGATCTCGCGCGACGGCCGGATCCGCGCGGCACACGTCGACCGACCGGCCGCCGGAGCGGACCCGGTGACGGCGGCCGTGCTCGGTGCGCTGGCCGCCGCGCCGAACGGTCTCAAACTCCACGAGATCGACGCCGCCCCGGGCTGCCGCGAGGCATTCGAAAACGCACGCAGTCTCGGCATCCCCGGCCTGCCCGGAGCCGACGAGAACGGCACCGCCGCCCGCCGGGCCAGGCAGATCCTCGGCACGCACGGCCGACAGGCACTCGATGCCCGCTTCGCGGACCTCGACCACCACCAGGAGCGCGAGGCCGCGGCCCTGTACCGCCGTCGCGCCCCGGTCTACGTGCCGCCCGGCGGCCGACAGCCCGTCTCCGCCCGCCGGACACGCGGCACGCGCCGGACCGACAGCGGGTCGGACGCGATGATCATTTCGTCCGGCGACCCGGGCGGCTCCGGCGGCGGAGGCGGTTCCGACGGCGGCAGCAGTTGCGGAGGGGGCGGCGGGTGCGGAGGCGGCGGGTGCGGTGGCGGGAGCTGACCGGCCTCGCACGGCACATCCGTCCACGTCGCAGCGCCCGCCCTCGGACACGGCGCCAAGTCTCGCCGGTGCCGCCCCGCCGCCGTGCCCGTCCGTGGGCGCGGTGTCAAAATCGGGGGCATGACCACGACGATCCACCTGGCCCAGCAGCCCGAGGCAGACGCGCTTCTCGGTCGCAGCCCGCTCGCCGCACTGATCGGGATGCTGCTGGACCAGCAGATCCCCATGGAGTGGGCGTTCGCGGGGCCGTACACGATCGCGCGGCGGATGGGTGCCGACGACCTCGACGCGCAGGAGATCGCGGCGTACGACCCGGAGGCCTTCGCGGCGCTGATGGCCGAGAAACCAGCCGTGCACCGCTACCCCGGGTCGATGGCCAAGCGCGTCCAGCAGTTGTGCCAATTCCTGGTCGAGAACCACGGCGGCGACGCGTCGGCGGTCTGGAAGGGCGTCAAGACCGGCAAAGAGTTGTTCGAACGCCTGAGCGCGCTGCCCGGGTACGGCACGCAGAAGGCCCAGATCTTCACCGCGCTGCTCGGCAAGCAGTACGGCGTCACCCCCGAGGGCTGGCGGGAGGCGGCGGGCGCGTACGGCGAGCAGGGGTCGTTCCGCTCGGTGGCCGACATCACCGGCCCCGAATCCCTCGCGAAGGTGCGGGCGACGAAGCAGGAGGCCAAGCAGGCGGCCAAGGCGGCGAAGGCGAAGAAGCAGTGACGGCGTGGGGG
>NZ_JBPKBI010000003.1:206183-257264 GCF_051388935.1 Yinghuangia sp. YIM S10712
ACCCGTGAGCGGGTCGGGCGCTTCCGTCATTTCGACCGGCTCGGCTCGCGCACCGGAGAGTCCGCCGAGACGGCCGCCGGCGCCGGGGAGCGGGCGGGGAGCAGCAGCGCGGCGAAGGTGCCGAGGACCGCGGCGGCCGACCCGATGGTGAACATCGCGGCACGGGTGCCGTCGACGCCGACCAGAATCGCAAGGCCCGCCCCCGAGCCGAACTGAAGTGCGGTGGAGGCGACGCCGGACGCGGTGCCTTGTTCGTCGGCGGCGACTCCGCTCGCGGCGGCGATCCACATGGTCGAGAAGACCACGCCGGTGCCGAGGCCGAAGCCGACGATGCCGGCGAGCAGTTCCGGGTAGCTCGCGCCGTCCGTCATGGCGGCGGCGATCAGGGCGGTGCCGGCTGCCGCGACGACGAAGCCCGAGACGAGGGTCTTGCGCACGCCCAGGCGCGGAACCAACCGCTCGCCGACCAGGTTGCCGACGGTGATGGACAGCGTCGGGCCGAGGAAGGCCACACCGGTTCGCAGTGCCGAGTAGCCCATGGCGCTTTGGAAGTACAGCGTCAGAAAGTACGGCACCGCCTGGAGGGTGACGCCGAAAACCAGAATGACACCGGTCGCGGCGCTCAGACTGCGGTTGGCCAGCAGGCCAAGACGCAGTAGCGGCTGCCGGGCACGCCGTTCGACCGCCGCGAAAACCGCGAGCAGCGCGAGGCCGGCGGCCATCGAACCCAGTACTCGGGCACTGCCCCACCCCCACTCGGGTCCTTGCGCGACGGCGAGGACGAGCAAGGTCATGCCCGCGGTGCCGGTGAGCGCGCCGGTGACGTCGAACCCGCTGCGCGCGGGACCGGCCGGGTCGGGGGCGAGCAGCACGAAGGCGGCCAGGCCGGCGGCCACGACAAGCGGGACGTTCACGTAGAACACCGCCTGCCAGCCGAACGCCGACGTCAGCACGCCGCCCAGAAGCGCGCCCAGGCTGAGTCCGGCCGCGCCGGCGACCGACCATACGGCCAGCGCCCGGTTCCGTTCCCTTCCTTCCTCGAACAGCGTCGTGACCAGCGACAGCGTCGCCGGGAACAGCACCGCGCCGCCGACGCCCTGGACCGCGCGGGCCGCGACGAGCAGTGTGGGCGTGTCGGCGAGGCCTCCCAGGACCGATCCGAAGCCGTACAGGACCATGCCGGCCACGAACATGCGGCGGCGCCCGAGCAGGTCGGACAGGCGGCCGCCGAGGAGGAGCAGGCCTCCGTAGACGACGGCGTACGCGCTGACCACCCACTGGAGCGAGTGTTCGGAGAAGCCGACGTCTCGCGCGATGTCGGGGAGGGCGACGTAGACGATGGTGAAGTCCAGCGCGGTGATGAGGCTCGCGAGGCCGAGCAGCGTCAAGGTGGCGGCGGGGCTTCGCAGTCGGCGGTCGGTGGGCACGCGGGGTCCTCCAGGGATGGCACGGGATCGGGGCCGCGGTCGGCTCCGGCGGCCCGACCGACAGCCTGCGAGCACCGCGCCTGCCCAACCAGGGCCCTGTCCTGCGTACTCAGGGCCCTGATCACCCACCCCCGCACGGGCGTAGGGTCGAACGCGTGGACGATCGGACGGAGCTGAGCCAATTCCTCAAATCGCGCCGCGCCCGCCTGCGCCCGGAGGATGTCGGGTTGCCGGACTACGGCGGGGTGCGCCGGGTCGCCGGGCTACGACGGGAGGAGTTGGCCCGGCTCGCGGGCGTGAGCATCGCCCACTACACGCGTTTGGAGCAGGGCAGGGGCGACAGCGTCTCGGACGAGGTGCTGGACGCGATCGGGGCGGCGTTGCGCCTGGACACGGACGAGTTGGCGTATCTGCACCGCATCGCGCGGCGTCCGCCGCGGTGTGCGAAGGCCGCGGCCTCGCCGAATGTGCGGCCCGGCCTGCGCTATCTGCTGGAGTCGTTCGTGCTGACGCCGGCACTGCTGGTGGGCCGGCACACTCAGATCGTCGGCTGGAGCCGTCTCGCGGTCGCGGTGTTCGGCGACTTCACGGCCTGGCCGGAGGACCGCCGCACGATTTCGCACCTGCTGTTCACGGACTCGTACTTGCGTGACCTGCACGGTGCCGGCTGGGAGCGGGCGGCGAGCGAGCACGTGGCGCATCTGCGTGTTCTTCTCGGCCGGTTTCGCGGGGACGCCGGACTCGCCGCGCACATCGACCACATGCGGGAGGTGAGCATGGAGTTCGCACGGATGTGGGCGGAGCATCCGGTCGGTCAGGTGCGGAGCAGGGAGTACGTGCTGAACCACCCGGTGGTCGGTGAACTGACGTTGCACGGCGAGCTCATCGCGCTGCCCGACGAGCCGTCCTGCTGCGGGCTGGACCTGTTCGCGGCCGAGCCCGGCTCGGCGTCCGAGGAGGCTCTGCGGAGGCTCGCGGGCTGAGGGCCTCGGTCAGCTTCCCAGTTCGCGCAGGATCCCGGAGGCCTGGGTGACGATGCCGTCGATCAGTTCCTGACAGCTCGGCAGATCGTCGATCACGCCGACGACTTGGCCGGACGCCATGACGCCGAACTCCGGACGGCCGTCCACCATGGCGGCCTTGAGGAGCATCGGGGTGTTGGCGGCCATCAGGACCTGCGGCCAGGTCAGGGACTGCGACTTCTTCATGGCCAGGCCTTCGCGGACCATGTCCGGCAGCGAAGTCCCGGAGATTTTGCGGAACTTCATCGCGTTGGCGATCGCGCGCGGGTAGCGGGCCACGACCGACCGCTGCTCCAGCCGCTTCACGAAGTCCGTGGCCAGGACGCGGTGCGCGACGCCGTCGACCTCCTTGGAGACCACCGTGCCGTTGACGTCGGCGGCGAGGTAGACCTCCTTGACCGCGCGGCCCACGGGGCTGTCGCTCGTGAGCAGAAAGCGCGTGCCCATGGCGATCGCGTCGGCACCGTAGGCGAGGGCGGCGACCAGGCCGCGCCCGTCGAAGAAGCCACCGGCCGCGATCACGGTCACGTCGGTGCCGCGCAGCACGTCCGTGACCTGCGGCAGCAGCAGTGTGGTCGGGATGGAGCCGGTGTGCCCGCCGCCTTCCCCGCCCTGCACGATGACGCCGTCGACACCCCATTCCGCGACCTTCTGCGCGTGCCGCTTGGCACCGATCGACGGGACTACGAGCATGCCGAGGTCGTGTGCGCGCTTGATGAGGTCCTTCTTGGGCGCCTGCGCGAACGACGCGACCGTGACGCCCTCCCGGCCCATCAGCTCGATCCGCTCGGCCGCGTCGGGCGCGTCGGCGCGCAGGTTGACCGCGAACGGTTTGTCGGTCGCCTTCTTGACGGCCGTCACGGCGAGGGCGAGTTCGTCGTACGTCATGGTCGCCGACGCCAGGATGCCCAGGCCCCCGGCTTCGGCGGTCGCGGCGACCAGCGGAGGGTACGAGACGTAGCCCATGCCGGTCTGGACGACCGGATGGCGGACCTTGAACTTGCGCGTGAACGCGGTGGTCAGCGCGGGATGCGGGTCGGCCGTCACGCGGGCACCTCCCGCAGGCGTATGCCGCGCGGGTCGATGGCCTCGCGGATCAGCCGTAGTTCGGCGTCGGTGGGCGCGCGGGTCTCCGGTACGTCGTCCGGAATGACAAGCGGGAAGCCGGTGTTCGCCGCGATCTCGTCGACGGTAACGCCCGGATGGACCGATGCGAGCCGCATCGTCGCGGGCGCGCCGTCGACGGACACGAAGTCGAAAACCCCCAAGTTGGACACGACACGCCGTATTTCGTGGAAGTGCGCGCCGACGGCCGCCGCCCGGTCGTAGCCGATGCCCGAGACCATGTCGACGGTCGCGGTGAACACGCGCGGGGAGTGTCTGGGGATCCAGTAACTGGTCGTGTGGTTCACGGTGTTGCCCGGGGCACCGCGGGAACCCAGCACTTGGCGCTTGGGTTTGGCCCAGTCGCCGATCGCCGAGATGTTCGCGTTGCCGTGCGCGTCGATCTGCACCGGCCCCATGATCACGTGCCGGCGACCGGAGGCGAGGACATCGAGGACACTGCGAAACGGTATCCAGCCGACCGCGGCGAACTCATCGGGTTTGACGCCGAGTTGGTGCGTCCCCTCGAACAGCAGCGACTCGCCGTTGGACAGCACGAGGTCCGGCTCGAACGCGGCACGGGCCAGCCGGGCGCCGATCGTCGGGATGGTGCCCATCGGCGATCCGAAGATCTCCCCGTCTCCGCGGAAGCACTCGGCGACCGCGACCACGCAGATATCGGCGCGGGTAACGCCCGTAGCTGTGGTCATCGGCCCGTCTCCTCACGGAACTTCGTGATCTCGGCCTGGTAGGCGGCCTCGTCGGCGGTCTTCAGGAAGCGGTCCTCGAACGCGGCCCACCGCGCCGGGTCTCCGGCCGCGGTGGCGTAGGCCTTCTGGAACGCCTCGTCGCGGCCGTACTCGGGCGGGCACTCGGTGAAATGGGCTCCGTTCGGCGTCTCGACGACACCGGCGGTCATGTAGCGGTGCAGCACGAGTGTGTGGAAGCAACCTGCTTCCTTCAGCAACTCGTCGCCGGTGACGACGCGTTCGGCGGAGACGTACGCCTTGTCGGCGGCCAGGCAGAACAGGTCGTCCATGTACTGGTCGGGCCCGGTGAGCGCGGCGTTGCCCTTGTCGTCGGCGACGTTGGCGTGCACGAGCGCCGCGTCGAGCCGGAGCGCGGGCATCGCGATGAGCTCTTCTGCGTCGTCGTACGGCGAGATCACGGTCCGCAGGTGCGGCGAGACCCTGGGGATGTCGGAACCGAGCCCGGCACGCGTGGGAAGGAACGGCAGCCGGTATGCGGCGGCCCGCAGGCCGCTCAGGAACATGCCCTCGTCGTATTCGACCGCCTTCACGAGCCCGTTCTCCCGCACATGGCGGAAGTTGGGCTCCAGCGGTATCGAGTCGAGTGACACGAAGGCGTACACGATCTTGTCGGCCTTGCCGCTGCGGGCCAGCAGGCCGACGTCCGGACCGCCGTACGCCACGATCGTCAGTCCGCGCAGCTCGGACCGCAGGATGGCCCGGACCAGGGCCATCGGCTTGCGCCGCGACCCCCAGCCGCCGATGCCGACGGTCATGCCGTCTTCGAGCCGGGCGACGACCTGGTCGGGTGTCATGCGCTTGTCAGCCACCGTGAACTCCCTGCCTACTCGGCTTGCCTCGCCTACCGGCCTACTTCGAGGTGTCCGCGTCGCGGCCCGCGACGAACGCGTCGCGCAGCTCGTCCGAGACTCCGGTGAGGTTCAGTTCGAAGGTGAAGCCCTGCTCGTAGCGGTAGGAGCGCTTCACGTCGACCGGGTCGATGCCGTTGAGCGAGGCCTTCGCCGCCCGGATGACCGTGGGCGACTTCGCGGCGATGCCGCCGGCGACCTGGAACGCGGTCTCCACGAGCTTTTCGCGGTCGACGACCTTGTAGACCGAGCCGTACGCGTGCAGTTCGGCCGCCGACGCGGTCTCCCCGGTGTAGACCATCTGCCGCATGCGGTGCTGCGGCACGAGGCGGGCCAGGTGAGTGGCCGCGCCGAGGGCCCCGCGGTCGACCTCCGGCAGGCCGAAGTAGGCGTCGTCGCTGGCCAGCACGATGTCCGCGTTGCCGACCAGGCCGATGCCGCCGCCGACGCAGAAGCCGTGTACGGCCGCGACCACCGGGACCTCGCAGTCGTAGACGGCGGCGAAGGCCTCGTAGCAGGCGCGGTTGGCGCCGAGCAGGGCGTCGAAGCCGGTCGTGTTCTGCATTTCCTTGATGTCGACGCCGGCGTTGAAGCCGCGTCCTTCGGCGCGCAGCACGACGGCCCGCACGCGGGTGTCACGGCCTGCGGACCGCAGTGTGTCGGCGAGTTCGAACCACCCTGCGACGTCGAGGGCGTTCACCGGGGGCGCGTCGAGCACCACTTCGGCGATGCCGTCGCGTACCTCGTAGCGGATAGCCATGGCGATCGGATCCATTCGGCCGCGAATCTGACTGATCGTCAGATCTCTGTGGCACCATAGATGACACCCGACGAGCCGCGCCAGACAGGACAGCCCCACCACGCCCTCCTTCCACTCGAAGACCTGCCTTTCGGAGACGTCATGACCGAAGCCCCGAACCCCGTGGACCTGACCGGCCGGGTCGCTCTCGTGACCGGCGGCGGCAAAGGCATCGGACGCGGCATCAGCGAGCGCTTCCTCGCCGCCGGCGCCGATGTGGTCGTGTGCTCGCGCAGCGAACCCGAAACACTGCCGTCCGCGGCCGGGCGCACCGCGGTCTACCACCGCGCCGATGTCCGCGACCCCGACACCGCTTTCGCCACCGTCGCGTTCGTCGAGGAAAAGTTCGGCCGCCTCGACGCGCTCGTCAACAACGCGGGCGGCGCCCCGGCGATCGACTCGGCCACCGCGTCGCCGCGCTTCTCGAAAGCGATCATCGAACTGAACCTGCTCGGCCCGCTGTATTTCGCCCAGGCCGCACACCGCCTGATGAACGCCCAGGAGTCCGGCGGATCGATCGTCAACATCAGCAGCGTGAGCGGCGTCCGCCCCTCGCCCGGAGCGGTCGCGTACGCCGCGGCGAAGGCCGGAATGAACTCGCTGACCAGGACACTCGCCGTGGAATGGGGCCCGCGGATCCGCACCAACGCGATCATCGTCGGCATGGTCAGAACCGAGCAGGCACACCTGCACTACGGCGACGAGGACGGCATCGCGTCAGTTGGCAAGACCATTCCGCTCGGCCGAATGGCTGATCCTGACGACATAGCGGATGTGTGCGTATTCCTCGCGTCACCGATGTCCCGCTACGTGAGCGGCGCGGAAATCCTGGTACACGGGGGCGGCGAATTGCCCGCCTATCTCCGCGCCGCGAACAGCGACCCCGATCATGCGCCCGTAAACTGACGCCATGACAGGACAAGTTCGCACCGTCGACGGCCGCGTCGCCGGGCGACGCGGCCAGGCCACCCGGCAGAAATTGCTGGAGTGCCTGCGCGAGATGCTCGACACGTCGCCGTACCGGGACGTCAAGGTCATCGACGTCGCCCGCATGGCAGGCACCTCGCCGGCCACCTTCTACCAGTACTTCCAGGACGTCGAGAGTGCGATCCTGGAGATCGCCAACGACATGGCCAAGGATGGCCAGCGGCTCAAAACGCTGACCGAGAACCAGGCTTGGGCCGGCAAAGGCGGCTACGCCGCAGCCGAAGCCCTCGTCGACGGCTTCCTGGAGTTCTGGCAGGAGTACGAGCCGATTCTCCGGGTCGTCGACTTGGCCGCGGCCGAGGGCGACAAGCGCTTCTACAAGGTCCGGCAGTCCATTCTGACCGCCGTGACGCAGGGCCTCACCGAGGCCATCGAGGACGTCCAGGCCAAACACAAGACCGGCGACGAAGTCGTGCCGAACGCCATGGCGGGCACCCTCGTCGCGATGCTCGCGGCCGTCTCGGGCCACCAGAAGGGCTTCGAGACCTGGAAGATCAAGATGAGGGACGTGCGCCCCGCGCTCGCCACCCTCGTCTACATGGGCATCACCGGCAGGAAGCCCCCGCGCTGACGACGACGCCCCGGTCGGCTTCCCGCCCAGGAAGCGCGCACACCGGCCGGGGCAAGCCGCACATCGCACGAACAGGTCCACCGCGCCGACGAGTCCGCAGCGGACGCACCTTCGACGGTATGTCCGCTTTTGCTTTGCCTTCGCGCTTCACGATACGACTGCCTTTGCGGTGGCCAGGAGTTCGGCGCATGTGCCGCTGAATGTCGGGAGCAGATTGAGGGCCACGACCCACGCGTCCGGCTCCGTACCGAGGCCCGAGGTCGCCTTCGCGAGCGCACCGTGCGCGTCGGCCAGCCGCTCCGGGACGTCGCAGCGCGCGAATATCTCCAACGCGTCGAGTGCCGGGGCACCGCGCCCAAGGATCGTCGCGGCGGACAACCGCCCGGACGCGTGGGCGTCCAGCACCCAGTGGGTCGGGGTCTCCAGATCCGCCAGATGACGCAGCATGCGCCGACGGGCGTGCGCACTCATGAAGGCCTCGCCGTCCCGCCCCCGCCGAGCGCGTCGTGGCACCGGCGGTGGCTCCGGCCGAAGGGCGTCCGGACAGCCCACCTGACGCGCCAGAGCGGTGAGAGCATGCGGCCGAAGGGTGTCACGTCGTCCGAGGATGTACTCCCAGTCGAGCGGAGCGCGCGGTGCGTGGAGCAGTGCGACGGCGTCCTCGACCGACCAGCAGGCATTGAGGCGTTCGACGACGACTGGTGTCCGGCCTTCGTGCTCCAGCGCGCGGGCGAGGAGGTCGGGGTCGGTCGGACGGGCGTAGGCGTGGCGTACCGGATCGTCTTCGGCGCGCTGGATGCGGGGTTTGCGCTCGGACATGGCATCGTGCACCGCGTCCGGGCCGGAAACCTCCAACAAGCCCACGCAGGCCTGCAACACCACGGTTTCCCCGAGCATTTCGCCGAATCCCCTGGTGAACTCCAGTACCCAGGAGAGGATTTCGGCGTCATGCACACCGGCCGCGAAGGAAAGCAGCCGCCTGACGTCCCGATTGCGCCTGCCCAGCCGCGTCGGCAGCAACTTCCCGACCGGAACACGGTCCACCACCCTCAGCATGACCTCGCGGGGCGCCGACGGATTGGCGATCAGTCGTTGCGCGACCGCGTCGTCGGCCCGCTCGGCCAACGCCATGAGCACGTCCGCGCCCACCGACCCGTTGCCGGCGATCACGGCGCGCTCGGCCTCACCGCCGTGCGCGACCACGTACGCGGCCAGCCCGGCGCTGGGCAGCGGTTCCGAGGACAGCAACGACTCGGCCACGTGCGTGTCCAGGCGCAGGGCGACGGGACCGTGCAATTCCTCGGGCGCGGGGTGGAGCAGCAGCGCATGGGGATTCAGGACGTCGTCCTTTCGTCAAACCGCTACCACCGCATTTCAAACTACTCCGTTCGAGCTGAACAACTGGTTTTCGGACTGAGGGTGCCCTGGCTTGCGCCATGCTCAACCGTGCAAGAAGTCCCGGCGTACTCTGAAGGGAGTGACATGATCCTGCTCATCGAGGAGGCGACCGTTGTGACGGACACCGGTAAGGACTCCGACGCGCAGGCGGTTTTCGACAGCATCGACCCGCCCGAGGGGGTCCGGGTGGAGCTGATCGGCGGAAGGGTCGTCATGTCACCAAGCGCGGTCGGAAAGCACGGAGGGCTGCTGAGGCGCTTGGACAAGCGGTTCTTGGATTTGCACAAGCCGGATGACACCGAAGTCTCGACCTATCCGGTCACCATCGACCTTCCGAACGCCCCCGGGGGCAAGGAGTCGTATGTTCCGGACCTGGTGGTCGTGGACGAAGAGGTTTTGTGGGATGCCGACGACTGGCGGTTCCCTGCGGATGTCTTCCATCTGGTCGCCGAAGTTGTCTCAGCCGGGCGGGACGGCCAACGCGACGACCGATATGTGAAACCGCTCGGCTACGCATCCGGGCCGGTTCCGCTGTATCTGCTCATTGATCCGCTGCGCGAGGAGGTCACATTGTTCGTAAACCCGAAGAACGGGAAATACCGCTCGAAAAACACGGTTTCGTACGGCGACAAGCTGACCTTCCCTGAGCCTTTCGACGCCATCCTCGACACGTCGATCTTTGTACGGTAACGCCCTCAAATCGCCGCCGACGCAGCAATCCGCTCGCGCTGCCGCGACCGTGGCCCGAAGAGCAACGCGGACGTCGTCGCCCGCTTGAGGTGCAAGTGCGCGTCGTGTTCCCACGTAAAGCCGACGCCGCCGTGGAGTTGAATGGTTTCCTCCGCGATCCGTCGGTAGGTGTCCGTGGCCGTGGTCATCACCAACGGGGCCATCAAAGGAAGTTCATCGCCACCCGGTCCTGAGGACTCGGCTTCGGTGGCGGTCCACGCGGCGTAGCGCAGCGCCGATCTCGCGGTCTCCAATTGCACGTACATGTCGGCGCAGCGGTGTTTGACGGCTTGGAACGAGCCGATCGGGCGGCCGAATTGGACGCGGAGCTTGGCGTATTCGACGGTCATGTCCAGGCAACGGAATGCCCCGCCGACAGACTCGGCGGCGATGGCGACTTCGGTGAACTCACGTACCCTACACAGGAGTTCGCCGGTCGGTTCGCCTGGCGTACCGATGAGGCGGGCCGGGGTTTCGGTGAGGTCGAGGCGGGCCTGGGTGCGGGTCTGGTCGAGGACCGGAAGCGAAGTACGGGTCAGGCCGGATGCGCCGGCGTCGAGCGCGAAGAGCGCGGGTGCGCCGTCGAGGCGTGCGGGGACGAGGACGAGGTCCGCGTGGGCTCCGTCGACGACATGGGTCGCGGTACCGGTCAGGCGGTGTTCGCCGCCCGCTGATCGGACCGTGAGCGTCGGTTCGGTGTGCGCGAAGGCGGCCGTCGTGGTGCCGGCGGCGATGCCCGGGAGGTAGCGCTCGCACGCGTCCGCGTCACGGCTGTGCCTCAGTGCCGCGGCTGCCTGAACGCACGTCGCCAGGAACGGGGACGGGTAGAGCGCGCGGCCCATCTCCTCGCAGGCGATGGCCACTTCGGTGAAGGTGAGTCCGACGCCGCCGTACTGCTCGGGGATCGCGAGGCCGGGCAGCCCGGTCTGGTCGCACAGGCGGCGCCATACCTGCGTGTCGTAGCCGTGGTCGGTGGCCGTCGCCGCGCGTACGGCGGCGGAGTCGCTGTGCTTGTCGAGGGCTTCGCGCAGTGCCCTGCGGATCTCGTGCTGCTCCTCGCTGAACCCGACGTCCATGCCGCTGACTCCCTGGTGTGCCGGGGGTGTTCGGAGTGGTCCCGACGAGCCGAAGCGGTCCGGCCCCTTGCCCGTGGCGCAGTCCACGCGCCAGTATCTGACACACCGTCATATCACGCGGGACCGCCCGCACCACAGCAGAAGGAAGCCTGATGTCCGTTGTCGCCGCAGTGCTGCGGGAGGCCGCACGGCGCTTCCCCGGGCGCCGGGCGCTGGTCCGGGACGGGGTCGCGTTCACCTACGCGGAGCTGGACGCGGTCACCGACCAGGTGGCGGCGGGACTTGCGAAGCGCGGTGTGCAGGCCGGGCATCTGGCGGCCCTCGTGCTGCCGTGCGGGCCGGAGTACGTCGTCGCGTACCTCGCGCTCGCCCGGCTCGGTGCGATCACCACAGGGGTCGGGCCGCGCCACACCGCGAGCGAGCGGGCGAAGGTGCTCCGGCAGGCTGGGCCGGATCTCGTCGTCGCGACGGAGGAGCTTGCCGAGCAGGTGCCCTCCGGCCCCGGACTGCTGCTGTGCACACCGGCGGGACGGGCCGGCGACGTGTGGCGCGATCTGCGCGTCGACGCGGCTGCGCCGGCGCGTCGGGCGGGAGGGGGCGACGACCCCGATGCGCCCGAAACGGTCGTGTTCACCTCGGGGACCACGGGTGTGCCCAAGGGCGCGCTGTTCACGTCGCGGCAGATCGCCGCGATCACCGAGATGGACACAGGCGGCAGGTGGGATGGGGGCGGGCCGCAGCTCGTCGCGACCGGGCTGCCGCACGTCGGATTCATGACGAAGCTCGCCGGTCATCTCATGCTGGGCGCGACCATGCATCTGCTCGACCGGTGGCGGGCCGAGGACGCGCTGCGGATCATCGCGCGGGAGAGGATCCCCTACATCGGCGGCGTGGCGGCACAGGTGTCGCTGTTGCTGCGTCGCCCGGAGTTCGACGCGTACGACTTCTCGTGCGTACGCGGGCTGATCGTGGGGGCGGGGCCGTCGCCGGCGCCGCTCGTGCGCGAGGCTCGGGAGCGGTTCGGTGCGGGGTATTCGATCCGGTATTCGCTGACCGAGTCGGGTGGGCTCGGCACGTTGACGGCGTTCGACGCACCGGACGAGGAGGCGCTGCACACCGTCGGGCGCCCCCGGCCGGGCACCGCGCTTCAGATCCGTGATCCGGAGACCGGGCGGGTGCTGGGGGCGGGCGAGGCGGGGCAGATCTGCCTGCACTCCCCGTCCGTGATGGCCGGATATTGGCGGAACCCGGAGGAGACCGCACGGGCGCTGGACGGCGACGGGTGGTTGCGGACCGGCGATCTGGGTGCCGTCGACGCGGCGGGGTGCCTGCGGATCACGGGCCGTATCTCGGACGCGTTCATTCGGGGTGGCTACAACGTCTTCCCCTTGGAGGTGGAGTCCGTGCTGCTCGCCCACCCGGCCGTCGCGGCCGTCGCGGTGACCCCGCGGCCCAGCGATGTGATGGGCGAGATCGGGGTGGCGGTGGTGGTCCCGCGCGAGGGCATGCCGGCGCCCACGCTGGAGGAGTTGCGCGCGTTCGCGGCGCCGAGGCTCGCGGCGTACAAGCTGCCGGAGGCTCTGCGGGTGGTGGACGGCCTGCCGCTCACCGGGATGGACAAGGTCGACCGCGCGGCACTCGCGGAGCGTGAGCGCCGCGGTGTTCTGCGCCGACAGCCTTGCTGAGCAAGCCGTTTGGTGGGCACGGTGGTCGGACAACAAAAACCGACGGCTGTGGGAAACGTTCGTTGACCGGCGGCTCCTCAGGAAAACCTTGACCAAGTCACTAGATATCCCCATGATCGGTCACATACATGCGATCAGGGGGCGAAGAGACCAAAGACAGTCCTGACGTCCCATCAGCAGCTAACTGACTGACCGTCAGGTCACGTGATTCATTTGATGGATCGGAAGACGAGGGACGGGCCAGATGCTTCGTGACAGCAGGGAAACGCACGCTCCGGGATACGCCCGTACCGGTTCCGCGAGCACTGGAATGAGCGCCGGCATGGGCGCCGGCATGGGCGCCGCGCCGCGCACTGAGACCTTCGTCGACCAGCGCCTCGCGGTCGACGTCACCGGTCGGCCGCTGCGGCTGCGACCCGTCGACCTCGACCGGTTCTTCCGGCCGCGCACGGTCGCGGTGATCGGCGCGTCGGACACCGAAGGTCGCCCCGGCGCGCGGATCACCGCGCAGTTGCGGGCCTGGTCCGAGCGCGTGGGCGCGCGGATGTTCCCCGTCAACCCCAAGCACGCCGAGATCGGCGGGCTGATATGCCACCCCGACATCGCGTCGGTGCCCGAGACCGTCGACCTCGCGGTGGTCCTGGTCGGCGACCCGCAGGAGGTCATGGCCGATCTGGCCGCCGCCGGCGTCGCGTTCGCGGTCGTCTTCGCGGACGGCTTCGCCGAATCCGGCCCGGACGGCGTCGAGGCCCAGCGCAGGCTCGCCGAGATCGCCACGGGCGGACCGCTGCGCCTGCTCGGCCCCAACACCAACCTCAACGCGTTCGAGACCTTCCGCGACGACCTCGACGGGCGGTCGATCGCGCTCATTACCCAGAGCGGGCACCAGGGCCGGCCGGTCTTCGCCGCGCAGGAGATCGGCATCCGCGTCTCGCACTGGGCGCCGGTGGGCAACGAGGCCGATCTCGAAACCGCCGATTTCATCCGGTACTTCGCCGACCAGCCCGAGGTCGGGGTGATCGCCGCGTACGTCGAGGGCTTCAAGGACGGCCGCACGTTCGCCCTCGCGGCCGACCACGCGGCCCAGCAGCGCAAGCCGATCGTGCTGGTCAAGGTCGGCCGCACCGAATCCGGTGCCCGGATGGCGGCCTCCCACACCGGCAAGCTGACCGGGCAGGACCGCGTCGCGTCGGCGGTGTTCCGGCAGTTCGGCGTCACGCGCGTCGACGGCCTCGACGAACTCATCGACACCTCACAGATGTTCGCGCGCACGACGCGGCCCCGCGCGGACGGGGTGTGCGTGTACTCGATCTCCGGCGGGACCGGCGCCCACATGGCCGACCTCGCCGCCGCCGCGGGCCTCGCGCTGCCAGCGCTCACCGCCGGCACGCAGGAGTCCCTGCGCACCTGGATCCCCGGCGGCCTGACCGTCTCCAACCCGGTCGACAACGGCGGTCACCCGGCCGGCGACGAGCGCGGCCGGAAGATCATCGACTCGATCCTCGCGGACCCGAACGTCGGCGTTCTCGTGTGTCCGATCACCGGGGCGTTCCCGCCGATGAGCGACAGGCTGGCCCAAGACCTGGTCGACGCCGCCGAGACCACGGACAAGGTCGTGTGCGTGGTGTGGGGGTCGCCGTCGGGCGACGAGTCCGCCTACCGCGACATCCTGCTCAAATCACACCGGATAGTCGTGTTCCGTACGTTCGGCAACTGCGTCACCGCGCTGCGGGCCTACTTCGACTACCACCGGTTCCGCGACAACTACGACTCGCCGTTCGACGACGTCGCACGGACTCACTCCCCGGCCGCCGCGAAAGCGCGACGGCTGCTGACCACGGGGAAGCCGTTGTCCGAACACTCCGCCAAGCAGTTGCTGCGCACGTACGGAATCCGGGTGCCGCGCGAGCAGTTGGTCACCTCGGCCGCCGCCTCCGTCCGCGCGGCCGGGCTCATCGGCTACCCGGTGGTCATGAAGGCCTGCGCGCCGCAGTTGCCGCACAAGAGCGACCTGGGGCTGGTCCGGCCCGGGCTCCGGTCGGCGAGCCAAGTGCGCGATGCCTACCGGGAGATCGTCGAGACGGCGCGCGAGCACGGCGCCGGGCGCCTGGAAGGCGTGCTGGTGTGCCAACAGGTCGACAAGGGCGTCGAGATGGTCGTCGGGATCTCGCACGACAAGCTGTTCGGGCCGACCGTGACGGTCGGTCTGGGCGGCATGTTCGTCGAGGTGTTCGACGATGTCGCGGTCGGCGTACCGCCGTTCGGACCGTACGAAGTGCGCCGGATGCTCGGCGAACTGCGCGGCCTCAAATGCCTGCACGGCATGCGCGGACGCCCGCCCGCCGACATGGACGCGCTGGTCGACGTCGTCATGCGGGTGCAGCGCATGGCGTTCGAACTCGGCGACGACCTCGCCGAGCTCGACATCAACCCGCTGATGGTGATGCCGCGCGGCGGCGGCACCGTGGCCCTGGACGCTTTGGCCGTCGCCCGATGACATCGCTTGTTGATCACCGCGGTCCGAGCCGGGGAGGAGCCGGCGGCTCCACTCCTCCCCGGCCCGCGAGGCGGGCTGCCGGACGGCGGCCATCCCGAGAGGAACGGTTTCGCGCATGAGCACGCCTTCCGAAGCAACCGAACACCTCGAACCGGCGGCCGGGGAACAAGAGTTGCTGCACCGCGTCGAAAACGGCGTGCTGTGGATGACGCTCAACCGCCCCGGGGCGAGCAACGCGATCACCTGGGACCAGCGGGAGACGATGATCACCCTGCTCGGCGAGGCGTCGGCGAACGAGGCGGTGCGCGCGGTCGTGCTGGGCGCGGCGGGGGCCAAGCATTTCTGCACCGGCATGGACCTGCGCAGTTCGCCCGGCACGACATCGCTGCTCGCGTCGGCGCGGCCGTCCGAGCCGGGCACGCCGACGCCGCCTGAGCGGCCGACGGGCTACGCGGCCCGCATGATCCGCAACGGCGTGCTGCGACTGACGACCGCGGTCCTGGACTGCGAGAAGCCGGTCATCGCGGCGGTCAACGGCACGGCCGCCGGGTACGGCATGAGCCTCGCACTGGCGTGCGACCTGGTGATCGCGGCGGACACCGCCCGGTTCATCCAGGTGTTCGCGCGGCGCGGACTCGTCCCGGACGGCGGCAGCGCGTACCTGCTGCCGCGCCTGGTCGGGCCGCACAAGGCCAAGGAACTGATGTTCCTCGCCGACGACCTGCCGGCCGCCGAGGCGGCGCGTGTCGGCGTCGTCAACAAGGTCGTGGCCGCGGACGAGCTCCACGCCACCGTCCGCGAGTGGGCCGAGCGCCTGGCCACCGGCCCGACGCGGGCGCTCGCCATCACGAAACGTCTGGTCAACCGCTCTCTCGACAGCGACCGGGCGACGGCGTTCGGCGAGGAGGCGGACGCGGTCGAGCTCACGATGACAACCCGGGACGCCAACGAGGGGGTCGCGAGCCTGATCGAGAGGCGGAAGCCGGAGTATTACGGCTGGTGAGGGCAGGGCCGCGAGGCGAGTCCGCCCTCTGTGACCTCCACCCCATTTCATTTGATTGACACAAACATATTTCCTGTCCTAGCTTCGGACCAGTGCCGGGGCCGGGAAAGTCTGCCGGTTCCCGTCGTCCGGCGGCGATGCCGGACGACGGGAACGACGGAGCCTTCCGGTCACGGCCCGTCACCCCAAGACCCTGCGAGGACCCATGGCCCAGCTCGACGCACCGACCGTCGACCCCGCCGCGTTCCGGCACGTGCTCGGACACTTCTGCAGCGGCGTCACCGTGGTCACCGCGCTCGACGGGGAGACCCCGGTCGGCTTCGCGTGCCAGTCCTTCTCGTCGCTGTCGCTCGAACCGCCGCTGGTGACCTTCTTCGTCGCCAAGACCTCGACCACGTGGCCGCGCATCCGGCCCGGCGCGAGGTTCTGCGTCAACGTGTTGGCAGACGACCAGGAGGAGCTGTGCCGCGCGTTCGCGGTCAGCGGCGCCGACAAGTTCGCCGGCGTCTCCCACCGGCCGGCGCCGGCCACGGGCGCCCCCTTGCTGGACGGTGTTCTGGCCTACGTCGACTGCGCACTGGAACAGGTCGTGGACGGCGGCGACCACGAGATCGTGATCGGCCGGGTCGTGGCCCTGGACGCGACACGCGAGGATGCCGGGCCACTGCTGTTCTACAAGGGCAGGTTCGGGCACCCCGCCCGCAACGCCTGACGGGCCGCCCGCTACTGTCGTCGCATCCCGCAGGCCCCGGACGCGCTCGACGCTCCGGGGCCCGCGCGCGTCCGGGATCAGAAGACGAACACACCCCGGGCGACCTTGCCCGCCTCGGCGTCCTCGACGGCCTGGTGGAACTCGTCGAGCGTGTAGGTACGGCTGACCAGTTCGTCGAGCTTGAGCGCGCCGGTGCCGTAGAGGTCGGCGTACCGGGCGATGTCGTACTGCGGGCGGGAGGAGCCGTACCGGCAGCCCATGATGGACTTGTCGAGGAACAGCGACGAGACGAGGAACGACGCCTCGGCGTCGGCGGGTGCGACACCGAGGATGACGGCCTGGCCGGCCCGGCCGAGCATGTCGACGGCGTCGCGGACGACCTCGGGGCGGCCGACGCACTCGAACGCGTGGTCCACGCCGCCCGGAACGATCCCGTGCACGGCCTTGACGGTGCTCTCGACGGCGCCCACGGCCACGAAGTCGGTCGCGCCGAATTCGCGGGCGACGGCTTCCTTGGCCGGGTTGGCGTCAACCGCGACGACGGTGACGGCGCCGGCCAGCCGCGCGGCCTGAAGGACGTTGAGGCCCACGCCTCCGGTGCCGATGACCGCGACGGTGTCGCCGGGCTGCACCTTCGCCCGGTTGAGGACCGCGCCGACGCCGGTCAGCACCCCGCAGCCCATGAGCGCCGCGGAGGCCATCGGGATCGACGCGGGGATCCTGACCGCCTGGACGCGCTTGACCACGATCCGCTCCGCGAAGACCGAGAGGCCGGCGAAGCTGTACGCCGGTGTGCCGCCCCGCGTGAACGGCTTGCCGAGCTGTCCGAAGCTCTTGGCGCACATGGTCGGACGGCCGCGGTCGCACGCGCGGCACGTACCGCACGCGGCGAGCGTCGACAGCGCCACGTGGTCGCCGGGCTTGACGTGGGTCACCAGGTCGCCGACGGCCTCGACCACGCCCGCGCCCTCGTGGCCGAGCACCACGGGCGGCGGGAACGGGATCGTCCCGTTGATGACGCTGATGTCGCTGTGGCACAGGCCCGCCGCGCCGATCCTCACCAGAACCTCGTCGGGGCCGGGGTCGCGGACCTCCAGGTCGTCGACCACGAGAGCTCCCTTGCCGTCGAACAGAACGCCTTTCACCGGCTTCTCCTCCGTGTCCTCCGTGCAATGGCTCGATCACCGTCGCGCGGAAGGCCCCCGGCGGCGGTCCGGCGGTACGCTGCTCAAGCTAGCGCCAACCTGACGATCAGTCATGTCATTGTGACAGTCGTCTCTGCATTCCAAGCTGGGTGGCACGGCCCGCGAATGCGCGGCACCGCAAACGCTTTTCGGCTGTTTGTTGACCGGCACCGCGGCACCGCCTGATCATCGTCAGGGCCGCCTTCCCAGGCGGCCGGACAAACGCTGCGGCAGGCTCGAACTCGCTTGTGTGCGCGCCGATATCGGCTGGGATGCCAGGCAGGGCGCCCCGGCCGCGGGGCAGGCCGTACGCGGCGGCGGGGACGCGTTCTCGGGGAGCGCGTCACGGGGAAGAGCGCGGGCGCGGCGGACCGGCATGGGGCAGGTCCACCGCGTCCGTGCTCCTGTGTCAGGCGTGCCGGTTGCTCACCGAGACCACCTCGCCGGTCATGTACGACGAGTAGTCGGACGCGAGGAACACCATGACGTTGGCGACCTCCCACGGCTCGGCCGCGCGCCCGAACGCCTCGGCGCTGCTGAGCGCCGAAATCAGTTCGTCCGACGACGTCTTGGCCAGGAACGCGTGCATGGCGATGCTCGGCGCGACCGCGTTGACGCGTACCCCGAACTCGGCCGCCTCGACGGCCGAGCAGCGCGTCAGCGCCATGACGCCGGCCTTCGCGGCGGCGTAGTGCGCCTGTCCCTTCTGGGCCCGCCAGCCCAGCACCGAGGCGTTGTTGACGATGACACCCCGGCCGCGGGGTCGCATGTGGCGCAGGGCCGCGCGCGTCATGCGGAAGGTGCCGCCCAGCGTCACGTCGAGCACCACGTTCCACTCGTCGTCGGTCATGTCGACCAGATCGGCCTGCCCGCCGAGCCCCGCGTTGTTGATCAGGACGTCGATGCCGCCGAGTTCGGCGGCCGCGGTGTCGACCAGGTTCTGCACGTCGGACTCCACGGTGACATCGCACGGCACCGCGAGCGGGCGCGCACCGGCGATCTTGGCGAGTGTGTCGGCGGCCTCGCCGAGACGGCGCTCGTGCTTGTCGCTGATCGCGACGACGGCGCCCTCCTCGACCGCCTTCTTGGCGGCGGCGAACCCGATCCCGGTGCCGGCGGCGGCGGTGACGAGGACGGTCTTGCCGGCCAACAGGCCGTGGCCTCCCACGTATTCGGGTGCGTTGGTCACGTCGCGTCTCCTCGGGGTTCGCGGGGCAGGCCGAGAACACGCTCGGCGATGATGTTGCGCTGGACCTCGTTGGACCCGCCGTAGATCGTGTCGGCCTTCGTGAACAGGAACAGCCTTTGTGCCGCGGTGAGTTCGTACGGCGATGCGGCGGCCAGCGTGGCATCGGCACCGCCCACGTCCATCGCGAGCGTGCCGAGGCGCTGGTGCCACGTGGCCCACACCAGCTTCGCGACCGATGCCGCGCCGGGGTCGGGGGACCCGAGTGTGCGCAGGGCGTTGCAGCGCAGCAGCTTGAGGTCGATCCAGGACTGGAGCAGGCGTTCGCGCAGGGCCGGGTCGCGGATGGCGCCGTTGGCCTTGGCGGTGTCGACGACGCCGCGCAGTTCGTGTTCGAAGCCGATTTGCTGCGCGAGGGTCGAGACGCCGCGCTCGAACGCCAGCAGGCCCATCGCGACGCGCCAGCCGTCGCCGGGTGCTCCGACGACGTGCTCGGCTTCGGCGCGGGCGGCGTCGAAGAACACCTCGTTGAACTCGCTGGTTCCGGTGAGCTGCACGATCGGGCGGATGTCGATTCCGGGCTGGTCCATCGGGGCGAGCAGGAACGTGATGCCCTTGTGGCGGCGCGATTCGGGCTCGGTCCGGGCCAGCACGAAGATCCAGTCGGCCTCGTGGGCCAGCGACGTCCAGACTTTCTGGCCGGTGATGAGCCAGTCGCCGGTCTCGGTGTCGCGTACCGCCGTCGTGCGCAGCGCCGCGAGATCGGATCCGGCGCCCGGCTCGGAGTAGCCCTGGCACCACAGTTCCTCGCCGCGCGCGATGGGCGGGAGGAAGCGGGCTTTCTGCTCCTCGGTGCCGAAGGCGAGGAGCGTCGGGGCGAGCAGGTTCTCGCCCATGTGGTTGACGCGGCCGGGGGCCTGGGCGCGCGCGTACTCCTCGCCGAAGACGACCTGCTGCATCAGGGTCGCCTCCCGGCCGCCGTATTCCGCCGGCCAGGCGAGGCCGATCCAGCCGCCTTCGCCGAGGCGGCGCTCCCACGCGCGCCGGATCTCGACGTTCTCGTGCTCGCTGCCCGGGCCGCCGGTGCCGACGGCCGCGGCGAAGTCGCCGGTGAGGTTGTCGTGGAGCCACGCGCGGACTTCCGCTCGGAACTCCTCGTCCTCGTCGCTGTAGCGGAGGTCCACGGGTGCCACCTTCCGGGAGTGCGGGGCGTCGTGCGGGAGGTGTCGCGGGCTCAGCCGGCGGCTGCTTCCGCGGCCTTCTTCCGGGCCGCGGCGGCCGCGTACTCCTTGAGCTGGGCGAGGACCGGCATAGGGTCCTGGCCGATCGCGGTGGGCAGGGTGGCGGCGATCGACTCGGCGGTCCAGCCCTCGTCGCGGTACATCGCCTTGATCTCGTGCGGCTGGTCCCACAGCGCGATCTTGGGGCCGGCGGCGGTGTAGACCTGCCCGGTGATCTCCTTGGCGTGGTCGGAGAGCAGGAAGACGACCAGTTCGGCGACGTCCTCGGGTTCGCCGATCTCCTTGAGGTCCATCGGCACGTTGGCCGACATGCGGGTACGCGCGACGGGGGCGACGCAGTTGGCGTTGACGCCGTACTTGTTCAGGCCCAGCGCCGCGGAGCGGATGAACGAGACGATGCCGCCCTTGGCCGCCGAGTAGTTGGCCTGGGCGACCGAGCCGAGTGCGTACGCGCCGGAGGTAAAGCCCACGATGGAGCCGGAGCCCTGCGCGCGCATGACCTTGGAGGCCGCCTGCACGACGGTGAAGGTGCCCTTGAGGTGGGTGGCGATGACGCTGTCGAACTCGTCCTCCGACATGTTGAACAGCATGCGTTCGCGCAGGTTGCCGGCGACGGTCACGACGCCGTCGATGCGGCCCCAGGTCTCCACGGCGGTGCCGACGATGCGGGCGCCGCCCTCCATCGAGGCGACCGAATCGGCCACCGCGACGGCCTGACCGCCGGCCGCCTCGATCTCCTTGACGACGGCGTCGGCGACCTCGCTGGTCGGTTCCGAGCCGTCCATGGCCACGCCGTAGTCGTTCACGACGACCTTCGCGCCGTGCTCGGCGCACGCCAGCGCCACCGCGCGGCCGATGCCCCGGCCCGCGCCGGTCACCGCGACGACTTTGCCGGTCAGGAAGTCACCCATGTCTCTCCCTCTCCTTCGGAACACTGCGCCGCCAACCGCACGGTCGCCCCGGGTCGCGGCAGCCGGGCATGCTGCACCGCCGCGCGAAAACCGCGTCGTACGACCGTATCTGACGGTACGTTAGTTTCTCGGGCGCAAGACCTACACCCCCTCAGTGCCGCCAGGAGGCCGCGATGTCCCTGCCCGCCGAATTCCGTGAACTGGCCGCACGCGTCAACAACTGGGGGCGCTGGGGCAAGGACGACCAAATCGGAACGATGAACCTCATCACCGACGAGGTGGTCAAGGCCGCAGCCGCGTGCGTCCGAACCGGGAAGCGGTTCTCCCTGGCCGTCGAACTGCGCGAGGACGGCATCCAGAACGGCATGATCCCCGGCCGTGACAACCCCGAGCGCACGACCTTCCTCGTCAACCACGAGGTGTTCGGGCCGGGCACGGTCGCGACCAGCGACGACGCGGTCCGCATGGGCCTCCAGGCCGGCACCCACTGGGACGGGCTCACGCACGCGAGCTATGACGACCGCCTCTACAACGGCTTCTCGGCACACAAGTCGGTGACCGCCGAGGCGGGTGCGGTCGACCTCGGCATCCACCTCGTCAAGACCCTGGTGACGCGCGGTGTGCTGCTCGACGTCGCACGCGCCAAAGGCGTCGACATCCTCGAACCGGAGTACGCGGTGACCCCCGAAGACCTCGACGCCGCCGAGGAGTTCGGGGGCGTACGGGTGCGTGCGGGCGACGTCGTGCTGGTGCGTACCGGCCAGATCCGCAAGTACCTGGCCGGCGACCGCGACGGCTACTTCCACGGGCCGGGGCTGTCGGTCCGCTGCCCCGCATGGTTCCACGCGCGCGACGTGGCCGCGGTGGCGAACGACACGGTGGTGTTCGAGGTCTTCCCGCCCGAGATCGAGGACTGCTTCCTTGCGGTGCACGCGCTGCACCTGGTCGAGATGGGCATGCTCCAGGGCCAGAACTGGAATCTGGAGGAGCTGTCGGACGACTGCGCCGCCGACGGCGTGTACGAGTTCCTGCTCGACGCGTCGCCGCAGCCGTTCGTCGGCGGTGTCGGCACACCGGTGAACCCGGTCGCGATCAAGTAGGCGCCGCCCGTCCGCGCGGCCCGGGCGCCGGATGACGGCGTTCCGGTCGGACCCGCACCCGACCGAACCGCCGTCACCCGCCGTTTCGGCGGTCCCACTTCGTCAAGGAGACCCCGGATCCTCCGAGCATCCGGGGCGCCTCGTCGTCCCCTCGCGAGTGACCGCCACACCTAGAGTGATCACCGTTCAACGCCTGGTCAACACCTGTTTCCTCCCGATCTGCCGGAACAGCCCCCGCGGATCCTTCTGTATTTGCCCACCGGCCGGTGCTACGTTGACCTGACAGACCGTCAGGTTTTTGTGGTGGCCGGCGTGCGTGCACCTCCCGCCGGTCTCCGCACGCGCGCCCAGGAGGTGCCGTGGACTTCGAACTCACCCCCGAACAACGCTCGTTCGCCGACAGCGTCGAACGCTTTCTGGAGGCGAACCACGACCCCGAGGTGTTCGACGTCACCCGGGAGAACATGGCCCAGATCGTCGACACCCCCGCCCGCCGCGCGTTCATGCGCAAACTCGCCGACCAGGGCTGGCTCGGCATCACCTGGCCCGAGGAGTGGGGCGGGCAGGACGGCGACGGCATCTTCGAGTACATCCTCAACGAGGCCCTCGCCGGCCGAGGCGGGCCGCAGATCGGCAAGGGCGTCGGCATCATCGGAAAAACCCTGCTCGCCGTCGGCAGCGACCGGCTCAAGGCCGAGTTCCTGCCCAAGATCCTGCGCAACGAGGTCGAGTTCGCGGTCGGCTACTCCGAACCGGAGGCCGGCTCCGACGCCGCGTCGATGAAACTCCGCGCCACGCGCGACGAGGCGCGCGGCGGCTGGATCCTCAACGGCCAGAAGACCTGGACGACCTCCGCCCACTTCGCCGAGTGGTACTGGGTCGGCGCCCGCACCAACCCCGACGCGCCGAAGCACCACGGCATCACGCTGTTCCTGGTCCCGCTCGACCACCCGCGGATCACCGTACGCGGCATCTGGACGATGGGCGACGAACGCACCAACGACGTGTTCTTCGACGACGTGTACGTGTCGGACGACTACGTGGTGGGTGAGATAGACAAGGGCTTCCAGTACATCTCACAGGCCCTCGACCTCGAACGCTTCACGATGTTCGCCTTCGCGCCGATCGCGCAGCGACTCGACCTGCTGACCGAGTATGTCCGAACGGCCACGCGCGACGACGAGCCGCTGGCCGCCGACCCGGTCGTACGCCGCACGATGGCGACGCTGGCCACCGAGGCCGAGGTCGCCCGGCTGCTCGGACTGCGCGTCGTCGCCGCGGCGGAGAAGGGCGGTGCGCCGCCGACCACCGAGGCGTCGGAGTACAAGCTGTTCGCCACCGAGCTGTCCAAACGCCTCGCGGACGCCTCGATGGACGTCGGCGGTCCGGGCACGCAGCTTCGGGTCGGCACGGCGGAGGCACCGATGGCCGGCCGGGCGGAGTCGACGTACCGCTACACCGTGCTCGACACGATCGGCGGAGGCACCTCCGAAGTGCAGAAAAACATCATCGCGCGCCGCAAACTCGGCCTGCCCAAGAACTTCTGACGGGACGTCACATGAGCGGCGAGCTGCTGCACGGCGTCACCGTCCTGGATCTGGCGAGTGTGGGCCCCGCCGCCCGCGCGTCGCGCTGGCTCGCCGACTACGGCGCGGACGTGGTGAAGATCGGACCCGTCCCCGCCCGAAGCGGCGTGCAGATCACCCCGCCCTTCTTCTCGTACAGCGCACACCGCCGCATGAAACGGGTGCTGCTCGACGTCAAGGCGCCGGCGGGCCGCGAGGTGTTCCTGACCCTCGCCGCGACCGCCGACGTCGTGATCGAGAGCTTCCGCCCCGGCGTCGTCGACCGGCTCGGCATCGGCCACCCGGCCGTGGCCGCGGCCAACCCGGGCGTCGTGTACTGCTCGACATCGGGCTTCGGACAGTCCGGCCCCCGGTCGCAGCAGGCCGGCCACGACCTGAACTACCTCGCCGCCGGCGGATTCCTGCACCTGACCGGCAAGGACGCAAAAGGCCGGCCGCCGATCCCGGGCGCGACGGTCGCGGACAGCGCGGGCGGCGGCATGCACGCCGTCATCGCGATCCTGGCCGCGCTGCGCCACCGGGACCGCCCGGGCGGCGACGGCCTCGGACGCCACCTCGACGTGGCGGTGGCCGACGGCGTGCTGGCCCTGATGGCCTTGTCGGTCGACGAACACCTCGCGACCGGCGACGAGGTTGAGGTCGGCGCGAACGTGCTTCTGGGCCGCTACGCGTGCTACGACACCTACCAGGCCGGCGACGGCAAGTGGCTCGCGGTCGCGGCGATCGAACCCCGTTTCTGGACCAATCTGTGCGGGCTCCTCGGGCTCGACAAATGGGCCCGGCACCAGATCGACGACGCGGTGCAGGACGAGATCCGCCGCGACATGGCCGACGTCTTCCGCACCCGCGACCGCGACACGTGGGTCGCCGAACTCGCTCCGGCGGACACCTGTGTGTCCGCGGTCCTGTCCATCCCCGAGGTGGTCGCCGACGAACAGTTCGCGGCACGCGGTGCGTTCGCCGAAGCGGAGCACCCGTCGTACGGCACGTTCCGGCAGGTCGGCCCGGTGCTCGCGGGCATGGCGCAGGCCGAGGACCCGTACCGCGTGCGGGCCGCCGATGCCACCGACACCGACGAACTGCTCACCGCCGCGGGCCTGGCGCCCGACCTGATCAGCGCACTACGCGAACAAGGAGTGGTGGCGTGACCAACACCCCCGCGACACCGCCGGACGACCACCTCCCCGAGGACGTCGCCGCGCTCATCGGTGTCACGCAGTACGAGAAGACCGCCGATTTCCCCGTCGAGCAGGGCTACGTGTGGACGTCGTGCGCGTCGGTCTTCAACGGCAACCCGCTGTACTGGGAACCCGCGGTCGCCGCCGATGTCACCGGCGGGCCCGTGTCACCGCCGAGCCTGCTGTCCGCGTACGCCCGCCCGCACTACTGGGCGCCCGGCGCCGACGGCGAACAGCTCTCCCTGCAAGTGCACTTCGACCTCAAGGCCCGCTTCGGGCTCCCCGAGGCGATCATGACCGACAACACGAACGTCTTCCACGAACCGGTGCGCGTAGGCGACTTCGTCACCTCCCGGCAGATTCTGCGGTCGGTGAGCCCCGAGAAGCGCACGAAGCTCGGCGTGGGCAGATTCTGGGTGATCGACGTCGAATACCACAACCAGCGCGGCGAGTTGCTGGGCACCGAGTCGTACACCGGCTATGGCTACCGGCGGGAGGCGGGCGCATGACCGTGCTGACCCTCGACAAGATTCACGTGGGCGACGAACTCCCGCCCCTCGCCCACGAAGTCACCGCGACCACGGTCATCCTCGGTGCCCTGGCCGCCCGCGACTGGCGGCCGATGCACCACGACCACAAGTTCGCGGTCGAACGCCAGGGCGTGCGCGACATCTTCCTCAACACCCCCAACCAGGCGGCATGGTTCGAGCGCTACCTCACCGACTGGACCGGCGCGACCGGCCGCATCGGACGCGTCGTCTTCCGCATGAACTCACCGGTCTTTCCCGGCGACACGATGGTCTACAACGCGACCGTGACCGACGTCTCGACCGACTCGGCCGGCTGCGGCTGGGTCACCCTCGACGTCGCGCTCACCGTCGACGGGGCGGTGAAGACCACCTGTGAGGCGCGCGTCGCCGTACCGACCTCGCCCGACGACAACCCCTGGACCCGGCGCGGCGAGCGCTGGGTGCCGTGACGCGGAAGGAACCGCGATGGACCTGGCGTTCAGCGACGAACAGGAAGTCCTCCGCGAAACAGTGCGCGGCCTCGCGGCGCGACACGCAGACCTGGCGGTGGTCCGCGCGATGGAGGAGGACCCCCGCGGCTACCCCGCCGACTTGTGGACCAAGCTGGGCGAAAGCGGCCTCACCGGCCTGACCATCCCCGAGAAGTGGGGCGGGTCACAGATGTCGATGCTCGACGCCGTGGTCGTCTACGACGAACTCGGCCGTGCGCTCTCCCCGTCCCCGCACTTCGTCAGCTCCGTGATGTCAGGCGGCGTCCTCACCGCGGCCGGCACCGACGAACAGCGCCAGGAATGGCTCACGTCCATCGCCTCCGGTGAGGCCGTCGTCACCACCGCCTGGCTCGAACCCGATCGCGGTCACGGCCCGAAGGGCGTCGCCCTGTCCGCCGTGCAGGACGGCGGCGCGTGGGTGCTGTCCGGCACCAAACGCCATGTCCCGTACGCGAATTCCGCCGACCGCATCCTCGTCCTCGCCCGCACCGGGCCGGCCCCCGAGGACATCACCCTCTTCCTCGTCGACCCTTCCGCGCCCGGGATAACCCTGACACCCCAGCGCACCATCGCCTCCGACACGCAGCACCGCATCGACCTCGACGCCGTCCGCGTCGGCCCCGAAGCCGTCGTCGGCGACGTCGGCGCCGCATGGCCGATCTGGTCGGAGACTCTCCTGGACGGCCTCGTCCTCCTGGCCGCCGGTGCCGTCGGCGGGGCTCGGCGCGTCCTGGAGATCACCGTCGAATACGCCAAGACCCGAAGGCAGTTCGACAAGCCCCTGGGTGCCTTCCAGGCCATCGCCCACAACCTGTCCGACGCCGTCACCGCCGTGGACGGCGCGGAGACCCTCGTCTGGGAAGCCGCGTGGTCCCGCGACACCGGCCGCTCCACGGCCCGGCTCGCGCCCATGGCCAAGCTGTTCGCCTGCAAGACCTACCGCGAGGTCAGCGACCTGGCCGTCCACGTGCACGGCGGCATGGGGTTCACCGTCGAATGCGACGTCCAGTTGTTCTTCCGCCGCGCCAAGTCACTCCAACTCAACTGGTGCGACGACCGGCGGCTGGAGGAACTGATCGCCGCACAACTCCTGGACACGGCCTGACCAGAACGCCGCCGCCCCGCCGCTGTGACGGCGGGACGGCGGGACGGCGGGACGGCCGCCGCGGTGTCACCAGTTCTTGTACGTGGTCTCGCCCAGGCCGCAGAAGGAGCAGTTCGGGCTCAGGAAGTCCGTCGAGCGGCGGAACTCCTCGTCGGCCAGGTGCCACCGCAGCCAGGCGGTGATGACGTGCTGCCCGTTGCGGGTGGCGAGGATGTGGTCGGTGCCGTCGAGGATGTTGAACCACACCGGAACATCGGTGTTGGCGTAGTCCGTCTCCATGTTGGCGGTGGCGAAGTCCTCGTCGCCGCCGATGTAGAGCGTCGGATTGCGCAGGTTGTCCGGCCCGTTGCCGTCGAAGGAACCGCCGGCCACATGGATGGTGGTCTCCAGGCGCGGCTCGTCGGCCACGTCGAACGTGCCGATCGACCCGCGTGAGTGGCCGCCGAACGCCACCTCGGCGAGATCGAGGTCCTGGTACAGCGGACTGCTCGGACTGGCGTTCTGGTCCTCAAGCCAGTCGAGCGCATCGACCATGTAATCGCCGCTGCTGGACGAGACCTCGCTGTAGACGACGAAGCCGTGCGAGGCCCATTGGCGCAGCATGTCCTCGTAGTCGGCGGGATCCGACCCCGCGCCCGGACCCCAGACGAAGACCGGGTGGTCCACACCGTTCTGACCCGCGTTCGTCGGATACACCAGCCACCCGTCGTCGCCGGGACCGGCGGTGGTGTCGATGGACACCGCGTACGGCCCGGGCGCGGTGACGTCGCTCACCGGCGGCAGCGACCCGCCCGGCGGATCGGTCGGGCCTCCGCCGCCGCCCTCGGCCCGGACGAGCACATCGTCGACGGTCAGCGTCTCCAGGGCACTGCTCGCGTCCAGCGAAAACCGCAACCGCACGGTGCGACCGTCGACCGACGACGGCAGTCGGAACGACACCGGCCCCGCGGCGGTGCGCGACGACTCCAGCGCGGTGAACGCGCCGCCGTCGACGGAGTAGGCGACGGTGAAAGACTCACCGAGGTCGAGTCCGGAAGCCGTCCGGGTGTACGACACCGTCACGTCGCTGTGGTCGCCAAGGTCGACGGGCGCCGATGTCATGGACGGATCCGACAGCAGCGATCCGCTCATCCGCGCGCTGCCCGTACTCGCGCTGACCGACCCGGAGGCGGTGAAGGTCCCGAGCCCGTTGGAGAAGTTCTCGCCGTAGACAGAGGTGGCGGCGGTGGCCGGGACGGAGATCACGGCGGTGATGCCCACGGCCATGACGCCGACGGCCGCCGCGCCGAATACGCGAAGGCGTCGCCTGGTGCGAGCTGACATGTCTGAGATCCCTTCTGGCCGCGCCGAAACCGCCCGCGGCGGTATGGCGGCGACGTCGGTGTGTCGGTCGCGCCGGTACGGTCGTGCTCCCGATCGCCGGAGATCGTGCAGGATGACGCCGATTCAACCGGCACTCCCGACTCCACGAATCGGCGAAATCACCAGCCACCGCCCCCCGCGAACCGACCCGCCACCGCGCACCGGTGATCCACGCACCCTCGGACCGGTCCGGATCAGTCGAACACCGTCCCGGCGGGCGCGATGCAGCGAACGTTTGCGGCGCCCGACCGCGGCCCGCGCCCGGCTCGGTTTCCCGCCGGGCAGCCCCCCACTCACCGGCCTGACCGTGCCGATGAGACTTTCCGGCTCCCCGACTCTCGGAACCGCAGGGCAGCTACAGCGTCGCGGCGAGCGCCTCCTCGTTCTCCTCCGCTCCTCCGTACTGCGTCGCGTGGACCCAGGCACGCTTCAGATACAGGTGTACGTCCACTTCCCAGGTGAAGCCCATGCCGCCGTGAACCTGCGTGGCGTCCTTACCGTTCCGCACGGCGGCCTCGTCGGCCATCAGCTTGGCGGTGGGAACCGCCACCGCAAGGTCGCCGACTTCCGGATCGTCGAGGGTCACAGCCGCCGCGTAGACCGCCGCTCGGGCGACCTCGGTGCGCACAAGCATGTCGGCGCACAAGTGCTTCACGGCCTGGAAGCTTCCGATGATGCGGCCGAACTGCTCGCGTTCACCGGCGTATTGGGTGGCCATCTCGGTCAACTTGCCGGCGATGCCCAGTTGGAGCGCGGCGGTCAGTACGGCGCCCTCATGGCGAAGGCGCGCGGCCACGGCGGTGTCGGCGATCAACTCCCCGTCCGGGAAAGCTTCGACGTGGTGCAGGGGCGTACACGGATCGGTGGGACTACGGATTGCGGCGGCTGCCAGGGACGACGGCGCCAGGCGCCGGATGCCGTCGTCGGCAAGCACCACCAACTCGTCCAGAACGTCGAGGTGTTCGATGAGCACCGGGAAGTCCCCGGCATCGGCCACACCGACGATCGACTCGCCGGACGCCGCAGCCGCCCCGACCTGCCCGCCCAGCGACGCGGCAAGGTGGGTGGCGACCAAGGGCCCTGGTAGCAGTGCGCGACCCGCCTCCTCGAATACCAGTGCGGCCTCCGCCATGCCGAGGCCGACTCCCCCCTCGGACTCCGGCGAGCGAAGGTTGAAGAAACCCGTCTCGGCCAGTTCCGTCCACAGCTTCCTGTCGACCATGCCCGGTGGCCGGTCGCGGTCGACCAGTCCGCGCAGGCGGTCGCGATCGAAGCGGCGGTCGCAAAAGGCCCGGAAGGCGCCAACCAAAGCCCTCTGCGCTTCCGTGAGTTGGAAGTCCACGGGGTCACCGCTCCTTCGGCAGGCCGAGTATCCGCTCACCCACGATGTTGCGTTGGATCTGGGACGTCCCCGCCGCGATGGTGTACGAGAGCGACGAAAGCCGTTCGTCGATCAGGTCACCGCTCGGCAGCCCCGCCACGTCCTCGACGCACAACGCCGCCCGGCCGAGCAGCCGATGAGCCAGGTCGTACACCTTCTGCTTGGTCTCGGAGAAGCGCAGCTTGAAGACGGATCCGCCGATGCCGGGGACTCCGGAGCGGGATGCCTCGGAGACGTTCCATTTGGTGAGCGCCCACAGTGCCTCGAACTCGGCTGTGAGATGGCCGAGTTCGCGGCGCAGAGCGACGTCGTCCCAGGCTTTCGCACCGCCGCGCCGAGGCATCCGCCGTGCCAGATCGGCGAGTTCGCGCAGCAAACGGCGGCAGGCCACCACCTCGCTGACGAACGCCGTGCCCCGCTCGAAGGACAGCGTAACCATCGTGACGCGCCAGCCGTCGTTCTCCTCGCCGACCCGGTGGGAGACCGGCACCCGCACGTCGTCGAGGAACACCTCGGCGAACTCCGACGTGCCCATGATGGTGTCCAGCGGACGAACGGTGAGGCCCGGCGCGTCCATCGGCACGATCAGCCACGTGATGCCCCTGTGCTTGGGCGCGTTCGGATCCGTCCGCACCAACATCTCGCAGTAGTCGGCAACTTCGGCGTGCGATGTCCAGATCTTTGAGCCGTTCAGCACGTACTCGTCGCCGTCCCGCACGGCCCGCGTGCGCAGCGCCGCGAGGTCGGAGCCCGCGCCGGGCTCGGAGAACCCCTGGCACCAGACGTCGTCCCCGGACAGGATCCCCGGCAGATACTTCCGCCGCTGTTCCTCCGTCCCCGCCGCGTTGATCGTCGGCCCCGCGTGCAGCAGGCCGACGAAATTGGCACCGACGTACGGCGCCCCCGCCCGCTCGGTCTCCTCCAGGAAGATCAGGTGCTCGGTCGGTGTGGCCCCGCGCCCCCCGGCCTCGACCGGCCAGTGGATGCCCGCGTAACCAGCGTCGAACAACATGCGCTGCCAAGCCGTGTCGTACGCACGCCGCCCCGGCCAGTCCGCGCGGTCCGGTTTGCCAGGAAGTGTCGGCAGCGCCTCGGCCAACCACGCGCGCAGCTCGGAGCGGAAGCGCTCTTCGGCTTCCGTGTATCGCAGGTCCATGGCCGGCAGCCCCTCAGGCGCCGTAGACCGGCGTCGGGACGGGCGCCTCGTCGATGAGTTTCGCGACGATCGGTCCCAACTCCCCCGGCTCCCAACGGCGTCCGGCGCGCGCCTCGGGCCCGTGCTGCCAGCCGAGTGCGACCGAGATTTTGTCGCCTTCCACCTCGAAGCACCGCCCGGTGACGCCGGCGGACTCCGCCGAACCGAGCCACACCACCAGCGGGGACACGTTGGCCGGGTCGTAGAAGTCGAACGACCCGTCGGTGGGAGCGGCGACCATGTCGGGCATGGCCTCCTCGGTCATGCGGGTGCGGGCGGCCGGGGCGATGGCGTTGACCGTGACGCCGTAGCGCGCGAATTCGACGGCGGCGGTCTGTGTGAGCGTGAGGATGCCGCCCTTCGCCGCGGCGTAGTTGCCCTGGGCGACGGAGCCCATCAGCCCGGCGCCGGAACTGGTGTTCACGATCCGGGCGTCGACGCGCTCCCCCGCCTTGGACCGTTCACGCCAGTGGGCGGCTGCGTGCCGCATCGGAGCGAAGTGGCCTTTGAGGTGCACGCGCACGACCGCGTCCCACTCGTCCTCACCCAGCGAGACCAGCATGCGGTCGCGCAGGAACCCGGCGTTGTTCACCAGCACGTCCAGGCGCCCGAAGGTGTCGACCGCGCTTTGCACGAGCCGCGCCGCGCCTTCCCAGTCGGCGACGTCGTCGGTGTTGGCGACGGCCTTGCCGCCCAGCGCGGTGATCTCGTCGACGACCTGCTGCGCGGGGCCGGGCGAGCGCCCGTCGCCGCGGCGGGAGGCGCCGATGTCATTGACGATGACGTGCGCTCCCTCGCGTGCGAACGCGAGCGCGTGCTCCCGGCCGATGCCGCCCCCGGCTCCGGTGACGATGACGACGCGTCCTTCGCAGATACCCACGCCTCTCCCCCTTCGGCAGTAACTCCGCTGCTGCGTCCCGAAGTTCGGGACCAGCTCACCTACTTGTCGAAATCCAGGCCGAGCATGCGGATCGCGTTCCCGCGGACGATCTTGTAGACGGTTTCCGCGTCGAGCCGGGCCAGATGCGCCTCCGCGACCGCCTTCGTGTGCGGCCACGTGGAGTCGACGTGCGGATAGTCGGTTTCGAAGGTCACGTTGTCCGCGCCGATGACGTCGAGCGAGTCGATGCCGTGCCGGTCGCGGAAGAAGCAGGCGAACATGTTCCGCCGGAAGTAGTGCGACGGAGGCTCGGGGAGGTTGTCGCCGACGCCCGCCCACGCGCGGTGCTCCTCCCACACGTCGTCCATGCGTTCGAGCGCGTACGGGATCCAGCCCATCTGCCCCTCGGAATAGGCGAGTTTGAGCCGGGGGAAGCGCGCGGGAACGCCGGCGAAGATGAAGTCGGCCATCGAGGCCATCGCGTTGTTGAAGCTGAGGCTGGCCTGCACCGCCGCGGGCGCGTCGGGGGACGCCGCCGGCATGGTCGAGGAGGACCCGATGTGCATGTTGATCGTGACGCCGCGTTCCTCGCAGACGCGGAAGAACGGGTCCCAGTAGCCGGTGTGGATGCTCGGCAGGTCGAGGAACGCCGGGATCTCCGAGAAGCACACGGCCGTCACCCCCCGCTCCGCGTTGCGCACAATCTCGGCCACCGCGAGCCCGACCTCCCACAGCGGCACGATGACGAGCGGGATCAGACGCCCGCCCGAGTCACCGCACCACTCCTCCACCATCCAGTCGTTGTACGCCCGTACGCACGCCAGCGCGACCTCCTTGTCCTTCGCCTCGTGGAAGGTCTGGCCGCAGAAGCGCGGGAAGGTCGGGAAGCACAAGGATGCCTCGACATGGTTGAGGTCCATGTCCTTCAGGCGCTCGGCCGGGTCGTACAGCCCGGGACGCATCTCGTCGCGCGTGATGCCTTCGAGCGTCATCTGGTCGCGGCTGAACCCCGCCGCCGCGATGTTGCGCTTGTACGGGAAGCGCAGATCCTCGTAGAACCACCAGTCGGCGAGGGGCCCGTCGGGGTCGGTCGTGATCTTGTAGCTGGCCCCCGTGTACTCCAGTCGACCGATGCCGGTCCGGACAGGCCGAGGGCCCCGCTCGCGGTACTTCGCCGGCAGCCAGCGCTCGAACAGGTGTGCCGGTTCGATGACGTGGTCGTCGACGCTGATGATCCTGGGCAGTTCCCCGAAACTGTTACCGGACTCGGTGGCGTCCTGCTCGTGCAGGTCGACACTCATCGGCCCCTCCTACGCGCTTTATCTGATGGACCGTCAGATTCAGCGTAATCTGCCGCTGCGGACAACAGCAAGCCGACGGACCGTCAGGAGACCCACATGCCCGCCGATTTGAGTGCGCTGCTCGCCCCGGCGACGACCGCGCTGGTCACTCAGGAATGCCAGAACGGCGTGATCGGAAAGGACGCCCTCTTCCCCGCCCTGGCCGAGCAGGCCCAGAGGCTGATTCCAGCCGTCGACAATCTGTGCCGCGCGGCACGCGGCGCCGGCGTCCCCGTGCTCCACTGCCTCGCCCTGCAACGCAAGGACGGCGCCGGGGCGAACCACAACGCACGTCTGTTCGGTGCGGCGGCGAAGGCGCCCGTGCGGCTCACCCCCGGCTCAGTCGCCGCCGAAGTCGTCTCAGGCATCGAAGTCACCCCGTCCGACCTGGTCCTGACGCGGTATCACGGCCTGGGCCCGATGGCCGACACCGGCCTGGCCTCCGTCCTGCGCAACCTGGGTGTCCGCACCGTGGTCGGCGTCGGCGTCTCGCTCAACGTCGGCATCGTCAACTTCGCGATGGACGCCGTCAACGCCGGCTTCCGGTTCGTCGTGCCGCGCGAGGCCGTGGCCGGATTTCCCCCCGACTACGCGGAAGCAGTCCTCGCCCACACCCTGGGCGCCGTGGCAACCGTCACCACCACGGCCGACGTGCTGGCCGCGTGGCAGCAACACCACTAGCCCTGCGGGCTCCACGGCTTGGCGTTGTACTCGTCCCGGATCCGGAACTTCAACACCTTGCGCAGCGTCTCGTTGCGCGGCAGCGCGTCGACGACCTCCAGCTGCTCCGGGATCTTCTGGACCATGAGCCCGGTGCCCTTCAGATACGCCGTCATCTCGGCGAACTCCAGGTCCGCTTCGCCCGGTTGCCGCTCCACCACCGCACACACCCGTTCACCGCGCTCGCGGTCGACCAGGCCGACCACGGCGACATCGGCGACCTTCGGATGCGCGAACAACAGGTCCTCGATCTCCCGCGCCGAGATGTTCTCGCCCTTGCGGATGATCACGTCCTTGAGCCGACCGGTCAGCGCCAGGTGCCCGTCGGCGCGCAGCTTGCCCAGGTCGCCCGTGCGGAAGAAGCCGTCCGCGTCGAAAGCCTCCTCGTTCAACGCCGGATCGGTATAGCCCTTGAACACCATCGGCCCGCGCAGCCTGACCTCGCCCTCCTCCCCGCCTGCGGCCACCGTGCCGTCGGGGCGCACGATCCGCACCTCGATCCCGTGCACCGGCCTGCCCTCGCTGTACGTGAGCTGGTCCTCGGAATCGTGCGGGCCGCCCTGCGCGATCATCGGGCACTCCGTCATGCCGTAGCCGTGGCACAGCACCGCCTGCATCTCGTCGGCCACCTCGCGGAACAACTCCGGCGGCTTGGGCGCGCCGCCGCCGGAGACGATCCGCAGTGTCGGGATGATCCGCGTGCCGGGCTGCTTGCGCTGCTCGGACAGGAACGCGACGTAGAACGCGGTCGAGCCGCCGACCATCGTGACCCCCAGGCGTGCGTACACCGGAATGACGCTCGCGGGGTCGAACGTCTCGACGATGACCGCCGGGAACCCGGTGACCAGCAGCGTGTTGACGTAGTCGGGCCCGGCGATGTGGGCGTACGGGAACGCGATCGACCCGATGTCGCTCTCCGCCATGTCGAGCGCCTTCGCGAGCCCGATGCCCCCCGCGATCAGCGTTCCGTCGGTGTGCTGCACGCCCTTCGGGTCCGACGTCGTGCCGGACGTGTAGTACAGCCAGCGCACCTCGTCGCCATCGCCCGGCGCCGGCGGAAGCGAAGCCGGATCCCCCTCGGGCAGGCTGTCGTACGCGACCAACACCTTCAGCCCGCCCGGCCGTTCCTTGCCCAGTGCCTCACCCATCGCGGTGAAGTCGAAGCCCTTCCACACCCCCGGGGTCAGATAGAACTCGGCGTTCGTCTGCCGCAGGCAGAAGCCGACCTCCTTCTCCCGGTAGAAGGGAATGATCGGATTCTGCACCGCGCCGAGCCGGGCCAGGGCCGTGGCGGCGACGATCGACTCGATCCGCGTCGGCAGTTGCCACGTCACGCGCGTGCCCGCGCCGATCCCGAGGGCGTGGTAGCCCGCCGCGACCCGCTCCGCCCACGCCTTGAACTCCCCGAAGGTGACTTTTCGGTCGTCAGGATCGAGCAGCATGGGAACGTCCGGCGAAGCCGCGGCGCGGCGCTCGACCAGCCCCCAAAGCGTCTTGGCGTCGTAGATCGGAGCAGACACATGCCCTCCCCGTGCAAGGGTTCGCCGACCCGGTCGCGATCCGGCCCGCCCGCACGACCGGCTGGAACATCGGCCTGACGGTACGTCAGAAATCTCCGACGGGGAAGGCCGCGCCGAGCCTCGCACGTGACTTCGATCACGACCCGGGTGCCGTCGGCCGTGAGGTATGCCTACCCTGCCGGGTATGAAGGTGCCGTTCCGCCGGGATCGCGGCACACGCCCGGAGCCCGCGCCCGATGCCGTGCCCGACCACGCCATCCGCCTCGGGGCGGCCACCGACGTGCCGGAAGGCGTCGTACGCCGCGTCAGCGACCGCCCGCCGATCGCCGTCACCCGCCACGGCACGACCATCCACGCCTTCGAAGACCGCTGCCCCCACGGCGGGGCCCTCTTGTCGCGCGGCACACTCGCCGTCGACACAGTCACCTGTCCCGCGCACCGCACTCGGTTCCGCGTCGACACGGGCCAGTCGTCGGGGCAGTTCACCTGCCGCGCGCTGCGGACGTACCCTGTGCTGATCGTCGACACCGTCGCCTATGTCGACCCGACCCCCCGAGCCCCCCGGACGGCGAAGCGCGCCCAGTGCCCATAGGACGCACCTGTCGGCCGGCCCATCCGGTCCGCGCTCGCGTCCCGGCGACCGCCCCTAGGCTGAGACCAGCCGACCAAGGAGTGGCCATGGAATACGTTCCCCCGCAACTGCTGGAGGCACAACTCGCCGCCTTGCGTGCGTTGCGCGCCGCCGAAGGCAACGCGAAAAGCCGACATCCACGAGAAGCCCGCCGAGTACGCCGCGTCCGATGTTCCCGTCTACCTCATCGTCGACCGTAAGGTCCCCGAAGTCGTCGTCCACCACGGGCCGACGGGGCACGGGTACGCCCACACCGACCGTTATCCCGTCGGCAAGGACGTCGCTCTCCCAGGGCCGATCGACATGACGCTCGACATGACGTTCCTGCCCGACTACCTCGACTGACGGTCCGGCCCCGGATGGCCTGCGCAGACCGCCGCGGCGCTCCCGGACAATGGGACCATGCCCGCCGTACTCCTCGACGCGATCCTGCACGACCTCCTCGCCGCTTCCGACGACGCCCTGGAGTCGGCCGTCGACTCGGGGGCCTCCGCGATGGCCGCGCACGAGGACCGGTGGCCCGACATGAGCCGGGCCTTCGTCGCACTCGGCGCGCGGGTCGTGTCCGGGTGCTGGGCGAGGGGATGGCAGCCGGCCGACGTCGTGCGCATGGTGGACCGCACCCTCGGCGAACGGCACGTGCGTATCGGCGTCGACATCGTGGCCGCCGCCGCCCGCGAGGACTCCGCGGCCGAGCGCGGCACGCGCTGGACGGCACAGATACACGGTCTGGGAGCCGAGCCGTGGTGGCCCGGCGACGAGCAGTACCTCACGGAGTTCGCGCGCCGCGAGAACCTGATGCGCTTCGAGGCCGCCGGATACGCGCTGGAGGTGCTGCGCCTGTACGCCCGCCTCCCCGGCATCATCCCGCTGCACCAGGAGACGGCACCACCGGTACGTACGTCCGAACCCCGCATGCTCGGCCGCATCCGCGCGCTGCTGGCGAAGGCCGAGTCGACGGACTTCACCGAGGAAGCCGAGGCGCTGACCGCCAAGGCCCAGGAGCTCATGGCCCGGCACAGCATCGACGCGGCGCTGGTCACGACGTCCACGCAATCGGCAGACGCACCGGGGGCGGTCCGCATCGGTGTCGACAACCCCTACGACGCCGAGAAGGCCATGCTCCTCGACGCGGTCGCCGAGGCGAACCGCTGCCGCACGGTCTGGTCCCGCGAATTCGGCTTCTCGACCGTCATCGGCTTCGACGCGGACCTGGACGCCGTCGAACTGCTGTACACCTCACTGCTGGTCCAGGCGACGTCCGCGATGACCCGCGACGAAGCCCGGTCCCGCCGCCGAAGCTCGCGCGGCGCACGCAACCGCGACTTCCGGCAGTCCTTCCTGATCGCGTACGCCGACCGCATCGGAGAACGCCTCACCGCCGCGGTCGAACAAGCCGCGCACCAGGCCGCGGACCACAACCTGCTTCCCGTCCTCGCGTCCCGAACCGTCGCCGTCCAGGAGGCGACCGACCATCTGTTCCCCGACCTGGTCACCCACCGCGTCCGCATCCGCGACGCGGAGGGCTGGACGCACGGCAAGGCGGCGGCCGACCGCGCCGACGTGGGCCCCCGCCGCATCCCCGGCGGACCCCACGCGTCCTGAGCGGCGTTGCGGCGGGCAGTGCCTAGCGCAGTTTGCGGGCGACCTCGGCGGCCCAGTAGGTGAGGATCGTCGACGCTCCCGCACGGCGGATGCCGGTCAGTGTCTCCAGGATGACGCGGTCGCGGTCGATCCAGCCGTTGGCGGCGGCGGCCTCGATCATCGCGTACTCACCGCTGACCTGGTAGGCGGCGACCGGGACGTGCACCTCGGCGGCGATGCGGTGGACGATGTCGAGGTACGACATGGCCGGCTTGACCATGACCATGTCCGCGCCCTCGGCGACGTCGAGAAGCACCTCGCGCAGCGACTCCTCGGCATTGGCCGGGTCCTGCTGGTACGTCATACGGTCGCCCTGCAGCGTCGACTCGACGGCCTCGCGGAACGGGCCGTAGAAGCCGCTGGCGTACTTCGCGCTGTACGCGATGATGCCGGTGTCCGCGAAGCCCGCAGCGTCCAACGCGCGGCGGACGTGCGCGACCTGACCGTCCATCATGCCGCTCGGGCCGAGCATGTGGGCACCGGCGCCGGCCTGCGCGACGGCCATCTCGGCGTACCGGTCGAGCGTCGCGTCGTTGTCGACCGAGCCGTCCGCGCGCAGCACGCCGCAGTGGCCGTGGTCGGTGAACTCGTCGAGGCACAGGTCGGACATCACCACGGTCGCGTCGCCGACCTCGGCGACCACGTCGCGCAGCGCGACCTGCATGATGCCGTCCGGGTCGGTCCCCGCGGTGCCGCACGCGTCCTTGACCGCCGGGATGGCGAACAGCATGAGGCCGCCCACGCCGAGCGATACGGCTTCGTGGGCGGCCTTGCGCAGTGTGTCGCGGGTGTGCTGGACGACGCCGGGCATCGAGCCGATCGCGACGGGCTCGGTGGCGCCCTCTCGCACGAACAACGGCAGGACCAGGTCCGACGGGTGCAGGCGCGTCTCGGCGACAAGGCGGCGCACCGCCGGGGTCCGGCGCAGCCTCCTCGGTCGAACGAGAGGGTAACCGCCGGTCCCTGACGATACGTCAGACATCTGCTACTTCGCCTTCCTCCGCGAACCGGGGCGACGCTCGCTGGGCTTCGTCACAGGTTCGCCTGCTTCGATGAGGGATGCACGGCGGGCCGCGCCGAACTCGGCCAGCGCCTCCGCCAAGGCTCCCACAGACGGCTCCGGCGCCATGACGTCCACGCGGAGCCCGTGCTCCTCCGCGGTCTTGGCGGTGGCCGAGCCGATGCACGCGATGACCGTCACCGCGTGCGGCTTGCCCGCGATGCCGACCAGGTTGCGGACCGTCGAGGACGACGTGAACAGCACCGCGTCGAACCCACCGCCCTTGATCGCCTCGCGGGTCTCGGCCGGCGGCGGCGCCGCGCGGACCGTGCGGTACGCGGTGACGTCGTCCACCTCCCAGCCGAGCTCGACCAGCCCGGCGACCAGGGTCTCGGTGGCGATGTCGGCGCGCGGCAGGAACACCCGGTCGATGGGGTCGAAAACGGAGTCGTACGGCGGCCAGTCCTCCAGCAGACCGGCGGCCGACTGCTCGCCCGACGGGACGAGGTCCGGCTTGACGCCGAAGTCGATCAGCGCCTTCGCGGTCTGCTCGCCGACCGCGGCGACCTTGATCCCGGCGAACGCCCGGGCGTCCAGGCCGTACTCCTCGAACCGCTCCCGCACCGCCTTGACCGCGTTGGTCGAGGTGAACGCGACCCATTCGTAGCGGCCGGTGACCAGGCCCTTGATGGCCCGCTCCATCTGCTGCGGGGTACGCGGCGGCTCCACCGCGATCGTCGGCACCTCGTGCGGGACCGCGCCGTAGGAGCGCAACTGCTCCGACAACGACGCGGACTGCTCCTTGGTGCGCGGAACAAGCACACGCCAGCCGAACAGCGGCTTGGTCTCGAACCACGACAGCGCGTCGCGCTGCCCCACGACGTCGCCGATGACGGTGACGGCGGGCAGGGTGACGCGGGCGGCCTTCAGGTCCGTGGCGACCGACGCGAGCGTCGAGACGATCGTCCGCTGCTCGGTCGTGGTGCCCTGCGTGGTCACCGCGACGGGGGTGGCCGGCTTGCGGCCTCCCGCGACGAGCTCCTGCGCGATCTCGGCCATCTGGTCGACCGGGCCGCGCAGGACGAGGATGCCGTCCGTCGCACCGACGGTCGCCCAGTCGATCGAGGCCTCGGATATGTCCAGCACGCGCACGCCGGCGCTCGCGCGGGGACCGGTCAGCGGGATGCCCGCATAGGCCGGCACTCCCGTCGCCACCGACACGCCGGGCACGACCTCGAAGGGGATCTTGGCCTTCGCGACCGCCGCGATCTCGTCCACGACGCCCTGGTCGACGACCGGGTCACCGCCGATGCCGCGCACGACCGAACGCCCTGCACGAGCCGCGGTCACGATCAACTTGGCCCGCCCGGCGGCAGCCAGAGGCTCGCCGTCGGCGGAGGACACCGGGTCGAGCACTTCCACGTCGGGGCGGCAGTGGCACACCACACGGGCGCGCGTGGACGCGTCGGCGACGACGACGTCCGCCTCGGCGAGCACCTCGACGGCACGCAGGGTCAGCAGGCGGGGGTCGCCGGGACCCGCGCCGACGAAGGTGACGGTTCCGCTGGGCTTCTTCTTCGCTCTGGGGCTCAAGGGACGCGCTCCCCCATCAGACCGGCGGCACCCCGGGCAAGCATCTCGGCGGCCAGTTCACGGCCGAGAGACGCCGCCTCGTCCAGGGGTCCGGTGGCGGACAACCGTACGCTGCGGGATCCGTCGCCGTCGGCGACGATCGCCCGCAGGTACAGCTCGGTGACCTCCTCGCCGTCGGACTCCCCCGCGGACACGTCCGCGAGAGCGCCCACCGGGGCCGAGCATCCGGCCTCCAGTTCGGCGAGCAGCATGCGCTCGGCGAGAACGGCGGCCCGGGTGTCCGGGTCGTCGAGCACGCCGAGCAGTTCGACGAGAGCCGCGTCCGAGGACGCGCACTCGACCGCCAGTGCCCCTTGTCCGGGCGCCGGCAGCATCTGGAGCGGATCGAGGACCTCGGTGGCCTCGCCCGCGCGGCCGAGACGGGCGAGGCCCGCCTTGGCCAGGATCACCGCGTCGAGTTCGCCGGAGGCGACGAACTTGATGCGGGTGTCGACGTTGCCGCGGATCGGCACGATCTCGTGGCCGAGACCGAGCGCGCGCAACTGCGCGGCGCGGCGCGGCGACCCCGTGCCGATGCGCGAGCCCGCGGGCAGTTCGCCGAGCGTCAGGCCGTCGCGGGCCACGAGGGCGTCGCGCGGGTCCTGCCGCGGAGGGACCGCGGCGAGGGTCAGGCCCTCGGGACTCGCGGTCGGGAGGTCCTTGAGGGAGTGCACCGCGAAGTCGATGCTCCCGTCGGCGAGCGCGTCGCGCAGCGCCGACACGAACACGCCGGTGCCGCCGATCTGGGCGAGGTGTTCGCGCGAGGTGTCGCCGTACGTGGTGATCTCGACGAGTTCGACCTCGCGGCCGGTCGCCCGGGTGAGTGCGTCGGCGACGTGGCCGGACTGCGCCATCGCGAGCGCGCTGCGGCGGGTGCCGAGGCGCAGGGGCTTGTCGGTCATGCCGCACCTCCTCCGCTGCTCTCGATGCTGCCACTGTTTTCGCGCGGCACGTCCGCACCGAGCACCTGCGCGACATCGATCCCGGCGTCCGGCGCGGCGGTGCCCTCCGTCCCGAGGTCGGCGCGGCTCACCGCGGCCATCGGCCCCGGCCCGAGGTCGAAGAGCGTGCGCAGCGCCTCCGCGTACGAGGCGCCGCCGGGCTCGGCCGCCAACTGCTTGACGCGCACGGTCGGCGCGTGCAGCAGCTTGTCGACGATGCGCCGGATGGTCTGCTCGACCTCGCCGCGCTGCTTGGCGTGGAGGTCAGGGGTACGCCCGGCAAGCCGTTCGAGTTCCGACCGTACGACGTCCGCGGCCATCGAGCGCAGCGCGACGACCGTCGGTGTGACCGCCAGTGCCCGCTGCGCGGTGGCGAACTCGGCGACCTCGTCGCAGACGAGGCGGCGGACGACGTCGACGTCCGCGGTGCCGGAGGCGCCCGAGCCCACATCGGCGAGCAGTTCGAGGTCGACCAGGTGGACGCCGTCCAGGTCGCACACCGCGGGGTCGATGTCGCGCGGCAGGGCCAGGTCGATCAGCACCAGCGGGCGGTCGACGGAGCGTTCACGGCGGGACGCCATGACCGCCTCGATGTCGGCCGCGGAGATCACCAGGCCGGTCGCGCCGGTGCAGGAGATCACCAGGTCGGACCCGGCCAGCGCCTCCGGCAGCGCGCTGATCGGGATGGCCCGGCCGCCGACCTGGTCCGCGAGGTGTTCGGCCCGCTCGTAGGTGCGGTTCGTGATGACGATGTTGCCCGCGCCCTGGCGCTGCAACGTGGTGGCCGCGAGCGCGCTCATCGACCCGGCGCCGACGACCAGCGCGCGGCTGCCGCCGACGTGGCCGCCGGCCGCCTCCGCCTGCTCCAGGCCGACGGTGACCAGCGACTGGCCCGCGCGGTCGATGTCCGTCTCGCTGTGCGCGCGCTTGCCGACTCGCAGTGCCTGCTGGGCGAGTTCGTTGAGGACCCGGCCGGCGCTGCCGGACTCCTGCGCGAGCGCGAGCGCCGACTTGAGCTGGCCCAGGATCTGGCCCTCGCCGACGACCATGGAGTCGAGACCGCACGCCACCGAGAAGAGGTGGTGGACCGCCCGCTCCTCGTAGTGCACGTACAGGTGCGGGGTGAGCTCCTCGATGGCGACGCCCGTGTGGCGCGCGAGGAGGCCCGACAAGTCGGAGACACCGCCGTGGAAGCGGTCCACGTCGGCGTACAGCTCGACACGGTTGCAGGTGGACAGCAGCAGCGCCTCGGCGACCGGCTCGGCGGTGGACACGTCCTGGAGCAGCTTGACCAGCGCGTCGCCGGAAATGGCGACGCGCTCCAGCAGCCTGACCGGGGCGGTTCGGTGGCTGAGCCCCACGACGAGGACACTCATACCCGCACCTCGCTGCGGCCGGGGCGTGCGTCGGCCGCCCGCGCGGTAGCGGAACAGGCGTACAAAGTCCGGTCGTTCACGCCGGCATCACCTCGGGCAGATCGCCGCCGAGGTCACCGACCGGGGAAGCGGCGGCGCCGGAGGCGGCGGGGGGAAGTTGGGGGGCAACGCCGTCGGTGCCCGACTTGCGCTGCTCGTGGAAGGCCAAGATCTGCAGCTCTATCGACAGATCGACCTTCCGAACGTCGACGCCCTCGGGAACGGAGAGGACGGTCGGGGCGAAGTTCAGAATGCTTGTGATGCCGGCCGCCACGAGACGGTCGCACACGCTCTGGGCGGCGGGCGCCGGCGTCGTGATGACCCCGATCGAGACGTGGTCGTCGCGCACGATCTGTTCGAGGTCGTCCATGTGCCGCACGACCATGCCGGCTATGCGCTGCCCGGTGACCGCGCGGTCCGCGTCGAGCAGTGCGGCGACACGGAAACCTCGCGACGCGAAGCCGCCGTAGTTTGCGAGCGCGTGTCCGAGGTTGCCGATACCGACGATGGCGACCGGCCAGTCCTGCGTCAGACCGAGCTCGCGGGAGATCTGGTAAACGAGATACTCGACGTCGTACCCGACACCGCGGGTGCCGTAGGAGCCGAGGTACGACAAGTCCTTGCGCAGCTTCGCGGAATTGACGCCGGCGGCAGCCGCGAGCTCCTCGGAGGACACGGTCGGCACGCCGCGCTCCGAGAGCGCGCTCAGCGCTCGGAGGTACAGCGGGAGCCGCGCCACCGTCGCCTCGGGAATACCGCGTCCCCGGTGCGCCGGTCGCTCGGTACGGCCTGTAGCCACGGTGCTCCTGTGGGTGGGACCTGCGGTTTCGACTGCCAGGTTAGGCTTTTGTGAACGTGTGCACAAAGCTGATGTCCGATTTGTCCGCAGGTCGTGACATGCATCACTCGTTGGTTCCCGGCCGACCCTGTGAAGTCGATCACACAAGGTGACGCATCGGTAACCTCCCGGTCACGCCAGGGCAGCGCGCAGCCGGCCCTCGTCGACCCGCCAGAAGTCGTGTTGACGTCCGTTCACAAGCGTCACCGGAATTTGCTCCCCGTACTCCTCTTCCAGCTTCGGATCCGTTGTGATGTCCACCTCCTCGAAGGCCACACCGAGTTCGCCGGTGACGCGCAGGATGACCGCCCGCGCGTCGTCGCAGAGATGACAGCCCGGTCGACTCAGCATCGTCACCACGCGCCCCGACGCGCCGGCGACGGACTCGGCGGGGGTTTCGGATGCGGAAGAAGAACCTGACGACGTGTCGGATACGGTGGCGGCGCTGCGCCGACGGAAGATGCCCACGCCCCGATTGTCGCCGCTCGCCGCCGCACGTCGAGCCGAACGGGTGGTTCGTGGGCCCGGCAACCGCCTCGTACCCCGGCAGATCACCCAAGTGACAGCGAACCGCCGCACGTCGGCCACACAAGCGCAACGCAACGCCGTTACGCTCGCCGCATGGCTGTGCTGCGCCGGGATGTCCGGGGTTTTTCGCTGACTCGCGCCGTGACCGCGGGCGAGGCCGCGGCCGAGGCCGCCCACGCGTCGGTCCACCCGCTTCCGACCGATCATGCCGTCGAACAGCGCGTCCTCGGAGCCGCGTTCTTCGACCTCGACAACACGGTCATGCGGGGCGCGTCGATTTTCCACATGGCGCGCGGCCTGTACGCCCGCCGCTTCTTCGACAAGCGCGACATCATGCGCTTCGGCTGGCAACAGGCCCGCTTCCGGCTCGGCGGGGAGCACATGGGCCACGTCGGCGACGCCCAGGAGACCGCGCTCTCGTTCGTGAAAGGCCACTCGGTCGAAGAGGTCACCGCGCTCGGCGAGGAGATCTTCGACGAGTACATGGCCGACAAGATCTGGCCCGGCACGCGCGCACTCGCCCAGATGCACCTCGACGCGGACCGCCAGGTCTGGCTGGTCACCGCCGCGCCGATCGAGATCGCCACGACCATCGCCGGCCGCCTCGGCCTGACCGGCGCGCTCGGCACCGTCTCCGAGACCCGCGACGGGTACTACACGGGGCGCCTGGTGGGCGAACTGCTGCACGGCGAGGCGAAGGCCGAGGCGGTGCGCGGACTCGCCGCACGCGAGAACCTCGACCTCGCCGACTGCTCGGCCTACAGCGATTCGAGCAACGACATCCCCATGCTGTCGCTGGTCGGCGACCCCTGCGCGGTCAACCCCGATGCGAAACTGCGTCGCCACGCCCGGGAGCACGGCTGGCGGGTCAAGGACTACCGGACCGGCCGCAAGGCCGCCCGGATCGGCATCCCGGCAGCCGCCGGCGTCGGCGCCGTCGCGGGTGCCCTGGCCGCAGGCACCGCGGTACGCCGCCGCGCCGCACTGAGCTGACGGGGCCAACCCGGCAACTTGCCGGACGTATCGCCCGCGGACACCGCGCCGCACGGCCACGCCGTACCGCACGGACCCCGCGCTGCCGGCCACGCCGTACCGCGCCGACGCGGCCGAGCCCGGCACCTTGCGGACGCATCGCGCGCAGGCACAGCGGTACGCAGCCGCGCCGCACTGCCGGGCCGCCCAAGCACACGGTGTCGTGCGGGGAGTTCGACGCGACGTGACATGGACCATGCGGAGAACTGGCCGAAATCTTTCGCATCCGATCGGGGTGTGCCGGCCCCGACACTCCACCTGGCCGGCCGAACACGCCGAACCGGTCCCGCAGCCGCCCGCGTCGCCACCACAGCTCGGCTGACGACCGGCCGACACGGCGATGCCCCCGCGCGGCGGCACGAGCCCCGGCCCGTGCCCGCCGACCGCGTCCGGATCGCGCCGTCATCCGGCCCGGCCGCCCGAGTTTCGCGCGGGGGACGGGGATTCGCGCCCGAACACGCGCGCGATCTGGCAGCGTGAGGCGGATGCGAATCCGCAGTGCTGTCGGTGCCACGGCAGCCCCGTCGCACCGCCCGCCCGGTCCAGGGCCGCGTCGCCGGGATTCCGCCGCGGCACCGCATGACGAGGCTCGACGCAGGGGCCCACCGGCTGCGGCAAACCTCCCGGTTTGCACCGCCTCACCGCGATGCGGCCCGTGCTCGGCAGCCCCGACGTTCGGACGGGGCGGCAAGCCCCTGGCCAGACACGCGGCACCACGCGGTGGCCCGAGCCGATCTGCCACGTGCGGCGTGCCGACCGGCCGCAGGTATTTCCGGACACGCCCAAGACGCGGCGATGTGCGCTTTATAGCACTCGACGTTGGCCACGTCCCGGGAATCGCCCAATCGGCACAGTTCGCACAGCCGTGGCGGTAGCTTCACAACGCCGATGAGCACCCTTGGTATTCCTGGCTTTACTAAGCGTTATTCTCGATCGGCGCACAGCGGTCCCCCTTGTCCCTACTATGGGTGATCGTTCTCGCACTTTTAGTCATGACGCCGATGATGACGACGCAACAGGGAGTCCCGTGCACCGAATCGTCCGGGTTGACGTGACCGGGCTTGCGACGCTCCGAGCGGCGGTGATCGCTGCCTTCGACCCCTCGCCCCATGACCTCGTTCTCGCCACCGCGGTGGCCGACGCCGGAGGGTCCCGCGAGCGCGGGCTCGCCGGCGTGGTCGGCCGGGCCGCCCGAACCGGCACCACCGAACCCGCCCGGCCCGCCCGCGGATCCGGTTACACGCGGGGCAGCGCCCCGGACGGCGAAGCCGCACGGGTCATGGCCCTGGTCGAGCTCGCCCAGAACGGGGACGGCGAAGCGTTCGCGCAGTTGTACGACAACTACCTCGACACGGTGTACCGCTACATCTACTACCGCGTCGGCGGTCGCGCGATCGCCGAGGACCTGACCAGCGAGACCTTCCTGCGCGCTTTGCGCCGCATCGGCACGTTCACCTGGCAGGGCCGCGACTTCGGCGCGTGGCTCGTCACGATCGCCCGCAACCTTGTCGCGGACCACTTCAAATCGAGCCGCTTCCGGCTCGAAGTGACCACCGGCGAGATGCTGGACGCGAACGAGGTGGAGCCCAGTCCCGAGGAGTGCGTCCTCGAAACTCTCTCCAACGCGGCGCTGCTCGACGCGGTCCGGCGCCTGAATCCGCAACAGCAGGAATGCGTCACCCTCCGGTTCCTGCAAGGCCTTTCGGTCGCCGAGACCGCGCGGATCATGAACAAGAACGAGGGCGCGATCAAGACCTTGCAGTACCGTGCCGTCCGCACACTTGCCCGCCTGTTGCCGGAGGACGTGCGGTGAATCACACTTCCGTAACCCCGAAGGCCGTCGGCTCGTTCTCCCGGATACCAGCCCCCGTGGGGGCGCGGCGTGGCGGGGAGCCGACTCACGGCCCCCGACCCGAAGACGTCCCTGGACGGGCATCCGGGGAGAGGAGGTGCGGCCCGTGAGCATCGCGGTTGTGGACCGGCGTCGTGTATCGGCCTTCGCCGAGGCACTCGAAAAGATGGAGTCCGGCCCCGCGACCGACCGGGGGGAGACCCACGGGGACGGTCCGGGGCATCCGGGGCAGGAGGGCGCCGCAGGCACGGGCGAGCTCGACCCGAAGGTCGCGCAGGCGCTGGCCACCGCGGCCTCGCTGCGCGAGGAGGGGGAGGCGGGGCCCACCCCGACCGCCGATTTCCGGGCTGCGCTGCGCAGTCGCCTCGTCGAGGAGGCTGCCACCCTGCCCGCCCCGGCCGCCGACGCCCGGCGGGGCGCACGGCGGCACGCGGAGATCAGCATCCGGCAGCGCACGGTGCGACGGCGGCGGCGGTTCGCGGCGGCGGGCACAGCCATCGTGTTGACCGCAGGGGGGCTCGGGGGGATCGCGGTGGCGAGTTCGGACGCGCTGCCGGGCGACATGACGTACGGCGTCAAGCGCGGCATCGAGGACTTCCGCCTCTCGTTGGCCGACTCCGACCAGGAGCGCGGCGAGCGCTATCTCGACCAGGCCCGGACGCGCCTCTCCGAGGCCGAGCGGCTGCTGGAGCGCGAGGGCGACGGCGCGATCGACAAGGCCACGATCGGGCACCTGCGCTCGGTGCTGGCCGACATGCGCTCGGAGACCGAGAAGGGCCGCGAGCTGCTCACCGAGTCGTACGAGGCCTCCGACAAGACCGAGATCGCCCCCATGCGCGACCTCGCGGCCTTCGCGCGGTCCGGCACCGAGCGCATGGACCGTATCGACGACCGCCTGCCCGGCGAGGTCTCCGGCGAGCGCGACCTCGTGTGGGACCTGCTCTACGACATCCGGCGGCAGGTCACGCCGATCCCCGGCGTGCTCAGCCCGCAGGACATCCGGACGTTCGACGACTTCGACAAGACCGCCGCCGGCTCCACCGGCAGCAACGGCTCCGACGACAGCCCGGCGGCCGGACAGGACGGCGGCTCGGCAAACGCGCCGGGCCGCGGCGGTGTCCCCGCCGCGGGTTCGCCGCCGCAGGTCGCGCCCGTCCTTCCGGCGGCCCCCGGCGTGCCGCCGGTGGCGGGACAGGCCCCAACGGACGCCTCCGGCCAGACGTCGGCTCCCCAGCCGTCCACGAGTCCGGGCGTCGAGTCTCTGCTGCCCAACGTCACCGTGCCGCTTCTGGAGCCTCCGGCCGACGAATCGACCACTCCGTCACCGAGCCCCAGTTCCGTGGACCTCACGGTGCCGCTGCCGGTGATCCCGCCCATAGGGCTGGACGTACCTCCGCTGATCCCCAGGCTGCCGGGCATCGGCATCACCATCGGGGGTGCCGCGGGGTCCGCCGAGCAATAGGCGAGCCGCAGCGAACCCCGTCTCCGATGTGATTGTGCCCCGGTCCAAGCAGCCGGGGCACAGTCACGTCGGGGCCTCACAGGCGACCGGAGTCCGTCAGAAGAACACCGATCGCCGCTGCATGAGGACGCGGTAGATCGTGTGCTGGATGGTCTCGCGCACCTCATCGGTCAGGTTGAAGACCACCATCGGGTCGTCGGCGGTCTGCGCCGGGTACGCGTCCGTGCGGATCGGCTCCCCGAACTCGATGTGCCACCGCGTCGGCAGCGGCACCAGCCCGATCGGCCCGAGCAGCGGGAACGTCGGTGTCACCGGGAAGTACGGCAGCCCGAGCAGCCGCGCGAGCGTCCGGAAGTTGCCGATCATGGGGTAGATCTCCTCGGCGCCCACGATCGCGCACGGCACGATGGGCACCCCGGTGCGCAGCGCGGCGGAGACGAACCCGCCGCGCCCGAAGCGCTGGAGCTTGTAGCGGTCCTTGAACGGCTTGCCCAGCCCCTTGAAGCCCTCCGGCCAGACACCGACCAACTCCCCTTGCCGCAAAAGGCGTTCGGCGTCGGCATGACAGGCGAGCGTGTGGCCGCTCTTGCGGGCGAGCTGGCCGACCAGCGGGAGCTGGAAGACCAGGTCGGCGCCGAGGAGCCGCAGATTGCGGGCCCCGGGGTGGTGGTCGTGCACCGCAACCTGTGTCATGAGCGCGTCGAGCGGGAGGGTGCCGGAATGGTTGGCGACGATCAGCGCGCCGCCCTCGTCCGGTACGTGCTCCAGGCCGCGGACCTCGACCCGGAAGTACTTGTCGTACAGCGGGCGCAGGATCGACATGATCAGGGCGTCGGTCAGCTCGGGGTCGAAACCGAATTCGTCGACCTCGTAGTCGCCTGTGATGCGGCGGCGCACGAAGGCGAGGCCGTCCGCGGCCTTGTCCTCCCAGCCGGGGCCCGCGAGGCCGTCGGCCAGGCCGCGTGCGGCTCCCCCGACGACGCCCGCCAGCGCGCCCGCGAGCCTGCCGAACCCGGCGCTGCGGGGGCGGGCCTGCGCACCTGCGGGGCCGTCCCCCGCCGCTCCCGCCTCGTCGGCGGCTCCCACGGCCCGCACGGGGCCGCGCCGGGTGTTCCGCGTGGCGCGGCGGGGCACGGACTCGCGGACCGGTACCGCGTCCTCGGTGTCTTCGGCTTCGTCGATCGCCTGCTCGTCGCGCGCGTGGCGGGCGTTGGAGCCCGCGCTCACCGCCTCCGACCGTGTGCCGCGGCTGCCGGGACGCCGCGCGCCCCGGCCGGCGGAGCCCCGCGACGCGCCCGCGGATCCGTCGAAGGGGATGATCCGGGCGTCACCCATCCGGGCTCCTCCTGGTGAGCAGTAGGGACGCGAGGCGGTCCGGCACCTGGCCGATGCGCTCGGGATACAGCAGGCCGCGCAGGCCGCGGCCTCGGGCGAAGTCGTCGAAAGTCTCCGCGGTGGTGCGGCGCGGGACGAATCCCAGGCGCTCGCGTGCCCGCGCGGTGTCGACGACGCGGCCGTGGGTCAGCAGCCGCACCTGCTCGGCGGACAGGTCCATGGCTCCCGCGCGGCGCAGGCCCTGGCCCACCACGCCGATCGCGCGGGACGGCACCGGCACCACGGGCCGGCCGAGCCGCCGGGCGGCCTGGGAGAGAGCCAGCACGCCGTCTGCGGCGATGTTGTACGTACCCGGCTCGTGGGTGGCGACCGCGACGCTCAGGGCGTCGAGTGCGTCGTCCTCGTGCAGGAACTGGAGCCGCGGGTCGTATCCGAGGACGGTCGGCAGGAACGGGAGGGAGAAGTAGTCGGCCATCGGCGAGGAGATGGTCGGGCCGAGGATGGGCGCGAAGCGCAGCACGGTGACCGGGACGTCGGGGCGGCGGCGTGCGAAACCGCGGACGTAGCCCTCGATCTCGACGGCGTCCTTGGCCCAGCCCCGGGACGGCGGGACGCGGGGCTCCATGTCCTCTTCGAAAATCGCCGGATCACGCGGTGACGCGCCGTAGACGGCCGTGGTCGAGCGCACCACGAGGTTGCGCACCGAAGGCGCCTTCTGGCACGCGGCGAGGAGCTGCATCGTGCCGATGACGTTGGTTTCCTTGGCCGATGTCGCGGTGCCCGGATAACCGGTCGGCGCGGTCTCGGCGGGGCTCAGGTGGACCACGGTGTCGACGGCGGCGGACGCGATGACCTTGGCGATCATCGGGTTGCGGATGTCCGCCGGGACGAACTCGACGCCGTCGAGTTCGTGGCGAGGCTCGGCCGCGTCGACCCCGATCACGCGTTCGACACCGGGAGCGCGCAGGATCAGCCGCGCGAAGCGGCCGCCGAGGTCGCGCGTCACCCCGGTGACCAGCACGACTTTGCTCATCGGTGTAGCACCCCCGGGAGTGGGTGAGGCACGGCCGGCAGGCGGCCGCATGCGTCAGACGACGAACTCACCGTAACTCCGGCCGGGGCCACGACGGGTGAGACTGGCCGGTGGCGCGGGTAACGGCCGTGGGAAAAACCGCCGCGTGGCGGATCGATCCGCGGCGGCGGCAGTGGTCCGGAACGCGGCGGGGGGGGGGG